>DATKPA010000093.1:0-19214 GCA_035524355.1 Phycisphaerae bacterium | reverse complement strand
AAAAGGCGGCGTAGGGGGGGGTACCTGTGGGGATTTTGGGGTCGTTCCGCTGCGATATGGCGGGACGTTGGGGTGGTTTTTGGGGGTGAAATGGCGTTATTGGGGGTGTGGGGTGGGTTTTGGGGTGTTTTGGGGTTGTGGGGAAAAGTTTTTGAGGGGTTTGGGGCTGGCGGCGCGGGGAGATGGTGGGCGTGAGGAGCGGGTGATGGGCTATCCGTAATCCTGGCTGTACCAGTGTTGTGTGGCATGGTGGTTCCCCCTCCGAATTGCATCGAGGCAAGTATACCCTACCTTTTTACGAACGTCAAGAAATTTTTGCGGCGAGAGTGAATAAACATCGTGGCGCCGGGCACACATGGGCGTGGATTCATTCGAACGTTTACGAGCGCGGAGAAAATACAATGAGCATGCGAGCTTGTTTGAGCGTGGTGGCGCCGGCGGTGGTGATGGCTTTCTTTGCGGGAACGGCCCGGGCCGCAATGAGCGCGAGTGCGCAGATAGCGTTAACCTCGACTGTTGGGGCGGATAATCATTACACCATCACGGTGGACAATACGGGTACGACAAACATCGGGACGTTCTGGTTTGCGTGGACGCCGCCGGGGGCGCCGATTGAGTATGATTTTCTCCCGACGGCGCCCAGTGCGGCGAGCGAGCCGACGGGTTGGGTTGGGTTGATTTCGCCGGGCTTTCCTGGAACGAGCATCGAGTATTACAACGTTTCGGGCAGCGCCATTTCACCGGGGCAAATGGGGACGTTTCAGTTTACCACGACGGACACGCCTGCGACTCTGCAGGGATCGGTGTTTGGATTTCCGATTACCACGTCGTTTATTTATGAAGGCTTTCCGGAAGTGGGGGCGTTCGCGCAGGTGAATCCCACTTTCGTGGCGGCGCCGGAGCCTGCTTCGGTGGGGGTGCTGGGGGTGGTGGGGGTGGTGGGGGTGGTGGGGGTGGGGCTTTTGCGGCGGCGGCGTGTAGCGCCGGGCCAACGGCCCGCCGCGGGGTTTTAGGGGCGATATGGGGCGATGAAGGGCCAGTGTTGAGGGGGGCGTCGTTCTTTGAGCGGATTGTTTTGAACGTACCGGATGGCGTGTTGGATTTCGTGGGGGGTGTTTAGGTAGACGTCCCAGCCTTCCTCGGACCAGGGGGAATGTCGGGTGCCGCTGGGGAGGAACGTGTTTTGGAAGGGGTGTAGGCCGGCACGCGTGAGGGCTGTGGAAGCCTGGCCTTTAAGTTGATTCATGACGGTTTCGATGTCGTACTTGTGGCGGGCGATGACCGCGTGGACGTGGGTGGGGAGGAAGCTGCAGGCGTGAATGAGGAAGCGGGATCGATCCACGGCCGATTGGAAGCCGGCGGCGACGGTTTGGATTTGGTCGTCTGAAAACGTGACAGGTGGGTAACGGAGGGCGGATTTGGCGGCGATTCGCGCGGAATAGTCGTGAGGGGCGTGGGCGACGGATTTGTGCGTGGAAGTTTTGGTGGCGGGGCCGGCGGCGATGTAGAGGTCCCATGAGCGGACGAAATCGGACCAGGAGCCGCGTGGGTCATTGGGGAGCCAGAAGCCGTAGACGGTGAAGATCAGGTGGTAGGCGAGGACCATGGGGGGATTGTAGGGGGCGGCTCGTCGCGTTGCGACTTGCCGAAACGCGGCGGCCCGTTGGGCCGGCGCTACACGGGGGAGGGGGCGTTGCTATACTTTGGGGCATGGCTGGATCGCATGAGATTTTTGAGCAGGTGAGGGGGGCGGTGGATATTGTCGAGGTGATTGGGGAGTCGATTGCGCTCAAGCGCGCGGGGAAGGAGTTCAAGGGGCTGTGTCCGTTTCATGATGATCGGCGGCCGTCGATGGCGGTGGTGCCGCAGAAGCAGATTTTTCATTGTTTTGTGTGCGGGACGGGGGGGGATGTGTTTAAGTTTGTGCGGGAGTATCACAAGCTGTCGGCGGGGGAGGCGCTGCGGATGTTGGCGCAGCGGGCGGGGATCAAGTTGCCGGAGTTGCCGCGGGGGAGGGGGGGAGCGCCGCAGGAGGGGCCGAGCGTACGGGAGCAGATTGCATCGACGAATGAGTGGGCGTGCGATTTTTTTCAGAAGCATTTGCAGAGTCCGCAGGGTGGGGGGGGGAAGGCGGGGCTGGATTATTTTCATTCGCGCGGGTTGACGGATGAGACGATCGCGAAGTTTCGGCTGGGCTTTGCGCCGGATTCGTGGACGGGGCTGGTGAATGCGGCGATGCGGCTGGCGATCAAGCCGGAGCATCTGGAGCAGGCGGGGTTGATCAAGAAGCGGCAGGACGGTTCGCCGTACGATGTGTTTCGGAACCGGGTGATTTTTCCGATCATTGATGCGAGTGGTGGGTCGAGCGGGAACGGGCGCGTCGTCGCGTTCGGGGGGCGGATTCTGCAGGAGCGGCGGGATGAGGCGGGGAACGTGGTGGAGGCGAAGTATCTGAATTCGCCGGAGACGCGGCTGTTCAACAAGTCAGAGTCGATGTACGGGTTGAACCTGGCGCGGCAGCAGATCATCCGCACGCGGACGGCGGTGGTGGTGGAGGGGTACATGGATGTGATTGCGTGTCATCAGGTGGGGGTGACGAATGTGATTGCGACGCTGGGGACGGCGTTGACGCCGGAGCATGCGCGGGCGCTGAAGAATTATGCGCAGACGATCGTGCTGGTGTTTGATTCGGACGATGCGGGGTTTCGGGCGGCGGATCGGGCGATGGAGGTGTTTGTGCGGGGGACGCTGGACGTGAAGATAGCAAGCGTGCCGGATGGGAAGGATCCGTGCGATTTTTGCATGAAGAATGGAGGGGAGCCTTTTCAGAAGTTGGTGGACAATGCCGTGGATGCGATGACGTATCAGTGGAATCGGCTGGGGAAGCAGTTTCATGGGACGCAGAGTTTGACGGCGAAGCAGGAGGCGATCACGCAGTTCATGCGGTTTGTGGGGACGGCGATGGAGAGCAGCGGGGGGTCGCAGAACATGGATCCGATTCGGCGGGGGCTGTTGCTGTCGAAGCTGGCGGGTCTGGTAGGGATGTCGATTGAGGAGGTGACGGCGACGCTGAAGCGGTTGGGGCATCAGGGCGCGGGGCCGCGCGCTGCTGAGCCGGCGCATGCCCAGGGATTGCAATCCCCCCCCGTGGGCTCCGGGGGGGGTGGGGAGAATTGGCCTTCAATGCAGGAGCCTGCGGCGAAGAATGCGCCGGCGGCGCGGCCTGCGATTGGACAGCTCAAGGGGCTGGATGCGGCGGAGGGGTGGCTGCTGGGGGCGCTGCTGGCGCAGCCGCCGTTGTATGAGAAGCTGCGGGATGAGCTTTCGTTGACGTTGTTTGTGACGTTTCAGGATTTGGCGGCGCATCTGCTCGAGTATTTTGAGAGCCACACGGATTTGACAGCGTGCAGTTTTGCGCAGTTGATTTCGGATCTGGAGAATCCGGAACTGGTGCGCGAGGCGATTGAGCTGGAGCAGAAGACGTCGGACTGGCTGGATCCTTCGAACCTGTCGCCGAACCAGATCAAGCTGCTGAAGCAATCGGTGGATGATCGTGGGCTGACGCTGGGGGGGGTGGCTCAGGATTCGCTGGCGGAGCTTCGCAATGCGCGGCGGCACGAGGATCCGTCGATTGCGGCGGATTTGGGGGATGAGGCGGGAGTGGAGGGGGGGGAGGCGGGGCCGGCGGTGGATCCGGATTTTGCGTCGATCATGGAGGCGGCGAAGCGGAATGCGCAGGGGGGGAATCGGCGGTATCCGGGGGTGTAGGGGTGGGGCGGCGCTAGCGGTTGGCGCCCGTTCTGTGGCGGACGTGGGAAAGAAGCGTTGGTGATGAGAGGGATTCGCAAGTATGCCGGAGCTGGAGTGCGCGGCGGCGTGAAAACATTCCGTTTTGTGGATAGATCTCCCCTGAAATGGGGACGTGAGCCGGCCAGGGCATGCCGATTTTTATCTTTTTCTGAACAATTCTCACAAATATCCTAAGTCCAGGTTGGCCAGTGCCAATTTTGGAGAGTAGAATAACCTGTTTGTAATAGGGGTTCGGCAACGCCTGCCCCGAGAAGGATGTTTCAGAACGATGGGCAGTCCCTAAGCTCGTGGCGTTGGGTCTGCTTTTGTCATTGAAACACCGGGCAGGGCTCGCGGGGCTCGAGCTATTAGACACATAATTTCCGGCGTTTTTCCCACGCCCGCACGAGTGGTCGTCATGAGACGACGGGCCCGGTGTATCCATCGCGATCGCCGAATGTGCCTTCTTCACTTGAGTGCCCCGTAGGAAATCCCCGGTAACGCCTCGTCAGATTGTTCGCTGTGCTGACGGGGATTCGAAGTGGTTTTGGAGGTCTTGTGAGTAGTTCTGGAACAACCGTTCAACCCCCGGCAACGGTCAACACGGTTCCGCTGGCCAAGGCCAATGCGAACCTGGCGCTGCTGGTGACCAAGGGCAAGGCTCAGGGATACCTGACCTATGAGGAGTTGAACGAACTTCTTCCCGATGATGCCATTGCGCCGGATCGCCTGGATGCGCTGATGCAGCAGTTCGACGAACTGGGCATTGAGCTCTTGGACGAGGTGGAGGGGAACAAGCATGTCGCGCCGCCGTCGGCGGATGAGCCGGACGAAGCGATGATGCGGCAGGCCGAGGAAGAAATTGAGAAGATGGAGGAAGTCGATGCGGCCGACGCGGGGTCGAAGCGCATCGACGATCCGGTCCGGATGTATCTCACGCAGATGGGCGAAATTCCGCTCCTGACGCGTGATGAGGAAATCCGGCTGGCGAAGAAGATCGAGCTGACCAGGATGGCGTTTCGCCGGAAGGTGCTCGAATCGGATTACTGCCTGCAGGCGGCGGTCGACATTCTGGCGCAGGTCGAATCGGGCGAGTTGCCGTTCGATCGCACGATGCGGATTTCGACCGCGGAAGTGGATGCGAAGGGGACGATCTCCAAGCGCATTCCGGAAAACCTTGCGACCGTTCGCAAGTTGCTGGAGCAGGATCGCCTCGACTGGGGCAAATTCCGCGAGACCGGCACCAGCGAGAACATGAAGGAAGAGATCAAGCGGCGGATGCGGAATCGCCGGCGCAAGGCGGTGACGCTGCTGGAAGAGCTGTCGCTCCGCACCAGCAAGGTCATTCCGCTGATGAAGAAGCTGGCCAGCATTTGCGGGAAGATGGTGGAGATCAAGAACCGCCTGACCGAACGCAACAGCCGGCTCTCGGAAGATGATCGCACGGCGATGCAGGAAGAGTTCGAGGGATTGCAGGATCTCGTGCTTGAAGATCCGGAGTCGCTCGTTCGCCGCTGCCAGGCGATTCAGCTTGTGTTCAACGAGTACGAGGATGCCAAGCGGAAACTTTCCGGAGGCAACCTGCGTCTGGTGGTGTCGATCGCGAAGAAGTATCGGAACCGCGGGCTTTCGTTCCTGGACATCATTCAGGAAGGGAACACGGGGTTGATGCGGGCGGTGGATAAGTACGAGTATCGCCGCGGCTACAAGTTCTCGACGTATGCAACGTGGTGGATTCGCCAGGCGATCACGCGGGCGATTGCGGATCATGCCCGGACGATTCGTATTCCGGTGCACATGATCGAGACGATGTCGAAGCTGCGGAACATTTCGAAGCGGCTTTTGCAGGAGCTGGGGCGCGAGCCGACGATCGAGGAGATTTCGAAGGAAGCGAAGATGCCGGTCGGCGAGTGCCGGCGTGTGTTGAAGATTTCGCGGCATCCGATTTCGCTGGATCGTCCGGTGGGCGAGTCTGAGGATTCTTATTTCGGCGACTTCATCGAGGATGAGGCGGCGGAGAATCCGGTTGAGACGGCGACGCAGGAGATGCTGCGGGAGCGGATCGATCAGGTGTTGAAGACCCTGACTTACCGCGAGCGCGAGATCATCAAGCTGCGGTATGGCATCGGCGATGGGTATACCTACACGCTGGAGGAAGTCGGGCGGATCTTCAAGGTGACGCGCGAGCGCGTGCGGCAGGTGGAAGCGAAGGCGATCCGGAAGCTGCAGCATCCGGTGCGGGCGCGGAAGCTGGAAGGGTTCCTCGACGGGTCGATTTACGCGACGCTGGGCGCGATGCCGATGGGCGATGGCGCGGCCGGCGGGGGCGTGGATACGCTCGAAGCGGACGAGGATGAGGGTGATGCCGATCCGGACATGGGGCACGAATAAGCCCGAGTCGATGTATATAAACTGACGTCACGAAGGGCCTGCGGAATCGCGGGCCTTTTTTTACGGCACAGTATATGGTCGCATTTGTATGTATCTGGTGCGTGGTTCCGGGTGGCCGTCGCCGCCGCTAAGCTGTGGCCTTTCCGAGCAGGAACGAGAGCAGCAGCAGGAGGAAGACGATCGTGGTGATGAGGGCGAAGATGCGGTCGCGTTCGTAGAGGAAGGCGAAGATCGAGACGCCGACGCGCATGACGGGGGTGGCGATCAGGAGCAGGAGGCCGACGATGACGATGGAGCGGCCGTGGAGCATCAGGAGGCCGGTCCAGACTTCACCGATGGTGTGGGGGAAAGCGTTTTTGCCGGAGATCAGGTCCGCGAGCGCATCGCGCGACTGCAGGTATTCGGGGTGGTGGACGAATGTCAGCACGGTGCCGATGACGACGATGGTGAGGCTGGTGATCACGCCGATGCGCAAGAGGTTGGAGATGAGGAGCTCGACTTTGAGGACGGCGGCATTCTGAGGAATGGTTTGAGTGCTGGTCATCCGACGATTCCCTTGTAGGCCATCTGCAGGCAGACCCAGAGCAGGACGACGACAAAGGCCACGCGGACCCAACTGCTTTTGAGGCGTCCGAGCAGGCGCGAGCCGAGGGTTGCCCCGATCAAGACGCCGGCGGCGACGGGTCCGGCGATAAAGGGGTTGATGTCTCCGCGAGCGAAGTAAACGCCGGCGGAAGCGGCGCCGGTGACGCCGATCATGAAGTTGCTGGTGGTGGAGGAGACTTTGATGGGGAGGTGCATGGCGAGGTCCATGGCGGGGACCTTGAGCGATCCCGAGCCGATGCCCAGCAAGCCCGAGACCATGCCCGCCACGTACATGAGGGCGAGGCCGAGCGGCGTGTGCGTGACGCGGTAGCGTACGACCTCGCCCGCCTGTTCGTCGAAATACTCGCCGTGGAGCTTCAAGCGGTCGGCAATGGGGTCCGGGGGGACGGGGACGCTGGGATCGGAGTGGCGCTTCTGGAACATGGCGAGTGCGGAATAGCCCATCACGACGGAAAAGATCAGGAAGAGCCAGCGGCCGGCGATGAGTCCGCCGAGGAAGGCGCCGGTGAGTGCTCCGCTGGTAGTGCCGAGCTCGAGGAGCATGGCGACGCGGAGATTGGTCATGTGCTCGCGTACGTAGGCGGCGGCTGCTCCAGATGAGGTTGCAATGACTGATACGATGGAGGCCCCGATAGCAAAGCGAATATCCACGCCCAGCAGAAGCGTGAGAACGGGGATGACGACAATTCCGCCGCCGAGGCCGAGAATCGACCCGCAAACACCTGCGACAATCGACGCTGCGAACGTGATGAATGTAAAGGCCAGTGGACTCATGCAGGAATTCATAGGGCAAATTCCGAGCCACGACAAGCCGAAGTTCTCATGTAGGAATAGTAGGGGTTCAACTACGCGTTTTATTGACTTCCCGGGCGTTCTCCTTGAACGCCGCACGCGTTGCAACGCCGCTGCACGAGGCCACAAACCTTCCTCACTGATTCCATTATTCCCCCTCCGAATCCACCTTCTGCAAACACTTGAGCATCGTATCGAACTGCTCGATCGGATGCGTCGACTTCGCTCCCATCCGCACGACGTCGTGCGAGTCGATGATGAACAGGCCGTGAAAGATCGTATCTGAGCCCGTCAGCAGCCCGTACTCGCGATAGACTTTCATGTCCGGATCGCACAGCATGGGGAACGGAAAATCGCCGTAGGCCTCGATCGACTGCTTCGTGTCCTCGACCGAATCGGGCCCGATCGCGACAATCTGCGTGCGGTACTTGTCGAACTCCGCCTTGCGCACTGCCAGCTCGCGCAGGTGCGACACGCAGCGTGGACAGCTATACCCCAGGTGAAACACGATCAGCACCGGGCCCTTCTTCATCAGCTCCGACAGCCTCACGTTCCCGCCGTGCGCATCGGGCAGCGTGAAGTCCGGCGCCTTCGATCCCAGCGGCGGCACCTTCGGCTCCGACTCCCGCGACGCGCTCGAGCATCCGCCCATCGGGATTGCAAGAAACATTGGTGCAAGAAGTGCAAGAAATAATCCCGTCCGAAGCGTCGCGTGTCTCACGGCAATTCCTCTGGTATCGTGGTGCGGGCAAACAGTATAAGGGTCCCGCAATGTCCAACAACCCCCCCCCTCTTTCCCAACCGCTGCATATCCTCGTCACCGCCGGACCGACGCGCGAAAGAATCGACAAGGTCCGCGACTGGGGGAACATCTTCACCGGCAGAACCGGCCTCGATCTTGCTCTTGCGTTCCTGCACCTCGGCAGCGTGACGCTCCTGACGAGCAACCAGCAGCACGCGGACCAGTACGACGGTTACTCCGGCGGCGCCGGCATGCTCGGCGTCGAAACTTTTTCCACGCACGCGGAGCTGCAGTTGCTGCTTGAAGAGCGCATGACGTCGGGCGATCGCGTGGATGTCGTCGCAATGTCCGCCGCCGTTTCGGACTACAAACCGACGGCGACGTTCCGCATCGTCGAACGCACGAAGCGTCCCGATGGCAAGGAATCCTGGGTGGTCGAGGATGTTTCGGCGCCGAAGGTGAAATCGACGCACCAGCAGATCGCTATCGCCGCCGCCGCCACGCCCAAATTGATCGACATGTTCCGCAGCAACTGGAATTACCGCGGCGTGCTCATCAAGTTCAAACTGGAAGTGGACATCACGGAAGAGGAACTGCTGCGCGTGGCCTCCGCCTCGCGCACGGCGAGCAAGGCCGATTTGATGGTCGCCAACACCCTCGCGATGACGCAGGCCTCGAGTGGCATTCCCAGCGGCGCCTATCTCATCGATGACGCCGGCGCTGTTCGCACGCCGCGCGCCGTGCTCGCGCAACACATTGTCGAGTGGACACGGGCGCATCTGGCGGAGGGAGTTAAATGAGTTAAATGAGTTAATTGGGTTAATTGGGTTAATTGAGGCAACGCGCGTATGACGTGCCGAGTCCCAATTAACTACTTAACCCAATTAACTCAATTAACTCCATTAACTCCATTAACCCACCTCCCCCCTCTTACGCCGACCGCAGCAGCGCCTCATCCCCGCTCTCGCGCCGATCCCCCTCCAGCAGCGTCACCTCCTCCACCATGCGCCCCACCCCGTGCGCCTTCTCGTACGCCCACATCGCATCATGGATGATCGCCGGCTGCACCTCGAAGACCAGCGCATCTTCAATCTGCAGATAGCGCGTCGGATCGTTCGGCCGATCCACTTCCAGGTTCACCGCGTAGCGCCCCGGATACAGCCCCATCTTCGAAAACCGGTACCTGATCCGCACATCCCCCTCCATCGTGATCGGCCCTAGCCCCTCCTCCACCGAGCAGATCGACGTCACCTTGTTGTTCAAGTCATCGAAAATCCGCAGGTTCAAAGCGGCATGGGTCAGCGGTCTCTTCACCCGCACGTGAGCAATCATGATGTAATCGCGATTGAACACCGGCGCCTCGGTGCGTGCGCCGGTCACCGTATCGCGCATCTCCAGATCGACAAAGGACAGCCCATGCTCGTTCGCCTCGCGCGTCACATACGCCCGTTCGCGCGTCGCGTTGTAGAGATCGAGCACCTCCTCCGTCGCCCCCTGCTTCACGATCCGGCCTGATTTCAGGTAGATCGCCTGCGTGCAGAGCTGCCGCACCGCCGCCATGTTGTGCGAGACGAAGAGCACCGTGCGGCCCTGCCCCTGCGAAACGTCCTGCATTTTGCCGAGGCACTTTTTCTGGAACTCGGCATCGCCGACAGCGAGCACTTCGTCGACGATCAGAATTTCCGGATTCAGATGCGCCGCCACCGCAAACGCCAGCCGCACGTACATGCCGGACGAATAGCGTTTGACCGGCGTATCGAGAAATTTCTCCACGCCGGCGAAGTCGACGATCGCATCAAACTGCCGCTGAATATCGCGCCGCCGCATCCCCAGAATCGCCCCGTTGAGAAACACATTCTCCCGCCCTGTGAGCTCCGGATGAAAGCCTGTTCCCACCTCCAGCAGCGACCCCACCTGCCCGTACAAATCAATCTCCCCCTCCGTCGGCTCCGCAATCTGCGACAGAATCTTCAGCAGCGTCGATTTCCCCGCGCCATTCTTTCCGATGATCCCCACCACCTCTCCCCGCGGCACATCAAACGATACGTCCTTGAGCGCCCAGAACGTCTCCTGCTCCATCCGCTTGAACGGACGCCGCATGGCGTGCAGCATTGTTTCGGCCAGCGTCGAATGCTTGTGTTGCTTGTGCACGATGGTGTAGTTCTTGCCGAGCCCCCGCACGGAAATGGCCGGATCGCTAAATGACATCGGCGAACGTCCTTTCCATTCTCCGGAACACCATCGTCCCGGCGAGCAGCGCCAGGAACGACATGATCATGGCGTAACAGAATGCCCACATGGGCGGGAACGGGGTCGAGAGCACGCTCCACCGCCACGCCCCCAGTAGCGCCGCCATCGGATTGAGATAGTAGAGGTAGTGGATCAGCGGGTATTTATCGACGACGTTCGCCGTGTAAGCGACCGGGCTGGCGTACATGAGAAACTGCAGCGCCACCGGCAGAATCACGCCGACGTCCCGGTACTGCACGCAGAGTGCCGACGACCACATGCCGATGCCCAGCGAGATCGCCACGAACGGCAGCGCCATGAATGGAATGAGAAACGCCTGTGGTCCGAACCCGATCCCCTGCCAGAGCTGCATCACCACCAGCATCGCAAACGCCACCAGCGCATCTGCCGCGCACCCGATGGTCCCGCTGATCGGCAGCATCAGCCGCGGAAAATAGACCTTCGACACCATCGCCGAATTCCCCACGAGGATGCCCGATATTTTGTTCACCGAATTCGCAAACAGTTGCCACCCGACCAGGCTCGCGAACGAAAACAGAAAATACGGGATTGGCCGGCCATCCGTCGTCTTGTCCACCGGCATCGACGCCAGCTTGCCGAAGACGAACGAAAATATCCCCGCGGCCACCAGCGGCTGCAGCACCACCCAGCTCACCCCTAGCGCCGTCTGCTTGTACCTCAGCTTGATGTCGCGAATCACCAGCGACCACAGCAGGTCGCGAAACCGCCACATCTCCCGCACGTCCACCCCGATCCACCCCTTGCGCGGCCGGATCTTCCGCAAGGGCTTCCCCCGGGCATTGGCGGCTGCGACCGGTGCATTCGCATACAACTCTTCTACCGTCGTCATCGCCCCTCTGCACAGTTGTCCGGAACGCGCAAGCTGCGTCCCACGTCCACTCTTACGGTTCCTGGCGCGAACCGGTTGTTTGGACTTCCGCCTTCAGGCGGCGTCGGTGTGGGGGGGGGGGATTAGGAACCGCCCGGCAGAGTCACTTTCTTCTCGAGATGAGCCGTGAACACATTCCCGGTGAGCGCTTCGGTGAACCTCACCTTGAACGTCACGTCAGCATGTCGCGGCGGAGTTTCCCACGGCAGATTGAACGCGAAATGATTCAGCCCCAGCCCCGCGTACCAGTTCTTCTTCATCTCTTCCGCCGAGAACGTCCAGGTGCCGATCCGCACCGGTTGATCCGGCGCCGGCGGCAAATCAAACGCCTCGACCTCCAGCTTCCCCGTTGCCGGTAAAACCATCCCGTCGGCGGTGAGCGTGCGAATGAATATCCGGAACCCCTTCAACTTCCCGTCCCCCGTTCCGAGATCCGTGCTGCCGGTTTCCTTCTGGATCTGCACCGAGCCCACGGTGAACAACTCCGCCAGCCGCTCCGGCGGAAGCGTCTCCACCCGCGGCACTTTGCCGCTGAGCTGGTCCTGCAGCGATTGGATGATCGCTGCATCCGACGCCTGTTTCGCCTTCAGTGTGGCGATCTCCTTCTCCTGCTGCGAATTCTCCGCGCGCAGCCGATTGTTGACCGCCGTATAGTTCGGCCCGCACGCCGCCAGAAACACGCAACCCATCAAAAATATCGTACGCATCGCGAGGCATTATCAGCCCACCCCCAAAAGAAATCCACACGTCCCACATCCGTTCGGAGTTCCGCCTTCACGCGGTCCCGCCGATGCGAAGCGAGGCGAATCTTCCTCAAGGTCCCGTTACGCCAAACGTCCTTTCCACTGCCTTCGCCGACTTCACCCGCGGTTCCACCGACCTTCCCCACTGCCACGCCACCACCGTCACCTTCACCGGAAACTTCGCCCGCGGGGGAATCGTCGTCAGCCTCAACTTCCCCGCATCATCCACCTCCGCCGGTCCTTCGCGCACGTAGTAATGCACCGGCAAACCCGCGCTCGACGTCGCCCGCAACTGCACCGCCTGCGATTCCCCCGCCTTCTGATCCGCAATCTCCGAAAACTCGATCGTCTGCGCCGTCCCCTCGGTGTTCACCAGCGGAAACCGCAGCTCCGCCTGCTGCACCATGCGCTTGTACGTGCCATCGCCCGGATACGTCAGCACCAGCCAGATGTCGTTCGACCGCTTCGGGTTGTCGAACCCGACGCGGTTAAACCGAATCGCAAACGTCCGCCCATCCTTCTGCTCCACGGGCCCGCAGATCGGCTCGATCGTCATTTTGCCCTCTTCACCGGCCGGATGCGGAATCGCTTCGTTCTGTGCGACCGTGCGGATTCCCTCGCCGAGCCAGCCTTGCCATTCCGATCCCTTACCGTCGGTCGTTGCCGGCACGCGATCCCAGAAACCGCCGGAAAGGATGAACGTCATCCCATCCTCCACCCCCCCCCGGGGTTCAAATTTCAGATGCACCATCGCATGGTCCGGCACCGGCGCCGTGAGCCCCTCCTTCTGCCGATATCCGATCAGCACCGTCCGCTTTCCCCGGAATCTTCCCTGAAACGCTTCGATCGCCTTGGCCATCTCTTCATCGAACGCCCAGAAGGAATGATCCAACGCACCCTTGTACGCGCCGACCGGGGCCGCCGGCGCGGTAGGAGGCCCATCGAGATGCCACACTTCATACCGCCATCCCTCCTTGCCCGCATCGATCGGCCGCAGCGCCACCGGCCCGCTCTCCGGCATCTCTCGCGGCAACCGATACCGCGCCGCCTTCCGCAGGTACAAATCAATCAGCGCAATCTTCTCCTTCGACGCGCTGAAGTGCCCGTCCCCCGGTTCCACCACCTGCGTGAATGCGGCGTTGGAATGCTTCTGGAAATAGTCCCCCTTCAACCCCGCGTACCACCCCTGCTCCAGGCTCCCCCGAATCTCATATTCCCCCTTCGTCGTCAGACCCGGCACGCCATCGACGCTCCGATCCGCCCGAAAATCCGACTCAAAGTACGGCCACTGCCCGCTCAGCGACAGCACCGCCAGCACCCGCTCCGGCTTCCACGCCGCCACATCCCAGCACCAGCTCGCCGTCGCCGAATGCCCCGTCGGCACGAGCGGCGCATCCGCCAGTTCCGCATATCCCGATTCTACCGCCAGCGTCTTGAGCACCCGTTCCAGCCGTTCCCCATCGCCCTGGTCGTACCGAAAATGAATCGACCCCATCCCCGGCGCCATCCAGATCTCCGCGAACCCCAGCTCCGCGAGCGTCTTTCTGAACGCCGCATCCTGGAAGAGCTGCTCCTCCTCCATATTCTGATCCGCGATCACCACCGCGCGCACGCGCTGACAGTTTTCCGGAATCCACAAAAACGCCCGCGGATGATCGTTCGTCTCCGACGACACCACATCGTCAATCGTCGTCGACCATTGAAACACCGCCGCCCTGGCGTCCACGCTTCCGATGATCCCGCAAAGACATGCGGTCCACATCACCCGTCGGAAATTGCAGAACCTATTTGTCATTTGTGCGCCCTTTGTCTGCGAGGGGAATGCCCGTCATTATGGTCCGGCTCCGCAAAGCGCAAAAGAAAACCCCGGCAGGGTGTCGGGGTTTTGTCGCAATCTATTCGGGTGCGGTTATCAAATTCACTGATCCGCCGAATCCGAGCAACTCAGGCTAGAGATTGCGGCCGAACGCGACGAATGTTCGTTGGATGACGGCGGTGCTGTTCGTGCCGGCGCTGATGGTGATCTGGAAGGCCTTGTTATTGCCGGAAAGCGGGGCGATGCTGAATCCGGATGTGACGACGTTGTGGACGATGGTGCCGGAGGAGTAGGAGGAGCTGTTGCCATTGTTGGTGTAGGACTCGATGAGGTTCGTGCCGACGAGGGAATAGGAAATGCCGAAAGTGTTGTTGCTGATGAGGGGGCTGGGCGGGGAGGTGATGGTAAGGGAGGTGGAGGTATAGGAGAGGGCGGTGGCGTCGCGGATGTTTTCGGTGATTCGTTGAATGGCGAATTCAACTTCGGATTCGGCGTTGGCGCCGCCCTTGACGTATTCCTGGGATTTGGCGGCGGATGCGAGGAGGTACGTGCCCGCCGTGGAGACGACCGCGAAGATGATCAGGGAGGCCATCAGCTCGACGAAGGTGAAGGCACGGCGGCTGCGGCGGGGGCGATGATGGGTCAGATGGTATTTCATCAGTTGCTCACGTCCGTGCTAAGGGTTCTTTCGGCGATGGAGACGGAAAGGGTAAGAAAGGTCGTTTTACGGCCGGGGTCAGAGCTGTTGTAGCCGGGGGTGACAGGATCGTCTTTTTCGATGTCCGTGGTCAACGTGTAGGAACTGTTGCCGATGGTGATTGTGGAGGTTTGGGGGATACCGAGATTGGCCATCTGGCTCTGATAGGTGGCGCGGAGGGTTTCCATCCGTCGAACGAGTTCGTTATCAATGAGCATGGTGTTTTCGTTGGCTTCGGTGCTGCGGGAGGAAGAGACCAGCGAGTTGCCTACGGGAATGGAAATGATCCCAAGCAGCGTGACCATGAGAAGCGCTTCGATGAGCGTATAAGCGCGCTGCGAACGGACCGGAGGATGTCGATGGCGGCGCATGTCAGTTCTCCGTGGGGTCGCCAACCTTGGGGATGTTGACCGAGCAGGACTGTCCGCCGTAGCTGAGGGTGATGGCGGCGCTGGCGGATCCGTAGTTGAGGGTGTCACCGAAGGGGCGGTACTGGCAGTAGTAGGGCGAGGCGGTGTTGGTGGACGTATCCGACGTGCCGGTCAGTTGTACCGCGGAGATGGTGACCCCGGAGCAACCGGGGAAGGTGCTCAGGTTGATCACGCACGTGCCGCTGCCGAAGAGGGGGTCGGTGACGGTGGTGCCGGGGAGGGACCAGCGGCTATGAGCGGAATCCCAGGTGGCGTGGTAAACGGTGATGGTGTTGGCGCTGGTATCGATCTGGATGCCGTAGGCGTCGGTGGGTTGAAGCGAGGTGCCGGAGGTCTGGCCGTGGCCCAGGCTCTGGGTGCGGGCGTAGCGGCAGGCGGCGATGATGGCTTGGGCGGCCCGGTCGAGGCGTGTCGTGGCGTCAGTGGTTCCGGCATTGACCATCACTGTGGCGGAAATGATTCCAATGATGAGGACCGTGCAGAGCATTTCGAGCAGCGTGAACCCGCGGGCGCTGGCGGAGCGGCGTGGAAAGTGTGGAGCATGTACGAGCACGAAGTCCTCCTGGGGTGATCAGTAAGTTGCGCCGGTGAAATTGCTGATCTGGATACCACTGCCGCCCGAGCCGGTGTAGTGAACGAACGAGGGGGGCGCGGGAGCGGAGTTGTTGGTGACGGTGACGTTTCCCGAGGAAGAGATGCTTCCTTGGACGATGACGTAGCCGTTGACGGCGGTCGTGCCGGACTTGGCGTAGCTGCCGCCGACGGCGAGCGTGCCATTCAGGTAGATGCCGCTGGTACCGCTGGTGGAGAGATTGCCGGTCGTGACAAGGTTCATGGTGACGGGGCTTCCGGAGGAGCCGAGCGCAGCCGTCGTGGTGAGCGTGCCGGCGACGATGAGAGTGCCGGAGCCTTTCACGGTGATGGTGCCGGAAATGGTGGTGGTGGGTCCGAGGATGTAGATGATGCCGTTGGGGCTGGCGTTGAAGTTGAAGGTGGGGCTGGAGAGGGTGCCCCCGGACATCATGGTGCCATTGGCCTGGGCCTGAGTGATGAGGGAGGCGGTGTCGACGGTGGGGGCCGCGATGGAGACGTTGGGGCTGGAGTAGGATGTCTGGCTACCCGTGATTGTGCCGGTATTCGTGATTTTTCCGCCGGATTGTACTGTGCCGGGGGCGCTCACGGTGCCGGCGGTGAGTGTGCCGGTATTGGAGATGGCGCCGTTAAACAGGACGTTGCCGGGGACGGTAATGGTCTTGCCCGTATTGGAGAGGGTTAACAGTCCCTCAAGGCTGGCTGCGGGCTGCCCGGGGACGGTGGTGAGCGTGATATTACCGCTACGCGCCATGGCGCCGACGACCTGGACATTGCCCGCGACAGTGGTCGTGCCCGAGTCGGACATGCCGCCCCCGATCGCCATGCCGGGGGCGATCACGGAGTTGGTGATGGTGACGGTGGCCTGGGTCGAGACGGACCCGTCGGAGCTGCTGCCGACGGATTGGAAGGTGACGGATGTGGGCCAGTTATTGTTGACGGCGTAGAGGGTGTAGGAGCAGCCGTTGGACATGGTTCTGGTGGGGGGGGTGGAAAATGTGGCAAGCCAGGCGGTCGGGCTCGGGTTGTTGTTCATGTTCCAGACCGCAGTTTGAAGACCGGCCTCGGCGGCGTAGAAGGCCGCGTTGCGTTTGAGGAGAACGCCGGAAGATTGGGTCTGAATGCCGGAAACTATTCCCATGGTAGCGACCATGCCGGTCGTGAGGACCGCCATGAGAAGGATCATGAAGACGACCGCACTGGCGCGGGCGCTGTGGAGGTGCCGCGGGGTCGTGTGTCTGCGCAAACTGTCGTTGAGGAGGATCACCTAAATTCTCCAGATGGTACACTCGCCATGAAGTGTTCAATATGGAGACGCCTCGGGCCAATTTATTTGTAGATCTCTCGAGTCCGAAAACGCACATTCGCCGACATGCTGCGTAAGTGTTTACCGTCCCAGGTTCACGCTTCTTCGTGCCATGCCCACTCTTCCCGATCACACCGCACGTCCCCTCCAACTCGCCTCTTTCGTGTCCTTCGTGTTTTTCGTGGCTAATTTACGTCGTTTTTTGGGGGGGGAGGCAGTGCGGTAAACAGTTGCCATGCTGCGTGTTGCAGACAGAATCACGTCCGAAAACGGCGAGCGCAAGGCAGGGGGAAAAAGCAAACGACCCATGAGCCGAAGGGATCATGGGTCGTTCAACTGCTGAAGTGGAACTTTTGGATCAGGAGATGACGACCTGGCCGCCGACGTCGCTCGGGCTGATGGTGACCGAAGCGCCGACCGTGACATTGAAGGTCGCATTGACGCCGATGTCGCTGCTGGTGACCGTCGCGGTGGTGCTTCCCTTGCCGGCGGTGAAGGTGAGGTTATAGCCGACGATCGTGTAGCTCATTTCGAAGACGGCGGTGCCGCTGGCATTGGTGAGGACGACGCTGTTGCCGATGAGGGAGTTGTCGATGGTGGTGTCGGTGTAGCCGTTGGCATTCGCAACGTTGACATTGCCGGCGACGTTGGTGCCGTTCATGGTGAAGATATCGGTGGTGACGACGTAGCGGGTGCTGGTGCCGCAGGCGCTGCCGCAGCAACCGTGGGAGGTGGTGGTCGTGGTGGTGGTGAGGTAGTTGAGGCCGTTGCCGACCGTGATGTCACCACTGATGAGGGTGGATTCGAGATCGCTGCTGTTGTAGGTGCTGCCGTTGTTGACGGTCAGGCCGCCGCCGAGGTTGGCGCCGTTCATGGTGAGGAAATCGCCGAAGCTGTCGGAGTTCTGCCCGCAGCAGGTGGTGTAGCCCTGGCCGTAGGAGCCGACGCCGTTATTGATGCTGACGTTGCCGGAGATGGTGGCGTTGGTGAAGGTTGCCGTGGCGCCGTCGCTGATGTTGGAGATGCCCAGATCGGCGCCGACGAGCGATTCGTTCATGGTGAAGGAATCGGCCGCGCTGGCGAGATTATAGGTGTTGTTGCAGCAGAAGCTGGACTGGTTGGTGGACTTCACCACGTTGCTGACCGAGACGTTGCCGATCACGACGGAGGATTCAAGATCGACGCTGTTGCCGTCGCTGGCGTTGGAGATGGTCAGGTCATTGATGATGGTGCTGCCGTTCATGGTGAAGGAATCGCCGGAATTGAGGGTGTTGCCGTGGCAGTCGGAATGACAATTGAAGTTGCAACCGCCGTAGGAATTGGCGCCGTTGGTGACGGTGACGTTGCCCGCGGCGATGGAATTGTTGAACGTGGTGGTGGTTTCACCGCTGGCGTTGGAGATGGAGAGATCGCCGTTCACCGTGGCGTTGCCGAGGGTGAAAATCTCGTTGGCGTTGGCGAATGAGGAACCTCCCCAGCAGGGGTTGCAGCTCGTGGAATACCCGGCGCCGACGTTGACGGTGACAGTGCCGGTGATTTGGGTGGACTCGATGTCGGTGCTGTTCTGGCCGCCGCCGCTGGTCACGGACAGGTTGCCGCCAACGTTGTCATTGGTCAGGGTGATGATCTGGTTGCCGGTGGTACCGGTAATAGCGACGCTATTGGTGATGTTGGCGTTGTTGATGGCGATGGTGTCGTTGCCGGAGTAGGCGTTGATGGAGAGGCCGGTGATATTGCTGAAAATGACCGATGCGGATTGGCCGTTGATGAGCGTCTTGCCGTCGCCGGACGACACGCGCACCTGAGTGCCGCTTAAGCCGGCCTGGTCGATAACAATGCTGTCGTTGTAGTTGTCGCCCTTGAGGCTCAGGATCCCGTTGGAGACGGAGCCGACGACATTCGCGCTGAAAAGAGCGCGGCGCTCCAGGCTCTCCAGGATGCGGCTCGTGGAAACGTCATGGCGGCGTGCTCGGCGATACAGTGAACTGCGTTTCATCCATTCTTCCTTGTTTAGGATTGCGTAAAATGCCGGCGCTACCGCACCGCGATACGCCCGGCCGCCTTATCTATCGTCCTGCAAGTCGTAAGCCCTACAGATTTACAATTAAACCGCGAGACCGCCCAATTTTTCTTGCCGAAAACCTGACAGTACCGCAAAACCGGAAAAGACC
>DATKPA010000092.1:0-10286 GCA_035524355.1 Phycisphaerae bacterium | reverse complement strand
GAACGTGAGCGAAGTTGCTACCGAGGGCGCGGTCACTGTGAAGGATTTAGATTTTGCAGTGAGACTTCCATCGACGGCTTCCAACGTGTACGTACCCTCCTTTGTCATCGAAAGATTGGAGAACGTAACGACGCCATTCGTGGCCGTCCGACCTACAACGCCCAGCAAATTGCCTCCGGAAGAAGAACTGCCGATTCTCAGTGAAATAACCGGGTGTCCTGTCGTAAATACGTGACCATACTGATCGAGAATATGGACCACGACTGCCGACGGCAGCGCTGTACCTGCACCATTGCTTGGGGGCTGTTGTGAGAATACAAGAGTTGTCGCGACGGGATCAGCTCTGACGACAAAATGGGACGACGTGGCCACGGACAAAGCCCCGTCGACAGCCTTTAGCGTGTAAGTGCCGGGCTTAGAGAAGGAGAGCGTGCCGAATGTTGCCACCCCATGTTCCGCCTTTACAGTTAGGGTTCCAAGGAGTTTCCCACCCGTTGGTCCACTGACGATCGCAACCGTCACGTTTGACTCATCTGTCGTCACAATGTGTGACCCGGAGTCCTCAACAGCCACCGTCACCGCCGGGGAAACCACATTGCCCGCGAACACAGGAGACGTCTGCACGCCGAAGACTACCTGGGTGGCCGCAGACAAAAGCATTCGTGATTCGAGGTTCTCAATGTGGGAGAGCAACTGATCGGCAGGCTTTCCGGCACGCCGCCGATCTTGCATTCGAGTTGCAGTATCCACAGCATTGGGGCGGGAGCGAAAGATCGAGCGTCGCATGAGAGTATCTCCAAAAAATGACAAAACAAGGGCCGCGCAACGGAAACGCGCCGCGCTGGAATTAACTAAAAATCGACTTGCTGTTTTACGAGGCTTTTTCCTCAGAACGTCTTTGCCAGCTGTATAGGCCACCCGCAGCAGAAACATAAACCGCGAATTTCGAGAAGCTTGCGAGCTTGGTCGATCCGGAACTCACCTTGGACAGATGGCCCGTTTCCTTTTGACTGCGTAGCGGGTCGGGTTCGTCCTGACGAACATTTGTCCCGATAAAAACATTTTTTCTCCTCTGAGGAGCAGATGATAGATGAAATGAATTGAAGGTATATTGCGTCTGTACACATGCACTCAATTGCAGGGCCGACCCCGTTACTTTCGAGAATGCTGTAATAGGATCGCTGGCGACGGGCAAAGAGTTCGCTACGTAAGAAATTGCCGCTGGAATGTGGGTTACCATTGAAACATCGCTTGCGTCGGTGATATCTGCATGGGCGGCTCCTATCGCGTTATCTGAAGGCGAATTTGACGAATACTCGTCGAGGGTATTCAGCGCCGGCTCAACCTGCGGTGCCGGCTCCTGGGTTGAGTCCTTTGGGCTCTCAGGTGGACGTGACTGCAACGTGCTGAGGGCGAACTCTCCTTCAAAGGTTCCCGGGTCGTCAACATGATGGATGACTCGACTGCCCTTTTCTGTCGAACTTTGCTTTGTGACACCCGCCCAAATGTCTGTCCGTAAAGGCTCGCTTTTGGGAGGTTGATCAGAGGTGCCATCGTCCTTCGATCGGGTGGGCGTTGCAACAAATGTGTTTCGATCTCCCGATGGCGTACGCATATTGTCCGAAAAAGAGCATACGACCGCGCTCTCGCCATTTTCGGTCCCCGTTCCAGGCCTCGTTGTCGGCGTCGTGCTACGTGGTGACCCATGAGTATTGAGTATTCCCAGCCATCCGGCAGATTCGCTAGTTGCTGTGAACCAAAGCTTTCCGTCCGGCGCGATTGAAAGAGAAGTGATCGAAGCGCTTTCAGGTACCGGAACGACGTATCGTTTCGAAGTTCCATCGTTGGCGAGTTGGATGATCTCTCGAGTGCCAGAGTCGTTCATAAACCAAACGGAGCCATCCCCGGTGATGGTGAGGTTCCGTGGCGCACTTACGGCAATCGCGGTCTTCACAACCGTTCCATCAGCCGAAATCCGTTCGATAGCGTTTGCGCCACCGACAAAGACATGCCCGAGCTCTTCCGCCGTGACAGATGTCGGGATGATCGGCAAAGGGAACGTCTTTACGGATCCATCCGAGGTAATAATTCCGGCCACACCTACGCCGTTGAGATTCGTGCCGATAAACCACACTCGGCCGTCGTCACTCGCCGAAATCCCGGTCACGGCCCGCAAGTTAGGTATTACGACGGTCGTCTTGCGGCCGTCCGCGTCCACCCCATCAATCTCGTTGGCGCCGCGCGTAAACCACAAATGACCGGCACTCACTGTTAGGTTTCCGGTGCGTGTGTCCGATACTGCACTGATTTCCCGGAATTGATTGTTAGCGGTTAATTTCCCAAGATGAGTGCCATCTGTCGCTGCCACCGCGAACCAGATGGTCGCGCTCCCAGATACATCAATGTTGGACACAACCGATGCAATCTTGTCGGCAATGCTGGCTTTGATGCTGCTTTTCGCGGTTCGACCGTTAATCGTTAAATTCTCAAGTTTCCCGTTTGCCGTGTACCATGCATCGCCATTGGCGCCGACGGTCAAATTTGTCGCTCCAGGAACTGCTGCATACAGCGTCGTTGATGTTGCAGGGAATGATGAGATCGGCGGCACCGCCGAGAGGAATTGGCGTCTTTCCAATTCGCTCATGAGGAGCTGTCGTCTCACGGCGAGCAAAGCCCGTGAGCAATATTCGGCGGCGTTTCCGGAAGGCCGGGGGAACTGGGCATTCACTCGGCCCACTTCACGACCGTTTAATCCCTGCGGTAGCCTCTTCCAAGACCGAGGGACGGCGCCGCTCAGAAAATGTCTAATCCAATTCAAACTTGCCATCTTTCCAAGATTACATATCACTCACGAACTTGTTCTTCGTTATCAAACCGCAGCGCCAGCCGAAAAAACGCTCTACCAGGCGCTCGAGCATCCGCGACTTGCAAATCATGCTCCGCACGGTCGAAGTTGTACGTAGGGTCTTCCCCGATATTCGCTGCAGTCTCCCTGAGCGCTTTTCCCATCGCGTCTACCTTGTCGAGAACCAATGCACGATCAGGTTCTGGTAGCCCCTGGACCTCCATTCGCAAGGAATTGTTGTCCAATCCCTCCAAGGCCACTTCAAAAGATTGGCCGACGTCGATTCGCCAGAGACCGTCAATCTTCGCAAAGTAGATAGTCCCGCCACGAGCCTGATCGCCATAATATGTGAAGTGGAGCTTTGCACTATCCCCGTCGATCTTCCAGTGGAGATTGTCCCTGTCAATCTTCGGGAGCACCTGATCCAATCGGGTGCCGAATGTTTGAATCGGCGTGAGGGACTTCCCCATGGGTCCATATTTATTGATTGCAGCTTCAATTAGGGTCTGATTGGAAGCGAACACGCTGGCCATGAGTTGCCAATCTTGAGCTTGGCGCGTATCCGTGAACGCAACAACCTGGTTCAGGGATGCCATGTTCATATTTCGCAGGGCATCGTTGGCCCCGCGCAGCGTTCGCCACAGTGCATCGATTTCCTGCGTTGGTTCCGGGATGAAAGGAGTTGTTTGGGCCAAGGAAGACATCGCGCCGGCATCTACCCTTGCATGCTCTGGCCGCACAGCCCAGATGGTCCCCATGGCAAACATCAGAATGATTCCGGCAACAGCGACGACTAGCGCGAACTTCACCCGCGCCGCTTGCTTAATCAATCGGGTTGCAAGTTGGGACACATATTCCGGAAGCGCATGACCAAGTGCCGCGTTCTCAACGGATGCAGCTAGTGTTGGAGGCACTGCCCGTGAAGACTCAACGCCCAACGCCGCTACAACGATGGCTGCCGTCGCGGCAACACCACGCTGGGAGAGAAACCGGCGTAACCGCGCCAGCCCCGCATCGAGTGTTTTCTGCGTCGCATACAATGATTGCCGGCGTGCCCGAGCTACTTCCGTCAGCGGTTTGTTTTCAAAATATCGCAGCACTAGCACCTCACGCTGCGCTCGGTTTAACTCCATCAACCCTTCATCCAGCAGCCCTTCGATTTCCATTCGCTCTATGGCGTCTTCATTCGTGTTCGGCTTTCTCATGAGCGTCACCAGGTTTTCGTGGTACGTCCGCGTTCTTTCCAGGTCGCGCGCATTGGAGCAGGCGTAAACCGCGGCTTTGTACAGCCATCCGCCCAGGACGACATTCTTAGGAAGTGTTGCTGCCTTGCGTGCCAGCAGGATGAAGACAACTTGGGTTACATCCTCTGCCCAGTGCGCGTCTCGCAACTGCCGACGGCACACCGCGTAGACCATGCCCACGTGCCGCCGAATCAATTCATGGAATGCCTCTTGAGAATTTTCCGCAACAAACGCTGCGAGTAAGACTCCATCGTCCACGTGCTGATCTCCTTCTATCCTCTTATGTGCGCGCATCGCCCCGGTCCGCGAAAAAACTGATGCAAGAGGCGGTAATAGAGCAATAAACCCATACTGTCAATAGACTTATGATCGAAAATAAAAAGGCGCTACCTCCGATTGACGGAGTGCAGGTGACCTTCTCTTGGCACCGGTTGATTTGTCTCGGGAGTTGGCAGATCCAACGAGTTGCTTTGGCGTCTTTTCGTCGCAAGGGCTTTTTTTAACATCTCACTGAGGCCAGGCAGAGAGCCCTTATTTTCCAATAAGCAATTGCCTTATGCAAAATTAAGGTTCAGCGATCCACGGGGTAACTCGATACGGTGAGATATTAAGCGTCGGATATGTGTGTGAGGTGTCCGTGCGAAACCGCGACGCTCCCGCTGCCTGATCCGCAGCAATCGCAACGTTTAAAACCGCCCCGCTGATCAATCACACACGAAATTCGGAACACCCGGCGATCCAGGACGAGTTCGTCCTTGCGCCCGAACTGCGCCCATTTTTCATGGAGGCCCCGAATGGCAGCCCTCACCCCAACGGATACGACCGCAATCCCCTCCCACGGAGGCAAGTACCTGACCTTCGCCCTGGGCCGCGAGGAATACGGCCTCCCCATCCTCAAGGTCCGCGAAATCATCGGCCTCATGGACATCACCGCCGTCCCCGGAACCCCCTCCTATGTCCGCGGTGTCATCAACCTGCGTGGACAGGTCATCGCCATCGTCGATCTCCGCTCCAAGTTCTGCATGCCCAGTGTGGACGCCACCGATCAAACCTGCATCATCGTCGTCGTCGTCGAACACGACGGCATCAAGTGCTCCACCGGCCTGGTCGTCGACCGTGTCTCCGAAGTGCTCGAAATCCCCTCCGACACCATCGAGGACCCGCCCGGCTTCACCAAAGACGAGAACAGCGACTTCATCCTGGGCATGGGAAAGGTCGGCAACGCCGTCAAAATCCTGCTCGACATCGACCGGATTCTGAGCGCTGCCGAATTCGCCCAGTGGAACTCCCACAAAAACTGAAACCGTCAACCTCATTTCGAGGCTTTCACAATCATCTTTGCAAACCTATTGGAGGCACCCAAATGACACTCGGAAAACGGATTATTCTCGGTTTTACATCCTCTATCGCCATCACCGCGCTTTTAGGCGGCTACGCGTACACCCGTCTCACCGCCATCGACGCCGGCAGCCACCTCATTCACGAGGATGCCGTCCCGGGCGTCGAAGCCATCGACCAACTTCACGTCCTGATCCTCAGTAACAACGTCAAACTCCTAAAATGCGTGATCGCCCAGGACCCCACCGAGGTGGAACAAGCCAAGAAAGAAATGTTGGATGTCTCCGCCTCCATTGACAAGGAACTCAAAGCCTACGAAACAACGATCACACGTCCCCACGACCGCGAGCTCTATGAAGCATTCAAAGCGGCCATCGGCCCCGTCCGCGAATCCCGCGCTGAAGTTCTCTCCCTCACCCAGGCCGGCAAGTCCGCCGACGCTTTTAATGTCTTCAAACAAAAGGTCGAGCCGGCATACGTCAAACTTGAAGATACCATCAAAGCCGAGGTCGATTTCAAATCCGCCTCCGCCGACGAAGGGTCCAACGCCATCGTCAATGCCGTCACTTCCGGAAAAACCGGCGTAATCGCGGGCGTCCTCGCCGCCATCCTCGCAGGCCTCGGCATTGCCTTCTTCATCACCCGAAGCATCGGAAAAGCCCTCCACAAAATCGCTGGCGCCCTCGGCGAAGGCTCCGCACAAGTCGCCAGCGCCTCCACCCAGATCGCGTCCTCCAGCCAATCAATGGCCCAGGGCGCTTCCGAACAGGCCGCGTCACTTGAAGAAACCACCAGCGCCCTCGAAGAAATGTCCTCCATGACCCGCCAGAATTCCGAAACCGCCAAAAAAGCCGAAACCCTCGCCACCGACGCCCAATGCGCTGCCAACCGTGGCACCGCAGCCATGAACAACATGAGCAAGGCCATCGGCGAAATCGAAAAGTCCGCCAGTGAAACCGCCAAGATCATCAAGGTCATCGATGAAATCGCTTTCCAGACGAACCTCCTCGCCCTCAACGCCGCCGTCGAAGCCGCCCGCGCCGGTGAGGCCGGCAAGGGCTTCGCCGTCGTCGCGGAAGAGGTTCGAAACCTCGCCATGCGCTCCGCCGAAGCCGCCAAGACCACTTCGACCATGATCGAAGCCTCCGTCAGCAATTCGCGCAACGGCGTCACTATCGCCGTTGATGTCGCCAAAACCCTCGATGAAATCACCACCGCCTCCACCAAGGTCAATAGCCTCGTCGCCGAAATCGCCGCCGCCTCCAACGAACAGGCCCAGGGAATCGGCCAGATCAACACCGCCGTCTCGGAAATGGACAAGGTCACCCAGTCCAACGCCGCCGGTGCCGAAGAAAGCGCCTCTGCATCTGAGGAACTGGCCTCCCAGGCTGCATCGCTACAGTCCGTCGTCGGTGACCTCGTCAAACTCGTCGGTGGTAAGTCAGGCCAGGAACAGGCAGGGAAATACGCCTCCCATGCTCCCCGGCCTTCAATTCGATCCCACGCTCCCGCCACGACTGAAAAGCCTGCGGCGCCAAAGCCTCTGAAGGCGCAATCCCTCATCCCGCTCGACCCCACCGAAGCCTCACCCGACGCCGCCCCCTTCAAGGAGTTCAGCGCCACGCATTGAGCGCCTCACAGAGAGGGGCGCAGTCCTGAAATACATCACGAAACCGGACTGTGCCCTTCTCACGCTGAGGAAACGCCACATCCCCTTTGCGGATTAAGAAAACATCGTATGAAAAAGTAAGGTCAATTACTTCAGTACATCTTTCGATGGAATGTCACACAGGGCACTTATTACTTCTTGTACTAATCGAGGCAACACATGTTTAAGTTGAAGTCAAAGATCCTCCTGGGATGTGCTACGGCGACGTCGCTCATTGTCAGCACTCCTCGCCTTCGCGCAGATGACACCAATAACGCCGAACTCCTCTCCCGTATCCAGCAGCTCTCATCGCGCGTTACCGAGCTCGAAAAACAGCAGGACCAGAACTGGATGACCCAGGAACGCACCGCCCAGATCCGCACCATTGTCGATCAGGCCATCGCCGACGCCAAAAAACACGAGGCCGCTTCCCCCCTCGCCGGCTACAACAACGGCTTCTTCATCCAAACCGCCGACGCGAACTTCAAACTCAACGTCAACGGCGTCATGCAGCTCCGCTACACCTTCGCTAAAGACACGCTCCAGAACCCCTCTGCCTTCACCAAAAAACCCGCTTCCGGCGACGTCAACGGCTTCGACATCCGCCGTGCACGCCTCATCTTCTCTGGAAACGCCTTCTCCCCCGACGTCACCTATTGCCTCTCCGGCGATTTCGGCTGCGATTACTCCAGCAAAACCGACCTCGGCTACTTCCAACTCCTTGACGCCTACGTCGGCTATCGCTTTAACGACGCCCTCAAACTCCGTATCGGCTCCTTCATCGTCCCCTTCTCCCGCGCCGAATATAACTACGCCGGCCTCCAACTCGTCGACTTCCCCGCCGAACTCGTTCCGTTCGACCCTGTCCGCGCGATTGGCGCCAGCGTCCTCGGCCAACCCATCCCCGATCGCCTCTCCTACGAAGTCAACATGAACAACGGCCAGAAGTCCAATCTCCTCGGCCGATCCTCCGAAATCGGCACCGGCGCCAACGACAACCGCCTCGCCTTCTACAGCCGCATCCAATACGCCGGCGCCGGAAAGCTTTCCGACTTCCTCGACGAACCCGACCTCCGCAAGGACACTTCATCCCTCGCCTGGCAAATCGGCGCCGCCGCCGGCTATGAATCCGCCAATACCAGCGCCAACGCCTTCCCCAGCCCCCAAGGTAGCGCCACCGTCCCCGGCCTCTCCACCATCCAGTCCCCCGGCTTCGCCTCCGCCTATACTCTCAACGGCGACCTCTACCGCGCCACCATCGACGCCACAGCCAAATACCGTGGCCTCTCTATCCTCAGCGCCGCTTACTTCCAGCAGGTTAATCAAAATCCCGGCGAGGACGTCACCCCCTCTATCTCCCCAAGCAGCTTCTTCCAGACCGGCTTCTACGGCCAGGCCGGCTACATGCTCAATAAACACTGGGAACTCGTCGCCCGCGCCGGAGACCTCTTCACCGAAGGCGCCGACAACCAGATGCAAACCTACGCCCTCGGGGTCAACTACTACCTCTTCGGCCAAAACCTCAAAATCCAGTCCGACCTCACCTACATCCCTAACGAAGCCGCCTACGCCAACTCCTGCATCGACACCGCCATCAACACCCAGGACCTCATCTTCCGCATGCAGGTGCAATTGAAGTTCTAACAATAAGCAGCAACATCATGAAAACCGAAGAAGAACATCCGCGTCTCGACCAGGACGATGCCCCACTCACACCACGAACCCGCTATTTCGGAATCAACGAAGTCGACGGCGACTTCGTGGCTCCCCCGATTCCCGAGCCCATCGTCAACGAAGAGGAGGCCCTCTGTTGCTGCTCCCAATGCCTCGAGTTCAGCATCTGACCTCGAATTGGTAGCCCCTGATGTAGTACGGGGCGGCGGCTTGTGTTTTCTGAGTCGGCCGCCGCCGCCGTATTCCGGTTACCCGCGCGACCCTAAAACATCAGACCAATCGTTCCAGCAAGCCCCGCCGGTAGCAGAGGAAGAATCGATGCTACAGCCAGATGAAAGAGCGGGGGAAGGAGAAAAGAATCAAGCAATACCCCGGCAGATCGACCAAGACACTGCCGGGGTATGCGGCGTAGTGGTAAGTCCGACCGTGTCTATGTACGTTCCGCGCAGCAGGGTTCTGCGCAGCTTAATAAACTAAATGCACGTATCGCTGAAATATCGCAAAACGTATTTTCGATCGCGGCAATATTTTTCTTGCTTTCCGAGTCGATCGAAAACACCCAGTTCAAGTGAGCTGGCTCAAGAAAGGGACTCTTCCACCCGCACCGGCCCCATCGGACTCGTCCTTTGCTTCAAAAAAAGGGAACGGCGGCCGACCAATACACCCACACAAGCCGCCATTCCCCAACACTACGGTCATCGATTCAATCTCACGATCAGGTCGACATATTCACCTGAAACTGCGGGCTGGCATCATCATCTTCAAGGAATACGTCGTAGGCAGTTCCGCCGGTATAAGGTGAGCTGCTGTCTACGAATGTATTCTTGTCGGCCGAGAAATATGCGAAGTACTGCTTCGTCGGATCGAGCGAAATGCCTGAAAAGCTGTAGGTGGTCGAATAACTGGTGCTGCCGAGAGCGTGTCCTGTACTCATAGAAGTACTCTGACCAACGAGATTGCCGGAACTTCCGATATCTGATGGGTCTTCGAGTTCTACAGAATAAATGTAGCATGTATTGGCCTCCTGCGCTGCAGGCAGCGTCGGGCAACCAACGACGATACTGACGAGGCTAACTGACGAAGCGGACCCTGGGCTGCCAGACCCGTTTGGGCCCGCAACATTCGGGGTGAAACTGAATCCGAGCAGCCAGTCGGCGAAATCAAACGAGAAACACCCTGCAGAAAAGGCAGACATCAATTACCTCCATCGTAATGATATTGTTTCGGTGACGAGTTTGCTAATTCACGCGCAATTGCAGCAGAAATGAGCGCAGTTGTGGGCCTATCGGCATCAGCCGGTGCTTCCTCTAGGATAGACTTAGCTATTTTGGGATTGCCACAGTCCCACAGCGCGCAGACTGTTGCAATACGGGACGACTTAGACTGCGCGGATAAATCCGGCACCTTCGCACCCATGCCCCGAGAGGCAGCCCACCCGACCCAGTCTGCAAATGTCAGCAATGGAGGCGCAGTTGTCTCGTCTATGTCAATGACCGTTGCACTAGGGTGTGTCTCATAAGGCCTTCAGGTAGATCAC
>DATKPA010000091.1:0-50179 GCA_035524355.1 Phycisphaerae bacterium | reverse complement strand
CGGATCGGAGTTGATGGCCGTCTGCACGGCTTCATCGACGTAGCCGAGGCCCCAGACGTACTGCTTGAGCAGGTTGTCGGAGCCGTCATGCTCTTCGATCACGCGCTGGCCGTCGAGGTAGTAGTGGTACGTGCAGTCCATCGAGCCGGTTCCGGTGATAGCCTTGGTGATCCGCCTGGGCATCATACCCGATGGTGTCGAAGAGCAAAGGGGATTCTGGAGCGTCGGGAGGGAGGGGCGTAACAGAATCGGCGGCAATAGAACCCGTAGCGTAAGCGCCGGCCCTCCCGCTCGGAAACCAAAGGGCGACCTCCTCGCGCAGGCGGTGCAAAGGCCCTCGACACTGCACGGCCCCACGGCTGCCGCCGATTCTGTTACGCACCTCGGGGGGGGCATGATGGAATCGGCGGGTGGTCCTGGGATGCATTGATTATCGAGTGGCTTTGCATCGCTTGCGCGAGGAGGCTGCGTTTGCGGCGCGAGCTTATTGGGCCGGCGCTTACGCTACGGGTTCCAATCGTGCGGGGAGTTGGGTTAGAATCGCGGGGCGCTTCGGAATTTGGAAGTTTGTTGCGGTTTGGAGAGGGTAATATCGCGGTGTTGCGTGGGATGGAGCTTCGCTAAACTGGAGGGGCGAGGGGATTGAGGAGAAAGAATCATGTCGATCTTCAATGTGTTGCGCGGGCAGTTCATTGACATTATTGAATGGAATGAGCCGGCACAGAATGACATTCTTGCGTATCGGTTTCCGCGGGCGAACAACGAGATCAAGATGGGGGCGAAGCTGGTGGTGCGGGAAGGGCAGGCGGCGCTGTTCGTCAATGAGGGGCAGCTCTCGGATATTTTCACGCAGGCGGGGACGTACACGCTTTCGACGCAGAATCTGCCGATCCTGTCGACGTTGAAGGGATGGAAGTACGGGTTCGAGTCGCCGTTCAAGGCGGAGGTGTATTTCCTCTCAATGCGGCAGTGGACGGATCAGAAGTGGGGGACGCAGAATCCGATCATGATGCGCGATCCGGAATTCGGCCCGGTGCGGGTGCGGGCGTTCGGGTCGTATGCGTTTCACGTGGCGGATCCGGCGACGTTTTTGAAACAGCTTGTCGTCACTGATCCGATGTTTGAGACGTTCGAGATTTCGAACCAGTTGCGGAACACGATTGTCTCGCGGTTTGTGGATGCGATCGGGCAGTCGAAGATTGCGGTGCTGGATTTGGCGGGGAATTACGACAGGATTTCGAAGGTGGCGCTGGAGGTGATCAAGCCGGATTTGCTGGCGCTGGGGTTGTCGCTGACGAGCTTTTTGATCGAGAACATTTCGTTGCCGCCGGAGGTGGAGCAGGCGCTGGATCAGCGGACGAAGATGGGCGTGCTGGGGGACATGAGCAAGTACACGCAGTACCAGACGGCCCAGGCGATCGGGGATGCGGCGAAGAATCCGAGCGGGATGAGCGGGCTGGGGGCGGGGATAGCGGCGGGGAGTGCGATGGCGGATCAGATGCGGAATGCGATGGCTGCGGGGGCGGCGGGTGGCGAGGTTGCGTCGCCGCCGTTGCCGACGAGTGTGGCGTTTTATGTCGCGGTGAATAATGCGCAACAGGGGCCGTTTGATATGGGTGCGTTGGCGGGGAAGGTGCGGGATGGGAGTTTGACGCGACAGACTTTGGTGTGGAAGCAGGGGATGAGCGGGTGGGCTGCGGCGGAGACGGTGGGGGAGTTGGCGGGGTTGTTTGGGAGTGTGCCGCCGCCGTTGCCGAGGTGAGACGTTAAACACAAAGAACACAAAGAACACAAAGAGCACGAAGGGCCACGAAGGGGAACCACCGAGAACACAGAGGGCACGGAGAAGGATGGTTGCTTATGCGATCTCGGAAGTTCGTAATTCTGCTGACGTGCCTTGGCACTCTGTTATTGGTAGTAGTTATCGCAACAACCTTTTCTTCATGTACCAGGACAGTCAGTCGTTTGGAACTGGACGCTGTTGTGAAGCGCAGTCAGGGCAATTCTTTTCCGTCTCAGCTTTTCTATCGTGGCAGTGACGAACAATACGATTACTACGTCGTCCAGGACGGCTTAAAGCACAAGGATTTTTACAGGGTTCTACGAACGGAAAATGACCAACCCGACCGCATGTCCGTTGCGAGTGACGCCGCCAATTGGCGGGACGTGCAGGGTGCCAATTATTATTGGCAGGCATTGCAATTGAAGCTTGAGACCCAGCCAGCGACTGGCGCGGCGATAAACCGGCAAAACTAGAGATGAATATGCCTGATGATCGGGAAATTGCTAGGGAGATTTTGTCGGGGAAGATTACGGTGGAGGAGGGGGCGCGGTTGCGGCGCACCGGTGCGACGGCGCAGGTTCCGTCGGCAGCGAGTGGAGGGGCGGTTGCCACAGCAGCGCCTGCGCGGGGGTCCGTTTCGGCTCCACCGCCGGTTCCCAGTGGGGCCGTCGCGGAGCATAAGGGGGTGACGGTGACGAGTGCGCCGCCTGCGGATCGCAAGTTTCCTTGCACGAATTGCGGGGCGCGGCTGGATTTTGATCCGTCGCAACGGGCGCTCAAGTGTCCCTATTGCGGGCATGTCGAGGAGATTGCGCCCGATACTTCGACCGTCCAGGAACGTGATTACCTCAGCGCGCTCCAGAAGGTGGGGAAGGAAACCGGGACGATTCAGGGGCGGTCATCGGAGGTGCGGTGTCCGGGGTGCGGGGCCAATGTGTTGCTCGAGGACAATGTGGAGACGGCGGCGTGTCCGTTTTGTGCGACGCACCTGGAGAATGTGCCGCGGACGACGGCGGCGGCGATGATTTGTCCGGAATCGGTGTTGCCGTTTCATATTGCGCAGCGGGATGCGGTCAATGCGTTTAACCAGTGGATTGCAACCCGGTGGTTTGCGCCGAGCAATTTGAAGCAGTTGGCGAACCTGGGGCAGTTGTCGGGCGTGTACATGCCGTACTGGACGTACGATTCGATGACGTACACGCATTACACGGGGCAGCGCGGGGATGATTACTGGGAGACCGAGACGTATACGGAGAATGATGCGAACGGAAATCCCGTGACGAGGACGCGGCAGGTGGTGAAGACGCGGTGGACGTATGTCTCGGGGGAGGTGGATCATTTTTTTGATGATGTGCTGGTGTGTGCGTCGAAGTCGCTGCCGGGCGGGATGGTGACGCACCTGGAGCCGTGGGATTTGAAGGGGCTGGAGTCGTTCCGGTCGGAGTTTCTGGCGGGGTTCAAGACGGAGCGGTATGTGGTGTCGTTGGCGGATGGATTCGCGACGGCGCGGGGGATTATGGACGGGGAGATTCGGATGCTGTGCACGCAGGATATCGGGGGGGATCATCAGCAGTTGTCGTCGGTGAACACGCAGCATGTGGGGGTGACGTACAAGCATATTCTGCTGCCGATGTGGCTGGCGGTGTATCGGTATCAGGGGGCGACGTTTCGGATACTGGTGAATGCGCGGACGGGGCACGTGTCAGGTGCGCGGCCTTACAGTTGGGTGAAGATTCTGCTGGCGGTGTTGGTGGTCTTGATGGTGGTGGCGATCATTGCGTTGATAGCAGCCCATGCGAAGCATTGACGGCGGCAGCAGGAAGTCACGAAGGTGGCGCCGGCGGTCGCGGCGCGTTGATCCGGCGCGTTCGGCAGGATTGTTCGGCAGGACGATGTCCGGAATTGCAGGTGGTGAGTGCAACGGTTATTCTGCGGCGTGCCGTGAGTCTCATTTTGGCGCGATCCTCACATCCGCGCGCCGGCGTGGGATTATTCAGTTGCCTCGGAACCCTTCGATGAGCGAACGCGAACGTTTCACTGCCCAGGAACTTCTGATTGTCATGAGCCGGTATGACATCGGAGGCGTTAAGGGGATCAAGGAATATCATCGGGGGTCGCGGAAGGCGCCGAAGTTGCTGATCACGTCGGAGAAGGGGGAGTTCCTGCTGAAACGGCGGGCGAAGGGGAAGGATGATCCGTTCAAGGTGGCGTTTTCGCATGCGCTGCAACTGTACCTTGCGGAAAAGCAGTTTCCGCTGCCGCATTTAATCGGGACGCGGGCGGACAATAACTCAATGTTTCAGCATGATGGGGCGGTGTACGAGTTGTTCGAGTACATCCGTGGCAACGCGTACGACAATTCGCTCGAGGCGACGTTTGATTCGGGGAAGATTCTGGCCCTGTATCACAAGCTGCTGCGGGAATACAAGCCGGAGTTTGAGCCGGCGGTGGGGGCGTATCACAATGCGCGGTCGGTGAATCTGGGTCTGGATCAACTGCCGGAGACGCTGGATCGAACGCAGTCATCGCATGATACGGCAGCGCGCAGAGCGTCGGTGACGACGAATTATCTGCGGCAGATTTATCAGGAGGCGGCGGAGAAAACGGAGAAGCTGGGGTTGCCGCTGTGGCCGGCGCAGATTCTGCATTGCGACTGGCATCCGGGGAATATGTTGTTTCGCAATCGGAAGGTGGTGGCGGTGATCGATTACGACGCAGCGCGACTGGGGCAGCGGATGATCGACATCGCGAACGGGGCACTGCAGTTTTCGATTTTGGGAGGGACGGACGATCCGGTGACGTGGCCGGACTATCCGGATGAGACGCGCTACAAGCGGTTCATCCGCGGGTATGACGAGGTGGATGTCATCTCAGTGCAGGAGCTGCAGACGATCCCGTGGCTGATGATGGAGGCGATGATCGCGGAGTCGGTGTTGCCGATCGCGGCGACGGGATTCTTTGGCCGGATCGACGGCTACGGTTTTCTGCAGATGATCGAGCGGAAGGTGCGGTGGGTATACCGGCATGCGAATGAATTGGTTGCGGCCGTGGCGCAATAACTGGTAGAATTACGAATCCTGAAAGGATGGCTGGCGGCGGCGGCTGCCGGGCGATTGTGTTTTTGTCGCGGGGATATTTACACTTTAATGGTTTCTTAACTGTTGTTGTAGTTGGAAGTTAGAGTTGGTCGTCGGCGGTTGAGGTTGTCTCGCGGCTTGACGAATCTATACTTAATCACGAACTTGAGAGCCACGACGGTGTCCATAATCGTGGCGCTGGTTTTTTCAGAGAGGTTCCCATGAAGCCCGAAGATAACGCCACAACGCTGAATACCGCCGCGATTTGTGAGCGGTTAAAGCAGGTGCGGGTACAAGTTTGCGGTGCGCGGGGTCAGTCGCACTTTGCGGCACTGCTGCATCTTTCGCCGTCAACGTACAACTATTATGAAAAGGGACGTATCCCGCCGGTGGATGTCCTGGATCGGGCATCGCGGGTGACGGGTGCGCCGTTGCTCTGGCTGATCCGTGGAGAGCCGGGCGATTTCTCGATTGAGGGATTGAAGAAGATCGAGCCGGCGCCGGGAGAGGCAGTGCCGGGGATCGCACCCGCCGAGAATGCGAATGCCGGAGCGGTCTGAGCGAAATTAAGAGTGGGGCATTTCGGATGACCATGCAGTGAGCGTGGTCGTCTTGTTTTTGCGAAGCGCGGTTTTCCAGAGGAATTTGGGGAGGATTTCGGCGAACCTGTTTCGATGGGCGACGTACGATTTCCTGAGACACGCAGGAGTCGCCCGCGCCGCTTTCTCCCGAAGCGTCGTTCGATGGACGACCACCACAAAAGAGCCCCGTTGGACAGGCGGGGCTTTTTTCATGCGCGGGCCTTTTCGCGCTGGGAGCGGAGGGTGCCGAGGGCGGAGAGGCCGGCGCGTTTGGGGGTGCTGATGCGCTGGGAGAGGTAGATGCCGGTGTGGCCGCTGAAGAGGTAGGCGACGATGCAGGCGATGGCGAAGTAGACGACGGGTCCGGAGCCGAAGAGTTCGACGGCCATGAGGGTGCAGGCGAGCGGGGTGTTGGTGGCGCCGGAGAAGACGGCGACGAATCCGAGGCCGGCGAAGAGATCGACGGGGGCGTGGAGGAGGATGGCGAGGGTGTTGCCGAGAGCGGCGCCGATGAAAAAGAGGGGGGTGACTTCGCCGCCTTTGAAGCCGCAGGAGAGGGTGATGGCGGTGAAGAGAATTTTCCAGAACCAGGACCAGGTGTAGGCGCCGCCGGGGTGGAAGCAGGAGACGATGGTGACGTCGTTGGGGAAGGGGGAGGTGACGCCGAGGCCGAGGTAATCGCGGCCGAGGAGGAAGGCGAGGCCGATGACGAGGGTTGCGCCGACGACGGGGCGGAGGAGAGGGAAGGGGATTCTTTTGAAGAGCCTGGAGAGGCTGTGGGCGAGCTCGGCGAAGAGGACGCTGGCGAGGCCGAAGGCGATGGAGGCGAGGAGGACTTTCCAGGCGAGGTTCCACTCGAGATGGGGGACGGCCGAGACCTCGGCGGCGCGGGCGAGGGTTTTGATGATGTAGCCGGTGTGGGCGATTCCCCAGGCGGCGCAGACGCGGTCGCCGATGAGGGAGGCCATGAGGCAGGGGATGATGGCTTCGTAGTTGAGTCGACCGATGGCGACCACCTCCATGGCGAAGACGGCGCCTGCGAGGGGGGTTCCGAAGACGGCGCCGAAACCGGCGGCGACGCCGGCCATGAGGAGGAGGCGGACGTCGTAGGGGGAGAGGCGGAGGTATTTGGCGAAGGTGCCGGCGATGCTGCCGCCGATCTGGACGGCGGTACCCTCGCGGCCTGCGGAGCCGCCGAAGAGGTGGGTGAGGACGGTGGCGACGAGGACGAGGGGGGCCATGCGTTTCGGGACGCCGCCGCTGCCTGCGGCACCACCGCCCCCCCCGCCGGGTTCGTGGATTTCGTCGATGATGAGGTTGTTGCCGGCCTCGGCGGAGGAGCCGATGAGACGGTACATGCCGACGATGAGAATGCCGGCGAGGGGGAGGAGGTAGAGGAGCCAGGGGAGTCCGTTGGCGGTGGTGGTGTTGAAGCGGAGGTTGGTGGCCTGGTCGAGGCTCCAGAGGAAGAGGGCGACGACGGAGCCAACGGCGGCGCCGAGGGGAAGGCAGAGGAGGAGCCAGCGGAGGAAGAATCGGCCCTGGGCGAGGTGCTCGCGAAGATTCCAGCGAAACGGCATGTTGCTCCTTCCAACAAAAAACCCTGACCGGGGTGTCCGGTCAGGGTTTTTGCGATTCTGGATGCAAAACTCCCGCCGGGCGTGCCCGTGCAGGAGTTATCAGCGATCGACCGATGTGGCCGAGGCGGTTCAGGCGAACTCCATCGCCGTTGGGGTAAGTATCGGCATTTTACGGGGAGGGGTGTTGTGTGGGAATGGGGTGTGAGGGGGATCGTTGGAAATAGGGGAGTGAAATAGGGGAGTAAGAATGGGGTAGAACAACCCCTATTCTTGCGACACCCTGCGCTGGGTTTGGGGGTCTTGGTGTTATTCGTTGTGCGGCAAATGGTTAAAACCACAGAGGACACAGAGAGTGTGATGGGACAGGAGATTTGTCGCCGCGTGGAATGGTTTGGGTAAATACCGTAAGTCGGCAGGGTGGCGGGGGATGGGCGCGGCGGCGGGGTGTAAGTGGCTGTCCCATCGAGAGCAAGGTTTTGCGAGGTGAAAACCGCGTTGGCGGGGGTGAAAATGCGGTTTGAGTATCGGCAGTGCCGATACCATCGGCAGTGGTTTTACGTTTAGATTGTTCACGTTTATAAATTATTATCAGCGGCGAGGCGAGGCGGACGCTGGATTCTTTTTGGTCGCGGAAGTGGCCTTGCTTGCGATTGACGGAGGCGGCTTTACGTTCTCTTCGCTTGCATCTGCGATGGATTTTCCAAAAGTCAAATCAGTCTCGATGTCTGTGATCGCCTCAGGTGGGAACGCTTCTATGATTGCCTGGCATGCCGCGACGAAGTTTACATCCTTGAACATTTTTAATGCGCGGGCACCGATGGCCTTTTGATCGAAGTCCTCGATGGGACGTTCTGCCCCCGGCATGGAATTGTGATGCAGCCTGGCGACGAAAGCAGGTTGAAAGCGACCGATCATCTCTGCGAGATAACGGATGGGAAAAATTATCCCAAAAAGCTCGCTTTTTGTGAGTCGTGAAACCGCCGTCGCCCAATCCTCCTTTTCCGCGCGTTCGAGAGCGTTCAGCACTCGGATCATTGACCGTCGTTGCCTCTCTGCCACTTCAAGCATCAGAATTTCGTCGTCAAATTTCGACGGCGAAGCTTTCGGCGCGGCCTCAGGCAGGGGAAAGTCTGCAGAATCGTCCGCAAGCCATTCCAGGGGGACGTCGATCGCCTTTGCAATTTTCAAAGCAATGTCGATACGAGGAAGAGACTCTTCCTTCACAAGATAGTTGCTGATCGTGCTTTCCGGCAACCCCACTTCTCTCGCAGCCTTTGCCTTATTCAATCCGAGTTGGGCAACTCGCCGTCGAAGTTTCTCGTGGAATCTCATAAACGCGAGCCTACACCGAAATCTCCCCAATATCCATACTCCCCTCAAGATTACGGAGAATGACTCCCTAATCTTGTTGACTTACCTCCAACTTTGACGATACTATCCCAATGTTGATTGGAGGCTGGCGCATGACCGTCTACGAGAAGCTGAAAAGGTTGACTGAATTTTGCAACAAGTCCGCAATTTCAAAGGCGGCGGGACTTAGTTCATCCACCTTGGGAAGCATCCTCGCGAACAAACCCTCTATCACCATTCCAACCGCAGCCGCATTAGCACGCGTCCTCCGCGTCGATGTCGCATGGCTTATCGACGATTCCAAAGGATGGCCGCCAGTTCGTGTCGAATCCTCTGAACCCGTCACATCCTCCGCCGCTTGATCAGGACGCTCATGCCGGAAACATCAACCATCCTCTCTCAGGAGCCATTCCAGCCCACCGGCTGCACCGTCTGCGGAGAAATGCACGCCGTGCGCCGCGGACGCTTCGCCCTGGCTGTCGTGGAGCAATTGACCATTCACTGCCCAGCCGGCCATGCCTATGTACCGGGACGGAATCCCCCTTCGAACCTCGCTCAAACGGTCGTTGAACTCACCGCGGCCCTCGCCGACGCCCTCGCCCAACTGGCGGTTGCGAATCAACGCGTGGCCGAACTTACCCCCCATGCACCGCCGGCCAAACGTGAGTTGCTACGCCGCGCCCGTATCCTGGCGGCGAGGGCGGAAACGAGGGGGAGGATCGCTCACCCAATTTGTCCGCTCTGCGGTGCGGAAAAACTTTCCACCGACAACCTCGCGAAGCATTTGCGCCGGCAGCATGAGGACGATTTGGCCGACATGCCCGCTTCGGCGTTTGAATCAGGAGGCCAACTGTGAGCCGTCGATTCTCTGTTCAGATGCTCCTCAAGCAGCGCGACCATGCTGCGTTCCACCGGATGCTTCCAAAGAGCACGCTCGACGAAGCGGTGAAGTGGAGCAGCGATCGAGGATACACGTTCTCCAGGAAGGCCATTTGGAACTATCGCCGCCGTTTCGAAGGCTCCTCCCCATCTATCCGTGTGGCGATCGCCGGGGGGCGCGCGGCATGCTTACTGCGGTTGAACAACCTCGCGTCACGCATGGACGATCGATGGCTGGCGGCAATTTTTACTGTCGCTGAGCTTTCTCCCTCACGTTCCTCCAAATCTCTTCATGAATCACGAAAACATGGTGATAAATGAAGGGACATGGCGGAAATCTTCCCCCTGATTATCCAGACGCCCAGGTCGCAATGCTCCGCCGCGCCATGAGCATGGTGCGGGAGGCGCGGCAGGATCGCGAAGGCTTCCATTGCCCGCGATGCTCTTTCGTCTCACGGGTCGAAACACAACTGGCGACGCACATCCTGCACGAGCATTTGCAGAAGCCGGCGGCGACGCCGGCGACGGGAGGGGCAACGCCATGACGCGGGAGCATGCAAAATTTCGGGCTGGCGTTCGCCGGGTGATGGCACTCGCGAGCGACCGACACATCCCGGACTCCGAGCTTTTGATGATGCTCGCGGACGACTACGACGATTTTATCAGCCTGCAGCGCTACCTCGAATCGTGCGAGCGGCGGTTGCTTCGCCTGGCGGGCAGGATTCCAGGGCTTCGCATCGAAAAGCCGGGCATGCTGGGCATCATCGCGGCGATGGAGCAATGTCTGTCGGCCGAGCGCCCTGCGAGCGATGAGGAGCTGGCGACGGCGTTTGCCGTGCTCTCTTCTTTGATCCTGAAAACAAAGGCAAAAATCGGCCGGCGACGTTCGTCGCGCCGTTGATAGTGGAAAGCCGGAAAGGAATTGTGTGATGTTGACCTTAAGAAAATCGCGGGGACGCAAAGCAGAACCACCAGGACGAGACAAATGGGAGGCGATCCGCGCCTTTAAGGCGACGTTTTTGGAGATACCGCCGGAACACCGCCCGTCGGCGATCTTGCAAATCTTGGAGGTTAAAGAGGGGCTGTGGGAGCGCCTGCGGTTGCTGCTCAGCACGCATGACATCGCCTATGGTGACAGCGTTGACCCCGCGATTTGGAGCTTGCTGGAGGTGCTCATTGCACTCCCCGCCGGCGGCGTGGTTGCGGCGGAACTTGAAACCCTCCTCCGCAAGGACACTCGCGTGTCGGCGGCGATGATCCGGCCGATTGTGACAAATTGTGACATTGTGGGACGCATCGGACGGGGCGGGGTTGTGCGCGATGGGGCTGGGGGTGCAGCGTGAGTCAGACTTTGGACATTTGCAGCGCGGCGACGGACTCCAAGTATCGGGAGCTGCTCAGCGCGATGCTGGAGAAGGCTTCCTACGGGGAAGCCCTCGCCGCCAGGATTCTGAATCGCCTCGTCAACGACGAGGACGTTATCACCGCGGCGGATCTCCGGCCGTCCGAACTGCGGGCGCTGAGAAATCGGCTTTGGGCGGATCGAATCGGCGAGGAATAAGGTCAAGAAAAATGCCCCGCCTCCGCGGAAACGGAAGACGGGGCTTGGATTGAGAACGATGAGCAGTATAGCAAAAAACATCGAGAAAACAAGCGTAAATGCGGGGGATGCGCCGCCGCTACCGCGTGGCGTGATGTGGATTGATGTGGAGCTGGCGGCGGCGAGGTTGAACCTCAAAGAGCGGGCCATTCGCGATCGGTGTAAGGATCAATGGTGGCCGGCGGGGAGGGCGAAGCTGGAGCGACCTGCGGACGGAGGCAAGGCGCGGTGGCTCATCCGCACCGATGCCGATCCGGCCCTGGCGAACATTCCTCTTCCCGCGTACTTGCCGGTGGAGGTTTCCAGCCTGACCGGGGCGCAGCGGGCGGCGATGCAGGACCGGGCGGCTTTGCTGCGGGAATGGGAGGAGGCGAAGCGGGCGGCGGTGCGGGAGGGGAGGTTGACCCAGAAGGAGGCGACGGAGCTTTTCCTTTCGACGCTGAAGGCAGAGCGGGGGATTGAAATCAGCAGTCGGACGCTGCAACGGTGGTACCGGTGCTACCGGAAGGACGGGGCGAACGGGTTGAAGGATGGGCGGTGGGACCAGGAAACCAAGGTGCCGATCGATGATCCGTTTTTGAGCGAAGTGCGAAGGCTGTACATGCGGCGGGACGGGGGGAAGGTCCGCTATTGCTGCAAGTTGGCGCGACAAAAGGCGGCGGAGAATGGGTGGACGGTGTGCAGCTACAAGACGGCGTTGCGGCACATCAACGCGATTCCCCTGGCACAGAAAATCCTCGCCAGGGAAGGGGAAAAAGCCTACGCCGACAAGGTGGAATCGTACATCGAACGGGACTACGCCCCGGTTCGCAGTAACGAACTCTGGAACTCGGATCATCACGAAATGGACGTGTTGGTGCGGGTGGGAGAGGAAATCGACAAGGCCAGCGGCGAGGTGAAGCCGATTCACGCCCGGCCCTGGCTGACGGTGTGGCAGGACTATCGCTCTCGCAAGATTATGGGGTACGACCTTTTCGCCGGCGATCCATGCACCGACAACATCCTCATTTCGTTTCGCTGCGCCGCGAAGGCCCATGGACTCCCGGAGACGATTTGGGTGGATAACGGGCGCGACTACGACGCGCATGCGTTGCACGGGCGCACGAAAAAAGAGCGGCGGGCGCGGGTGGTGAAGATCGATCGCGAGCACACCTACGGCGTCTTCGCCATGCTCAACATCAAGGCACGGAACGTGCAAACCTACCACGGCCAGTCCAAACCTATCGAGCGCGTATTCCTAACGTTGGAGGAGCAATTCGGGAAGGGATGGGACACGTATTGCGGGCGCTCCCCCGAGAATCGCCCGGAAGGGTTGCAGGAGCGCATCGACGCGGGCAAAGCGCCGACGCTGGAGGAGTTCCGCCAGGCATTCGCGGCGTGGGTGGACGTGTACAACTCCAGCGAGCACACCGGCGATGGGATGGAGGGGAAAAGTCCGGATGTGGTGTTCGCCGAGAATCTCGTCACGAAGCGCACGCTTCCGGATGCGGAACTGGACGTGCTCACGCTCAAGCCAGGGAAGCCGGTGAAGGTTGGTCGCAACGGCGTCCGCTGGAACGGTGTTCGGTACGGCAAATACAACGAAATTCTTCGCCGCCGGCTGGGCCAGATGGTCTACGTGGCGGGCGACCCGAAGGACGTGAAGCGGGTGGCGGTCTATACACTCAATCATGAGTTTATCTGTGCCGTCGATTCCAACGAACGCTTGCCGGCGAACGCTGATGCGCCGCTGGTGAAGGAAGCAATGGCTCGCAAGCGTGCCGCGCGCAAGGCCGACAAGGCATACCGGCAAACCCGTTTTGAAATCAACGAATCGCTCCACGAAATCATGATGCGCATCCCCGGAGAACGCCTCGCCGCTGCAAGACGCCAGGACAATCCCGATCCGCATCCACCGGCCAGCATCTCGCCAATTCGCTCCCCGATGGAAGGGCAGGCGGAGCGGATTCAAAAGGCCCTCAAAGCCCCTGTGAACAAGGTGGCGGCGGGTGCGGAGAGTCTCGATATTTACGCCTTCGCCAATGAAAACTTCGACCTTCCGACGCGCCCCGCGCTGGCCGGCGGTTCGTCGCGTGATTTCTTCAAGGCCCTCAACGATGCGCCCGCCGACGCGGGCAACGGAGGTTGAGCCATGGCAATCGATGCCGGCGACGTGTTCGGCAAGATGATAGAGGATGCCCGAATTTTAGGAGAAGCACGGATGCTTCGCGATGAACAGCCCCTCACGGACGAGTTGCGAAATGCGGTCATTTCACGGCTGCAGAAGTTTCTGGAGAGCACGAAGAAGAGCGCCGATACCGCCGCCAGGTCTATGGGTATTTCGGCGGCGACGCTCTCACAGGTGCTTTCGGGAAACTACGGTGCGGACACTGAGAAGCACATCCGCACGATTGACCGCTGGACGGAACAGCAGATCATGCGGGAGGCTGCGCCCAAGCCCCCTGGCTACGTCCTGACAAACGTGGCGGAGCAAATCTACGGCGTCGTGCGCTGGGGCATGAAAACCGGAGGCATCGTCGTCATTCACGGCCCCAACGGTTGCGGGAAGACAATGACGCTCCAGACGATCCGGGCCGAGACGCCTGGCTGCATCTACATTTCCATCAACAGTTCCGGCCGCAAGGTGCGATCGGTGCTGGAGACGCTGAGCCAGGCCCTCCGCATGGGCAATGTGAAGCTGAGCGGCTCGCAGATGTTCACGCAAATCGTATCCGTGCTTAAAGACACGGGGCGGTTGATCATCGTGGATGAATGTCACAAGCTCGCGGGGAGATCGAATGACGACGCGCTGCACGTGCTCCGCGATCTTCACGACGCCACCGGATGCCCGATGGTATGGGCGGGGAATGGGAAGATCGCCGACTACATCCAGGAGGGGAAGACCGGGGGACACGATCCGCTTGACCAGATTTTTGGGCGCATCAGCGTGTGGCTGAACCTCACCGAACTCGCCAGCGACGGCGGCGACGACGGCAATCGGCTCTACACCGTCTCGGACATTCAAAAAGTGTTCTCGGCGTCGAAACTCCGCATCACTCCCGACGCCGCCCGCTATCTCATGCTCCTGGCGAATGACTCCTCCTTCGGCTGTCTCCGCGCCGCGAAGAATCTGGCGTTGATGGCGGAGATGATGGCCAAGGATGGGCCGATTACCGCGGACCTCCTGAGAACGATTCAGCGCCACCGGCTGGGCCGGCGAGGGGCCGAGCTGGTCGATGCGCAGCTTGAGGAGGCGGCGAAAGCCGTTGCGTGACACGATGCCGACCCCTTTGGAATTGCGTTTGGTTCACATGGCATGCAGGCAGGCCGGGCTGGAGGACGCCGCCTACCGTCTCATCCTGCGCAACGCTGCCGGTGTCGAGAGCGCCAAGCAACTCAGTCAGGCGGGCTTTGAGGACGTGATGGCAATTCTGGAGGACAGCGGCTTTCGGCATGCGGGCAAGCCGGTCGATTACTGGCGGAGCAAGGTCGCACGGCGTGGATCGATCGCGGGGGAGCGCATGGTGTGGAAGATCATGCGGCTGGTCGGCCAGGGGTGCCACTATCAATTGCCGGGGCTTTGCAAACGGGTCAGCGGCGATCGCGTGGAGCGTGTAGACCGCCTCACTCCGCGGGAGGCATACAACCTCATCGAACTTCTCAAGGCGGTCAATGAACGCGGATCGACGGCGATCGGGGCGGCAGAGGAGGCCAGCAGCCCCGCCGTGGCACGATCGGAGGCCGGGACGGCCTCTGGGCCGTCTCTGGTCCCTGCGAGCTTATAAGGCAAATGCGGCGGTTGCCGCGGAAAGGAAAGGACGTGGGAACAGAATTCAATCTGCGACTGACGACGCGGGGGATACAGGTTTTCGCGCCGGATCATTCGGCGATTCCCGCACCGGTCATCAAGGCAATGGAGAGGTTTGACATCATAGCGAGATGGAGGCGTGAAGTAGACAAGAGCGGAGCCCCTGAAAGTTCCACGCGTCGGTTTTTGGGTCAATTGCGCCGCGAAGGAAAACGACTCGGCCGCGCGACGTTGTACAACTGGGGAAAGGCATATGACCGGCATGGATTGAAGGGCTTGATTGACGGGCGAGGGTTGCAGGATTCTCGCACGATCGACGGAGAGTGCCGCAAGTTGCTTTTGTCCTGCTCAGACCGCCTTGAAGGCGCCGCCCTGGCGATGGTGGCGGCGATTGCGGCCGCGATGGTCAATGGCAGCCACCGCTCACGGGTGCGAGCCCCCGAGCCGGAAATCCGCTGGCTGCCGCTGAAGGATGCCGCGCGGCACTTCGGACTTTCGGTGGGCCATGTCCGCCGCAAATGCGGTCACGAATGGATGTGCCAGGGAAAGGCTCAACTGCGGACTGGAGGCGGAATAAAGCCCCGTTGGATCGTCCGCAGTGACGCTTACCCCGCCCCCGCACGCGAGTATCTGGGAACGGCCCCCGCATCGTCGCCAGTTCCGGCGAACTTATAAGGCAAATGCGGCGTCTGCCGCGCAACACGGAGGTTTTATGAACACTGCATTCGTTCCCTCAAGCCAAGATGCCGCTCTTACCCTCGAAAGCGCCGTCGGTCGCACGGCGAACTACAACGGCAACGTCCTCGATATGGGTTTTGGCTTCTCCCCTGGCGCATGCGGGATGCCGGTTGGGGCGGTGGTGCAAGTATTCTCGATGAGCACCGTGAACGGCGACGAAAGCTACCTGTTCAAATTGCAGGAAAGCGACGATTTGACGACGTGGTATGACGCCTCGTGTCCTGTCGCTGCAGCAAGCGCCAATCCCATGTTTACCGTGCCGGGGTTTATTTCCCGCCGCTGGGTTCGGCTCGCGCTGGCTATTGGAGGAACTGCCCCATCGATCATGTATTCAGCGTGGCTCAATCCGAACGTTTGCCCCTAACTCACCAACATCTTGCACGGAGATCGATATGCCCTCTGGACCAATGGGAAAGTTCTATCGCCCCAAAAAGCGAAATAGCCCAGCGATTGCCGAGCCCAGCGCGCCAGCCGCCAGTGGGCGGTTGCAAACGCCAGTAGTCATTCCACCAATCCCAGCGACCACGCCGCCGTCCAGCACCTCGCCGGCAGCACCGCCAACGCCGCGAAACACGGCCAAATTGTTGGCTGTCGCCGAAAAAGAGACACGCTTGGCTATGGCCTCATCCGGCAACGGCGGGCGAGGTGGTTGCGCAACGCATCATCCGACGCCGCCCATCATGGGTATTTCGGGAATTCAGTTGATCGCCGTCGCCGTGCAACAGTCTCGCTCCGGCCAGGCGTAACGACATTTGCAATCGATCGCGGTGAGCCGATGCCGCCGCTTAAAAACCGAAGACTTAAAAGGAAAGACCAAATGAACATCTCTCCCGAAATCATCGACGGCGAACTCCCCCAGGACATTCGAAATCGCCACGCCGCCCTCGTGGTGAAGATCAATGCCGCCCAAAAAAAGCGGCAGTCAATCGAGACGGAGCGCAGCATCTTAACGGGCCAATTGGCCGACCGATATACGTCCGCCACCGTCGAGAAGGTGCGGAAGCTGGGTAACGATCTGTGCGCGGCCATGCAGGAGGAGATCGACGCACGGGGCGAGTTAGACACATGGCTCGACGATTGCTTGCCCGCCGCAAATGCGCTCCATCAAGCTCGAACGGAACGGCTCGCGCAAACCACCCAAAAGATTGTCGAAAAGTTGGTGTCTATCGGCTTCAACCCTGAAGGAAAGGTTGCCACTCCGTTCATCGGTTATGCCGCCGACAGCCCAACCGTGTTGAAGGCGATCGCGGGCATCCATCCTGAGGTTGTTGATGCGTCACGCTTGGCGAAGGAGGCAGGAAAATTTGCTTCGCTCCTGCTGGAGAAACACGCGGCGAACGGCCCGCACGAATTCAACAAGCGGGTGAAGATGGAATTGGCTGGGAAGTTGCAGGCGCAGCTTCGTCACACCGAGGAGCATTTGGCCTCGCTCTGAGTCCTTTCCGGCGTCCCTGGCTGTGCGTGTCGCCAGCCAGGGACTTCCTAATTCCTCTGCACAAGCAAACAGGTGAAAAATGCCTTTCGTCGCCAACAGCATCACTGGGAAAATCGACCTCGACGGCAAACCCTCTGTCGAGGCGATAAAGGCCGTCGCCGGCGAATCCGGCAAGATGGCCGAGGCGGTTGTGCGCAACGCCAACCAAGCGTCGGAAATGTCCGCGGCCGCTGCAAAGCGCGGTGCGGAAAGCGAGGTCCGCACTTACAAAGAAAAGCTGGAATCCCTCAAGGGCATGGCGGGCCGACGCTCGGCATTCGGCGAAACGATGGAACTCCTGGCGGGCGGCGGCGCTATCATGGGGTTCAGCATCGCGGCGGAAAAAATGGGGGAAATGGTGAAGGGCGCAACCGAGCTTAAACAGCAGCTCGCCGAGGGGAAAATCAACAGCTTCGACATGGCGGAAGGCTTCGCCAAAATGATCCCCGTGTTTGGGCAGTTCTACAGTGTCGGGCGTGGCATCCGCGAAATGATCACTGGGGAGAACGCGGAAATTGCGGAGGCCACCAGCCGCGTTCAGGAGCAAAATGAGGCATGGAATCGCACTCAGGAGATCATCAAGAAAGCCAAGGAGACGGTGACGAGCTTCGGGGATGAGATTCGGTCGGCGAAGGATCAACTGGAATTGCTGGGAGCGGGCCAAGGCCCGGCTCGCGATCGTGTGTTGATCGAGCAGGAAAAGCAAAAATCCCTCCGCGAGAACGATGCCTTGTACGACCCCAAGACCCAAGCCGACAAAATTGCCGAGGCTAATAAGCGGGTGACTGATCTCACTTCCCAAATGACCGCGAAAGATCAGGAAATAGCCGCCATAAACGCCAACAAGACGACGTCGCTCGGTAATGCCGCATTGGGTGGCGGTGCGTTGGGTTTAGGATTTTCCATGGGTGCTGGAAAGACGGGTAAAGACCTCGACGCTGCCCAAAAAGAGAGATCCAAGATCATTGAACAACGCACGGCAGCGATGAGGGAGCTGCAAACGCTTCAAGGCAATGACTTGGAACTTCGCCAAAAACAGGCTGACGCCAAGGTGGCAATCGAGGCCGTCGCCGCCGAGAGAATCCGACAGCTGGAAGCAACTGCCGCCAAGGAAGCCGCCGCGAAAATCGCCGAGCAAAAAGCTGCCGCCCAGAAAGAACTCGATCAAATCAAAAAAGAGGCCGACCAAGCCGGCATGACTGAAAGCCAGAAAAAGATCGATGACCTGAAACGCAGCGGCAAATATACCCCTGACCAGATCAACCAAGCCGCCGGCGATCTCGCCAAGATCGACCAACAAAAACAAATCGACGGTATGAAGGAGGCAGCCAAAGCGCTGCATGAATCACTGGAATCCCCGACCGAAAAACTCCAGGACACGGTCGCCAAGTACAAACAGATGCTCAAAGACGGCCTGATCTCCCAGGAGGACTACGACAAGGCCACCCTCAAAGCGTCCGAGGACGCGCTCGGCGGAAAGGACGCCCTCAAAAGCCAGAACTCGGCGGCTCTGATCCGATCCGGATCCGCCCAATCGCAGGCGGCAGCATACGCCAGCAAATACGACAAAAACTCCGTGATGGAATCCCTGGCGAAACAGCAGCTCGCCAAACTCTCCATCGTTGCCGAGCATGTCGGAACTCTCGCCGGCCACACCAACGAACAGCCCGACACCCTTCATGACATGGCGGGAATCGCATGAACGAGTTGAAGGACATGAACGTGGCCTTGCAGGTTGCCATCGACCGCAATGCGGATACTACGGAGCGGTACTGGCGATTGGCCGACACCTTGGCGAAGGCGGACGTTGGAGGCGACGACGAATGCAAAACTGCCGCCCTGCTGAGGCGGATGGAGAGGACATTGCGGGGCCAGGCGGAGGCCGTCCACGAATGCCGCCGCCAGCTTGTGCGATCTATGGGGCGGGCCAGGGGAAGGACGGCAGGAAATCGGAGGGACGATGGAACCTGAAACGAAAGAGCCCATCGGGACGATCGCTATCGCAGTTGTTCGCCCTGATTTTGAATGTGAGGGATGCGGCCACGAGATTTTCGGATCGCGTCCCCAACGCTGCATCAAATGCGGCGGCATGGGCTTCCGTTCGCGTCGTCTCCCCGGCATATCTGCGATGGCCAAGGTCGCGGAGTCATTGAAACGCTTGCATGTGGAGACGACTGAGGTGGCGGCGATCGCAGAGACGATCCGGCATCGTCGCCGAAAAGACGTTCTGCGCCAGTTGAACATTATCAGAGGAGCGGCGGCTAAAGCCCTCCGGATCATCGTAGACACGCCCGAGCCAACTCGGCCTCCCCGAACTTCATCGATTGGCGGGACGCCAGGAAAGGATATTACACGGGTTAAACCGCCCTCAACTGCGGTTTGAGGGACATTCAAACGATCGTTGGAGAGCCGTCCCATTCGGGCACGGCTTGAATCATGCGCTGAGGATTATCGACAAATTGCTGTCCCAAATGACAACTTGCGTGGCCCACTACAGAGAGCACAGAGGACGACGACGGGGAGTGGCCACGACGGGACACACCTGGGGCCGGATTGTTGGTGGGATAAGTTGGGAGCTTGTTCATTTGTCCCCCCGTTGTTGATACCCGAATATTATACGAACTTTTAGGGGTGGAGTGCAAGAGAATTTTGCAGAATTCTTGCGGAGGAGTTGCACCGTCCAAGGCGATTTACGCGGGTGCGGGTGGGGGGCGGTTTGTTTTGCATGGGGCGGCGGTCGGAGTTGGTTTGGCGATGCCATTGCCGGTTCTATTGAGGAGAAAGGAGGGAATTTTAAATGGAGTTGGGGATGGCGAGGTCTTATGGTGGAGCGACTTTACGGAAGGAGCGTGGAGATGCGCGGGACGAAGACGCAGCGGGGCAGGTGGGGTGTATCGTGCTGTTTGGCGGTGGCGATTGCCGGCGGCGGGGGGAGGGTGTGGGCGGAGGAGCGAGTGCCGGGGGGGAAGATGACGTTGGACGAGGCGTGGGCGGGGTTGATGGGAGTTGAGCCGGAGGTGGCGCGCGGGGTGTTGAGGCTAGCGGAGGATCCGGCGGAGAGTGTGCCGTTTTTGGGTGCGCGGCTGCAGCCGTTGACGATTGAGGCGTCGGAGGTGCGGGCGTTGATCAAGGATCTGGGGAGCGAGGATGATGGGACGTGGCACGCGGCGTATGAGAAGTTGACGTATTTTGATCCGCGGCTGGCGATCGATCTGCCGACGCTGATGGACGAAGTGACGGATCAGCCGGCGCGGAATCGGCTGGTGGCGCTGTTGTCGGGGCAGGAGTTGTCGGGGATGAAGGGGGAGCCGTACGAGGGGCAGGAGGTGGTACTCAGGACGCTGAAGGGAGACGAAGGGGGGTACAATTTTTATTCGAATCGGATGTCGTGGTGGGCGGAGTCGAAGGTGTCGCGGCTGAAGGGATCTCAGAAGCGGAGGTGGATGCAGGCGGGGGATGCGATTTTGATTCTGGAGCAGGTGGGGACGCCGGAGGCGGTGGGTGTTCTGCAGGAGATGGCGACGGGGCATCCGGAGGCGGAGCCGACGAAGCTGGCGAAGGAGGCACTGGAGCGGATGGCGGCTGCGGCGACGCAGCCGTCGGCGGCGGTGGAGATGGAGAAGTGGTGGGGTGATTTGTGGAAAGCGCCACCGGTGGCGATTCCGGCTTTATTGAAGATGTCGCGGGTGCCGGAGAAGAGCGTGGCATTTTTGAAGGGGGAGATGCATCCGCTGACGATCAGCGCGGATGATGTGCGGGCGTTGACGAAGGATCTGGGGAGCGAGGATGAGGCGGTGTGGAAGCCGGCGTTTGAGAAACTGAGTTATTACGATCCGCGGCTGGCGGTGCCGTTGTCGCAGATATTTCTGGAGACGTATGAGCCATTGGCGCGGGAGCGGCTGGTGGAGGTGCTGATGGATGTGCCGGAAGGGACGATGAAGGGGAAACCGGGGGAATTGCGGCAGACGGAGACGTCGCCGCCGTATTACAACTATTCTTCGCGGGAGTTTGGGTCGTGGGGGGTGGAGCCGTCGGTGGCGGTGTTGAACACGCGGCGGTGGGGGGGCGACAAGCATTTGTGGACGCGGGCGGAGCGGGCGGAGGTGTTGCTGGGGTGGATTGGAACGCCGGAGGCGGTGGGGATTTTGAAGGAGATGGCCGGGGGGCATGCGGAGGCGATGCCGACGAAGGTGGCGGTGGAGGAGTTGAAGCGGGTGGGGAGCCGGTGAAGAGGTGGAAGAGGAAATCCGGGAGTGAATTGAGAAACTACTGTTTACCGCGCTCGATCTATCACGGATGGATGCTGTCCTTGCGCTGGGTGCCATGGTGTTTGCTGGATGGGTCCATGCGCCGAACATGGTCAGGGGCCCTTCCCTGACCATGGCACACGGGCGGGCGGAGTAGAGGTGATGTGGGGTGCGGTTCTCTTTTTGAGAGATCAGCGTGGTTCGAGACGTTTGCTCGCTGCGGCAGAGGGATAGAGGCGGGATTTGATCAGCGCTTGTCGTTCCAGGAGTCGATCCGGCTGATTGAATCCGAGGAGAAATGCGGTCGATTCGCCGATGTCGGTCAGTCCGATGATATAGTCGTTATCGATACGGAAGTGTTCGGACCAGTGGTCCGTTCGGGGGTTGAACAATCGACAGAGCGCTTGGGTTCGCGGCGAAATTGTGGCGATATCGCTGCCTTTGAAACGGTTGCAGAAGACACAGGCAAATGCAAGGTTGTCCGCGGTTGTTTCGCCGCCGTGCTTTTCGCTGATGATGTGTTCGATCTGGCATCCGAGGAACGTATCGCGCTCGTGTATGAGGCAGTATTCGCAGAGATATTCTGCGCGGTCTGCGACAAGACTTCGGAGGGCAGGAGGGACGTAGCCACTCATTGATCGGCGCCCAGGCGAGCGCGGGCTTTGGCGAGTCGCATGAGGTGTTCGAGTTCGAGGTAGTGGTTAAGTTCGGCGCGATCGTTGGGCGAGAGATTGCCAGCCTTTTCTTCCTCGAGCAGATGCGCAACGCGATCGCGGGCTTCTTGCGATGGGGTCCATCGGGCGACGTCGTTCCGGGTCGAGCCGGCGGCGATGAATTCAACGATTTCTTCGTAGACGCGTGTCATGACGGGAGTATACGAAAGGGGATTGGGGGCATGCAAAGCAAATGTGATCACGACAGTTTTACGACAGGCCGATTATAATCCGGCGACTTTTTCAGGAAGGGAATAACATGCGCATTGCGGTGATCGGGACTTCGGGGCAGTTGGGGTTTGATTTGCAGCGGATTTTGCCGGGGCGGGGTGGGGGGGGGCATGAGGTGGTTTCGTTTTCGGGGCGGGCGGAGTTGGATATTACGGATGCGGCCGCGGTGGGGCGGATGCTCGATGAACGGAAGCCGGGGGTGGTGATTAATACAGCGGCGTTTCATAATGTCGATCTGTGCGAGAAGGAGACGGATGCGGCGTATCGGACGAATGTCGTCGCGGTGCGGGAGATGGCCAAGGCGTGCGAGGCGCGCGGGGTGATTTTTGTGCAAATTGGGACGGATTATGTGGCGGAGGGGTGGCCGGCGTGTAAGCCCGTGCCGGAGTCGGCGGCGGTGCATCCGAATTCGATTTACTCGTTGACGCGGTTTGGGGGGGATTGCATGACGCTGGCGCATGCGCCGACGTGGGGGTATGTGGTGCGGTCGTGCGGGTTGTTTGGGGTGGCGGGGTGCAAGTTGAAAGGGGGGCTGAATTTTGTGGACACGATGGTGAAGGCGGCGCGGGAGGGGAAGCATTTGCGGGTGGTGGATGATCAGACGGTGGCGCCGACGCCGACGGATGATCTGGCGGTGCAGCTGGCGACGATTTTGGAGGCGGGGAGGGAGCGGTGTGCGCCGGGGCTTTATCATGCTGTGAGTCATGGGGAGGTGACGTGGTTTGGGTTTGCGAAGCGGGCGCTGGAGTTGGCGGGGGTGAAGCATACGATTGAGCCGGTGGCGAGCAGCGTGTATGCGGCTCCGGCGAAGCGGCCGCGGTATTCGGTGCTGGATAATGCGAAGCTGCGGGCGGTGGGGTTGGATGTGATGCGGGGGTGGGAGGAGGGGTTGGAGCGGTTTGTGAGGGTGAAGTATGGAAGCTAATTCCAGGTTGATGCGGAAGCACGTTGTCTCTGGAAGCTGCTGAGTTTGTGTATACTGTAAGCGGCTGTTGAGGGCTTTGAATGACACAAGGAGAAATTCCGCCATTTCGCGCGGATGGCTACCTGCCAGAGGGAGTGCACATCGCATCGGAGAGCGAAATTTTGTTTCGGTTTGGAACGTCGAGCGGTCGGCGCCAGCGGCTCGTTCTTCGGTTAAGGCGTTGGATCGAATTGGCGCGACAAACGAAGGCGCTGCGACTTCTTGTGGACGGAAGCTTTGTGACGGCGAAGAATGAACCGCAGGACATTGATGCGGTGCTGTTCCTGTCGCCCGATTTTCAGCAACAAATCGATCGCGATGATGAGCACGCGCTGGAATTGGAAGAGATGCTGGTAACAAGACGGCCGGAAGAGATATTTGCAGCGGAAGATGCTGAGGACTGGAGTGCGTGGGTGGAGTTCTTCGGCCGCACTCGCGAAGCAGACGGCCGTAGAAAAGGACTTGTGGAGGTTCGGCTGTGATAACCAATCAAACGGAGTATCAGAAAGCTCAGGAAGAAATGCGAGTTCTTGAAGAACGTTTACGCGGCTTGCAGCAATCACATGTGATTGGTGAAAAGGGGTTCACAAAGGCAGGCGTCAGAAAAATGATCGCGCGTTTGCACGAAGAGCTTGCGGTGTATGAGGGGAGCGAAGAGGCGCGACACCCCGCGTCGAATTAGTTCCTGTTATTGATCCTTGGGAGGGGGTTACGCGACTATTTGGCGGGTTCGGAGGTGGAAGGGGGCCGGACTTCGGGGAAGTTGAGGGAGCGGCGGGCGTCGTTGGAGCGGGTCCAGATGGTTTCCCAGTCTTCGCCGCCGACGAAATCGGCGTGGTTGTCTCCGAAGGCGATGGAGATTTCCTTGCGGGCGATGGGGTAGCGTTTGGCGGCGATGACGATGTGGGCGAAGTCGGATTTGGCTTGTTCGCCTTGTGCGTCCACGGTTTTCAGGCCGGTGCCGAAGTATTGGAAGTCGGAGTGGTCGGCGATGAGTTTTTCGAGGTCGTCGTGGGGCGGGAGCGGATTGGGCCAATTGAAGGTGCCGGCCTCGTAGGGGGAGTGAAGATCTTCGGGGGAGAGGCGTTTGTCTGTGAGGAGGGTGGCGAGGTCGGGGGGGTAGTTGCCGTCGTGGGCTTGGGCGTATTGGCGTGCGGCGGTGGCGATGGCGGAGACGTTGGCGAGTTCGCCGGTCTCGGTGATTTGTTTGAAGTCGAGGGTTTGCCTGGTGTAGACGAGCGGCCCGATGAAGCCAGTGAGGATGGCGAGGATGCAGAAGAGGGCGGCGGCGCGCGTGCCCGGGGTGTGGCGGGCGTAGAAGAGGATGCCGATGCCCATCATCATGGCGCAGAAGGAGAGGTTGACGGCGTAGATGTTGGGCGGGCGGTTGAGATGGACGGGGGAGACGGCCATGAGGACGAGCGCGCCGATGCCGACGATCGCGCCGGAGATGGCGATGGGGAGTGCGCGGCGGCGGACGGTGTCCTGCTGCTCTTGCGAGGTGATGGGGTAGGGGGCGGGGGAGGCGGGGTTGTTGGCGTCGGGGGACTGCATGGGGGCTCCGGTTGGGGGAAACGATGCATTATCTAGGGTAGAGGTTTGGATGGGAAGTGTGGGGATGCAATAAGGCACTGAGGCAAAAAGGGACTGGGTGGGAGTATGATGGGGCGATGCGGTGGATCGGAATGATGCTGGTTTGCATGGGGACGTGGTCTGCGGTTGCGCTGGGGCAGAGCGCGACGGGGCCGGCGTCGGAGCCGGCGACAAATGCGGCGACGATGGCGGGGGCGCCGCGGGCGCCGATGACGAAGGCGGCGATTCTGAAAATTGTGGAGGCGGAGCGGCGGGGGATTGAGACGCTGGCGGTGGAGTTTCGGTTTGATTCGAATGAGTCAGGGGATGAACGGGCGCGATATTCGGCACGCGTGGTGATGCGGGGGCATGATGTGGTCGGGCCGGGGGCGGGTGGCGATGTGCGGCAGATGATGGTGGATCGGGCGTATGGGCCGTCGGATGACCGGTTGTTTCACCAGTGGATCGCGTTCAACGGCCAGTTTACGTGCTGGTATCAGGCGTACAACCATTTGGGGGGATTGTTGCCGGGGCTGGTGCCGAACGCGGATGTGCGTGGAGAGGGATTTTTTCAGTTGAACATGCTGGCGGATCCGTGGAAGAAGGCGGATGTGCGTGGGGAGGGGAGCCTGACGGGGTTTTTGCGGAATCAATTTACCGTGGTGATGCCGCGGATGGAGAAGGTGGACGGGGCCGGGGGGGGGTGGTGTTATGTGCTGACGAATGGGGGATTTTTTCATACGGATGCGCGGATCTGGCTGGATCCGGAGCGGGGATTCTTGCCGGTGCGGCAGCGGTATTTCGGGGAGAGGCGGGAGGTGACGGAGTGGGATGTGGAGAAGGCGGAACTGATCGGGGGGAAGTTCTGGATGGCGACGTCGGGGCGGGAGGTGTTGCCGGACGGGGCGGTGGTGAAGATGGTGGTGGGGCGCGATGAGAAGAACGGGGCGAAGATCAAGGTGAACGAGGTGCTGGCCGGCGATTACTTTGATTTATGGAAGCAGATGCCGGCGGGAACGCGGGTGTTTAATGCGCAAGCGAATCGGACGCTTGTGGTGGGGGAGCATGGGGAGTTGAAGGATTTGGCGGAGGGGAAGGATGTGGGCGGGGAGGAGGTTTCGCCGGATGCGCAGGGGCTGGCAGTGGGCTCTGGATTTCGCGTCGGTAAGATCGGCGTGATCCTGGCGTGGCCGGTCGGTTTTCTGGTGGTGAGTCTTTGCGCGATGCTGGTGGTGGGGTGGGTGGGGATGCGGCGCGTGCGGAATCAGTGATACCGGTGATATCAGTGATATCCGTGTATCAGTGTTTCAGGTTTCTTAGGTGAGGAGTTTGGTGGGGATGGTGGTGTGGGTGGGGGGGAGGGCGGACTCGAGTTTTTGTTGGAGGGTGTGGGCGGCGGCGCTGGAGCTGGTGAGGGTGAAGAGGGTGGAGCCGCTGCCGGTCATGTGGACGGGTTGGGCGATGATTGTGGCGGCCTCGTCGCGGAGGGATTTGAGCCAGGGGGCGACGTGGAAGGCGGGGGGTTCGAGGTCGTTGATGAGGTGGGTGAGAAGTTCGGGGGCGGGGAGTTGGGCGAGGTGTTGCCAGTCGGTCTTGGTGTTGCGGATTGTTTCGTCGTGCTGGTGGCCGGTGTCGAAGGATTGGTAGACGTCCTTCGTGGGGCAACCTTGGGGCGGGATGATGAGGAGGGCGAAGAGTTGGTGTTGGCCGGGCAGGGGGGTCATGATTTCGCCGCGGCCGGTGCAGAGGGCGGGGGTGCTGGGGATGAAGAAGGGGATGTCGGAGCCGAGGGTGGTGGCGATGTCGATGAGGGTTTGGTCGGGGAGGTGGAGGTTCCAGAGGTGATTGAGTGCGACGAGGGTGTTGGCGGCGTCGGAGGAGCCGCCGCCGAGGCCGCCGCCGGGGGGGAGGACTTTGTGGAGTTCGATGGTTCCGGTGGGGGGGATGTTGGCGTGTTGAGCGAGCTTGAGTGCGGCGCGGGTGATGAGGTTTTTGTCGAGGTCGGTGGGGATGCCTTCGGAGCGGCCGGTGACCTTTAGTTGGAGGGGACCGCCTGGGGAGAAGGTGAGGGTGTCATGCCAGGAGGTGGGGAGCATCCAGGTTTCGAGGGGGTGGAAGCCATCTGGGCGGAGGGGGTAGACGCGGAGGCCGAGGTTGAGTTTGGCGGGGGCGAGGATGCGGAGCTGGCCGGAGGGGAGGGTTTCGATGCGTGAAGTAGGCACGGGGAACCTTGGGAAAGTGAACTCGCCCGCTACAACGGAGGCGGGTGTTGTGGAGGCGAGTAGTGTACCCGAGGGGGGAAAATTGGGCTATCGGTGGAGAGCGGGTGCCCGCGGCAGTTGTGCATTCTGTGTCCAATTGGTGGAGCGGGGATGGCGGGTTTTGTTTGACTCAAACTGTGGTGTTTGCCAGAATGAAGTAATGACGAAAGCGCTGCAAGAAATATTCGAGGACCTTACTCGGCTGCCAGATAGCGAACAGGACGCGATCGCGGCAGTTATTCGCGCCGAGTACCTTTCTGAAAAGGGATGGGAAGAACGCTTCAGCGGTTCGCCCGAGGTGCTTGAGAAACTTGCCTCGGAAGCATTAAATGAAATTGAAGCGGGGACCACCAAACCGCTGATGACCGACGGTGACTTCACGCACGACTAAGGCTTTTCGCACACTTCTTTTTGGCTTGCCTGAAGCGGTTCGGCGGCAAGCCTTCAGTGCATATTTGATTTGGGCGGACAATCCGCATCACAGCAGTTTGCAGTTCAAGCGAGTGAATGTGCGTCTGCCGATTTATTCGGTTCGCATCGGAATTCACTGGCGGGCTTGCGGTCTGCTGAAGGATGACACGGTGTACTGGTTCTGGATCGGCAGTCATGCGGATTATGACCAGTTGCTCAAGTCTTTTTGAGTACGCGGTGATGGGTGGAAATGGGGATTTTGGTCTTGCTGCGTTTGCCAAGTTTGTGAGTGGGCGTCTAGGATACGCGGCATGCCATACGATGATTTGCAGAGTTTTTTGAAAGCGCTGGAGGCGGAGGGGGAATTGCGGCGGGTGACGGCGCAGGTGGACCCGGTACTCGAGGTGACGGAAATTGCGGATCGGGTGTCGAAGGGGGAGACGGGAGAATCAAGAAGCAACAAGCAAGAAGTCAGGAATCAGGCGTTGCTTTTTGAGAGGGTGATGGGGTCTGAGATCCCGCTGGCGATTAATACTTTTGGGTCGTACAAGCGGATGCAGATGGCGCTGGGGTGCGAGTCGTTTGATGAGCTGGCGGGGCGGATTGCGGAGATGACGAAGCCGGAGGTGCCGGCGGGGATTTGGAACAAGATCAAGAAGGGGGTGGATTTTCTGAAGATCGGCTCGTACATGCCGAAGGTGCGGAGCGGTGGGGGGGCGCTTTGTCAGGAGGTGGTGCATACGGATGATGCGGATTTGACGAAGTTGCCGGTGATTCAGTGCTGGCCGGAGGATGGGGGGAAGTACATCACGTTCGGGCAGGTGGTGACGAAGCATCCGGAGACGGGGGCGCGGAACCTGGGGATGTATCGGGTGCAGGTGTTTGGGCCGAAGATGACGGCGATGCACTGGCATATGCATCATGATGGGGCGCGGCATTTTCGGGCGTGGGCAAAAAGGGGGGAGAAGTGTCCGCTGGCGATTACGCTTGGGGGCGAGAGTGTATTGCCGTATTCGGCGACGGCGCCGCTTCCGCCGGGAATTGATGAGCACATGTTTGCCGGGTTTTTGCAGGGGCGGGGGCTGGACCTGGTGCCGTGCAAGACGGTGCCGCTGGAGGTGTCGGCGAATTGTGAGATCGTCATTGAAGGGTGGGTGGATCCAAAGCAGACAATTTTAGAGGGACCGTTTGGGGATCATACGGGGTTCTATAGTTTGGCGGGGCAGTATCCCGTGTTTCACGTGACGGCGATCACGCATCGGAAGAATCCGGTCTATCCGACGACAATTGTGGGGAAACCGCCGCAGGAGGATTATTATCTGGGGAAGGCGACGGAGCGGTTGTTTTTGCCGCTGCTGAAGATACTGGTGCCGGACATTATTGATTATGATTTGCCGATGTTCGGGGTATTTCATTCCTGTGCGTTCGTGAAGATCAGGAAAGAGTATCCGTATCATGCGCGGAAGGTGATGAGCGCGATCTGGGGGGCGGGTCAGATGGCGTGGACAAAGATGATCGTGGTTGTGGATGAGGATGTGGACGTTCACAGTGTCGATGACGTGATGTTCCATGTGGCGGGGAATGTGGATCCGAAACGGGACATCATGATGGTGGACGGGCCGCTGGATATTCTGGACCATGCGGCGCCGTTTGAAGGGGCGGGGAGCAAGATGGGCATTGACGCGACGAAGAAGTGGCCGGGCGAGGGGGTTGTGCGGGATTGGCCGAACGAGATCAGGATGGACGAGGCGACGCGGGAGAAGGTGAGCAAACGGTGGCGGGAGTACGGGTTCTGAGGGCGGGGATTCAGGAATAAATTTTTGCAGAGAATAAATGCGGGGGAAGGGGGCACTTCCTTTACGAATACGTGCCGGCAGAAGGTCGTGAGGCAGCGTGGCAGCCTCAACGGGGGGCTTTTCGTTCGGCATGTTGACGATCCTTCCACCCTTCCCAAACGCCCGTGGTTCCCACAACCACGGGCGTCCCTCTGCGCGCGAGAGAAGCGATCATGGACTTCGCGGCACATGCGTCCCGGACCTGCGGAGGGCGTGGGCTTTCGGAATGCGGGGGTTCGGCTAAACTATGCGGCAACTGGTCATCTCCCTGGAGTGCGCCCTGTGGCTTCCGTCGCTTCCCCGTCGGTCGAATTGCCTTCGCCTGTCCCCGAATTGCTTGCACGGCTGAAATCGGCGAATCCGCCGGTGCTGACGACGCCGACCCCGGCGCATCCTGACTTGAGCGTAGCCCGGGCGCCGGGACGGCTGGACGTGATGGGGGGGATCGCCGATTACACGGGGAGCCTCGTTTGCGAATTGCCGATCGACTGTGGTGCGGCGGTGGCGGTGCAGCGGCGCGATGATCATCGAATTGTGATTCAAACGTTCAATGAAGAGATGGGCGAGGGGGCGGAGCGGCGCGTCGAGCTGTCGATGGACGAATTCTACGGAACCGCAGCGCTCTTGCCGGTGGAAACACTGCAGGCGCTGTTCGGCGGAGCGCGGCACTGGGCGGCGTATTTTGCGGGGGCGTTCCCGGTGCTGGCAAAACAGAAAAAAGTGACGCGGCGCACGACGGGCGTGAACATCGCCTGCTACTCCACGGTGCCGATCGGGGCGGGGCTGGCCTCTTCGGCGGCGGTGACCTGTGCGGCGCTCTCGGCGCTCACGGCGGCGTTTAACATCGTGCTGGAACCGCTGGAGATCGCCGTGCTGGCGCAGAAGATCGAGCAGCAACTGGCCGGCGCTCCGTGCGGAGTAATGGATCAGGTCACGGCGATGCTCGGGAAGAAAGACCATCTGCTGTTGCTGCGCTGTCAGCCACACAATGTGGAGGGGTATGCGCCGATTCCGGATGGGCTGGTATTCGCGGGGATTCGATCGGACGTGAAGCATCTGGTGAATGGGGCGGCGTATCGGCGGGCGCGGGTGTCGGCGTTTATCGCGCAGGCGATGATCGCACGGATGTACGCGGACTTTGGCGTGAAAAAGGATCCGACGCGCGGCTATCTGGCGAACGTCACGCCGGCGATGCTGGAGAAGTACTTCCGCGCGATATTGCCGGAGCGGATTTCGGGCAAGGCGTTCATCGAAGCTTATGGCGGAACGGCGGACCGGGCGACGGCCGTTGATCCGGCGGAGACCTATTATCCGCGCGCCGCGGCCGAGCATCACATTGGGGAAAATCAGCGGGTGCAGGCCTTTGCGGGGCTGATCGGGGAGCTGGGCAGGACGGGGGATGCGGCGGCGCGGAAGGAACTGGCGATTCGCGCCGGCGCCCTGATGGTCGAGTCGCATCGGTCTTATTCCGTGAACGCTCACCTCGGGACGTCGGAAACGGATCTGCTGGTGGAGCTGTTGATGCAGCGCGGGGCGGATGCGGGTTTCTATGGTGCGAAGATCACCGGCGGTGGAAATGGGGGAACGGTGGCGGTCCTGGCCGAAGCGGGCGATCGCGTGAACGCCGGACTTGCGGAGATTTGTGCGGAATATGGGAAGCGGACGGGATTGAAGCCGGTACTGGTGATGGGATCTTCGGCAGGAGCGGCGGAGACCGGGGTGTTGCGAATACCACTGAGCGGATTGTAATACCGCAGGACAACCACGGATTTTGCAAGGAAGACGCGGATGGTCATCAACGCGGTGTGCGGCAACTGCAAGCGTGTGTACCCCGTCGATGAACAGTACGCGGGGCAGACGTTCACCTGTGAGACCTGCGGAAGACCGTTCACCGTGCCGGTGCCGGGGGTGGCGGAGCCCGTGACGCCGGTGGGGGCGACTCGAGTTCCCCAATCGTCGCAATATTTTCCGGAAGAGCCTTCGCGCGACCGGCTGATGGCGGGACGTATTTGCATCGTGCTGAGTGTCTTGCTGTATGTAGGGTTCACCTGCATTGGATGCGCGGGGTTGGTGCTGCTCGTTCTGCCGCCCGGGGCGCATCAGGGCGGACCACCGGGCGCACCACTCCCGATCGTCGGCGCAGTAAGCCTCGTCATGGCGGTACTTGTGGGCGGTGTTGCGACGACTTATCTGGTCTGCGGGCTCAAGATTCGGAAAGGAGGGCGGATTTCCGCCATCGTAGCGCTGGTGGTGGCCAGCCTGCACGTCCTGTTGATTGCCATTATTATCGCGACAGCGGTGTTCCGACAGGTCTTGGGCGGCGCACCCATGCCGATAGGCCAGTTCGCAATCCCCCTCACAATTCAATTGCTGTTTCTGCTGGCCGTCGGGCAACTGCTTTATCATCTCGTTAAGATTTTGCGAGAGCCAAGTGCGTGAACATAGGCTAAAACCATTGGGGGCGGGCTTGTTTAAGAATACGTGCGAAGAGGGCGCTGGTCGAAGATTGACACGTGAGGGCTGAAGCACAACAATCGTGACAAGCGGAAGAGAAATTCGAGCAATTGGCGTGTGTGGGGAGGTGTTCTTGTTTCGAAAGGCGGTGCAATATGCCACTTGTTGATCCACTTTCTGCCTTGGGTTTGCCAACATCTGCTTTTCCGGAGCGCAATCGGCATGTGAATCTGCTCCTGATGGCCAATGGCCTTCCGGTCCCGCCGGATTTTGCGGCCACGGCAATGACGGATGTCTCGCGCGGATTTCTGGAATCGCATGCCGAACAGCAGCGGCTGCTTTCGGATTATCGCTGTCCCCTGGACCGTCGCGTCGAGGGGTTCCTTGCATCGCATTTTTCTGACTTGAAACTGACCGCGTCCCTGCGGCTGCCTTCGCGAACGCTGATTCTCTCACGCCATGGAATCGCGCGGGAGTTGTCGCTGCCTGCGGTGGGAAACGAGTTTTCGAATGATTATCTGACAAGCTACCGCGCAATGAACGGCGTTCTGCACAATCCGCGGAATGATCGCCGCACGACTCTGGGGACGTTCCACGTCACCGAGGGCGGTCTGCCGATACCGGGTGACAAACGGGCGGTGCCAAAGAGCGTCTTTGCAGCGCTTTTCCAGGCCGCGATGAACCCGCCGATGGATCTGCTGACGCTGCCGTTCACGTCGAATCAGGCCTCACCCGCCCGGACGTTTGTATCGCTCCTGCTTCGACCGATCGTATGTCCGGAAGTGCCGGGGGTCTGTCCGGAAAAGACGATGGAGATCCGCTTCTTCGCACCGGGCTCGCTGATCTCGAATCTGGATTTTGTGGAATCGATCTTCGGCAACGCAGGCGATCCGTTCCTGCCGAAGAACGACGCCGGGCTGGATGTCGAGCATTGGACGGGGCACACAGGGTGCGTCATTCTCGCCCCACATCTCACCCTGGTCACGAAGAAATCGCTGGGCTTGCCGGAGTGGAAGGACGCCTCCGAGCGGCAGCGGCGCGATGCGATGTGCTGGAAGTCGGCGGACGAGAAGTACAACGATGGCGTGCCGTTCAAGCTGACCTGCCGCACGAAGGAAGGGATCATCGTCACGCTGATCGCGGACAACTACTACGGATACTGCAAGAAGGAAGTGAAGACGCAGATTTCATATGCGGCGAACCTGTACGGAAACGTCGAGGAGGAGCACTCGGGCGGGGCGGTCGCGTTCGCCTCCTACAACCTCGGCGATGAATTCGTGCAGAATTCCCGCGCGACCAACAACCGCAACTGGGATGATGTGGTTCGTGATTACTCCTCGCTCATGGACATCAAGCCGGAGGGGTACGGCGTCGACAGGAAGTTCCCGAATCTGATTTACATTCCGGATGATTCGCGGGCGTCGCTCAAGCGCCTGGAGGTGTTCTGGAAGAGGGGGGAGAAGGAAGTCGCGATTCCGCTGGCGCCGGAAAACGTCTACATGACGCCGACGGGGTACAAGATTCAAATCGAGAAGCACCCGGGCGCGCCGTCATGGCGCATCATCGGCACGGCGGCCGACGGCACGTTCTGCCACAAGCCCTGCACGGTCTCGGGCGGCGGGAAATCCGAAATCTCCAAGAGCCTGCGCGATTACATGCTGTACGGGCCGATCTTCGTGGCGGACCTGCAGAAGGACCTGGCGGTGGTGGAGGAGATTTTCAAAAAGGACTACTCGAAGCGTTGGAAGCCCGACGCGGTGGAGCTGCCGGACTATAACAAGCGGCCCACCCGGCCGATTCTTTCCACGGAACGCTCGCTCGGTTCGGTCATCAAACTGCTGACGCCAAACTCCGATTACACCGACGAATTCAACACCTGGCTCGGCTCCATCCCGTCCCACATCTACGCGCTCGTCTTCATCATCAAACGCTTCTACAAACAGGAGTGGGGCGAAAGCTGGCGCGAACATTTCCACGTGGATATCGTGAACGGCGCTTCGGGCAATGAACTGAAAATCGGCGAGCGAAAGCTCGTCGGAACCTACCTGCGCGTGGGTCTGCAGAAAAATGGCGATTGGCGGACGTTCAAACTCCGCCAGGATTTTGCGCCGGCGCAGAAGATCCAGACCGAAGACGACATCTCCGCTTCCGTCGTCGTTCCCGCCAGTCAGGCAAGTTCGCTCATCAAGACCTACGCGGCCTCCTCCGGCCTTGCGGTTTCTTACAAATTCGCCATCAACTGCGAGTATCGGCTCTTCCAGCGGCCGGACGATGCAATCCATCGCGGACTGGACAAGCAGACCGAGCACGACATTGCGCAGCCGGACAATTTTATTTCCAACTTTGAACCGCTTCGTCCGGAGCAGGCGAAGGCGATCGTGCAACACGTCGTGAACTTCGAAAAATATACGCTTCCGATGCAGGACCGCCTGCACGAAGCGGTCGAGAAACACGCGCCCTACGTGGTGGCGTCGGACCACCCGCGCATCGTCGACGGCAAACCCTCGAAAAATCCACGGTATCTGCAGACGCGCCCGGACTTGCTCGATCCCTTCTCTGTTTACCTTGCCCAGCAGTCCATGCGCTTTGCACGGGCGACGCCGGCGAATCATCCGGTGCTGACGCCCGTCAACGCCGTCCTGATCGGCCGGCGGAATAATCCCGAGGAAAAGACCGCCGCCGGCGTGATCCGCGGTCTCGCGGTTTACAATCCGATCCACTACCAGGAACTCCCCGAACTGTTCATGGATTTCATCTGCTCGCTCACGGGCAAATCCCCCTCGACGACCGGCGCCGGATCGGAAGGGGCACTCACCAAATCTCCCTTCAATGCACTCCGGCCGATTTCCGATCTCAACAACGCGCTGGTCTCCTACATCCTCACCGGCCTGGCCGGTTTCTCGACATCCGCGGGCAACGTCGGCCCGCGCGTGCGGATCGATCACGACATCTCGTTGCTGGTTCCCGAGATCTGGTGCCGCCTCGCCCCGCAGGAACGCGATCCACGCAACCTGATCTCCCACGGCCATCTCGAGCGCTTGACCGACTTTGAGCACCAGGGCGAAAAAATCCTCGCCTCCCGGCTCGGGTATCGCATCACCAGCAAGTTCATCTCCGCCTACTTCGGCCGCGTCTTCGACAACCCCGCGAAGGTCTTCGACGAGCAGATTCTTCGCCCCGAAACGCAGGACTTCGACGCCTACGTCGACGGCATCAAGCACATCTGCGAGGCCCAGCAGCGCGTGGCCAAACAATACCTCGAGGACGGCCAGATTGAAGACGCCTGCCCCCCGCTCAAGGCCCTGATCCACATCATGGCGACCGGCAATTACCAGGGGAAGGATGCCCACCATCCGGAGATTCGCCAGCTCTTCACCCGCGAATACCTGATGACCTCTTCCTGGTATGAGGAACGCCTCCGGTCCAAGCAGAAGATCGACGTCGCCCTCTGGAACCGGCACCTGAAATACCTGGACGAGTTTGCCTCCAAGCCCGCCTATCGCAACGAAGCGATCCGCCTGGGGCTGAACCACCGCAAAAACTACGTCCAGGCGGAGATTCTGCGGGCCTCCAGCGAAGCGTATCTGACCCGCCTGCACGGGACCCTGGGCGCCGATCCGAGCCTGGCGCAATAACTTCCGCGCTCCGCCGCCATGCCCCGATCCACCCCCCAAAAGCACCCTCTCGCTGTCTGGCGATGCGGGGGCGCTTCCACTGTTGTCAAGAGCTGTCCGTTCTGGCTACAATACTACGTTGCAGTGGGCTGTCGCGCCCGAGTTCGTGGTTGGCAAGTCGCCTATCCCCGCAACCGCCCAGGTCATTTCCCAGAAAGATTCCCGGAGAAAGTATGTCGTACGAGGACAAGACCATCATTTGCGTCGATTGCGGCGCCGAATTCACCTTCACTGCCGACGAGCAGCAGCGGTTTGCGGAAAAGGGTTTCACCAACGAACCCAAGCGTTGCAAGACCTGTCGCGATGCCCGCAAGGCCTCGCAGACCAGCGGCAACCGTGAGGGTGGCAACAGCAGCTACGGCGGCAACCGTGGCGGCGGCGGCGGTTATGGCCGCGGCGGCGGCGGTGGCGGCGGTGGCGGTGGCGGACGCGGCTTCAGCAGCGGCCCCCGCCAGATGTTCCCCGCCACCTGCGCCCAGTGCGGCCAGCAGACGGAAGTTCCGTTCAAGCCGTCCGGCAGCCGTCCGGTCTATTGCCGCGACTGCTTCCAGTCGCAGCGCGCCGGCCGGTAACGGTCGCAGCCCCATCGAGTGCCTGAAGTAATCAGACCGGGCCGATCCCCGCGATCGGCCCGGTTCTTTGTTTTTGCCCGTCTCGTTAAGACCTCCTCAGAATCCCGTGCATTTTTGGTCCGCTGAAGCCGTTGATCTGGTGAGCGGTTTGCACGCACGCGCTCCCTTCACGTTTCCATTTCACAGGCATCTGACGCAAGAGAGGTGAATTGTGGTGGACGATCTTTCGAGGCGGATGTTTCTCACGGCCGGCGTTGTCGGTGCGGCCGCCCTTGTCGCCAAGGCCAACGCACCCGTGGACGGAAAACTGCTGCCCGACAAGCCCGAACCTGTGAAGGTGCCCACGCCCGACCACCGCAAAGTCGGCTTCGCGGTGGTCGGGCTCGGGCGCTTGTCCATCAATCAGATTCTGCCCGCCTTCGGTTCGGCCGATCATTGCAAAATCGTCGCGCTCGTCACGGGCCATCCGGAAGAGAAGGGCAAACCGCTCGCCGACAAGTACGGCGTCGATCCCACGGCGATCTACACCTACGACAACTACGACGACATCCGAAAAAACCCCGACATCGAAGCCGTCTACATCGTGCTCCCCAACGCCATGCATCCCGAGTACACCATCCGCGCCGCAAAGGCCGGAAAGCACGTCCTCTGCGAAAAGCCGATGGCCAATTCCTCCGCCGACTGCCAGCGCATGGTCGATGCCTGCAGGGAGGCCGGCAGACAATTGATGGTCGCCTATCGCCTCCAATACGAGCCGCTCACCCTCATGGTCCAGAAGCTCGTGGCCGACAAAACCCTGGGCAAAATAAAAGTCGTCAACGCCACCAACTGCCAGAACCAGCGCCCCGGCTCATGGCGGACGGACCGCTCCCTCTCCGGTTTCGGCGGCCTCTCCGACATCGGCGTCTACTGCATCAACACCACACGTTTCATCCTCGGCGAAGACCCCGTCGAGGTGCAGGCCTGCACCTGCTCCACCCCCGGCGATCCGCGCTGGTCCCCAACCGATGGCTGCCCGGAGACCTATACATGGACCATGAAATTCCCCTCCGGCACGATTCTCAACGGAACCTGTTCATATGGGGCCAATCTGCACTATTACGGCCTCGGCGGTGAAGATGGAAACGCGCTCGTCACCCACGCCTACGGCTACCACGGCCAGCGGCTCGAAATCTCCGCTCGACCGGTCCCTCCCCAGAACGGAAAGGGCGGCCTGCCCGGCGGAATCCTCGAAGCCTCCACCAACGAAATCGACCACTTCGCCCGTGAAATGGACGAACTCGCCCTGTGCATCAAGGAGAATCGCCCGGTGAAAGCCAGTGGCGAGGAAGGGGTCAAGGATCTCAAGTACATCGAAGCCATCGATAAATCCGCACGCGAGGGCGGCGTGGTGAAGCTGGCCTGACGCCCATCCCCGTGTTTTTTCGAGGTGGTCAAGTCACCTCCGCGTGGCGATAATGACATCCTGCGCAAAGGGGCGCTGCGCCGTCGCTGACGGTGCGGCTTTCGATTCCGCCGAATAAGGGAGCTGGTTGTGACGATTTCGTTCGATACACCCGCGTGCCGGAATTTTGATACCGCCATCAACGCGGAGTGGCTGCTGACCAACGGACTCGGCGGATTCGCGTCGGGCACCGTCATCGGGGCCAACACGCGGAAATATCACGGCCTCCTCGTCGTCGCGGCGCACCCCCCGGTGCAGCGCTATGTCGTCCTTTCTCGCGTGGAAGATCGCATCATCCTGCCCGGTGCGACCGACGGCGGCGTTTTCGATCTCTCCACCGACGAGTTCGCCGACGTCATTCACCCGCAGGGCTACAAGAATCTCATCTCGTTCGAACTCGCCCATGGGCCCGTCTGGCGCTTCCAGGTGGGCGATGCCATCATCGAGAAATCGATCACCCTCGTTCACGGCCAGGATACCGTCATCGTCCGTTACGCCCTGATTTCCAACGCCGGCAACCTCCCCGTGAAACTTCAGCTCCAGCCAATGCTCGCCGGCCGCGATTTCCACGCCACCATCCAGCTCAATCAGCGCCCGTGGTGGACCGTCTCCCAGCAAACCGATGGTGCCCTCGCCCTCCAGGCGCCCGAGTGCCCCGTGAAACTTTTCTTCACCCACAACGCTGACCGCTTCAACCTCAATGCCTGCTGGTGGTACAACTTCACCTTCCGCGTCGAGCGGCAGCGCGGCTATCCCGATCGCGATGATCTCTGGACCCCCGGCCTCCTCGAATACACCCTCACGCCCAACACGCCGGTCGGCTTCATCGCCTCCACCAAAAGCATCCTGTGGAGCGAACATGAATCGCTGATCGCCCGCGAAAAGTCGCGCTACGCACAACTCGCATCAGCGTTCGATACCGGCGATGCGAAGAAAAAATCGGCAACTCCTGCCGCGCCTGCCGACGACCTGCTCTCCAAACTCTCCCTCGCCGCCGACCAGTTCATCGTGCAGCGCGGCGATGGGGGAGGGGCCTCCGACAAAAAATCCGTCATCGCCGGATACCCCTGGTTCGAAGACTGGGGCCGCGACACCTTCATCTCCCTCCCCGGCCTCACCCTCGTCACCGGCCGCTTCGATGTCGCCAAATCCATCCTCTCCACCTTCGCCGATCACATGCGCCGCGGCTGCCTCCCCAACCGCTTCCCCGACAAAGCCTTCACCCCCGACTACAACACCGTCGACGCCTCCATGTGGTTCGTCCACGCCGCCTACCAGTACTGGCGATACTCCGGCGACCTCCCCTTCCTCACCAAGTACCTCTACCCCAAGCTCTGCGAAATCATGGAGTGCTACCGCGACGGCACCGATCTCGGCATCCGCATGGACAAGGACGGCCTCATCCGCGCCGGCGACGGCAACCACCAGCCCACCTGGATGGACGCCAAGATCGGCGACTGGGTCGTCACCCCGCGCCACGGCAAACCCGTCGAAATCAACGCCCTCTGGTACTCCAACCTCCGCGTCATGGCCCTCCTCGCCGAGCGTGCCGGCGATTCCGCCCGCGCCGTCACCTTCACGCAACTCGCCGAACGCGTGCAGCAGGTCTACGAGAAAACCTATTGGAACGCCACTCAGAACTGCCTCTTCGACGTGATCGGCGACGACGGCTCGCAGGACGGCGCCATCCGCCCCAACCAGCTCATGGCTGTATCGCTCCCCTTCACGCCGCTGTCCGACGAGGCCCAGCTCGGTGTGGTTGCAGTCTGCCAGAAACTTCTCCTCACCCCGCACGGCATGCGCACGCTCGCCCCGGGTTCTCCGCAGTATCACGGACGCTATGCCGGCGACCAGCGAGCCCGCGACATGGCCTACCACCAGGGAACCGTCTGGCCTTGGCTGATCGGGCCGTTTATCAGTGCCTACGTCCGTGTGCGCGGCGGAACGGACGCCGCCCGGCGCGAAGCCGCAGCCTTCATTGAACCGTTCAAGGCGCATCTCCTGACCTATGGGCTGGGCTCCATCTCCGAAGTCGCCGACGGCGACGCCCCCCACACCCCCCGCGGCTGCCCCGCCCAGGCCTGGTCCGTCGCCGAAGTCCTCCGCGCCTATTGGGAAGATGTGCTCAACAAAGCCCCCGCCTGGCCGCACGCCACGCAATCCAAGCGCACTCCCGTCGCCGTGTGACATTAAAAAAAAGCCGGCGATGGTATCGCCGGAATGTGCGCTCGCTTGCAGGAATGCTGATCCACCTCACCCCCGGCAGATCCCCATCGCCTCCGCCAGCGAAGCAAACGGCTCGCGCACCGGCAAAAACTCCTGCGCCAACCACCCCTCAAACCCCATCCCCCGTATCGCCCCCACAATCGCCGGATAATTCAACTCCTGCGTCCCATCAATCTCATGCCGCCCCGGCACCCCACCCGTATGAAAATGCCCGATGTACTGCACATTCGCCCGAATCGTCGCAATGATATCCCCCTCCATGATCTGCATGTGATAAATGTCGTACAGCAGCTTGAACCGCGGCGACCCCACCATCTTCACCAACTCCACCCCCCACGCGGTGTGATCGCACAAATAATCCGGGTGATCGATCTTGCTGTTGAGCAGCTCCATGTGCAGCGTGATCCCCTGCTTCTCTGCGTTGCCGATCACCTGCTTGATGGCGCTCGCACAGTTGCGAAGCCCCTCGTGCGGATCGATGCCGTTACGATTTCCGGAAAAACAAATCACATTCGGAAACCCCGCCTCCGCCGTGGCGTCGATGGCAATGCGAATGGCCGCAAGACACTCCGCATGGTTCTGTTGGTGCCCGAGTCCCTTTTCGATCGTATGCGTCGGCGTCATCGTGCCAATCAGGTTGTGCTTCTTTAGCGTGGCGAAGTCAGCGGCTCCGACAAGGTCAATCCCTTCATACCCGATAGCCTTCGCCTGCTGACACAGCGCATCCAGCGGGATCTTCTCATAGCACCAGCGGCACAATGAATGTCTCAACATGTCGCCCATGCCGCGCATTGTCGCGCCGCCGGAAACCCTGTCAATGGATCACGACTCCCACGAATCGTTTATACTGCCCCCATGATCAAATACTTCAAATTCCGTCAGGAGTTCTTCAGCCCGATGCCCGGACGCGAGATTCTGCACAAGCCCGGAACGGGAAAGGGCTGGCCCGAGGAATGCCCGCCGATCCGCGGCGCGAATGGCTTCGGCTACGACCTCCTGGCAAACTTCGACCTGGAGTTCCGCTTTGCGCGCGGCGAATGGTCCGTCAAGAAACCGATCGTCGTCGAGAGCGACTTCGAATGGTCGCCTGATGATGAGATCGAGGGCAAGCGCCTCACGCAGGAATATGCCTGGTTCTGGGAAAAGGGACAAAAACTCCCGCACGTGATTTCCGACAATGTCTACGCCGTCATCAAGCACCAGGTGAAGGTGCAGACGTTTCTCTACCTCGCGACAGATCCCAACGAAGTGCTCCTCATCACGGATATCCCGAACGTAAAGCGGCCTTTTCGCGCCGTCAGCGCCCTCGTGGAAACGGACTGGTATCCGGCAAACTATCCCTGGCATTGCGTGCTGGAACTCGATCCTGCCGCAAAGCGCATCGTGATCGGGAAGGGCGAACCCTTGTGCCGCGTCATTCCAGTGCGCCGCGATACCTACTTCGCCCAACAGATGGAGCCCATGGAGTTCGACGCCTTCTTTGAGCGCGGCCAACGCTGGCTGCAGAAGCACGGCAAACAACACGGACACGGCGAAAACGCCCCCGCCGGCACCCTCGACATCACACGCACCTACGTCCGACAGCAGGCCAAAAGCTCTTTCCAGGTAATCGACTGAGTGTGGCACGAAGGACCGCGGATCGCGAAGACAGGAGTCCTGACGTGAAGAGAATGAAGGTTGACCATGAATTTGAAGCGAACGGCGTGGGATACCGGATGGATGTGTTTCACCTGAGCGATCAGCCTCTGGTGTTTCGCTATCAGTTCCAGCGACGCGACGGGGACGCTTGGGAGAACGTTGCGTACGACGACCGGGAGTATGATGATCCGTCCGGGTTGGGCGTGCGCGACGAGCGCATTGTGCCGCTGCTGAAGACCGAAGCGCCGCTGATGGCGCGGGAGTTCCTGGAGTACATGCAGAAGAAGGCAACAAAGAAGAGTCGCAAGAAGAAGTAACATGCTGAAACGATCCGACCTCGAACTCGACATCGCGACGCTGCGGCACGCCGATAGTTTCAAATGGACCAGGTACCCGCCGGACGTGTTGCCCCTGTGGGTGGCGGACATGGATTTTGCAATCGCGCCGTCGATCCGGGCGGCGCTGCGGAACCGCTTCGAGCATCCCATCGGCTACAACCAGGTGGAGGGGGATCCGGTCCTGATGCAACTGCTGCGCGAGAAATTGGAGCGCGGTGGATGGGAAAACCTGCCGGCGCGGGGATGGGTGCGCTTTCTGCCGGGCGTGGTCCCCGCGATTGCCGCCACGGTTCTCGGATTGACCAAACCCGGCGAGGGCGTGGTCACGATGACGCCGATTTATCCGCCGTTCCTCGGGTCGATCACCGATCACGGCCGCGAACTCCGCGAAGCGCCGCTGGCGCAAGGGGCCGATCGCTGGGAGATCGACTGGGACACGATGGAAGCCGCGGCGACCGGAGGACAAGCACCGGCGAAATTGCTGCTCTTCTGCCATCCGCACAATCCCACCGGCCGCATGTGGACCGTCGAGGAACTGGCGAAGGTCGGCGAATTTGCGGAGCGGCACAATCTCTGGCTGGTGTCCGATGAACTGCACGCGGATTTGTCGCTGGACGGGCCGCACGTGCCGCTGGTGACGGTGCTCACCGAAGCGCAGCGGAAACGCACGATCACACTCACCGGGCCGTGCAAGACGTACAACACCGCGGGGCTCGGAATCGGGGCGATGGTCGGACATGACGCCGTGCTCGTGTCGCGCGTGATGAAGGCGAACATGTGGATCGTGGGCCATCCGTCGGCGCTGAGCGTTGCGATGTGGAAGGCGGCGATGCAGGACAACGGCGAGTGGCTCGCGGCGGTGCTCGACTACCTGCGTGATAACCGCGACTTTCTCGAAACCTTCGTGCGCGAGCGGCTGCCGGGCGTTCGCCTGAAGCACGTGCAGGCGACCTACCTGGCGTGGCTCGACTACCGGTCGCATCCGCAGGCCGCCACGATTGGCAAATATCTGTTGGATCACGCGAAGGTGGCGTTGAACGAGGGAGCCATGTTTGGGAAGGGGTATGAGGGATTTGTGCGGCTGAATTTTGCGACGAGCCGGGCCATTCTTTCTGAGGCGCTGGACCGGATGGCGCGTGTGCATTGATCTCCCCCCGGTGATCATTATTCGTGAGCCAAAGTTCCTCTCGTGACGCCGAGCTGGTTAAGCACGCGGAGGGAGCGGAGGGTTTGGAGCGGGGGGGCCTGTCCCCCAAGGGCGGCGGCGTAGTGGGTGAGCAGTTTGATGGCATCGTCAGGAGATTCGCGGAGGAGTTCGACGCGGAAGTGGCGGATGCCGAGCTTTTGCATGTCGGGGATGTACTCGGCGGCGGTCTGGGCCTTGGCGTTGAAGAGGGTGTTGCGGCAGCCGACGTCGGGGATGAGGGGGTGCGGTTCTCCGATGCGGTCCGTCAGATCGACTTTGTGTTTTTCGCAGGGGCGGCCGCAGTCGTGGAAGTCTTTGCCGGTCGAGAGGGTGTGCGCGAAGACGCAGTGCTCCATGTGGAACATCGGCATGTGCTGGTGGATGACGCATTCAAATCGCGAGGGGTCGAAGCGGCGGAGCATGGCGGTGAGCTGGGTCCAGTTGAGGTCGTAGGAGGGGACCATGCGGATAAGACCCGCGTTGTGGAAGATGTTGGCGGTGAGTTCGTTGGCGATGTTGAGGGCGAAGTCGCCGATGAGCGGGATTTGTGGGGAGCGGGATTGGTAGTAGTGGATGGCGCCGAGGTGCCGGACGAGGAGGGCGTCGGGGTTGCAGTCGGAGACCTGCTTGAGGAAGCCTTCTTCGCCGGGTTTGACGATGCGGAGGGTGGCGAGGGCGATTTTGATGTTGTTCTCGCGGCATTTGGCGATTGCTTCGGGGTAGCGGCGGACGTCTTCGAAGTCGGCGTAGATTGTTGCCGGGTTGATTGTGTTTTTATGCGCGAGGAGGGCGTCGAGTTGCGGCATGGTTCTGATAAGCACGTGGAGCCCAGGGATTGCAATCCCTGGGCTTTGGGGGTGAGGGATCGTGGCGCGGAGTTGGTCGAGGGCGGTGGGGTTGGCTACGAGGTGCGTGCGGGTGCGCTGGGTGAGGAGTTGGTCGACGACTTGGCGGCGGAGGTCGTTGAGCACGCTCTTGGGTACCATTGTTTGATTGTCGGTGTGGAGGGTGAGGGGGGCTAGTTCGTACGGGGTGTCGCCGAGGCGGGAGAGCTGATCTTTGGCGGTTTGTTCGGTGAGGGGGAATTTGTTGGCGCGCTCGAGGGTCTTTTCGGTCCAGGTGGCGGAGGCTCGGAAGCCTTCAGCTTCCGCGGCCAGTTGGAGATGCTCGCCGACCTTGGCGTTCAGGGTGAAGTGCAGGGGAGTGCGGTGGACGATTTCGTCTCTGGAGTAGGAATGTTCGAGGCGGCGCTTGAGGGCCGGGTCGTCGGTTTTCCAGACGAGGGCGCCGGGGTTGATGTAGGCGAGGTTGACGTCGTTGGGGTGGAATTCGAGTTCGAGGTGTTGGCCGCGGGATTTGACGGAATAGATGCGGCCGCCTTGTTCGTCTTGCTCGGGGTGGCCTTCGTCGAAGAGAACGCCGTCGCCGGGTTTGAGGGGCAGCTCAGCGCTCCCTGACGGTCGCGGTACCAGAGGTTGGACGGTGATCGCACGATTTGTTTTGGAGAGGACGGTGCCGATTTTTGTGCCGCGGGCTTTGGGGAATTTCGCGGCGACGAGCTCCTGGTGGTTGACGCCGGAGAGGAAGCCGTGGGTGAAGCCGCGGGAGAAGGTTTGTTCGAGGTCGTGTTTTTGCTGATCGGAGATTTGGAATGTTTGATTGGCGAGTTTGGCGTCGAGGGCGGCGCGGTAGGTTTGGGTGGTGGCGGCGACGTAGTGGGCGGATTTGAGGCGGCCTTCGATTTTGAAGCAGGAGATGCCGAGGTCGGTGAGGTCGGCGATGAGGTCGTGGGCGGCGAGGTCGCTCGGCGAGAGGAGGTAGGCTTTGTCGCCGAGGTCTTTGGGGGTGCCGTCGACAAGGAGTTGGTAGGGGAGCCGGCAGGCCTGGGCGCATTGGCCGCGGTTGGCGCTGCGGCCGCCGAGGGATTCGCTGGTTAAGCATTGGCCGGAGTAGGCGACGCAGAGGGCGCCGTGAATGAAGACTTCGAGTTGGGGGGTGGGGGAGGGAATAGTGGTAGCAGTGATATCAGTAGTATCAGGGGTAGCGGGGGGGGTGAGGGCTGTGGCGATTCTTTGAATTTCTTTGAGGCCGAGTTCGCGGGCGAGGACGACGCGTTGGACGCCGAGGTTTTGGACGAATTTGATGCCTTCGGGTTCGGTGAGGGTCATCTGGGTGGAGCCGTGGATGGGGAGGGAGGGGGCGAGCGTGTGGATGAGTTGGGCGATGCCGAGGTCCTGGACGATGACGGCATCGACGCCGGCGGCGGCGACGGCTTTGATGTAGTCGGCGGCGGATTCTAGTTCGTCGGAGAAGATGAGGGTGTTGAAGGTGAGGAAGCCTTTGACGTTGTGGCGGTGGAGGTAGGCCATGACGTCGGGAAGTTCGGCGAGGGTGAAGTTGGTGGCGCGGTGGCGGGCGTTGAACTGGTCGAGGCCGAAGTAGACGGCGTCGGCGCCGTTGGCGACGGCGGCGCGGAGGGCGTCCCAGTCGCCGGCGGGGGAGAGGAGTTCGGGGGTTTTTGCGTGCATTTTGGGTTCCGGAGAAACGAGTCCCGTATTGTAGCAAATCGGGGGCGTGGGTTGGGGGAACGATGAATTATGAATGATGAACGAGGAAAGGATGGAGGGGGTCTGGGGTATGGGGTCTGGGGGATGTGTGGGGGGGGTGTTTGCGGGTGGAGCGAGTTGGCCCGCACAGCCCGAGGCGGCGGGCGACTTCGGGTGTTTTGGAGCCGCAGAGTTCGACGATCTTGGTGATGGCCCCAAAAAAGCGGGGCCGCCGCGTGGAGGGCACGTGGCGGTCCCGGCGTGGGAGTTTTGGAAGAATGGAGGGTCAGTCGCCGCTGTTAAATTCGCCGAAGGTTGCGGCGGAGGTGGAGGCTTCGTCTTGGCCAAGGGGGATGAGTTGAGCGGCGTGGGTGTTGCGTTGGCGGCCGGCGTGGCTGGTGGGATTGTTGGGGGTGGGGGTGTTCGTGTGGGGCGATTTTGAAGATTGAGAATGCTGACGGGGTGCGGCGGCGGAGGGAGTGTGCTGGGATTTCACGGCGGCAGCGCCGACGAGGGCGAGGAGTTCATCAACCATGGTGCGCATCTGTTCGGCCTGGCTGGAGAGTTCTTCGGAGGCGGCGGCGGATTCTTCGGCGCCGGCGGAGTTGGACTGGGTGACCCGGTCCATCTCCGAGACCGCGGTACTGACCTGCTGGATGCCCTGGGTTTGTTCCTTGCTGGCCGCGGCGATCTCGCTGACGAGGGTGTTGACCTTGGTGGAGAAGCCGGTGATTTCCTGGAGGATCGTGGCCACATCGACGCTGAAGGCAACTCCGTTTTTGGCGTTGTTCACGCTGCCTTCGATCAGGGCGGTGGTGTTCTTGGCGGCTTCGGCGGAACGCATCGCGAGATTGCGGACCTCTTCGTCGACGACGGCAAAGCCTTTGCCGGCTTCACCGGCGCGGGCGGCTTCGACGGCGGCGTTGAGGGCGAGCAGGTTGGTCTGAAAGGCGATTTCGTCGATGACCTTGATGATCTTGGCGGTCTCATTGGCAGACTTTTCGATTTCGTGGATGGCCGCGGCCATCTTGTTCATCGCGTCGTTGCCCTTGGCGGCGGCGTTCTGGGCTTCGGCGGAGAGGTTGTTTGCCTGCTGGGCGGTGTCGGCGTTCTTCCTGGTCATGGAGCTGATTTCTTCGAGAGCGGAGCTTGTCTCTTCGAGGGAGGCGGCCTGTTCGCTGGCGCCCTGGGCGAGAGTCTGGCTGGAGGAGGAGACCTGAGAAGAGGCGGAAGCGACCTGGGCGGAGCCTTCGCCGAGGCTTGCGGCGATGCGGTTGAGAACTTTGTTGGTGCCACGGATGATGAGGGTGGCGATGAGAAGCCCAGCGCCCAGGGCACTTGAAAGGCCAACGATGACCCACGTGATGCCGGAATTCACGGTCGCCTTTGTTTGACGGGCGTCGTCATCACAACCCTGCTTGTTCAGGTCAAATTCGGTGCTGAGATCGGCGACATATTTATCAAAGGCCGGCGCGACGGTCTTCCGATATAGCTGGATGGCCTCTTTGGTCTTCAACTCCACGCAGAGCGCCAGGACCGGTTTGGCGGCGGCTTGATAGGCTTCTTCGTCGGCGAGGACGGCCGCGTACATCGGCTTTTCGCGTGGATCGGATACGAGAGTCTGGTAATCGGCCAGCATCTTATGGGTTTCGTCTAACTTCGCTGAGAAAGCGGCATCCAGCCGTGCCATCTCCTCCTTCGTGTCCGCAATGAGATGGCCCATCATTATACCTCGGCTCTTCATCACCTCGGTTCTTACCTGGCCCAACGTGTCGACACCGGGGATCCAGTTGTCGGTCAAGTCGTCGGCAATGAAGCGTATTGTGGAGAGGCGAGAGTAGGCGAGCGCTCCGAGGGAGCCCGTGATGAAGAGGATGGCCGCGAAGCCGAAGATGATGCGTTTACCGATGGTCATTTTCATGGGAGCTCCAAAATAAACGCCGCATCTGGTGCGGGATGTTATCCAGATGATCTTCGCGGAATCGCGTAAATTGCGGCCACCTCCGCCGGCGTGTCATAGAGGTTGAAATGTCTAAATGCATTTTGTGCCGGCGGATATTTAATCCTCATTATGACGAGATTATCCTCGGCATTTTTCGGCGGCACATTTACCCGGGAGACCAAAGAATGGGGCGCCTTTTTGGGGAAAATCGCATGGGCGCCGGCTGAGGGGAGGATTGCCATGGGGATCGATACACGCTGAAACGAGGCGTGGGGGTAACAGGACATCCGGGCGCTGTAGAACTTCCGGCGACTCTTTTTGGTTGCGGTGGGATCTGAAAGGTCACGTCACGGGAGTTTGTGGGAGATTCTTGTGGCGAGGGTCCAGGCGATGGCGATGGCGTCGGCGACGTCGGGGGGCTCGGGGGGTTTGGGGAGTTTGCAGAGAGTGGCGACGGCGCGTTGGACTTGTTGTTTGGAGGCGTGGCCGTTGCCGGTGATGGTGCGTTTGACCATGGTGCTGGCGAGGTTGGTGACGGGGAGTTGTTTTTGTGCGGCGGCGAGGAGGATGACGCCGCGAGCGTGGCCCATGAGGATGGCGGTGCGGGGGTGTTTGTAGTGGGCGTAGAGTTGTTCGACGGCCACGCGGTCGGGGGAGGATTCGGCGATGAGTTCGGCGAGGTGGGTGTGGAGTTCCGCGAGTCTGGTCGCAAGATCGCCCTTGGATTTCATTCTGAGAACGCCGGCTTCCAGGAGCACGGGCTTTCCTTTGGTGAGGGAGACGAGTGCGTAGCCGGTGAGTCGGAGGCCGGGGTCTATGCCGAGGATGAGCATGGGGGGAGTTTACACGGAGAATTCAGAATAGGTGAATCAGTGAATTCAGAATAGAGGGCGACGTCGCGAGCGTGATGGCGTAGACATACGTTGAGTGAGGGCACAATCCGGCGATGCCATCGCCGGCTTTTTGCCGGTCAGACGGTGGTGGTGGGTTTGGCGATGATGGTGAGGAGTGCGGAGGTGATGGTGGAGAGGTTGGGGCTGGAGGCGCGGAAGGAGACGGAGCCGGTGGTGAAGCTGCTGTTGTTGGAGTAGAGGGTGAGGTCGCGGAAGGTGGCGATGCCATTGACGGCCTGGACGGTGAATGTGCCGAAGAGGGAGAGGCCGTTGGTTTGCGAGGCGAGGGAGAGTGTAACGTTGGCGTTGGCGGTGGCGATGGTGGCGTGGTTGGGTGTGGTGAGGCGGAGGGTGATGGTGAAGGATTGGCCGATAGCGGGGGAGGCGGGGAGCGTACCGAAGGCGAGAGCGGAGGGAACAGCGCCGATGGTGATGGGGGCGAAGTTGGCCTTGGTGAGGCTGCCGTCGGAGGCCTGGAGTTTGAAGGTGCCGGTGGGGGAGAGCTGGAGGTTGTTGAAAAGGGCAATGCCGCGGTTGGCGTTGACTTTGTTGTTGGCGATTTTTCCGCCGGAGGGGCCGGAGAGGATGGAGATCGTGACCTGTGAGGAGTTGCTGGTGACGAGGTTGCCGTACTGGTCTTCGATTTTAACGGAGGTGGGAGCGAGCGGTTTTCCGGTGGTGCCGGTGGTGGGGGGCGTGGGTGGAATCGGGGCCAGAGGAGTGGGTTGCTGGAAGATGACGAGTTTGGCAGCGGCGGCGGGGTTGATGTTGAACTGGTTGGACTGGACGTAGGCACCGTTGTTGAGAGTGGCGCTAAGGGTGTAGTTGCCGGCCTGCGTGAGGGTGAGGTTGGAAAAAGTGGCGAAGCCGCCGACGAGGTTGGCGGTGGCGAGTGTGATGTTGGAGCGGAAGGGGCCGGTGGCGATGGAGAGGGTGACGGTACCGGGGGCGGTGTCGAGTGAGCCGTTGGAGAGTTGGGCCTTGATGGTGATGCTTCCGAAGGAAGAGCCGGCGGTGACGGTGGAGGGTTGATTGGTGAAGGAGAGTCGGTCGGAGGGGCTGGGGATGTGGTCGAGTTCGATGATGCTGCCGTTGGTGAGCGGGCCTTTGTTGGCGGTGGTGAAGAAGATTTTGCCGGTGGAGTCGTTTGCGGGGACGAGTGTGAGACCGCCGGTGGGGTTGATGCCGGTCTGGTCGGTGAGGGTGATGTTGGAGATCATTTGAGGGCCGACGGGATTGGAGGGGTAGGAAGCGTTGGGCGGAAGGAGAGTGAGTGGGTACTGGTAGACGCCGCCGTTGCCATTGGGGCCACCGAAGGTGGTAACGCCGGTGAGGGTGTAAATGCCGTTGCTACCGGAGGCGAACAGTGAACCGACGGGGCGGCTGCCGACGGTGTTGGTGTTGCTGAAGTAGGTAATGCGTCGGATTTTGGGATTGGAGGTAGTGATGGGGAAATCGAAAATGGTGCCGAGGCCATTGTGACCGCCGGAGACGGTGATGCCGACGAGGTCGTGGGTGCCGGAGGTAGTGTCGAGGAAGAGGAGCTTACCGACGGGGAGAGAGGAGTCGTTGTTGTTCTGGTTGAAGCCGGCGAGGTACAAGGGGTAGCCGTAGTTCCCGCCGGTGACGCCGAGTCGGAAGATTTCGCCGTCGCCGTCGCCGGAGTATTGATAGAGAGCGCCGTAGACGAAGGTACCGTTGGTGGAGATGGTGCCGTTGGCGTCGGTGCGGACGAGTGTTCCGTTGGCGTCGGTGGCGAGGGTGGAGTTAATGTGGTCGCCGCTGTTGGTGAAGGTGTAGATGGACTGGTAGACGAGGGTGGTGACGTTGAATTCGAAGACGTTGGCGTAGTTGTTGCCGTTGCCGAAGGTGGTTCCCCAGAGGTTCCCGGAGGAATCGAAGACGACGCCGGCGTCGGGGTAAGCGCCGCCCTTGTTGCCGGTGAAATTCCAGAGGTTGGTGATGGTGGCGTTGCCGAGGGTGTCGGGGTTGGTGTAGTCGGATTTTTTGAGTTCCCAGAGAGTGCCGCGGTTGTAGAGGCCTCCGCCGGAGGTGGCGCCGAAGAGGTTGCCGGAGGAGTCGATGACGAGGTTGCCCATGGGGATGGCGCCGTTGACGGTGTTGAAGTTGGCGAGGGTGAGGATGGAGTTGGTGCCGGCGGGGATTTCGAAGATGGTGCCGTA
>DATKPA010000090.1:0-68646 GCA_035524355.1 Phycisphaerae bacterium | reverse complement strand
CTCCTCCACATCCCCCGGCTCCACATCCCGCACCGCACAAGCCGCCCCCAGAAAAACCACCAACACCTCCCCCGCCACCTCCCGCACCGCCGGCAAAAACCCCCGAGCCGCATCCGACAGGCAAAAATCACTCACCCAGTTCTCAATCGTGTCCTGCCGATACGCACTTGCCATCGTCCACTCCAAAAACAACCACTCTGCCTCACAACCACCACCCGCTCCCGCCCCTGTTTTACCATCGAAAAGCGTCAATCCCAACAATACGCCGCCACGCTCTGCCCGCTGGATCGTTGACCGGCGATCCAGTTCCATCACTTCTCCCGCTCTTTCGCTGAAGCGCGTTTCATCCCCCCAGCCTCCCCAACATCCGACTTTATAAAGAGCATCCTTTCCGATCGTGACCAGAAGTGGCTACAAAGTTCTAAAACCTGACGTATTGGGGTGCGCTAAGGATCTTTGCTGGCGAGAGTTCTTTGGTACAGGTTGGCGTCTTCTTCGGAGAAGCAGCAGAAGATGACCGTGTGGGGGAGGTCGTGGGTGGCGAGCCATTCGATGACGGTGGAGAGCGCGATGTCGCAGGCTTCGGATTTGGGGTAGCCGTAGACGCCGGTGGAGATGGCGGGGAAGGCGATGGTGTTGAGCGTGTGGGTCGCGGCAAATTGGAGGGATTCTGTGTAACAGGAGGCGAGGAGCTCTGCTTCATGATAGCCGCCGCCGTCGTAGATGGGGCCGACGGTGTGGATGACGTGGCGGGCGGTGAGATCATATCCCCTGGTGATTTTGGCTTGGCCGGTGGGGCAGCCGTGGAGGGTGCGGCATTCTTCGAGGAGCTGTGGGCCGGCGGCGCGGTGGATCGCGCCGTCGACTCCGCCGCCGCCGAGGAGGGAGGAGTTGGCGGCGTTGACGATGGCGTCGACATCGAGCGTGGTGATGTCGGCGTGGAGGATGCGGATGCGGGAAAGCTTCATGTTGCACCGCCTTGCATGGGGGAGAAAAGAGGGCGGGAACAGCAGTCACCCTCACACCCCCGCTCTCTCATCTTCACCATCTTCACATCTCCTGCAATTCCTATAGGTCCAGGGAGGAGACCGACATTGACACACACACCTTGGCGGTCTGGAATTGGGGGGGGCGAACTCCCCCCGTCCTGACTACTGACTACTGACTACTGACTTCCGCTTCACAACACCAGCTTCGCCCACTTCCCCGCCCCCGCCGGCAGCGGCAACGCCTTCCCCTTCACCAGCTCATTCGCCAGCACATTCATCCACTCCCGCGACACATGCACCTCCCCCACCGTCATCGTGTTCGCCTCCGCATCCAGCGTATAGCTTGCCACATGCACATGAATCGGCACCTCCTCCCCCTTCAGTTGCACCATCACGTCAATCGTCTTCGCACGGTCGTCAATCTTCAGTTCCGTCATATGTCCGTACCTCGCGTAGGTGTGATTCAGAAACGCCCGCACCCCCGCCGAATGCGTAAGCCGGTTCAACGAATGCGTTATCCGCTCAAGTAAACCCATCCCCCTATCCTACGCGCCCGCCCCGCCCCCGTCGCCGATCCTCACACAGAGCTAATGCGGCTCCCGCCCCCCTTCGGCCGATAATATCCCTCGTCTACCCTCGCGTCGCCATCCATGATAATGTGAGCGCATACCCCCCCCATGCCGCACCGCCGGTCGGGGCGGAAGTGCGGGAGTCATCCCCCGGTGACGCTTGGATAGGGGTAATCCCCCGCAGCTTTGGAGCGGAGTGCATGAGCGAGACACCCCAGGCAGGCGCTGTTCCGGCATACCAGACGCCGATTCTCGAACACTTCCCAAGTCTGTTTCGGAACCGGAATTTCCTCCTCCTCTGGGGAGGCTACGTCGTCTCCGCCCTCGGCGACCGCATCCACTTCCTGGTGATGCTCAAGCTTTTGGAAATGCTCAAGCAGCACCGCATCGGAACGCAGGAGACGGCTCAACTGAACGTCATGATGCTGGCGCCGTTCCTGGTGCTGGGGCCGTTCACCGGCGTCATCGCCGACCGCCTCCCCCGCCGCACCGTGATGATCACCTCCGATTTCGCCCGCGTCATCATCGTGATCCTCGCCCGAACCCTTTTCCTCGCCCTTCCCGCGGCACTGCACCAGTCCGTCCCCTGGATGCCGACCATTTCTTATGCGGTTCTGCTGCTGCTGATCTCCGAACTCATCCTCGCCGCATTCTCCGCCTTTTTCTCGCCGGCGCGCACCGCGCTCCTGCCCAACCTCGTGCATCCCGACCAGCTTCTTCGAGCCAACGCCTTGACCAATGCTGCCGGCACGATCGCCTCCCTCGTCGGGTTCATCGTCGGAGCGATTCTCGTCCGCTGGCATCTGGGAATCGCGATGTACATAGACGCCGGGACATTCCTTACCTCCGGAATCCTCCTGCTCTTCATGACCCGCACCGCCCGCGTGGTCGGACGGGCCATTCCCAGGGACCAGCGGAGCAGCATCTTCGGCGAATTCCGCCAGGGCTTGAATTATCTCCTGGCGCACAAGCGCGCACTCCAAGTCGTCATGCTCATGTTCCTCTTCTGGTGCGCCGGGGCGATCATCCTTTCGGGATTGACCGGTATCGTCACAAAAAAATTCAATATGAGCGTCGATTATTTCGGGATTTTCCTCGGCATCGTCGGCATCGGCATGATGGTCGGCGCCGCCGCGGTCTCCCTCTCCCGCCACGGCATTCCCAAAGAGTTCGGCATCGCCTGGGCCATGGCGCTCGTCGGGCTCTTTCTCTTCCTCTTCTCCGTGCCCGAGCACTGGCCATGGGCACTCGCATTCCTCGTGATCGGAGGATTCTTCAGCGCCATCCTGATGGTGAGCCTCGATACCCTCCTCCAGCGCATTGTCCCCGACTTCATCCGCGGCCGGGTGATGGCCATTCGCGACATGGTGGCCAATGTCGGCCTCGTCGGAGTCGCCGTGCCGCTGGCGATCTCCACAAACATCGACGATTACATCCTGTTCGTTCTCCGCGTGCTGGCCATCGGAATCGTGGGCGTCGGACTTTGGCTCGTCAGCTTTTACTATCGGCGGCAATCCCTGCCGACGCCGGCCTCCATCATGCTGCGATTCGTTCGCGGCTATCTGTCGCTCGTCAAACACCTCGAAGCCGGAACCGCCGCCCGCATCCCCACCTCCGGCCCAACGATTCTCGTCGCCAATCACACCACCGCATACGATCCCCTCGTGATGCAGGTGACCAGCAAGTACCGGCTGATCCAGTTCATGATGGCCAAAGAATATTACGAGAAGAAGCCCTTCCTTTATTTGTACAAGGCATTCGGCGTCATCCCGGTAAACCGGACGGGCAATGACACCGCCAGCTTCCGCACCGCACTGCGCGTCCTGAAAGACGGTGGCTGCATCGGCATGTACCCGGAAGGAAAAATCAGCGACGACGGCCGCATGGACGAGGGCCGCCCCGGCGTGGCGCTGCTCGCGCTCATGAGTGGAGCAACGGTCGTTCCCGCATACATCGCAGGCACGAACGTGCACGCCGGGATGGTGAAAGATTTTCTAATACGCAGTAAAGTAACGATTTACTTCGGTCGGCCTCTGCGATTCGACGATTTGAAGATTCTCGACCGCGATGCGGGGCGGGAGATCGCCACGAAGCGAATCATGGATGCGATCATCGCGCTCCGGGATCGGTACGAGACCAATCCGGAGCGGAGGATGTCGACCAGCGAAGCCAGGGCACGGGAGGGAGGCGCCGGCGCGGGCATAATTCCGGCGGCGATTTCTTAAACGCGGTCCTGCCTGCCGCGATCCTGAGTGGGAGTTCCTGTGGACACGCGGTTGGAGCAGATACTGAAACTGGAGAAGCTGGGCCGGAAAGTCGCGCGGATGCCGGGGGTGTGGCGGCTGCGGGTCCTGCAGCAGTTGGCGCGGTGGGGCGTTCGCGAAGAAACGCTGCTGATTGTCATGGCAGTGGTGGTGGGGTTTATTGCAGCCGGAGCGGCGTGGTGCTTCGAGCAGTGCGTCGATTTGCTGCAGATTCATTATTTCCGGGCGCTGGTCGAAAGATTCGATTTGACGGGGCGGTGGATCTTTCTACTGCCGCTGCTGCCCGCGCTGGGTGGATTCATGGTGAGCTGCGTGCGACTCATTTTCCATCGGGCGCATTCATCGCTGCATGGACTTTCCGCGGTGCTGCTGTCGCTGATCCGGGACCGGGGGAAACTGCGGCACACGCTCGGCATCGAAATGCTGGCGACCAGCTCACTGACGATCGGAACGGGCGGATCCGCCGGCCCCGAAGCGCCGATCGCAATCATCGGATCATCAATCGGCTCAATCGTCGCGACGCTGGCGGGGATCTCCCGCACGAACGCGGCGACTCTGATCGGCTGCGGCGCCGCCGCCGGAATCAGCGCCGTGTTCGATGCCCCCATCGCCGGGGTGCTCTTCGCACTCGAAGTCATGCTGCGCGATTTCTCCGTCAAGACATTCACGCCGATCGTCATCTCGGCGGTCATCGCCACCACGACGTTCCATGCAATCCATAATGCTTCACACCTGCAGCCAGCCGCAGCCACCATGGGCGCAACTCATCCGGCTCACAATGAACTGGTACGCGGACTTTTCGAACTGCCTGCCAGCGGCATGGACATCGTTTTCGATTTCCACGAGATTCCAAATTACCTGCTGCTCGGCCTGGTCTGCGGACTTCTCGGGATCGGGATGACCTGGATGATGGAGGCGGTGACGGAGCTGTTCGATCGGCGCATGAAACTGCCCCCCTTCTTTCAACCGGCGGTCGGCGCCGGATTGTCAGGCGTATGCGGGGTGCTGCTGATCATCATCCTGGATCATGCGAAATACGTGCGCACCGCCGGGCTGTGGTATGTACCGATCTTCGGCAGCGGCTACACGACCATCATGCACGTGCTCGATGTACACACCTATCAGCCAGGCGGAAATGCGATCGGCTTGACGCTCGGCATTCTGCTCCTTTTTTGCTTCGGAAAAATGCTGGCGACGGCATTGACGCTGGGCGGAGGCGGAGCAGGCGGCGTTTTCGCGCCGGCACTGTTTATCGGCGCAACGGCGGGCGGCGCGATGGGAATGGCGATGCAACATTTCTTTCCCGGAACGCAGCCCTCTGTCTACGCCCTCGTGGGCATGGGGTCGATCCTCGCGGCGGTGATACAGGCGCCGCTCATGGGAATCATTCTGCTCTTCGAGCTGACGCGCAATTACCAGGTCATGCTGCCGATCATGCTGTCGGCGGTGACGGCGACGGTGCTGTTTCGAGCGGTGTTGAAGGAAAGTCTCTACACGATTCCGCTGACAAAACTGGGCGTGCGGGCGGGAGCGGCGGTGGGTATCTCGGCGCTGAGGCGGATCGGGATCGATCAGTTGCCGCAACGCTCCGCGGCGATCGCCAAGCCGGGCCAGACCCTCTCGGAAATTGTGGCGCGCAGTGCGGCAACCGGCGCGTCAGACTACGTCGTGACCGATGAAAAGGATGAATATCTCGGGCTGCTCAACGATGCGGATGTGCGGACGGTCATGCTCGCGCCGGAAAGTGCGCCGCTGCTGCTCGTAGGCGAGGTGATGCGGACAAACGTACCGCCGCTCAAACCGACGGACACGCTGGAGGCCGCCTGGGATTTATTCGCACGCTATGATGTCGATCAGTTGGGGATTGTGGGGATCGTCAACGGCAGGAAGACGGTCACGGGGATGGTGGCCCGGGCGGATCTGATGAAACGGTATCACGATGAACTGGGCGGGTGAAGGTGCTTACTGGTGCGGTTTCCACATGCGGATGCTGTGGATTTCGTACCAGTTGCCGGGATAGCTCGGGTAGGCGAGGTCGGTGCGCACAGCACCGTGGAGCTCAACGTCTTCGCCGCCGGTGTACCCGACGAGGCGTTGCGGCGGGGTGAGAGCGAGTTCGCCGCCGTATTTTTCCGTGGCCAGGCCGAAGCGGATCACCCACACGGGCTGCTCATCGGGATTCTTTGAGACGACGCGCTGCAGGCGACCGAAAATGACGGAGTAATCGTCGTTGTGCCAACCGGGGAGCGGCTCGGGATAACGTTTCTTGCTGTGGCAGGCCGCGAGGACGAGGAGGAGAAGCGATCCGCAAACGAGTCTGCGTTTGATCATGGAGGGTCCTGTTTGCGAAGAACGGTCAGATTTTACCGACGGTATGCACGGAGAGCGAATTGGTCACGCCGATGATACCGAGCGGCGCGCCGGCGGCGATGACGACGCGATCGCCGGGCTCTGCCAGATTGTGCGCGGCGCAGATTTCATCGACAAGCAGCGGAAGATCATCGAAATGACCGGGGATTTCGGCCTGCACGGGGGAAATGCCGTAATAGAGGGCCATGCGCCGGACGGCGGCGGGGTCGGTGGAGAGCGCGATGATCGGGACGCCGAAGCGCTGCTTCGAGAGGTAACGCGCCGAACCGCCGGCCTGCGACCAGACGACCACGAGCTTGGCGTTGATGTCCTGCACGACTTCCTTCGCGCCGTGAGCGATGGCGGCGGTGCGGTGGTGGATCATCTGCAGCAGCTTCGGGGGCGGCATGCGGATGCCCTTCTTGATGATGTACGCCTCGGTGTGCGTCGCGATTTCGGTGAGCACGTGCACGGCGCCGACCGGGTATTTGCCGACGGCCGTTTCGCCCGAGAGCATCACGGCATCAGCGCCGTCGAAGATGGCGTTGGCGACGTCGGAGACTTCGGCACGCGTCGGCGTGGGGTTGTCGACCATCGTCTGCAGCATCTGCGTCGCCACGATGACCGGTTTGCCGGCTTCGTGCGACTGATGGACGATCTCTTTTTGGATGACGGGAACCGCGGTGAGGTCCATTTCGACGCCAAGATCGCCGCGGGCGACGAGGACCGCGTCCGATGCTTCGATGATCGCCGTCAGATTCTGCACCGCTTCGGGCATTTCGATTTTGGATACGACGTGGATCTTCGCGCCGCGCGCATCAAGGTATTTGCGGAGTTGAATGACGTCATCGGCAGTGCGGACAAAGGAGAGCGCGATGTAGTCGAGCTTGTGCTCGATGGCGAAGTCGACATCCTTCCAGTCCTTGTCGGTGATGGAGGGAATATTGACCTTCGTGTGCGGGAGGTTGAAGCCCTTGTTGGAGGAGAGGAGAGCGCCGTGGGTGACCTGGCATTTGACGGAGTTGGTGGCCTTTTCGGTGACGATCATGCGGATGTTGCCGTCGTCGATGAGGACGCGCTGGCCGACTTCGAGATCGTCGACGAGGCAGGCGTAGCTGGTGGAGATGTTGAAGTCGCGGCCGATCATGGGTTCGCGGTGGATGGTGACGGTGTCGCCGGTGGCGAGGGGCATGGCGTTGTTTTCGATCTGGCCGACGCGGATTTTGGGCCCGCAGAGGTCGGCCATGATGGCGACGGCGCGCGTGGAGCAGGAGCGCACGGTTTCGAGGTACGCGCGTTTCTGCTCGTGCGAGCCGTGGGAGAAGTTGAGGCGGGCAACCGAGACGCCGGCATCGACGAGCTTGGAGAAGATCTCCGGCGCGACGCACGCGGGGCCGAGGGTAACGACGATTTTTGTTCTTGGGCGATTCATAAGGGGGGCATTATCAGGGGGAATGGGCTGGAATGGTAGAGGATGAAACAAGATTTACGCAGCATTTGCATTGCCTATTCTGCGCGCAGAGATTTCGTGGGGACATTGACAAATGGAGCGGTGAAACCCGTTGAGTGGCGACTTCGCGATGGGTCTTCTGACCAGCGCTTGCCTTGGGCGATCCAATGCTTTTCCCACGTATATGTGGAGAGGTGGGCGAGGGCGAAGGTGATGGCGAAGCAGAGGGGGCGTTTCGCGTACATGATCGGTTTGCTGCCGCTGACGAGCCAGCCGTGGAGGGTGAGGGGATGGACGATGTAGAGGGCGTACGAGATGGCGGCGATGTAGGCGAGGGGGCGGAGGAGGAGGAATTTGCGGAGGCGGTTCGATTGGCAGAGCGAGGTGCCGACGAGGGAGGCGGCGAAGTAGGGGCGGAAGTAGTTGAGGGGGCCGCCGAGTGGGTGGCAGGAGAGGAGGAGGAGGATGGCGAGGATTGGTTGGAGCCGTGGGAAGGAAAGGAATTTTCGGATTGGTGCGACGAGGAAGTTGTGGTAGATGAGGGCAAGGCAGGCGCCGGCGAGGATTTCGTCGACGCGCAGATGCGTGGTGATCGAGTAGTAGACGTGCCAGCGGATGCGGAGGGCGGTGACGGCGAGGGCGAGGATCGGAAGGAGGTAGAAGGTGTAGCGGCGGAGGATGAAGCAGCTGAGGCCGATGAAGAGGTAGAAGTGGATCTCGACGCAGATGCTCCAGAGGTGGCCAGTGAGGAAGGTGAGTTGGTCGGTGTCGTAGTTGATGGTGAAGAAGAGGTGGGCGAGCCAGGTGTGGAGCGGGGCGTGGAGGGCGGCGAGGACGGCGATCGTGTAGAGGAGGACGAGGGGGAGGATACGGCAGGCGCGGCGGATGAAGAAAGCGCGGATGTCGAGGCGTTTGAGGAGCATCGACGTGATGAGGAAACCGGAGAGGGTGAAGAAGAGGGACATGCCGAGGAGGCCGGCAGGTTCGTTGAGGCCCCAGGATTTTGGGCCGAGGGGGAGCATGTGACAGGCGAGGACGGCGAGGATGGAGAGGCCACGCCAGCCGTCGAGGGGGAGGAGTCGGTCGGCGGAGTGGATGGGCGGGGTGATGTCGTTGCCGCCGGTAACGGAAATGCTGGGCGCACCGATTACCGTTTCGCTGGTATTCGGGCGCTGCAGATTGAGGACCGGCTGAGCCAGTACGTCGGACATTAGGCCTCCCACCCCCGGTTTACGCGGCCGGAATCCGCACTAGATTCATTTCTTCGGCGGCGGCGCGATGGTCGCCACGGAGAGTTCGATGAGTTGTTTGGGCTCGACGATATTCGGCGCTTCGGTCATGAGGTCGGTGCCGGATTGGGTTTTGGGGAAGGCGATGACGTCGCGGATGGACTGGCGGTTGAGCATGAGCATGACGAGGCGGTCGAGGCCGAGGGCGATGCCGCCGTGGGGCGGGGCGCCGAAGCGGAGGGCGTCGAGGAGGAAGGCGAATTTTTTCTGGGCGTCTTCAGGGGAGATGCCCAGGAGCTGGAAGACTTTGGATTGAAGGGCCTTCTGGTGGATACGGATGGAGCCGCCGCCGAGTTCGATGCCGTTGAGGACGATGTCGTAGGCCTTCGCGTGCACCTTCGTCGGGTCGGAGTCGAGGAGGGGAACATCTTCATCGAGCGGGGCGGTGAAGGGGTGGTGCTTGGCGATGTGGCGCTGGGTTTCGGCGTCGTAATCGAAGCTGGGGAAGTCGACGACCCAGAGGAAGTTGTACTTGCCTTCGGGGATGAGGTTGAGGTCGCGGGCGATTTTCTGGCGGAGTTCGCCGAGGACGCGGTAGCAGGTGTCGAGCTTGTCGGCGCAGAAGAGGATGATGTCGCCGTCGCCGGCCTGGGCGAGGGTTCGGAGTTCGGCCTGTTTTTCGTCGGAGATGAACTTGGCGACGGGGCCGGACATTTTTCCGGCGCCGGCGTCGCCGCCGAGCTTGAGGTAGGCGAGGCCTTTGGCGCCGAACTTTTTGGCCTCTTCGGTGAGGGCGTCGAGGGCTTTGCGGGTGAGGGAGGTGCCGCCGCCGGGGACGGTGATCATCTTCACGCGGCCGCCGGATTCGACGACGGATTTGAAAACGGCGGCGTCGGTGGTCTTGGCCCAGTCGGAGGCTTCCTTGAGTTCGAGGCCGTAGCGGGTGTCGGGGCGGTCGATGCCGAAGCGTTCCATCGCTTCGAAGTAGCGCATGCGGGTGAACGTCGTCGGCAGCTCGATGTTGAGGATTTCTTTCCAGAGGCGGACGATGAGGCCGGTGATGAGCTGGATGACGTCTTCGCGGTCGACGAAGGACATTTCGAGATCGAGCTGGGTGAATTCGGGCTGACGGTCGGCGCGGAGGTCTTCATCGCGGAAGCAGCGGGCGATCTGCATGTAGCGTTCCATTCCGCCGACCATGAGGACCTGCTTGAAGAGCTGCGGGGATTGGGGGAGGGCGTAGAAGGAACCGGGGTGGAGGCGGGAGGGGACGAGGAATTCGCGGGCGCCTTCGGGGGTGGATTTGTAGAGGATGGGGGTTTCGATTTCGAGGAAGCCGTGCTCGTCGCAGTAATCGCGCATGATCTTGACGATCTTGTGGCGGGTGATGAGGGCGTCGGTCATTTCCTTGCGGCGGATGTCGAGGTAGCGGTATTTGAGGCGGGTGTCTTCGGAGACGGACTCGCGCTGGCCGGGGGTGAAGGGGACGGGGTCGGATTTGTTGATGAGTTCAGCGGCGGTGACGATGACTTCGATTTCGCCGGTGGGCATTTTGGGGTTGGTCTTGCCTTCTTCGCGCGGGCGGACGGTGCCGTGGATCGCGACGACGTCCTCGTTCCGGAGTGCGCGGCCGATCTCGTGGGCCTGGGCGTAATCGGGGTGGAAGACGACCTGGGTGAGGCCGGCGCGGTCACGGAGGTCGATGAAGACGACGCCGCCGTGGTCGCGGTAGGCGTTGACCCAGCCGGCGAGGGAGACGGTTTGGGAGGCGTCGGATTTGCGGAGGATGCCGCAGGAGTGGGAGCGTTTGAAGGACATGTGGACCTCGTGAGAAGATTGCCGATTTCCAATTGCCGATTGCCGATTGACGGGGGTGCAAAAACAGTTTCGCCACAACGTGCGCTACCGCTGGATCATGACCCTTGGGGGTGATGAGGGGTGCGGGAGCGGTTAGTTGTGGCGATTGTCCGTCATTCGGGAACCTCAACCACGGCCGGTGGCCGTCAAGGGGGATTAGCGTACCAGAGGGTGGGGGTTGGGTAAAGGGAGCGGGGTGTTGTCTTCAAACCCGCCGCGGCAGGTGTCAATATGTTTCCGTCTTGAACGGAGGCATGAATGCGACAATCGTCGCGGCAGGGGTACTGGCGGGAGATTCGCGTGTTGATGCACCGTCTGCGAGGGAGGGGACCGGGTGTTCGAGAGGGTGATGGGCCGGCGCTGACGCTACGGGTTCCCTTGGACCGGGGTGAGGGTGGGGGCGGGGCGGTGGGTTTGCCAGTCGATGTGGAGTTTCCAGTTGTTGTCGTCGGTGTGGGGGAAGTCGGTGCGGAAGTGGACGCCGCGGGTTTCGGTGCGGAGTGCGGCGCTGCGGGCGATGAGGGTGGCGACTTCGAGCATGTTCTGGAGTTCCCAGCCGGGGGGCGAGTCGAAGGTTTTGTCGAGGACGTAGCGGGACCAGAAGTGGATGATTTCGGAGGCTTCGTTGAGATGGGGGCCGTTGCGTTCTATGCCGACGTTGCGCCACATGAGGGAACGGAGAGAGGAGCGGACGTCGGCGGTGTCGAGCTCGGTGCGGGCGGAGGATTCGATGTCGACGGTGAGCTTTGGGGGGATGAGGTCTTCGGATTCGTCGGCGATGAGCTGACCGGCGTGTTCACCGGCGCGTTTGCCGAAGACGAGAGCTTCGATGAGTGAGTTGGAGGCGAGGCGGTTGGCGCCGTGGAGACCGGTGTTGGAGACTTCGCCGATGGCGTAGAGGTTCTGGATGGAGGCGCGGCCGTGGAGATCGGTGACGACGCCGCCGACCATGTAGTGGGCGGAGGGGTGGACGGGGATGGGTTGATTGGCGGGATTGACGTCGAAGGAGATGCACATCTGGTAGATGCCGGGGAAGCGGTCTTTGAAGGCCTGCTCGGACATGTGGCGAGCGTCGAGGAAGACGTGTGTGGAGTGAGTTTTGACCATTTGCGCGAGGATGGAGCGGGAGACGACATCGCGCGGGGCGAGTTCGGCCTGAGGGTGGTAGTCGGGCATGAAGCGGTAGCCGTTCTTGTCGATGAGCTTGGCGCCTTCGCCGCGGACGGCTTCGGTGACGAGTGCGCGCGTTGCGCCGGCGATGTAGATGGTGGTGGGATGGAACTGGACCATTTCCATGTCGCGGGTGATGGCGCCGGCGCGGAAGGCCATGGCGTGGCCGTCGGCGGTGGCGACGGAGGGGTTGGTGGTTTCGCGGTAGAGCATGCCAGCGCCGCCGGAGGCGAGGAGGGTCTTGCGGGCGAGGATCATGAAGATGCCGCGGTCTTTCTGATAGGCGATGGCGCCGAGGCAGCCGGAATCGATGGTGACGAGGTCGAGGATGAAGGTGTGTTCGAAGACCTGGATGTTGGGATTCTCGCGGACTTTTCGGGTGAGGGAGTTGGCGAGTTCGCGGCCGGTGGCGTCGCCGAGGGCGTGGATGATGCGGGCGTAGGAGTGACCGCCTTCGCGGCCCATGGCGAGGTGGCCGTCGATTTCGCGGTCGAAGTTGGCGCCCCATTCGATGAGTTCCTGGATGCGGGCGGGGGCTTCGCGGACGACGGTTTCGACGGCAGCGCGGTTGCCGAGACCGCAGGCGACGGTCATGGTGTCGGCGATGTGGGATTCGAAGGAATCTTCCTTGGTGGTGACGGTGGCGATGCCGCCCTGGGCGTAGTAGGTATTGGATTCCTTGAGGTCGCCCTTGGTGATGAGGAGGACGTCGCCGAACTTGGCGGCTTCGAGAGCGGCGCGAAGACCGGCGACGCCGCCGCCGATGATGAGGGCGTCGGTGAGGACGTGGGGGAGGCGGTGGGCTTTGAACGGCACGAGGTAGCGGCGGAACATAGGGTCCTTAGGAATGACGAATGACGAATCAAATTCGAATGTCGAATGACGGAATGGCGAAACGGGGTTAGCCGCCTTTGGCGCGGATGGCGGCGGGGCTGTCGGGGTATTTGGCGATGATTTCCTGGTAGAGGCGTTTGGCTTCGTCGGGGTGATTCTGCTGTTTTTGCAGGTCGGCGGCGACGAGGAGGGCGGCGGGGGCTTCGGGGGTGGCGGGATAGAAGGTGGGGATTCGGAGGAGAGTGGAGGCTTCGAGGTCGGGCTTGTTCAGGCCGGCGTAGGCGCGGGCTTGTAGCTGGTAAAGGCGGATCGCGAGGGAGTCGGAGGCGGAGGGGAGATGGGCGTCGGCCTGCTTGAGGGCGGCGGCGAAGTCTTTCGCGTTGAGCGCAGCTTCGATGGGGGCGACGAGGGCGTCGTCGGTGGGCGGGGAGTTGTCCAGCTTTGTGGGGGATTCGTCGGGGACGCCGGAGAGTTCGCGGGCGAGCTTGTCGGCGCGGGGGTCGTTGGATTTGGTGTAGATTTCGAGCTGGAAGGTCTTGAGGTTCTTCTTGGCTTCGTCGGAGGTGAAGGCGGGGAGGCGGTGTTCGATGGTGGCGGCGGACTCGGGCATCATCGTGGAACTGGCGGCGGGGAAGTGGGTGGGGCGGAATTTCCAGACGTCGGGGGTGGGGCTTGCGAGGTAGACGTCGAGGAAATAATTGACGGCATCGATCCATTTTCCGGTGGCGTCGGCGGGAGCGATGGCGCGGAGTTCGGCGAGGAGCTTGAGGTCGTGGTCGTCGAGGGAGCGGATGGCTTTTTGATAGCTGGCGAGTGCGGCGCGGGGGTCTTTGTCGCGGAGTTTTTCGGCGGTGAGCATGTCGGGGGAGGCGTCGAGAGCGATCCACTGGACATTGGAGAGATCGAAGTGTTTTTCGCCGCCTTTGAGGGTGACCGAGAGGCCGCCATCGCGATAGCCGTTGATGGTGGCGTCTCTGTAATCGAGGCCGTCGAAGGAGACTTCGTCAGCGACGGCGGGCGCGATGAAAGGAAGAAGAAAAAGGGCGGCCAGAACGAGTGAGCGAACGGACTTCATCGTGGCAGGATAGTGCGTTTGGATCGAAAAACCAAGGAGCACGCTGAAGCGGCTGTCCGGAGGGGCACTTACTTTTCTGGCACGACAGGGGAGGGAGGATTTGCGTAGTCGGGGGTGATGTCGGCGGCGTTGACGGAGTGGTCGCCGTCGTCCCAGGCGAGAGGGAAGAAGGTGCCGGAGGGGCGCCAGGTGGCGGCGTAGATGTGGTGCATGGGGTCGGTCGAGGTGACGGCAAGTTTGGCGTTGTCGAGGAACCAGGTGTGATCGAGGGGAGAGATTTCGGAGGCGCCCAGGACGTGCCAGCGGCCGTCCCAGATTTCGACCCACGTGTGGTTGCCGGCGTGGTTGCCGTTGGCGTCGCCGCGGGGGAGGACCCAGCCGGGGGTGCCGACGACGCGCGCGGGAATGCCGACGGAGCGGCAGGCGTCGACGAGGAGGATGCTGAGGCCGGTGCAACTGGCGTAACCGGCGGCAATGGATTCGCTGGGGCACTGGTCGGGCTTGGGGCGCTTGGTGGGGTGATATTGGACGTTGACGAGGGGGAAGAGTTTGGCGTTGAGAGCGAGGGCGGCTTCGGAAGGAGTGCGGCAACCAGCGATGAGGGGAGCGGCTTGCTGGGCGAGGGAGCGGCGCCAGGGTTCGCGTTTTTCGTTGACGTTGGCGTAGGGGAGGATGGCGTCGCGGAAGATCTCTTCGGGGATGTCGTGCGACCATGGAGCGGCGGCGCGGGCGGCGAAGGCGAGGCGGAGGTTTTCGAGGATGAAGTCTTTGGAGAGGGTGCGCAGGTCACAGGCGGGCATGCCGGCGATGAGGAAGGCGAGTGCGTCGCGCTGTTCGGGGGGGGCGTCGCGGAGGGCGTCGAGCCATTGGCTGCGGCATTCGGCGGCGAGGGAGAGGGCGTGCTCGAGGGCGGGGCGCTCGTCGGAGGAGACGAGAGCAAGAGTGTCGTTATCAGTGGAAGCGGGATTGGTGGATGCGGGCGAAACATCCTTGTTCGGATAGATGACGACTTCGAAGCGGTCGTCCGTAATGCCTTTGAGGCCGCGGGTGAAGATGCTGGAGCCGTTGAAATCGGGGAGGCGGATGGAGGCGGAGATGGCGGCGGCGGTGGCGAGGATGGTGTCGGCGTCGGTGACGAATGTGCCACGCCTGACGGAGCAGTCGGTGACGAGGATGTGGTCGTCGCCGGGGCGGGCGAAGAGGGTGACGGAGTGGGTGAAGGAAGGGTCGAAGGGGACAGTGGCGGTGTCGGCGTTCCAGGTGACGTGATGCCACTGGTGAGCGGGATTCCTGGCGTCGAGGTAGGCGCCGTAGGGGGTCCAGAGAATGATGGGGCCCCGGTGGAGGTTTTGCAGGAGGCGCTGGCGGAGGGCGTCGCGCTCGCCGGGGGCGTAGGTGACGAGAACGCTGTTGTCCTTCACGGTTGGGAGCGTTTTGGTGGCGAGGGAGAAGTTCTCGGCATGGAGCGAGGCGGCGTCGGGAGCGTTGTCGGCGTGAGGCCAGGAGAGCTTGCCGGAATTGATGGTATAGCTGGTCCAGGGGCCCCAACCGTAGTAGGCGTTGAGGCCGACGGATTGGAGTGGCGTCTGGAAGGTTTTATTCTCGAAGGCGGCGCGATCGGCGGGAGAGGGTGGGAAGGACCTGGTGTGGTAAAGAAGGGCGGAGGCGAGAGCGTTGTAGGAACACTGGTCGAAGGCGTCGACGTGGAGGCGCTTTTCGGTGAAATTTGGAGCGGGTGAATCGGCGAGGGCGGGAAGGGTGATGAGACATAATGCGAGCGGGAGAAGATGGCGGGTGAGAGACATTTCTGGCTCCGGCGAATCGAACAGGCGATGGCATTCGTGCCGGCGTGACAACCCGCACTCTACGTTGTGGTTGCCGTGGGATGGGGAATATTTCGCAGATTCAGGCAGAGATGCGATCGCCGCAAATGGCCGACCGGCGGGTTCATGCGGTGACGGCTGAAGCGTCTCGCTGGGCGAGAGTGTTGGCGCCGACGCAGAGGTAGAGGACGGCCATGCGGACGGCGAGGCCGTTGGTGACTTGCTGGAGGATGGCGGAGTTCGGGCCGTCGGCGACGTCGGAGTTGATTTCGAGGCCGCGGTTCATGGGGCCGGGGTGGAGGACGAGGATGTCGGGGCGGGCCTTGGCGAGGCGGTCTTTGGTGAGGCCGAAGAAGCGGGAGTATTCGCGGACGCTGGGGAATGCGGAGGAGGTGAGGCGTTCGAACTGGATGCGGAGCATGTTGACGACATCGACCTTGGGGAGGGTGGCGTCGAGGTCGTGGGAGATGTTGATCTGGTCGGGGTAGAGTTTTTTCATGTCGTTGGGGACGAGCGTGGCAGGGCCTACGAGGGTGATTTTGGCGCCGAGTTTGGCGAGGCCGTGGAGGTTGGAGCGGGCGACGCGGGAGTTGGCGATGTCGCCGACGATGGCGACGTGGAGCTCTTTGAAGGTGTTGAGGGATTTGCCGATGGCGGCGAAGTGTTCGCGCATGGTGAAGAGGTCGAGGAGGCCCTGGGTGGGGTGTTCGTGGGAGCCGTCGCCGGCGTTGATGACCGAGCATTTCACAGAGCGCGCGAGGAGATGCGGCGCGCCGGAGGAGCGGTGGCGGATGACGATGACGTCGACACCCATCGCTTCGACGTTGCGGGCGGTGTCGCGGAGGGTTTCGCCCTTGGAGACGGAGCTGGTGGAGACGGAGAAGTCGAGGACGTCGGCGGAGAGGCGCTGGGCGGCGAGTGAGAAGGAGGTTTTGGTGCGGGTGGAGTCTTCGAAGAAGAGGTTGACCATCACCTTGCCGCGGAGGGCGGGGACTTTTTTGATGGAGCGGGTGGAGACTTCCTTGAGGGAGTGAGCGGTGTCGAGGATGGAGATGATCTCTTCGCCGGTGAGCGATTCGAGATCGAGGAGGTGGGGGCGGGTCCACGTGCGTTCATTGCCGATTGCCGATTGCCGATTGCCGATTGTCATGACGCTTCCTTGAGATACACGGCGTCTTCCGGGTCTGTGGGTTGCAGGTGGACGATGATTTTTTGTTCGGGGTTGGGGGCGTTGACGGTGAGGCCGGTGTAGTCGGCGGTGATGGGGAATTCGCGGCGGCCGCGGTCGACGAGGACGGCGAGGCGGATGATGCGGGGGCGGCCGAAGTCGACGAGGGCGTCGAGTGCGGCGCGGACGGAGCGGCCGGTTTCGAGCACGTCGTCGCACAGAACGACAGGGCGGTCATCAAGGCGGAAGTTCATGTCGGTGCCCTGGGGGATGGTGATCGCGCGTCTTGCGGCGAGGTCGTCGCGGTACATGGTGATGTCGAGGACGCCGAGATCAATGGCCCCCCCCCACCTGCCGGTGTTGCGGCTGCGGAGCTCGGCGGCGAGGCGCTGGGCGATGAGCTCTCCGCGCGAACGGATGCCGACGAGGGCGAGGGGCTGGTTGAGCTTCAAAGCGGGATCGGCGAGGAGATTGTCCGCGAGGGTCGCGAGGGTCTGGCGGATTTTTGCGGCGTCCATGAGGGTCTGCATGGAGACAGAGTAGCGGCGGTGGCGGGTGGGGGCAAGGTTGGGCGTAAATGCGTGAGGTCTTATCAAGACACAGGCGGGACGCCTGTGCCACGGGTGCTGACGGATTTGGCGTGGGCGTCGAAGCCTTCGACGAGGGCGAAGTCAACGATGGATTGGCCGAGGGTGTCGAGGGTTTTCTGGTCGAATTCGACGATGCTGGTGCGCTTGCGGAAGCTGTCGGCGCTGAGGCCGGAGAAGAAGCGGGCGGTGCCGGAGGTGGGGAGGACGTGGGAGGGACCGGCGAGATAGTCACCGGCGGCGACGGGGGTGAAGGGTCCGATGAAGATGGCGCCGGCGTGTTTGATTTTGTAAGCGTCTTCGCGGGCGTTCCTGGTGGTGATCTGGAGGTGTTCGGGGGCGAAGGCGTCGGTGAGGGCGAGGGCTGATTCGTGGGAATCGCTGACGATCAGGGCGCTGGCGAATTCGAGGGCGGTGCGGGTGATTTTTTCGCGCGAGAGTTTTTGCAGTTGCTGCTCGAGTTCCTGCTGGACGGCCTTGGCGAGTGTTTCGCTCGGCGTGATGAGGAGGCAGGAGCCGGGCGCGTGTTCGGCCTGGGCGAGGAGTTCGGCGGCGACTTGTTGCGGGGCGGCGGTGTCATCGGCGAGGACAATGACTTCGGAGGGGCCGGCGAAGGAGTCGATGTCGACGATGCCGTAGAGTTCTTTCTTGGCGAGCTGGACGAAGGTGTTGCCGGGGCCGACGATTTTATCGACGGGTTTGATGGTGGCGGTACCGAAGGCCATGGCGGCGATGGCCTGGGCGCCGCCGATGGCGTAGATTTCGGTGATGCCGAGTTTGTGGGCGGCGGTGAGGACGGCGGGGCTTACCGTGCCGCCGCGCATGGGACTGCAGAGGCAGAGGGATTTGACACCGGCGATTTGCGCTGGGATGGCGGTGTGGAGGACGCTGGTCGGATAGGCGGCGGCGCCGCCGGGGACGTAGAGGCCGACGCGTTCGATGGGCGTGTATTTCATGCCTAATTTTCCACCGCCGTTTGGGAGCGAAATGAGCGGCGGTTCCTTGATCATCATCGCCTGCTGGTAGTGACGGAGGTTGGCGATGGCGATGTCGAGGGCAGCGAGGAACTTCTTGTCGGCCGAGTTGACGGCGGCTTCGATGGCGGATTGCGGGACGCGCATCGTCTCCGCGGTAAGCGCGGTCTTGTCGAATTTCTGGGTGTAGTCGAGGACGGCGGCGTCGCCGCGCTTTTGGACGTCGCGGAGGATGGAGCGGACGGTTTCGAACTTCGAGGTGCCGCTCGGGTCTTCATCGTCGCCCCCCCCAATGCCTTCGAGCAGGAGGGGTTTGAGGGAGAGTTTGGCGCGGAGGGCGTCGATTTGCGAAGAATCGGTATTGGTGTTGTAGATCGGGAGCATTTCGTGTCCTTGGAACGAACCGATGGAACCACGGAGAGCACGGAGGACACGGAGGCGCGATTTGGCTTTTCTCCGTGATCTCCGCGATCTCCGTGGTTGCTGACGAACGTTAGACAGTGACGGTTTGGTTGGAGCGGACGTGGGCGATGGCGGTTTGAAAGAGGATGAGGCCGTCGGGCTTGTTGCGGCCGCGGGAGAAGGTCGGATGGTTGAGGGGGTCGACGATGCGTTCGGGATGGGGCATGAGGCCGAGGACGCGGCCGGTGGCGTCGCAGATGCCGGCGATGGATTGGACGGAGCCGTTCGGGAGTTCCGGATAGGTCGTGGCCGGATTTCCGGCAGCGTCGATGTATTGGAAGGCGATCTGGTCGTTTTGCTGGAGCGTGGCGAGGATTTCGGGGCTGCGTGTCACGAAGCGGCCTTCGCCGTGGGCAATCGGGAGGTCGAGCGAGCAGCCTTCTTCCGGGATCCACTTGCAGAGTTTCGAGGTGGAACGGACGCGGATCCAGCGGTCTTCGAATTTGCCGGAGGTGTTGTAGGTGAGCGTGGTGGGGTGCCAGTCGGCGGGATCAATCCCGGGGGTGGGGCCGGGGAGGAGTCCGGATTTGACGAGGACCTGGAAACCGTTGCAGACGCCGAGGATCATTTTGCCGTCGTCGATGAACTGGCGGAGCGGGGCTTTGAGGTGGTGAATGAGTTGGTTGGCGAGGATTTTTCCGGAGGCGATGTCGTCGCCGTAGGAGAAGCCGCCGGGGAAGCCGAGGATCTGGTATTGCGCGAGGGCGCTGGGGTTTTGGAGGATTTTGTTGATGTGGAGAGCTTCGACATGGGCGCCGGCCAGGATGAAGGCGTGGGCGAGTTCGCGGTCGCAGTTGGTGCCGGCGGTGCGGAGGAGGAGGACTTTGACGTCGGACATGTTTTTTTCCTGCGCTGAGGGTGGGCAAAACAACATTATAAGGAGGAGGAGACCGAGGGTATAGGGTCTGGGGAATGAGCGTTTCCGACGCGTTGGAACGTCAGTCGTGGAATTGTTTGGTGGTGGGGAGGGGAAATCTTTGGGCTTCGAGGATTTTGCGGAGGCGTTCGGCGGCGTGGCCGTCGCCGTAGAGGTTTTGGCGTTGGGCGACTCTTGCCAGGAATTCCTTATTGGTGGTGGCGTGTTGGATAGCCCACTTGATGCCGGCTGTACCGGTGGACCAAGGCACGTCGACGAGATTGGCATTCCGCTCGCGGCCGGCCTGCCGCTCGCCAATGTTGACAACCGGAATTCCAAAACTCGCCGCTTCGATGATGCCACTCGAGGAATTCCCCACGAGAACTCCTCCCGCTTTCAAGTGAATCCAGAAATTCGCGGTTGGCAGGCTCATCGCCACCTTTACGCCCATCTTCTCGTACGCCCGCAGGATTCCATTGCATCCGGGGTCGTTGTTCGGCCCGATCGTGACATACGGGATTCCCGGCCTGCTGCGAACAGCCTCGATAACCATTCGCGCCCGCTTCTCCTCAACCCGCTCGTCGGCCGAGGTGGGATGCAGCAGGACAATCGCTCTCTTTCCTCGCGATGGAGCGGGCCGGGTGTCCTCCTGCCATTGCATAATTCCGTCAAGCGCAGGCGCGCCGATGACGTGGATCCTTTTCGGATCTTCGCCCATCTGTTGAATGCGTTGGGCGGCGCGTTTCGTGGCGGGAAAATGCAGGTGCGCGAGTTTGGTGATCGCGTGGCGGATTTGTTCATCCCACTGGCCCGGCGCGGTCTCTCCGCCGTGGAGATGGGCGATGGGGAGTTGGAGGGCCAGTGCGGCGTTGGCTGCGGCGAGCATTTCGAGACGATCGCCGAGGAGCATGACGAGGTCGGGTTTTAGTTTTTCCAGGGCGCGTCCAACGGTTTGCGTGCCGCGCGCGAGAGAGTCAGCGGGAGTATCGCGGGGCTTGTACATCTCGGCGGTGGCCGCGATCGGAATGCCTGACTTCTTGATGTCGTTGATCGTGTAGCCGAACTGCTTCTGCAGATGCATGCCGGTGACGAGCAGTTGCGGGCGAAGTTTTTTCGATGTGGCGAGAGCGCGGAGCACGGGCGTCCAGATGCCGAATTCGGCTCTTGTGCCGGTGATGATGGTGATGTTCCGTTTTTGCATCGTTGCGTCCTGTGGCTCGTGCCGGTGGAAGAACCACAGAGTCACAGAGGACACAGAGGACGCACAGAGGATTGGCATTGCATGGGGAGTCCTCTGTGGGTCTCTGTGAACTCTGTGACTCTGTGGTGAATCATGTCTGCGCCTCGAGGTCGTCGGGGGTGAGGATCGTATTGGCGCTCACGGCATGGACGAGTTTTCTGCCGATGGTCTGATCGTACAGCGCCGCGGGAATACCCGTGCCGGGCCGTTTGACCGTGAGCATGTCGCGCGTCAGCGTCGTGCCCTTGGAAAGCGCCATCTTCGTCGTGAGCGATTGCCGCGTCTGCTGGCGAATCTGCAGTTCGCGCGGCTGCGGCTGCTTGGCGATCGGCCCGCGCATCTGGTGGCAGAAACGGGCGCAGTTGGCGTATTCGGCAAACTGCTTCGGCTCCAGCGAAGCCGCGTGGTCCGGCCCCTTTCTCGTACGATCCAGCGTGAGATGCTTTTCCAGAAGGCACGCCCCCGCCGCAACAGCCATGGAAGCCGTGTATGTTTCCGTCGTGTGGTCGGAATATCCAATCCGCAGCGACGGAAAGCGGTTGCGCAGCGCTGTGATCCCCCCCAGCGCGGCGGCTTCGGGCGGCGTCGGATAGCTGCTGACACAATGAAGAATGACCGTGCAGCTCAGTCCGTTCCCGCCCCGCGCTTCCGAAATCCATTCGACCGTTGTTTCCACCTCGCCCATGTCCGCCGCCCCGGTCGAAACAAACAGTGGCAGTTTCGTCGCGAGCGCCTCTCGCAGCAGCGGCAAATTCACAAGGTCCGGCGATGCCAGCTTGATCGCATCCACCTGCATCTCAACGCAAGCTGAAACCAGCTCCGGCGAAAACGGCGTCACCACCGCGGCCAGCCCCAGCGACTGCGCCTGCTTCACCAGCGGCCCCATCTGCTTCGCCGACAATTCCAGCGGCTTGAGCAGATCGTCCGCGGTTTCCGCGGAGCTTTTCTGATAATCCACCAACCCCGCCTGCTTCGCCAGAAGACGCTCCGCCTCGAACAACTGGAATTTCACCGCATCCGCGCCGGCGGCGTGCGCCGCCTCGATGAGCTGCGCGGCAATTTCGACGGAACCATCGTGATTGACGCCGATCTCGGCCATCACAAACGGAGCACCGTCCCGGGTGATTTGTCTATTGCGGATCTGGAGCATTGAGTTCCTTAGTGCTTACTGCCTGAACGCGGAGCATCGCTTCGGCGACGTAGAGGTCTTTTTCGGTGTCGATGTCGACGGAATCTTCCGGGGCGACCACGAGAGCGCGGCGATCTGTGCCGAGAAAGGCATGCGGGTCGGCCGGATTGTTTTCCGCGTCCATGAGCACTTTGGTTTTCATGACATACACGGCCCCGGTGGGCGAATAGAGCGCCGGGAGGTCCTGCCGGCGGAAAATGTTATTGGGGATGTGCTTCTTGATCTTCCCGTCGGACGAGTAGTCGAACATCCAGTACGGGTGGAATTTGCCGACGGGGGCGATGGTTTGGACGGAGTCGGCGTTGGTGTCGATCAGCATCTGGATGGCGCGGTCGATCATGTTGTTGGCGCGGAGCGGAATATTGCCGTAGAGCATCACCACGGCAAACGGGAGGACGGAATGAACCACAGAGGACACAGAGGGCACAGAGTACGACGGGGCAGGTTTCGTCGTCGTCCGTCCCTCTGTGTTCTCTGTGTCCTCTGTGGTTTTATTTCGTCCAAACGCCGCAGGGTAGAGCGTGCGAACGGCATGGCGGAGAACCGGATCGGTAGCGCTCGTGGCGGTGGCAAGTTCCGAGGGCCGGTTGAGGACTTCGAAACCCTCGGAGCTGGCGAGCGCGAGGATCTCGGGGGAATCGGAGGAGACCACGGAGCGGGTGATGAGTTTGGATTCGCCCACGTGGTTAAGGGTATAGGTGAGAACGGAACGGCCCAGCAGCGGGCGCAGAGACTTGTTCGGCAGGCCCACGCTGCCTGCGCGGGCCATGATAACGGCGAGGATGGAGGAGTGAGCGGTAATCATTTATTCGTGTCCTGGAAATCCAGCGATCACAAGAAGGGTTATCAGATAAGCAACGAGCAGCAGATGGAGAAAACTAACAACGATGGCGCCATAGACAAACGCGAGGCCTTTGTACACGGAAGCATTCATTTGAATCTTTCGCTTCACCAGCCACGAGTAAACAACGCAGAACACGGGTGCTCCGACGTAACCGATGAATGACAGGAACACCCAGCCCAGTGGAATGGGAAGCGGAACGTAAGAAGCCAGCCACATGCATTCGGGAATAAATGCGAGACAAAGGCACATGATCGCGCGCTTATGGATAACACGTTCATCACGTGTGTAGGACAGGATCGGCGGTGTCGAATTGGGAGGAGTCCCCGTCATGCGCGATGCCACTCCTTGCAGTTTGTGCAGGGGGAGACGGCGGACCAGTTGCTATCGGCGTGGCTTTGGCGGAGTGCAGACATTGGGGGGCCGGACCAGAGTTGTTCCAGGGTGTGGGATTCGATGTTGCCGAGTTTGAGTTGGTCGTTCATGTCCTGATCGCACGCAACAGCGACCCCGTTCGCACGAATCACCAGCCGATCCCACAGCCGCCGGCACGGTCGGCGCTTCGGCGGAGCCATGTCGATCACGCCTGTGAACGGAATCTGCCCGGCCCGATCCGTCGGATAGTCGATGACGGCCCACGTCGTCTGCTGCAGCCAGGTGTCGAAGAACGGTTCGAGTTCCGGAATGGTGTCGCGCACTTTGAGCAGTCGCGGGATGACGAGGGGGAGGCCGCCGCGGGCGGTGGTGATGGGGGCGAGAGTGGCGAGGTTTTTCATAAGCTGCGCGTGAAGGGTGGTATTGGAGAGTCTGTTGTAGGTCGCGGCGGTGTGGCCGTAGGTGGTGATGGAGAGGATGTCGATCAGATTCTCGTCGATGGCCGTGAGCAGCGGTTGGAGGTTGTCGGTGGTGAGGTCGGTTTGGAGACAGATGCTGAGCGGATGGGCTTGTCGCGCAGCGCGGAGCACGTCGAGGAGGGCGGGATAGAGCAATGGGTCGCCGTCGCCGGCGAAGGTGAGGAGGAGGTCGTCGGGAAATCTCTGCGAGGTCAGCCAGCGGGTCCAGTGCGAGGGGGAGAGTTCGCCGCGGGATTCGCGGATGAGTTGGGGGACGGCGCCGGGCGGGGTTGTCAGGCGTTTGCCGGTGAGTTCGGTTTCGAGTTCGCGCGGTGTGGGGTGCGTTTGGGAAAAGTCGCGGACGCCGGGGGCGATGGTACGGGCGGCGGCGAGCGCGAGGGCGGCGGAAGAATGGTCATTCTGGCCATCATGGGCGGGACGCCCATGCCACGATTGGGCGAATGCGAAGCTGCGGTCGGTGTCGGCACAGAAGCGGTTCGGAATTTTCGAGAGGGCGGGATCGACCTGCATGCACGCATCGCGGATCAGCGTGTCGAACGTCGGCGCTTTCGGATCGTATGCGAGAAGCTGCCACGGCATCGCGGCTTTCTCCGCCATCTCGTGGACAATGTCGGCGCGGAGCACGAGCCCGGAGAGCCCCGGAGCAGTCGGCGTATACGTGATGCGCATCTCGTGGTTTTTGTGCAGGTGATGATGGATCAGCGCCGTCGTCATTTCGACGTCGAGGAAAACGGAGTGGGAATGAATGTGCAGCACGTGATCAGCGTTGAATTGCTTCGCGGCGAAACTCAACGCCTGCGGGTGATACTCTTCATCGAAGAAGGTGCATTGCCCGGCCCCGCCGCGCCACGACTGCAGGTTCCATGCCCGAGCCGTGCGGATGCGGGCCGAGATTTGCGGCGAACGTGCGGCAAGGGGGATGATCTGGATGCGATCATCGATTTTGAACGGCGCGGTAAGCGAAAGTTGCGACTCCGGCGCGGCCACGACGATTTCGTTCAGCCCCCCCACCGCAAGCAGCCGTTCCAGCACGTGCATCCACAAAGGCCTGCCGGCGATCTGATCGCACAGACGCGACCGCGTGCCGATCGCAGCATGCTCGAAATCGCAGCACAGCACCGCGATCGTTTTTGGCGAGGTTGGTTCGAGATCGGCGGTCATTGAGCGTTCGCACGAGACGGTAAAACCACAGAGAACACAGAGGGCACAGAGGACGACGACGGAAAGGAAGCACGGATAAACGCGGATAAACCCGGACGTTGGTCTCTGTGTTCTCTGTGTCCTCTGTGGTTTGATCCGTCTTTTGTCATCGCGGTTATCCTTTCAAAGCGCCGGCAACTTCGCGCGGCCAAGGCTTGTTCTGCTTGATTGCCTCGAGTTGTCGATGCAAGCGGGTGAGCGCTTCGTCCAGGATCTCGAGGAGACGCTCAGCGCCAGTCTTGAGGTTCTGCACGTAGTCGATATCCCGAAGCAACTGCCGCTTCTGCCGTTCAAGCGAGTTGTCCTTCACGGACTTCACGCCAAGATCCGCCTGGAAACGCCGAAGTTCGCCGATGGTGTTGAGATTGCACACCATTTCGAATGTGGCGGGATCATTCCCGACGCGCGAGCGAAGCCGATCCACTTCCACAAACAGGCGATTCATCTTCTGTTCGTCGGTCTGCGATTCGATCATCTGCTCCAGCAACGGAACCGTCGCATCGCACGTCTCGATCATATCGGCCGCCGACTGGCGGCGCACTTCGAGAGCAGCAATCACCTTCCGCAAATTCTGATCCGCGTCACAACTCCAGGTCTTCCACGCCGCCAACTCTGAATTCTGAACTCTGAATTCTGAATTACAGCATTTATCGATCGCCTCCCGCAGCGTCATCACCGTCACATGCTGCTTGCGTGCCCCGCCTTCCGTGGCATCAATGATCTGATGCCGGCTCTCCGCAAAATCACGCTCGAACTGCTGCAGGTACACGAAGAACTGCTCCTCCGTGTACATCGGATGCCCATGAATATCCGGAATTTTTCGCAGAATGTGGCGCGACCGCGCAATGCGCTCCCACTCCTTCGTCTCCAGATTGTTGAACCGGCCCAGCTCCACGCCCCACGTCTCGTGAATCGCCGTCCCCGGTTTGTAATACAGCCCGTCGACAAACCCCAGATCCTGCCCCGTCAGAATGATCGGATTGCAGCCGAGAAATTCCGCGAGATAGAACGACAGATGCGCCACCGTCGCCCCCGCCTTCAAGCCCATCCGCGACGGAAACGCATCCCGCAGCAGCTTGTCCGCAAAATCATTCTGCAGCAGCGACATGCTCCCCGTGAACACATCCAGCACGTTCCAGTTCGCCTTCGCCTCCGCCACCAGATGCACCCGCCCCGTCGATCCGCTCTCCTCGAGATTCTCGAAGAACCGCGTGCTCACCGTGTTGTAATCCAGCGACGTCACGAAATCCGGCTCAATCCCCGCCGCCAACAACGGCTTGAGCATCGTCTGCACCGCAATGATCACCGCCTTGCGACCCCGTCGCGGCGCAATCCCATCCCCCCCACCAGGGTTTTGCGTTTTGTGTTTTGTGTTTTGCGTTTTCTCTTCGTGGTCCTTCGTGCCTTCGTGTCTTCGTGTTTCCGTCTTTTCTTCCTCCCCCAGCAACTCCTTCAACAGATGCATGTTCTTCTGCAGCGACGGCCCCGCCGCCACCAGCACCGCCGGCATCCCCGCAAACGCATTGTGCATCGTGTCGATCGGCGGCGTCGTCGCAAACCGCCCGAGGTTGTTCGCAATATTCCGGCACGTCGTCACGTTGTTCAGCATCAGCGTCACAAACCCGATCCGCGTGAACGCCACGAACTCCGTGATCATCTTCTGAAACGCCGAATGAAATTCCCCCGCGATCTGCATCGATACCGGATGCGATGCAAACAGCGTCCCCCCGCCCGCCGTGAACATCACCGACCGAGGCTCCAGCCGATTGACCAGGTCCCCCCGATCCAGCGACGTAAAGAAAAAGATCCGCCGCGACGCCAGCATCTCCGAGAGGTCCACTGTCTCCATCGCCGCCCGCAGCAACGCCACGTTCGGCTCCGCAATCACGAGCAGTGCATCGCCCGGCATCCGCGCGAAGAGCGCCTTGACGTGATACCCCAGCCCGAATCCATTCACGATCACGACGTACTTGTCATCGCACTTCTGCGAGGCCGCCCACGAGTCCGCCTCCTGCTGCGGGCGGTAGCGCGAATGGACGTAAAGATTGTGGAGTTTGACCGTGAAATGGTTGTCTTTGGTTGGCTCGACATGGGGGATATCGAGCGGATGGATGGATTCAATCGCCATCGCCAGGCGGGCGTCGCACTTCCAAAGCTCGCGCATATTGGCGACGTAGAGCGACCCATTCGCAGTGGTCATCGTAGAATCAGAAGGAGCGTCGGCGAGCGCTTCGACCATTACCCGTCCCTGGGAAAACAACTTATGGTTCATCCTGAACACGTCGGTCCTCATATTATCGGTCAAATTGGGGGGATTGCATCGGCGGATTTAGGGGCGGTCCGCATCCCCGGATTCGTGCCCGATTCGATCGGCGGTTTATTATTCGAAACCCATTGGGCATATTGGGTTATGGCTATCTTGGTGGCCGGAACCGCGTTCTATTGGGGCGGCGTCCGCCAGGATCCACGATTGCGGCGAATCGGCATCGGCGTCGGCATCGCGGCACTCTTCTGGATATTCCTGGCACTCGCGATCGACACTCCCGCCGAGCGCTTATACCGTGCCCACAAGGACTTAGCCGATGCAGCCAAAAACGGAGACGTGGACCGCATCGTCTCGTATCTCGAACCCGACTTCCAGGCAACGGTCCTCGGCGTCAACAAAGCCGGCATCGCGAAAGAAGAGATCGGAGCGCGACTCAAGACCTACGGCGTAAAGGGCAGCACCATCAGATTTTATCACTCCACGCATTCCGGTCCGGCAGCCTTCACCCAGTTGAACCTCCTGACGCAAACCGAAATGGGCCCGGTGCTGACGACCTGGCAACTGAGCTGGGACGACGTGCCGGGGCAAGACTGGCGGATTCGGGATGCCGAGCTCGTGAAGCTCGGGGATGAAGCGGTCGGACAGGGCACCGTTTTGCCGAAATGAGCGGGCGGCGATCTTAAGTAGGGCCTAATGGGGGACGATAACTCCAGAGAAGTCACAGGTCGCGCAAAGAGTGGCGGCTGCCCGATTCAGGAGATACGCATGACCATGTCCCCCAGCACCGCAGGTACCGCCGGCAAGAAGGAACCGCAGGCGATCATCACGGACGCAGTGAATGCGATCTCGCAAATCGCGACGCTGCCGGAAATCACGATGAAGATCATCGAGCTGGTGGAGAACCCACGTTCCACAGCGCAGGACCTGAACAAGTTGATTTCGAATGATCCGGCGCTGGTGGCGCGGATTCTGAAGGTGGTGAACTCGGCGTTCTACGGGTTGCCTGGGCAGATCGGGTCGATCAACCGGGCGATCGTGTTGCTGGGATTGAACGCGGTGAAGAACATTGTCATCGCGGCGTCGCTGGCGAAGCTGTTCCGTGGCGGGCGGGTATCGCCGCACTTCTCGGCGAAGGATTTGTGGACGCACTCGATCGCGGTGGGTGTGTTTTCGAAAATGATCGTGACGAAGTTGAACAACACGCTGCCGGACGAAGCGTTCCTGGCGGGTTTGATTCATGACATGGGGATCCTCGTCGAGTTGCAGGCGTTCCGGGAACCGCTGGTGGAGATTGCGGAACGGTCGACGAAGGAAGAAGTGCGGTACATCGATATTGAGACGCAGATCATCGGCGTGGATCACCAGGCGCTCGGGGCCGGGCTGACGACGAAGTGGAAATTCCCGCGGTCGTTCCAGTACGTGACGGGACATCACCACAATCCGATCGCGTTGGCGCCGGAGTGCCGGTGGCTGGCGTGCGTGATTCACGTGGCGGATCACATCTGCTGCCGGGAAGGATTGGGGTACTCGTTGACGTGCAAAGGGGAGGCGATGGACCCGGCGGTGCTCACCGAATTGAATTTGTCGACGGAGACGGTGGAGGATCTGGTGAAGAGCCTGCCCGAGGCGATGAAGGAAACGGAAAGTCTCCTGTCGTAGGCGGATGGATTGCAGAAAAGGAAAACGCCCGTGGACAGGGATGTCGGCGGGCGTTTTTGTTTTTGCGATCGGAATCAGGTGGTGAGGAGATCAGCCTGGGGGCGGGGGCGGGGGGCTGGCGGGGGCGTTGCCTCCCGGGGGAGTTGCTGCGGGAGCCGCAGCGGGAGCGGGGGAAGGGGAGGCGGCGGGATGCGCGGCGCTCAGGGTGGCGTAGAGCGTTTTCTGGTTGTCCATGATGGACATGTCAGGACTGGCCTTGGCGATCGTGGTGATGCCGTCGTATTGGGGATCGTAGGCGGTGGACGTGGAATTTTCGCAGCCGACGAGGGCTGCGGAGGAGAGGAGGAGGGATGCGATGAGTGCTCGTTTCATGCTGCGCTCCGAAGAGAGAGAACGGCCGCCTGAAGGCGGAACTCCAAGCTAGACTAACTGTGTTTGGCGGATGCGCCAAGGTAGGCCTCGATGACGGCGGGATTGTTGCGGATTTCCTCGGGGGTGCCGGTGGCGATAGTTTTTCCGTAGTCGAGGACGAGGATGCGCTCGCAGATGCCCATGATGACTTTCATATCGTGCTCAATGAGGAGGATGGTGAGCCCCCCCCCGGAGAATTGATCACGGATGCGGCGGATCATTTCCATGAGCTCGCGCTTTTCGGTGGGATTCATGCCGGCGGCGGGTTCGTCGAGGCAGAGGATTCTCGGTCGGGTGGCGAGTGCGCGGGCGATTTCGAGACGGCGCTGGTCGCCGTAGGAAAGCGAATTGGCGAGTTCGTCGGCGAGGTGGCCAAGATTGAAAAGTTGCAGGTAGGCGAGGGCGTTCCGGCGGGATTCGTCTTCTTCGCGGTAGAAGGCGGGACGCCGGAGGATCGCGGAGGGAATGCCCTGCTTGTGATGAGCGTGCTGAGCAATCTGGACGTTGTCGAGCACGGAGAGGTTGGCGAAGAGGCGGATGTTCTGGAATGTGCGGGCGACGCCGAGCTGAGAGATGGCGTGAGGTTTCAGGCGGCGAGTCGGTTTGCCGGCGATGATGATCTGTCCGGCAGTGGGACGGTAGACGCTGGTGAGGACGTTGAAGGCGGTGGTTTTTCCGGCGCCGTTGGGGCCGATGAGTCCGACGAGTTCGCCGGGGAGGAGGGTGAGGGAGAAGTTGTCGATGGCCTTGAGGCCGCCGAATTGCATGGTGATGTTGCTGGCGATGAGGAGGGGAGTCTGAGCGGCGGCGGATTGGATGGTCGTCTGCGCGGGGAGGCCGCCGGTCTGAGGAGCGGGTGATGGGCCGGCGCTGACGCTACGGGTTCTCTTGAAGAGCCAGCGGAAGAGGTCGGAGATTTCGTAGCGGCCGAAGATGCCCTGCGGGCGGAATAGCATCGCGAGGATGATGAATAGGGAGTAGATGACCATGCGCCACTTCTCGACGGTGTTGGCCGACATGATCTGCTCTGGGATGTAGGAGCGGAGCACTTCGGGAAGGAGGGTGAGTGCGATGGCGGCGAGGATGGAGCCGGTGATGGAGCCCTGGCCGCCAAGGATGACCATGGCGACGATTTCGATGGAGCGCATGAAGCGGAAGGACTCGGGATTGACGAGGGACTTGTGATGGGCGATGAGACCGCCGGCCAGACCGGCAAGGGCGGCGCCGATGACGAAGGCGGCGACCTTGTAGCGAGTGCTGGCAACGCCGACGGATTCGGAAGCGATGGTGTCTTCGCGAATGGCGAGCAGCGCGCGGCCGGAGGTGGCGTACTTGATGTTGTGAACGATGTAGATCGTAAGGAGCGTGACGCCGAAGACGGCGAAGGAACCGACGAGATAGTCGGGACGGTCGAGGAAGGCCTGGACGGCGGCAGGCAGAGCGGCGTCGGGGTCGGGCTGGTTGGAGATCCATTCATTGCGAAGGGAGGAGAGAGAGAGGCCGGTGGAGCCGCCGAATACGTGATTGCCGTCCCAGGTGAAGTTCTGGAAGAAGACGGCGAGGATTTCTCCAAAGCCAAGGGTGGCGATGGCGAGGTAGTCGCCGCGGAGACGGAGAGTCGGGAGGCCGACGAGCAATCCGAGGATGGCAGCAATGAGGGTGCCGGCGAGCATGCCGAGGATCATGATGAGTTGGAAGGCGACGGGGGTGGAGAGGTGAAACGGAGAGATGGTGAGGAAACGCAAGATCGGAGGGAACGCGATGCCGGAGATCATGGCGGCGGTGTAGGCCCCGGCGGCGACGAATCCGGCGTGTCCGAGGGAGAATTGGCCGGCGATGCCGAGGATGAGATTGAGCGAGACGGCGAGCGTGATGGCGTTGCCGATGTCGAGCAGGAGCTGATGGCCGTAGGCGCCGAGTACCGCTCCGGGCTGGCCGCCGGGGATGTCTAGTTTCAGCGAAACGAGGTAGAGGATTGCAAGAAGAGCGAGGAAGCCGAGGGCGTGGAGGATAGAGCGAATCCGCGGCGTCATCGTCACACTTTCTCCGGTACCGCTTTGCCGAAGATGCCTTCGGGTTTCACGAGCAGGACAAGGATCAGGATGATAAAGGCGATGGCGTCTTTGTAGGGGCTGAGGACGGCGGCGTTGTGGTACTGAATGGAGGAGACGAAGGTTTCGATAAGGCCGAGGATGAGCCCCCCCATCGCGGCGCCGGGGATGTTGCCGATGCCGCCGATGACGGCTGCGACGAAGGCTTTCAGGCCGGGAATGAGGCCCATGAGGGGCGTGCATTGGTTGCGATTGAGACCCCAGAGGCACCCGCCGATGGCCGCGAGCATGGAGCCGAGGATGAAGGTGAAGGAGATGGTGCGGTCGATGTTGATGCCCATGAGTCGCGCGGCGTCGGCGTTCTGGCTGACAGCACGCATCGCTTTGCCCATGCGGGTGTGTTTGACGAGGACGTAGAGGGCGACGAGCGTGATGGTGGTGGCGGTGAGGACGATGAGATCCTTGGGGACGACGCTGATGCCGAGGTGCTGCTGGAAAAACGGGATGCTTTTACCCGAGCCGATGATGGGCTGGTAGCGTTCGGGGTCGGGGCCGAAAAAGGACATGCCAGCGATCGACCATTTGATCTGGGCGAGGTATTCGATCAGGAGAGAGACGCCGATGGCGGTGATGAGGGCGGAGAGCTTGGGGGATTTGCGAAGAGGGCGGTAGGCGAGACGTTCGATGAGATAGCCGACGACGCCGCAGACGAGCATGGCGACGAGGATTCCGAGGAAGGCGTGGAGGATGGTTTGGTCGGGAGAGGGGTTGGCGTCGGTGGGCGGGTTGAGATATCGGGCGGTGTAGGCACCGATGAAGGCGCCGATCATGAAAACGTCGCCGTGGGCGAAGTTGATGAGTCGCAGGACGCCGTAAACCATGGTGTAGCCGAGTGCGATGAGGGCGTAGGAGGCGCCGTCATTGAGGGCGATGATGAGGTTTTGGAGGATGTAGCTCATCACGGGGTCTGGGGTCTGGGGTCTGGGGTCTGTTTGCGGTAGCTGGTGCGAATAATACGATTTGTCTTCGGTGAGCGTTCGATTTCCCGCTCAAGAGCGTCGATCAGACTGCGTAGCATTTTTCCCACGCGTTGGGCGAGATCCCACAATGGGTCAAGACGATCTTCATCTATGTAGCGGCGTCTCAGAGAAAGAAGCAAATGCGTTTCGAGTTCGGCGAGCGAACCGTTAGCAATCGATAAGTGCCGGACATAATCACCCCGATGTCGGCGTCCGTATCCTTCAGCGATGTTCGCGGGAATCGAAGAGGCGGCGTCACGAATTTGAGCGGTCAGGCCGAATCGTTCGGCCGAGGGGAAATGGTCGGTGACGTTGTAAGACATATCGGCCAAATCCATCGCGTCCTGCCAGACTTGCAAATCACGGTAGCTTCGAAGCGGCATAAGACTCCAGGCAGTGGAAAAAGGCGTTCAGTCACAGCCCCCAGACCCTATACCCCAGACCCCGTCATGGCTGTATCCGCTTCACCATCGTGAACTTTCCGTCCTTGATTTCGAGCACCGCGGCGGGCTTGATGGCGTTGCGGTGACTGTCGATCGTGATGCTGCCCGTGACCCCGGGGAAGTCCTTGGTTTTGGCGAGAGAGTTGCGGAGGGCGGGCTCGTCGGTGGTTTTGGCGCGGTCGATCGCGGCGAAGAGGATGTTGGCGGCGTCGTAGCCGAGGACGGCCATCGCGTCGGGTTCCTGGCCGTCGTACTTGGCTTTGTACTTCTGCACGAACTCGACGACCTTGGGATCGGTGTCGCCGGAAAAATAATGATCCGTGAGATAGCAGCCGTTGACGGCCTTCCCGCCCTGGTTGAGTGTGACTTCGGAGTCCCAGCCGTCGCCGCCGATGAAAGGGCAGGTGAGGCCGAGCTCGCGGGCCTGGTTCACGATGAGGGCGACTTCGGTGTAGTAGCCGGGGAGGAAGACAATGTCCGGGTTGGCGCTCTTGATGTTGGCGAGCTGCGTTTTGAAATTGGTGTCGCCGGCCTGGTAGGTTTCGTGGGCGACGATCTGGCCGCCGAGCTTCGGGAACTCGTCGTCGAGCACGTGCGTCAGACCGGTGGAATAATCGTTCTTGGTATCGGTGAGGAGGGCGGCTTTTTTGAGCTTGAGATCCTCCGCGGTGAACTTGGCGATGGCGACGCCCTGGAAATCGTCGACGAAGCAGGAGCGGAAGATGTAGTTGCCCAGCTTCGTGACTTTGGGATTGGTCGAAGCCGGGGAGAGGAGCGGGATTTTCGCCTGCTGGCATGCCGGAGCGGCGGCAATGGAGCGGCTGCTGGCGACTTCGCCAAGCACGGCGACCACCTTGTCCTGCTCAATGAGTTTCAGAACGGCGAGCGGGGTTTTGTCGGGAGAGCTTTCGGTGTCGGCGGTGACGATTGCGATCGGCCGGCCGAGCACGCCGCCGGCATTGTTGCATTCTTCGGCGGCGAGGCGAATGCCGCGGTCGCAGGATTGACCGAACGTGGAATTGAGGCCGGTCATCGAATTGAGCGAGCCGACCTTGATGGGATCGCCGGAAGGCGCGGCGGCGTTGGCATGGAACGGGAAGGAGAAAACTCCGGCCAGCGCAATGCAGGCGGAGGCCGCGAGGTTCAACCAGGAAAATCCATTTGCCATGGTGATCTCCAGAATTCGAGAAACTCAGGGCTGCATGCCGTCCCCGCGGGGCAGGGTCGTCGGCCGGGTGGTAGCGGGCTGGGTGCCGGGGGAAGTCGCGGGGGGCGGCGTCGGCGTCAGGCCGACGGTGAGCGAGCGATTGAAGAATTCCTGGTGTGCCGCCAGCAGCATGTCGAACGCCTTCGCATCATTATAAAGAGCGGAGAAGTTTCCGCGGACGCGCGAACGGCCGAGGGTATCGACAAATTTGCTGGAGGATTCGGTGAGACGCAAATCGCCATCCATCAGGCGGGCCTTGAGATGGTGCACGCCGTCGGCACCCCAGAGACGGACGAATCCCGCCCCTTCGTACATGCCGACGGAATCGGCGGTCATGAGCACATAGCGGTACGTGGCGTTGAGGGCGGTGTTCTCCATCGTGGTCCGGCCGCCGATGGGACGCCAGAAAATGCGGAACGTGGCGATCTGGTCGACCATCTTGCTGGTGGCCTTGTCCTGGGTCTTTGAGCGCATGACAAGGTAGAGGGTGTGGTCGCGATCGAAGTAGTAATAGGAATCGGTGAACTTGGGAACGATGACGGTTTCCTTTTGGGAAACGGACTCGATCTGCAGCGGGCGATAGGCCGCACAACTGGTGAAAGTGAGCAAGGCGAGCGCCAGGAAGAGACAGACCGCAAGAGGTTTGAGGTGTTTCATGGCGGGTAGTGTAGCGGGGGAGTAGTCAGAAGTCAGTAGTCGGAAGTCAGAAGTTCTCCGGGTCTTCTGACTTCTGGCTGCTGGCTTCAGACTTCAGGCACGAATCAAGTTCACGGAGGTACTCGAAGGTGTAGATGCCGGTGGAGTGGCCGTCGGAGAAATCGATGCGGAGGGCGTAGTTGCCGACAAGCTCGGCGCCAGAGGCAGTGATGGGGCCGTCGTAGGTGGTCTGGACGATGGCGAGGCGCGTGCGGCCGAGTAGATCGCGTTCCCCCTTGCAGCCGGCGCAGGGACAATGCTTGCGGAGGAAGCGCAGCGGGAGAACCGAATGGTGGTTGTCGGCCCAGGTGATTTCGAGGGCTTCGGTCTTCTTCAGGTGAAGATTGGTGGGGGTGGTGGCGTCGGACATACTCTTTTCCCGGAATAACGGTAACGCTGCAGCGGCCATATCAGTGTAGCAGGGATGCGTGCTTCACGGGCCGGTGGGGGTGTCGAGGATGGTCTTTTTTGGCGCCAACGCTTCGGATGGAGGGAGACGCAGCGAGGCGAGGGCGAGGAGGCGATAGGCGAGAAGTTGGACCAAGGTGCCATGCTTGGCGAAATAGCGGAGCATCCCCCGTGCGGAGTAACGTTTGATCTGTGCCGTGGCCCGACCGGCGGCAGGCGAAAGATGCCGCACCCCGACCTCTCGCACCAAGCGCGTGCGCAGTCCATGGTGGGCAAGTCGCCGCTGAAAATCGACTTCCTCCGCATACAGAAAGAACTTCTCATCGAACCCCCCCACCGCGTTCCAGTGCTCCCGGCAAATCAGGAGAATCGCCCCCGTCGCCCAGTCGAACATCTCCTCCTTTGAGCGGAGAACGTACTTCCGTTTCTCCGGCTCGCGGAATTGGTCGCGGAGAATGCCCCAGACCGTCGGAAAATCTCCAACCGAATATTGCCCGGTCTCATCCTCATTGATAAGCCCCGGCGCGATGCACCCCGCCCCGTGCGGTGGCTTTTGCATCATCGGCTGAAGGAAATCGGATTCAAATCCTTTATCGAATTCCAGATCAGGATTGCACAGCAGAATCCACGGAGCGGACGTGGCCGCCACACCGCGGTTCGCCGCCGCACCGTATCCGATATTTCCGCACTCCAGGATTCGGGCTGACGGCGATATTTCCCGGGCGACGCGCCTCGTGCCATCCGTTGAACCGGAATCCGCGACGACGATTTCCGCCGGCAGCGTCGGCACTCCCGTCGACCATGTTTTGAAGAATCCAGGCAGCCATTGCTTGCTGTTGTGCGTGACGACGATGAGGGCGAAGAGTGGCTCAGGCATGGCGGCATCTTACGCGATGCGGGCGGGATGCTGAATCGTGCAATTTCCAGGTGAGGTCCGAACCTTCAGCGCGCAGCGCGTCCCGCTTGCCCCGATGGGAGCTTCATTGGGTTTCGGAGGATTCCCTCCATCAGCTCCGAAACGCGGCGAGGCTCGGTTGAAATTGCAATCTCTTCAACCAGCCCGCGCTGCCGCGGCGTGAATGCGTACGGTTCGGTGCTGTCGAGTTCGTGCAGATCGAGCAGTTCCAGCACGCGCTGCATGAGCTGATCGATTCCTGTGCGTTTCAGGGCGGAAATTTCGATCGCCTGCGCAGCGCGCTGCCGGATATCGGTGGCGCCGCAGTGAGGAGCGTCCGATTTGTTGTTGACGACAACGAGCGGCTGATTTTTATACGCTGCAAGCAACTCGCAATCGGCGCCGGACATCGCCACTGTTCCGTCGAACACAAGGAGCACGACGTCCGCGAGAGCCGCCTGTTCGTGAGAGCGGGCGATCGACTCCTGCTCCAGAACATCGCTTGTGTCCCGAATGCCGGCGGTGTCGACAAGCAGCACGGGAGCGGCCACTTCGCCGGAGAGCGTGGTGAAGATCGCTTCGGCGTCGACCCAGTCGCGCGTCGTGCCGGCGATGTCGGAAGTGATCGAGATGGGCCGGCCCAGAAGCGCATTGGCGAGCGTCGATTTCCCCGCGTTCGGCGGGCCGACAATCGCAATGCGGGCCGGGCGGATCAGATTGTCGAGCGCTGCCGAGCGGGCGAGCAGCCACTGCATCGCCGAATGCAGTCGCCACAGATCATTTGCCGACTTGCCCGGCAACCAGGCGAGCCATTTGTTGATGAATCCCGCGAGCCCTTCGTGCGATTGAGTGCCGAGGAGGCGAGCGGCGCTCATGGTGTGGGCGCCCGCCAGTGCAACCAGCACCTCGGCGCCAATGCCTTCACCGAGAACTCCGCGTTGCAGCGACTCCTCAGGCGTGAGAACCGTTGCCCCTGCGGCTTGGAGAGCGTTGAGCACAGCGGAAACCACTGCGATGCCACCGTGCAGGTGGATTTCGAACTCGTCTTCCGACAGGCGCACCACCACCACATCATCGAGCTGTTGCCTGGATTCCGGGTGGTGCAGGACGGTATGCGCGGTCTCGCCAATCGCAAGGTTCCGGGCGCGCTGCGAACGCGACATCCCCGCCGCAATCGCTTCCGCGCCGCGCCCGGCAACGAGCACGACGGCAATCGCTCCCACCCCCCTCCCGGTCATCTGAACAACAACGGTATCCATCAGGAAGGAATCTTACACGAGTTCCAGGTATTCCAACGACCGACGCCGCCGCAGGATCCCCAGCGAATCGGCCATCTCGAAAAATCTGGTCAGCCCCGCCCGCGCGGCCGGCGTCACCTCGTACCGCAGATATTCCGTGAAATATCGCCGCGCCAACTCCACGGGCCATCGACGCTCAGAAGCGTGGCGCGCGACGAGTTCATCGGTCATGTCCGCCCCGCGGCGCCGCGCTTCATCCAGTAAACGCGCCAGTTCAAGGCTCACCTGGTCACGCCGCATCATCCACATCGCAAAAACAAACGGCAGGCCCGTAAGTTTCTTCCATTCCTCGCCGAGATCGAGCTGGTGCGGATACTCCTCACTCGGCGGAGCCGCATTCACAACCTTGTCGCCAATGAGAAGCAACGCTTCGGGCAACGAGCCGGGTACGGCCAAAGAGGCTTCCCACGGTTGCATCGCCGGCTTCACGCCATAGCGATCCCGCAACACCACCTGCGCCAGCATCACACTCGTGTGGCTGTCCGCATCGCCGTGAAGTGTGCGAATGCGGGCGGGCGGAACGCGCGAAAAAATCCGTACCGTCAGCGTCGGCCCATCGCAGCCGATCATCCCCGCCGGCACCAACAACAGGTCGCGGGGACAAAGCTGGTAATCCACGACACTCATCAACGCCGTCGACACTTCGCCGCCCACCACAAGGTCCATCAACTTCGAAGGCACGGCGAACCGAATCGCCACGTCCGGCCGGCCGACCAGCGGATCAATCAGCGGCTTGGAATTGAGAAACGAAACGCACCCCACTCTATGTATCGGAGAGGCTGTCTTTTCGTCTGAACGCATATCACTTCTTTCAAAAACTACTGAAACATCTTAGGGCGCTTCCCACGCGTTGTCATTCCTCGAGGCGTGGAAAGAATAATTCTTCACATTTGCACTTTGCGGCTACTATTGAGTGAAACCGAATTCTCCAAGGAGCGTGCGTATGACTACGACTGAAACGCCCACATCGCCAACACCTCCATCCCCACTGCCTCAAAAAAAGCGTCGCGGCCGCTGGTGGAAGATTCTGCTCATCTTTGTCCTGCTGCTGCTTCTGGTCGTGCTCCTTGCTCCAACGCTTCTTTCCACGGGCGCCGGAACACGCTTCATCCTCGGCCAGATCAACAAACGCATCGCCGGAACCGTCGAAGCCGACAACATCTCCCTCGGCTGGTTCAGCGGCGCATCGATCAGCGGCTTGCGGCTCAAAGACCCGGAGGGCCAGGAAGTCTTCAACATTCCCAGCATCAACACCGGCCTCACGCTGCTGAATGCAATCAATAAGTCATTCGATTCGCTGAATCTCGTGCTGCGCGGAAAGAACGCCAATCTCATCACAAACGCCGACGGCACCAGCAATCTCAGCCGCGCCCTTGCGAGTCGAACACCCCCCACCCCTCCCGCCGCCACTCCGGCCCAACCTCCTGCCACTTCCTCGAACCCACCGACCATTCACGCCACCATCGATGCACAATTCGACTCCATCACCTGCACCAGCCCCAACGCCGCGCCCGTCATCATCCAGAACCTCGCCACCAACGGTATCCTCGACACCAACGGCGGAACAACCGACCTCCGGATCAAAGCACAGGCACAGACCGGCAACAACAACCCCGCCACGATCACCGCCGCCATGAACGGCAATTTCTTTGACCACGGCAAGCTCAAACCCCTCGGCGCCATCGGCGGCACCGCAGAAGCCCACGTCCAATCCATCGACCTCGCCGCCCTCGCCCCCTTCCTCGCCACCGCCGGCCTCAAACTCACCCTCGCCGGCACCTCCGGCCTCGATTTCAATCTCGCGCAGAATAATGGCGCGCAGACCGCCACCGCGAAGATCACCATCAATCAGCTCGTCGCTTCCGGCGACCTGCTCAAAGGGGACACCTTCCGCCGGAATCTCGTGACGATCACCCTGAATTCGACGCTCAAAGGCGACGCCGTCGATCTTCACCCGCTGCAACTCGACGCCGAGGCAATCAACGCGCAGCTCACCGGCAATCTGCAGACAAGCGGCACAACCACCGGCACGCTGCCCCCGCTAAGCGTCCAGTCCACACTCGATGTCGCCGCCCTCAAGAAGGAATTGCCGCACCTCCTTGGCGACGTTCCGGACACACAGGTGACCATCGCCCTCACCGGCATCGCCGACACCGCGAAGAAACTCTTCACCGTCACCGCGGACTCCAACATCGCCGAAAAAGACCTCGCCTCCAACGCCGGCAACTCGATCGCTCTCGCCAAAGGTTCCGTGCTTTCCTGGGGCGACGGCCCCGACGACATTCATGCCGCCGCCTCCATCAACTGGCAGCGCATCCAGGCGATCCTCGGCAAGCGGATGCCCGAAGGCACCACGATCCAGGGCACACGCACCATCAACCTGCACCTTTCCGGCGCCATGGCCAAAGCGCCCGGACTCGGCGCATTCAAAGGCTTCACCCTCGACCCCACCACCATCGGCTGGGACCAGATCGCTACCGAAGGCCTGACGCTTGGCAAGGCCGACATCGGGATGCAACTCAAGGACGGCATCCTCACGCTGACCCCCACCGACATTCCCGCGAACGAGGGGACCATGCGCATCGCCGGACGCGTCGATCTCAATCAGAACCCCGCCGCCTACATCCTCGACAAGCAGCCGCAAGGCACACCGCTCATCAAAGGCTTGCAACTCAACAAGGACATCGCCGCCGGCCCGCTCGCCTTTCTCCCGCTTGCCTGGGGAGCCGGCAAGAACAGCCCGACGCTCGGCTCCGTCGGCGGTCAGCTCAACGTCACCTTGCAGGAAGCCTTCATCCCCCTTGACGCCGACGCCTTCAAAACCAAAGGAACCACCAGCGGCTCGCTCAACATCTCCAACCTCTCCACCAGCGCCCCGGTCTTCACGCAACTCCTTACCACGCTCGGACCGATCGCCAAAATCACGCAGCCTGACCTCCTCACCATCCACGGCGGCAGCATCCCGGATACCCCCTTCGCACTCGCCAACGGCAAGGTCTCCTATCAAAACCTCACTCTCGGCACCGCGAAAGAAAGCCTCCAGTTCTCCGGTTCTGTCGGTCTCGACAAGTCGCTTGCCATGAGCGTCACCATCACCGCTTCGGGAATGCACATCCCGGTTCCAATCAGCCTCGGCGGCACTACGGCGAAGCCGACCTTGACTCTCGCGCCGGGCGCAGGCGGAGATCAGAACATCGGCAACACCGTCCAGGACCTCACTTCCGGGTTGAATCAGCTCCTGAACAACAAAAAGAAAAAAAAGTAGCCGCTGAGTACAAAAACTGACCCAGCCGAAGAGCGATTCCGCAAAAGAAGAAGGCCGAGCAGAACATGCCTCGACCCTCTTCTCTAAAACAGCAATTTCGCAAGGGTGTTACGCCGCGTTGTGCACACCGACCAGTGTCATATCGGAAATCTCGCTGGCAGGCTCCACCGGCAACTGCACGACGGCGGCTTCCATCGGCTGCGACTGCTCGTTGGTCAAGCCGCCCTCGCCGTTGCCCTGGGAGGAGGCCTGCACCGACCGATCGATCGACTTGGCGCGGTTCATCGCCCGAGCCAATCCGCCCTTGCGGCCCGCAATACGGGCCTCTTCTGAGGTGAATTCATGAGCAGTTCCCCGTTCGTGGCCCTTCTTCGCGGCCAAAGATGCTTCAAGGGAGTTGAACTCGTGAGCCGTCCCTTTTTCATGTGCTGCGCGGCCGCCCTTGCTCGCAATCGCCCGCTGCTTTTCCTTGTCCATCGAAGCAAAGCCGCGAAGGCTGCGCCCTGTAGGCCGCTGTGCGCTATCCATCACCGAACTCCTTAAGTAAAGCGTACAAATCGTTTTCCACCCCCCCCTTCGGGAAGGTCAGCGTGGTGAATAAACAAACAACGTGCCGATTCTGCCGCTCTATTGAAAGATGGTGATAGCTTGCCGGAAATGATGGCTGGCCCCCCGCAGCCGCGCAAGATGGGCTGAGTGAACGACGTGAGGGGAAGATTTGTCGCCGGGACTATGCGTCAGCTCGCCACGCGCCTTCAACGAGCTGGCCCGCCATTCACTTTCGTAAATGGCGGGCCTCGGAGAAAGCGCGACCAGCGTCCGACGGGTCAGGAAGGAAGCCGTCGGTGGCTCTACTTCGTCTTTTGGACAAAGATCAGGCGATCCATGCCGCCCGTGTGCACGTGCAGGCGAACCCCATCATTCAGGTTGGCCTTCGAGATCGCTGCCGAAAAGGCGTCGGGTGAATTGACCGGCGTCCGGTCGACGCGAGTGATCACGTCACCCGCGTTCAGCCCGCACTGTGCGGCCAAGCCATTGGGGTCGATTTCACTGATCGCCACCCCTTTGCCTGCGGGAACGTGGTACTTCCGGGCAATCGTGTCATCCACGGGAACGACGCTCAGGCCGAGGTCCTTCGATTCAGCGGGAGCCTGGATGACCGAATTTCCGCCCTGATCAGCCGCGGCGATAGTCGCCGGCTGGGTTCCCACGGGGAACTTGAGATCCAGATTCTTGCCATCGCGATAAATCGTCAGCGCGATCTCGGTACCCGGAGCGGTGCGGGCGATCTGATTGCGCAGTTGGCCGACCGATTCGACAGGCTTGCCGTTGAGAGCAACGATGACATCCCCCGCCTGCACGCCGCCCTTGGCCGCCGGGCCATCCGGTCCGACGCCGTTCACCAGGACGCCGTTTCCGGAGAAACCGGATCGCTTGATGGAGTCGGCTAGCGCCTGATCATCCTTTGTCGGATTGTTGATGTCTTCAATTTGCACCTGGAGGAACCCGCGGACGACCTTTCCATGCTTGATCAGCGAATCCATGATGTAGCGGGCTTCATTGGAGGGGATCGAGAATCCGATGCCGCTGTACGCGCCGGTTGTGCTGGCAATCGCCGAATTGATTCCGATGACCTCGCCCTTGAGGTTCACGAGAGGCCCGCCCGAATTTCCGGGGTTGATCGCCGCGTCGGTCTGCAGAAAATCTTCGTAGGTGAGGTCCTGCAGCGCCGGATTGTGCGATGCGATGATGCCGATCTGTCTTCCCTTCGCCGAAATGATGCCCTGGGTCATGCTCTGCTCGTAACCCATCGGAGATCCGAAAGCGAGGACCCAGTCGCCCACTTGAATCTCATCGGAATCGCCGAACTTGGCATAGGTGAGATGATCGGCGTCGATCTTGATGACCGCGAGGTCGGTCTTGGGATCGGTGCCGATGACTTTGGCCTTGAGGGTCCGGTGGTCGTCGAGGCGCACGCTGATGTCGGTTGCGTCTTCCACGACATGATTGTTGGTGAGAATGTAGCCATCGGGAGAGACGATCACACCCGAGCCTGTGCCTTGAATTTCCTCGCCGCCGCTGTCGCCGCCATCGGGGTTGAGATCATTGGGATTGAAGCCCGGGGGCAAGGGGAATCCATCGGGGATGCGGATGCGCGAGTGGAAATTACTGGCCGGCGACTTCTTTACGATGGAAATATTGACCACCGCATCCTTCATGGCGTTGTGAACTTCGCGGAAATTGCGAGAGAGATCCTGGGCGGCGGAAATGTTCTCCAGCGCAGGAGAGGGCGTCGGCCTGGCGGTCGCGGCCGGCGACTCCGCCGAGGCGATGCTGTGGTTCAGCGCCAAAGACCCGAAATACGAACCGCCGGCAATGGCGATCGCGGCAACAAGTGGCCACACAAATTTCGTGGGCGATGTCATGAGTGTCCTCCGAATTTCAAAAAATCCCTCCGCCGGCGGCGGATCAGGATGTCCATGCACTCTCTAAGACGCAGTGCGTTCACCGAATCTAACGGTCGAATTTCCCATCCCATGCCCCGGTTGCGGGTTCGTCATTTTTGAACCCATTATCGGAAATATCCAGATGAATGCGTACTAATCCGTCGATTTCATGCGGTACTGGTGCCGGGCGGCCGGATAGCTCCGGTCCCGGACCGATTCCACATACCGGGTGGCGGCATCGGCAATCACGCTGGGAACATCCGCGAGCCGTTCCACAAACCGCGGCGTGCGCGAGCTATACCCGAGCATGTCGTTGAGCACGACCACGTGGCCGTCCGCACTGGCTCCGGCTCCGCATCCCAGCACCGGGCACTGCACCTGACGCACAATGTCCGCTGTGACTTCATCGGGCACGGCCTCAACGAGCAGCAGATGAGCGCCTGCCCTGGCAAGGGCCAGCGCTTCCTCGGTCAGGCGCTTTGCCTCCGGCGCCGTGCGGCCTTGTGCGAGATACCCGCCCTGCTGCAAGGCACGTTGCGGCAACAAGCCCACGTGGGCGCAGACGGTCACACCCGCCGCGCTGAGCGCCGTGACGATCTCGCTGTGCCGGATATCGGCTTCAAGTTTGACGCAATCCGCCCCCGCCTCGCGCACAAACCTCGCCGCGTTCGCCACCGCCGTCGGCACGTCGGGATAACTCGCGAAGGGCATGTCGGCCATCAGGAAGACGTCCGGCGCGCCGCGGCGTACCGCATCGGTCAGGGTCAGCAGGAATTCGAAAGTTGCCTTCACGGTGCTTTCCGCGCCGAGCACGGTCGTGGCCGCTGAATCGCCGACCAGGAGAATGTTCACGCCGGTCCGCGCCAGAATCCTTGCGGTGGGATAATCGTAAGCGGTGAGCATGGCGATCGGTTGCCGTTTTGCCTTCATCTCGCGCAGGGTCTGAAGCGTGATCCTCCCCGCAACGGCCTCCGCCGCGTCGGTGCCCTCGGACGATTTCGGTGTGGTAGTCATGAGGTTATTGTAACCACCCCCCCCTTAAAATGCCGAATCCGCCGCCCTGACGAGGTCACTCTTCGCCGAAGCGCCCGTTGATCAGTTTTTCCAGCGCATCGAGCGCCTTCTCCGCATCCGCCCCCTCGGCGACGATTTTCAGGGGCGTACCGGCGGTAGCGGCGAGCATCATCATCTGCATGATCGATTTGCCGTCGACGACCTGATCCCCCTTCCACACCTTGACGCCGGATTGGAATTGGTTGGCGATATCGACGAACTGCATGGCAGGTCGGGCATGAAGGCCCAGCTTGTTCTGGATAGTGACCTGTCGGTCCATTGATGACTCAACGTATGAGGACAGTGAAGATGCGGAATGTCGCGGGAAAAACCGGAGCCGCTCAGCGGGCGGCGCTCGTTTGATCGGCTTCCTCGATCAACTCGATGATCTTCTGCTGGGTATCGGACTGCCGGAGGAATCGCCGGAAGGTGTCCTGCTGGAGGTTGCGGAAGATATTCTCCATGGCCTGCAGGTGGCCGTCCGGATTGTTTGGTGGGGAAAGGAGGAGGAAAACGGAGTAAACAGGGGCCTGATCGAGAGCGGCGAAATCGACGCCGACGGCAGAGCGTCCGATGGCGCCGACGCGTTTCTTGATGGCTGGATGCTTGACGTGGGGGACCGCGACGCCCTTGCCGAACCCGGTGGAGCCGTGCTTTTCCCGGTCGATGATCGCCTTGACGATGGCATCGACATCGCTGGCCTGGACCGCCTTGGCCGCCGCAAGAGCCGAAACGAGTTCACGGATGACGGCGTCGCGCTCCGTGGCTTCGAGTTCGGGAACGATGGCGTCCTTGACGATAAAGTCCGACAGTTTCATGGATACCTCAAAAACTCCAGCGCTTCGTTGGGCCCCGTAACGGGCGGGGTGCGAAGCGCTCCCGCGCAAATGCGCGATAACAAGCGGTGTTATGCTCCCGAATGCTTGCGGTTGCGGAAGCGGTCTTTGTGGGCGGTGATCTGCTGCTGCACCTTGTGCACGGCCATGTCGATGCAGCCGTAGAGATCCTCGCCTTCGTGGGAGGCGACGAAGCGGTTGTTATGTTCAGCCGTCACCACAACTTCTGCGCGTTTGGCCTTGGCCTCGGAGCCGTCGAGGATCATCTCGATTTCCTGGATGAGATCATAAAACTTGGGAAGTTTGCCTGCCTTGTCTTCCGCGTGAGCGCGGATGGCCGGAGTGATTTCCAAGTGGCGTCCGGAAATAGTGATGACCACGTCAAAACTCCTGATTCTCCGGCGCTCCGAGGCACCGGTACTCTCTGCTACCATGTGCTAAAGTAGCGGTCGGGGTGGGGGGCGTCAAGGTAAAGGTTGATGGGGCAACTTGCGGGTTGTCGCGCAGGCGACCTGATTGGGTTAGGGGACGCGTGCAGTTGTGGCTTTTGCTCCGCCATTCCCGGCCGCGCTCCGGGATGTTGCCATTCGCTCACTGCCGCCAGCGGGCCAATCCCTTTCGCGGACCCCTCTTTAAACGCCGTTGATACTGGCCGGTTATCCCCCGACGCGCGGGGTCAGAAAAATATTGTCATGGCCCGGGACGATGAGGTCCGCGACTTCGTACATTTCGGCGAGCGAGTCCTTGGCGCGTTCGAGGTCGTAGCAGTCGGGGAAGACCTGGCCGGCGAGGAAGTGGGCGGCGGTGGGGACGGCGTCGCCGGCGATGATGGTGGTGCGGGTGGGTTCGCTGACGAGGAGTCCGGACTGGCCGGGGGTGTAGCCAGGGAGTGGGTAGAGGTCGATTCCTTCGGCGAGGTCGTCGGGGGCGGGTTGGACTTTGGCGAGGAGGGCTCGCTCTTTGGCGATGAGGTCGTCGGGGCGCTGACCTCCCCCCTCGTGGCGGCGGGCGTTTTCTTCGGCGGCGTCGAGGGCGGCGGCGGCGGCTTCGATTTCAGTGGGGTTCATCCACCAGGTGGCTTTGGGAAAATGTTCGAGGCCGCGGCGATGCACGGGGCGCCAGTTGGTGAGGAAGATGTGGGTGATGTCTTCGGCTTTGAGGCCGGAGCGCTCGTAGAGGCGGGCTTCGAGGGCCTGGGCGGGGAGGGAGGGGTCGACGAGGAGGTTCACCGGGGTGGTGCTTTTGGCCGCGGTGGTGCGGATGAGGGTCGTGGTGGAATGGCTGGTGCGGACGGGGATGCGCTCGTTCCAGAGGGGGTTTTTGGAGAGGGCGCCGATGCTGATGATGATGAGTTCCATTTTGTTGTGCCTTTGTGTTGGGAAGATTGGAGATGATAGGCGAGGGGCGCGGGGGACGTAAACACAAAGAGGCGAAGACCGCGAAGAAGAACTTGAACCACAGAGACACAGCGGACGCACAGAGGCGGAGGACGGGGAGTGGCGACGGCGGCTGAGCGCGGCGCGATTGTGGTCGTTCTGAAACTTCTGGGAGCGGAGGTGCCCTGAGGATCAGTGGTGGCCGCGCGAAGTGTGGTGCGCGGGCGGGGTGATTGATTTGTGAGGAACGGGCTTCCTGGAGACGCGTGCAGGGGTTGGCTTGGGCTTGGCGTCGGGTTTGGCGGTGGAGGGAATGGGGTCGGGGAGGATCGCGGGGGGTGCGTTGACGGGTTCGGAGGAGGAGGGCGTGGTGCTGCCGACGTCGAGGGCGACGGTGTCGGTCGTGGGAGATTGTGTTGGCGTGGTGCTGGGGGAGGAAGAGAGGTCCGTGGTGGCAGTGGTGGTTTGTGAGAGTGCGGCGCTTGTGGGTGAGGCGGTGTCTGCGGGGGGAGTGGAGAGGGCGCTGCCGGTGGCGGTGGCGGCGGTGGCGGTGGTGGCGGTGGCGGCGGAGAGAGAGGTGCCGAAGTTGTTGAGGACGTAGCTGAGGTCGGTGAGGTCGATGGTGGGGTTGCCGTCGAAGTTTCCGGAGGACCAGTTGGAGCTGGTGCTGCCGAAGTTGTTGAGGACGATGGAGAGGTCGGAGAGGTCGATGTGTCCGTCCTGATTGGCGTCGCCGGGGAAGACGGCGATGGTCATGGTGCTGGTGGTGGTGATGTTGGCGACGGGGTTGACGATGGAGACGCGGAGGGAGTAGTTGCCGGCCTTCGTGAAGGTGGCGGTGGTGTTTTTGCCGGCGTTGGTGCCGTTGTTGGTGAAGGTGACGGGGGCCGGGGGAGAGCCGACGGCGGACCATGTGTAGGTGAGTGCGGGCTCGCCGGCGGTGACATCGGTGGCGGTGACGGAGAGGTTGGCGGTGGAGGTGCTGGTGATGTTGGAGGCAGCGAGGGCGGGTGCGATGATGGAGGGGGCGGCGAGTTCGAGGACCTGCTGAGCAGAGAGGGCGAGGGGGAAGATGCGGAAATCATCGATGGAGCCGGTGAGGGCGGGGTCGGAGAACTGGGATTTGCCGAGGTAGTTGAGGGTGGTGTTGCCGAGGCTGGAGGGGTGGAGGGAGATGTTGGGGTTAGTGGCGACGGCGAGGCCGTTGACGTAGAGGGTGCCGACGGTGCCGGCGAGAGTAATGGCGACGTGGGTCCAGGTGTTGGGGGAGATGGCGGGTCCGTCGAGGCGTTGTTCGCCTGTGCCGCCGGAGGTGGTGATGGCGAAGCGGAGGGCGTTGGTGGTGCCGGCGTCAGGGGTGAGGAACATGTAGGCGGAGGTTCCGGTGCCGAAGTCGAAGACGCGGGCCCAATTAACGACGGAAGAGATGTTGATCCAAGTGGAGATGGTGAAGTCGGAGAGGGAACTGACGACGCCGGTGGGCAGGGAGGCGTATCCGCCACCGAGGGTGAGGGCGTTGACGGCGACGCCGGTGGTGTAGGAGTAGGTGCCGGTGAGGGTGCCGTTGAGGTTATTGCCGGAGGAATCGACGAGGGTGGTGCCGTTGGAGAGATCGGCGGTGTACCAGGCGGAGGCGGAGGCGACGTTGATGGTGGAGGTGCTGGTGAGGTTTCCGGGGGCGTTCACCTGGACGGCGGTGGTTGTGCCGGGGGTGTTCGGTGCGAGGAAGAGGCCGGTGGGGCTGAGGGTTCCGGGGCCGGAGGTGATGGACCAGGAGGTGTTGGAGGCGGGATTCATGACGGTGCCGAACTGATCGACGGTGCCGGCAAGGAGTTGAAGTGTGCCGCCGGGAAGGACATTGGCGGGGGCGGGAGAAATGCCGAAGCCGCTGGGGGTTTGGGTGACGGTGACGGTGGTGTTGCTGGTGATGGTGCTGCCGCTGGGGTCCTTGATGGTGGCGGTGAAGGTGTAGTTGCCGGCTGCGGAGAAGGTGGCGATGGTGTATTTGGCGGCGTTGGTGCCGTTGGCGCTGTAGGCGACGGCGGCGGGGCCGGTGGCGGTCCAGGTGTAGACGAGGTTGGCTTCGCGGGAGTCGTCGGCGCCGAGGACGCTGAGATTGGTGGTGGTGCCGGTCACGGGAGCGGGGGAGGCGCTGGCGGCGACGGCGACGGTGGGAGGCTGGTTGGCGACGAGGTCGATGGCATCGTAGACAATGTTGGGACTGAGGAATCCGGTGCCGGAGCTTCCGCTGGCGACGTAGATATCGATGGTGTTGGCGCCGGCGACGAGTTTTCCGGCGGGGATGCTGTACGTGTAGAGGAGGTTGTAGCCGCGCCAGGTGCCGCGGGTGATGCCGCGGCTGTTGAGATTGGGCGGGGCGGGGGGAGTCGCGCTGGTCCAGGATGTGCCAGTTCCGGCGTTGACGACGATGTAGGGGCGACCGCCGGCAAAGGCGAAGGTGTCGCCGATGCGGAGCGTGAGGCTGGAGGCGGCCTGGGCGGCGGTGAGAGTGAAGACGATGCGGCTGTTGTTGTTGACGGCCTGGGCCTGGATCATCGGCCATTGGTAGGGGGTGCTGGTGCCGATGGTGTAGGTGGTGGTGGCGGGCCAGGGGTTCATGCGGACGTCGGTGGGGTGCATGATCTGGATCAGGTCGGAGTTGAGGAAGCCGAGGGGGGTGCCGTCCCAGGAGCCGATGGACCAGATGGTGTTGCTGGCGTTCCATTCGCTGGAGATGTTGGCGGTGGTGGTGTTTGCGGCGGTGATGGTGACCTGTTTGGTGCCGATCTCCAGTTGATCCTGATAGAGGGTTTCGGTGTAGGTGCCGGGCTGAATGCCGGAGATGGTGTAATTGCCGTTGGAATCAGGGGAGGTCCAGTACTGGGCGGCGCTGTTGGCGAGGCCGATGGTGGGGGCGTGTCCGCTGGCGACACCGGTTTCGACGCCGGTGAGCGTTCCGCGCTGAGAAGCGGGGATCCAACCTTGCAGGTTGAGGTTGGCCATCCAGGAATAGTCGGGGGTTGTGGGCGTGGAGCCGTTGGTGAACTGCATCGCGTAGGGCCCCTGGAGGCCCTGGCGGTAGGGTTCGGTCTGCGTGTGGCCGGTGAAGAGGCAGTTGTACATTTCGGTGGCGGCGGTGGTGGTCTGAAAGTCGATGTCCTTGAAGAAGGGGCCGCCGGAGCTGTGTTCGCGGTTGCCCATGAACATCCAGGCGCCGACGTTCGTGCCGGTGACGCCGTGGTAGATGTTGGTCATCATTTCGCGTGTGTTGTAGAACTTGGAGGCGGTGGTGCCGTCGGCGTTGTAGAAGACGTCGGAGCCTTCGACGGCGCCGACATTCTGGGAGATGTCGGAGTACGGTTCGATGTTGGTGAAGACGGATTTGCTGAGGTAAGCGATGAAGCGGCCCTCGCCGGGGCCGTTGTTCACGTCGGTCGGAAGGGAGGCCATGTAGATGTTGTCGTCGTTTTTTCGGACGGCGTAATACTGGATGACTCCGCCGGAGGCTTCGGCGGAGTCGTTGCAGGTGATGAGGATCCAGCCGTTGGTGTTGTCGACGGTGTAGGAGATGTTGGTGATTGAGCCGAGTCCCTGTTCGTAATGGGAATAGCGGCTGGTGAGTGAATAGGAGGCCAGCATCTCCTGGCCTTTGTACTGGATGGAGGCGACGTCGCCGAGGTGCAGGGTGCTGGTGATGGTGCCGCCGGTGACGACGGAGAATTTGAGGTTTCCGCCGTTGTCGATGACGAGAGTGGTGTTGTAAGGGCTGGCGATGGTGCCGGTGGTGACACCGAATGAGAAGAGGGTTCGTTTTTCCAATGATTCGAAGAGGCGTGTGCGGTGGAGAATTCGCGCAGAATGACCAATACCACGTTTCCTGCGCCCGGCCATCGGAATCTCCGCTGCTGAAGTGTTTGGTGGGGTGCGGAAGAAATGAAGGGAGTTTCCGACACGCGCCCACTGGCAACTTGATGGATATTAAATACCCCAGATTTCGGAATTGACAATATAAATTTCCGGATTCGCTGTCGGTTTTCGAGGGGAGGCGGATTCGGTTCAAGTCCAGTGGGTGAGGGAGCCAAAATATTCGCAATGTTGGGATCGCTTTCACCAAGCCGCGATGGGGGACATTTTTGCTGCACAAGCAATGTTTGCTTTGCGATTAATTATGCATTTTTTGATGGGTTACGGTTGGGCTCAGGCAGTCTTGCGGCCTACGCTTAGCAGGTCCGAGAAATGGAGCGATGCTTTTCCTGGAAGGAGCGATTATGGCGATCATTGCAACGGCAGATGGGACGGAGATTTTTTACAAGGATTGGGGGAGCGGGCGGCCGATCGTATTCAGCCATGGATGGCCGCTGAGCGCGGATGATTGGGATGCGCAGATGATTTATTTTGCATCGCGCGGGTTTCGGTGCATTGCGCATGATCGGCGGGGGCATGGGCGGTCGAGCCAGCCGTGGGATGGGAACGAGATGGATACGTATGCGGATGATTTGATGGAACTGACGGAGAAACTGGATTTGAAGGGGGCGATTCACGTGGGGCATTCGACAGGCGGGGGCGAGGTGGCGCGGTACATCGGGCGGCACGGGGAGGGGCGAGCGAAGGGGCGGATCGGGAAGGCGGTGCTGGTGGGGGCGGTGCCGCCGATCATGGTGAAGTCGGCGAACAATCCGGTGGGGTTGCCGATGGATGTGTTTAATGGGTTGCGGTCGGCGCTGCTGGCGAATCGGGCTCAGTTTTTTCTGGATGTTCCCACGGGGCCGTTTTATGGGTTCAATCGGCCGGGGGCGAATGTTTCGCAGGGAACGATTCGGAACTGGTGGCGTCAGGGGATGATGGCGGGTCACAAGGCGGCCTATGACTGCATCAAGGCGTTTTCGGAGACGGATTTCACGGAGGATTTGAAGAAGTTCAACGTGCCGACGCTGATCATGCACGGGGATGACGATCAGATCGTGCCGATTTCGGGGTCGGCGATGCTGTCGAGCAAACTGGTTCGGGGGTCGAAGTTGAAGGTGTATCCGGGGTTGCCGCACGGGATGTGTACGACGCATCATGAGCAGATCAATGCGGATTTGCTGGCGTTTTTTAATGAGTGAGGGGAAGGGTGCGGATTTGTTTCCCGCCCGAATGGAGTGGCCGGCGGAGAAATCGGGGCAGCGGTGTGGGGTGCGCGCGTGTGGTATGGAAGGTCCGCGACGACGCAAGCGTGGTCGCGGACACAAATGTTGAGGGAGATATGCGCCAGGTGAAGATCAATGCGGAGTTGGGGGTTGGGGTTAGTGGGTGACGGGTTCTGGGAGGAGGGTGGCGTTTTTGACGGAGATGACAGTGATGCCGGAGGCGGATTGGTGGGTGGTGCCGCGGACGCCGATGAATTTGCCGAGAAGGCTGCTGATGTCGATTTGGGACTGGGGGTCGACGTAGGCAACGACGCGGCCGCTGGCGGGGTTGACGAGGGCGTATTTGCCTTCGACGGCAGCGGAGGTCTGGAGCCGGCCCTGTGCAAGATAGGGGCCGGTCTGTTCGTAGTCGGCGATGGCTTTTTCAGCTTGGGAGTATTGTTCCTGCAGGGCTTTCTGCTGGGCGGCCATGGCGTCGGTGGAGGTGGCGTTTTCCCTGGCGAGGCGCTGGATGGCGGCGAGTTTTTCGAGGGCAGTGATGCGGGATTCGGTGCCTTGGGCGACGGAGCCGGGGATGTTGGGGCTGGCGGCGAGGGCTTTGTAATCCTTGAGGAGGGGTTCGTAGTCGCGCTGCATGGGGGGCTTCTGGAGTTCGGCCTGGTAGCGCTTGTTGAGTTCGCTGAACTGGTCGTAGGCGCTGGCGTTGAAGGTGGGGCTGGGCTGCGGGGGGACGACGACGGTCTTGGCGGGTTCGGTGGTGGCGGTGGCTTCCGGAGTGGTTGGGGGTGTGGTGGCGGCTTCAGTGGGAGACGACGGTGCGATTTCAACGGTGGCAGGCGGGGTGGTGGCGGAAGGGAGAGTGGTCGGGGCGGTGACGGTGTCGCGCGCGGGGCCGACGGCCCCGGGCGGAAGTTTCAGGTTCGGGACTTTGTATTCGGCGGAAGGATCCTGATGAACGAATTGGGGGCTGATGTAGACGTAGGCTTTTTCTGGCGGTGCGATCTGGTAGTACTTGTCCGTCGCCCCTCCCCCGCCAAGAATGTCGAGCTTGGTGCCCTTGCGGATGACGGTGAGGACGGCGCTGGGTTCGCGTTTGCTGAGGGCGGTGCCGGCGCGGACGTTGACGTAGTCGGCCTTGACGGTGCCGGTGTGGGTGGCGAGGTCGGCGTCGACGAAGTCCTTGGCGACCATGCAGAAGGTGCCGTTGGGGGGGAGGATCTGATACCAGCCGAGGCGTGATCCAACGACTTCGATGGTGTCGCCCTTGGAGAGCTGGCCCATTTCGTAGTAGGCGGAGCCGGGGCCGGAGCGGATGTAGACGCGGTCGGCGGTGATGCGGCCGGTGAAGGGCTGGGTGACGTTGCCGATTTCCATGGCGGGGACAGGGGCGGCGGTGGTGGTGTGCGCGGGCGGAGTGGTGGTTGCGGTTGGCGGGAGGAGCAGCGTGGGAGCGGAGGGCGCAGTGGCTGGTGCTGTGGTGCGGCTCATATCGAAGGGCGCGCCGGCGGGAGCGGTGGCGGCGGGTTCGGTCTGCGCCAGGGCCAGCGCGGGGCTGAGCGCGAGTGCGGACAGGACGGCGAGCGTGAGAAGGCGAGAGAGGGAACGGGAAGCATCCATGCGGCCGGTGCGGGCGGTGACGGGCATCGCCATCTCCTTAAATAGTTATCGGGCAGGGCGTAAAGATTGCGAAAGTATCATCGGCGTTCGGGAGCGTCAAGAAACAGGGATTGCGCGCGTGGGATGGGATAGGGGGATGGCTTCTGGGGAAGTGGGGGGAAATCCGAAACGCGAAATCCGATAGAAGGGGCCCGGATAAGCAGGGGCGATTGTGGCGCGTGTTGGAGGGGGGGGATTGCTTGATGAATCGATCGATATCGTTTCGAGCGAGAACACATTCCAGCGATGCCATCGCCGGCTTTATTTTCCGTTGGTGGGTTGGGTGGCGGGGGCGGCGGCGTCGAGGTCGCGGACTTTTTGTTTGGCGGCGAGGGCTTTGTCGAGTTGGCCGTCCTCGTAGTAGGCGGCGGCGAGGTTGTTCCAGGCGTCGGCGCTGTCGGGGTGGCGCTGGAGGAGGGCGAGATACTCGGCAATGGCGTCCCTGGTGCGGTGGGTGTCGAGGAGGAGGTTGGCGAGGTTGTAGCGGGCGGCGAAATCGGTGGGGTCGAGGGCGATGGCGAGGCGGTATTCGGTTTCGGCGTCGGCGAGCTTGTGGAAGTGGGAGAGGGCCTGGGCGAAGTTGTAGACCTCGCGGGCGTTGGTGGGCTGGAGTTCGGTGGCTTTGGCGAAGGCGGCGAGGGCGGGGGCTTCCATGTTGTGGTTGAGATAGAACTTGCCGAGGGATTCGTAGGTGAAGGAGTCGGTCTTATCGAGCTCGAGAGAGCGGCGGAATTCTGCGACGGCCAGGTCGGTTTGGCCGCGGTCGGCGTAGAGTTGGCCGAGGGTGCGGTGGATGCGGGCGTCGCTGTCGTAGAGGGCGATGGCGGCGCGGAGCTGGGTGAAGGCGTCGTCGGGGCGATTGGCGCCGATGTATGCGACGGCGAGGTTGTGGCGGGCGTTCCAGGCGTTGGGATTGCGGGCGACGTTCCACTCCCACATGCGCATGTTGGATTGGTAGATCCAACTGTGGAAGAGGGTGACGGGGAGGAGGAGGAGAATGGGGAGGAAGGGGAGGAGGCGGGGTCTGGGGGATGGGGTCTGGGGGATGTGTTGTGGGGCGGTGAGCAGGTAGAGGAATTCGGCGAAGAGGGCGAGCGGTCCGAGGCAGGCGAAGTATTGGTAGTGGTCGGCGACGAAGGAGTAGAGCATGGTGTAGAAGTCGATGTAACCGAGGGCGGGGGAGAGGGTGATGAGGAAGAAGGCGTAGGCGATGAAGGGGGCGAGGGAGAGGCGGCGGCGGAGGAGCCAGAGGAGGAGGGCGATGGCGAGCGCGGCGAAGGGGGCGAGGATGGCGAGGGGTGAGGGGTTGAGGACGTCCCACTTGGGGGGGATGGGAACGAGGGGGTATGGGAAGAGGAGCGTGCGGAGGTAGTAGAAGACGTCGAGGCCGGCGACCATGGTGCGTTGCCAGAGGGAGAGGTGGATCTGGACCTGGCCGGTCTGGACGACGTGGGCTTCCTGCCGGGTGGTGAAGAAGGCGAGGCCGAGGCCGAGGATGAAGAAGGGGATGAGGGGGAGGAAGGTGCGTGGGGAGCGTTTTGGTTTCTTCCAGAGGAGGATGAGGAAAAGGGCGGCGGGGAGAGTGCAGGTGACGGTTTTGGAGAGGAGCGCGGCGAGGAAGAGGAGGAGGGAGAGGATGTAATTCCTGTACGACTTGTAAGTGATATCAGTGGTAGCAGTGATCTCGGTGATATCAGGAGAGGGGATGTTGGCGAATCTCAGGTAGAGGAGGGCGGAGGCGAAGTAGAAGAGGCCGGAGAGGACGTTTTTGAGTTCGGCGACCCAGGCGACGGTGTCGACCTGGACGGGGTGGATGGCCCAGAGGGCGGCGGCGGGGAGTGCGGCGCGGAGACCGAGGCGGCGGAGGATTTTGTAGAGGAGGATGGCGGATGCGGCGTGGAGCAGAATATTGACGAGGTGATAGCCGAGGGGGTTGAGGCCCCAAAGGCGGAACTCGATCCAGTAGGTGGAGAAGATGAGGGGGTAGTAGTGGAGGACCTGGTAGGCGGGGTTCCAGATGGCGGAGAGGCCGTGAGGGGAGCGGACGTTGATGTTGTCGGTGAGCCAGGCGCCGTCGTCCCAGGTGTAGCCGCCGAAGACGGCGGGGTAGAAGGCGAGGACGACGAGGAGAAGGAGGAAGATGGGGGCGGCGATTGGTGGGATGGTGCGCGAAGCGGGGGATTGCAGCGCGGGTTCTTCGAGCGGTTGCGAGGGCGGGAGCAGGCTATCGGACATTCGTAGCGTACCTTCCGGAAACAGTGGGCAAGATATGGTAGCAGAATGAGCGATGGTTGAGTGATTTTTGGAAAGGTCGAGAAATGGATGGTAGGTTATGGGATGGGGAGGGGTTTTTGCGATTGATTGAGGGATGACATGCGGAAGGCGTTGATTGTGCAGGGCGGATGGCAGGGGCATGAGCCGCGGGAGGTGGCGGAGGTTTTTCGGGGGATGCTGGAGGGCGAGGGGTTCGGGGTGGAGGTATCGGATACGCTGGATGCGTTTCGGGACGAGGGGAAATTGATGGGGATGGATTTGATCGTACCGATCTGGACGATGGGGAAGATTTTGCCGGAGCAGTTGAAGCCGGTGGTGAAGGCGGTGAGTGAGGGGGGCGTGGGGATGGCGGGATGTCATGGGGGGATGTGTGATGCGTTTCGGGAGAGCACGGAGTGGCAGTTCATGACGGGGGGCCAGTGGGTGGCGCATCCGGGGAATGACACGGTGCGTTACAAGGTGTGTATAAAGGAGCGAGAACATGAGATTGTGCGTGGGATTGGTGATTTTGAGATAACGTCGGAGCAGTACTATATGCACGTGGATCCGGCGGTGCGGGTGCTGGCGACGACGGAGTTTCCGTCGCCGGGCGTGGAGGGACCGCACGTGCCGAATGGAAGGGTGGAAATGCCGCAGGTTTGGACGAAGTTTTATGGGAAGGGGCGGGTGTTTTATTCAGCGCTGGGGCATCATGCGAAGGTGTTTGATGTGGCAGGGGCGCGGGAGATTATGCGGCGGGGGATGTTGTGGGCGGCGGAAAAGACGCGTTAAGGGAAGCGTTTGGGCTGGCGGCGAGCTCCGTGGATTACCTTCAGGACGTAAACAATCCGCGGCTGCTCGTCGATGCGTTAATAAATGATGAACGGCCGTACGGAGCACGCATGAATGGGCGATCGGCGTTGCGGCTTGTTCCGACGCGCCGGAAGCGCGTGGGCATGGTTTCGAAAGAGTCAATGGCGTTAAGAAGGAACTCTGCGACGGAGGCGGCTGCCTGCGGAGATTCTTCGCGGATATACGCAGAGATTTCTTTGATACCGAGGAAGGCTTCCTGCGTCAGGATAACACGATAGGGGTCGGTCATCGGTGATTGCTTGTTATTGAACTCGGAGCGGAGTTGATCGCGGACGCTTCTCCACTCGTGAACTTCGCCGTGTTCGATTTGATCTTCCGCGCGATCGATGGCATCAAGTGTCTGTTCGTCGAGATCGGCGAGCTGGTCAAGGGCTTCGAGAGCGGCATGAACAACCGCGTCCGGGCTGGCGTAGGCACCGGACTTGAGTTTTTCCTCAAGGAGTTTTTGGGTTTGAGGACTTAAAGCGATGTTCATAGACGGAACTCCGCGAACGAGTGTTCAAAGGATTATAGCAAACGCGGAGCGATTGTTGCGCGCATAAAAAAGCCCCGGATTACCCACCGGGGCCAGGCATTATTCTTCTTCGGTGACGAATTCCTTGTCCTTGTTCGCCATTTGGGCCTTGAGCCTCATGATGATGGAGGAGTGCATCTGGCTGACGCGGGATTCGGAGAGGTCGAGGGTGGAGCCGATTTCCTTCATCGTCATTTCTTCGTAGTAGTAGAGGATCAGGATGAGGCGTTCGGCGCGGGTGAGGCCTTTGGTGATGAGGCTCTTGAGGTCGCGGCGCTGGATTTCGTCGGTGGGGTCGGAGGTGCGGCGGTCTTCGAGGACGTCGATTTCGCGGACATCTTTGTTGCCGTCGGTTTCGAACCACTTGCGGGAGAGCGACACTTGAGTCACCGCGGTGGCGTCCTTCATGAGCTTGTCGTATTCGGCGGCGGGGAGACCGAGGCGCTTGGAGATTTCATCTTCGCTTGGGGTGCGGCCGAGTTCCATTTCGAGTTGCTTGGTGATCTGGTCGAGTTTGTGGGAGCGGGAGCGGACGAGGCGTGGGACCCAGTCCATGGAGCGGAGTTCGTCGAGGATGGCGCCGCGGATGCGCGGTGCGCAGTAGGTTTCGAACTTGACGCCGCGGTCGAGGTCGAAGGATTCGATGGCGTCCTTCAGGCCGAAGATGCCGGCCTGCATGAGGTCGTCGAGTTCGACTTCATCGGGGAGCTTGGCGTAGATGCGCTCCGCGTTGTACTTGACCATGGGGAGGTATTCCATCATGAGGAGGTTTCGGAGTTCTTCCGACTTCTGCCTCTTGAAGGATTTCCAGACCACGTTGATGTCTTGCTGGATGGCCGCTGTGGTGGTGTGCGTTTTTGCCACGGGTCGCTCCTTGACCTTAAATGACCGCAACGAAATGCTCCCAACGGAGCGGTCAGTTTCATCCCTGATAGGCCCATTCCATGGCCTGGGTTATCGGACAGCAGTGAGAGTATTCTGCTCTAAGAAATCCTGTTTGGAAAGAGAAAAGTTGAACTTTTTTCGGTTAAATCTTTCCGGGGACCGCGGAACCTGCCAGAACCGGCTCACCGTTTCCCTTGTTTGGGGCGTTGGCAGCAGCCTCTGCGGCAATTTTCGCCTGCTCTTCGGCTTGCTCTGCCTCCTTGGCGGCGTCGGCGTCGGCGACGCGCTTGGCGAGGGCGGCAGCATGTTCCGAGGAGACCTGCTGGGCGACGGCGCCGACGATGTAACCAATGACGTAGCAGATGGTGGCCCAGATGAGGGCGTTGTAGACGATGGTGGTGACCGGGTTATCGACGATGAGGCCAGAGACCATGGAGAGGACGAATCCGACGATGCCGAAGGTTCCGGCGATGAAGCTGCTGAGTTTCATGTTGGGTTATCTCCACCATGAAGCGAGGCGCGAGAAGAAGCTGGGCCTGGCAGCGCCAAGCGCGAGGCCGGCGGAAATATCGACGTGGTGATCGATGCGGTTCGCCCAGGCCTGGACACATTGGGCGGCGGCGGAACTGGGATATTGGAGGACGAAGGGGGCGCGTTTGCGGACGGACTGCTGGACGGCGGCATCGGTGACGACGTAGCCGGCGAAAGCGACATCGGTCTTGAGGAACTGGCGGGCGACGGAGGCGATGCGCTCGTGGACCTGCTTGGCCTCGTCGCGGTTTTTGACCATGTTGACCATGACGGAGATGCGTGCCCCCCCTGCTCCTCCGGAAGTTCCCGCGCTGCTGCCGCAGCGCACGAGGACCTTGAGGACGGCGTAGGCGTCGGTGATGGCGGTGGGTTCGGGGGTGGTGACGATGACGACGTGATCCGCGGTGGAGGTGAAGGAGAGGACGTTGCGGCCGATGCCCGCGCCGGTGTCGATGATGATGGCGTCGGTGGATTCGGAGAGGGAGTCGAGATCGGCGACGATGCGCTTGCGGTCGTTTTCGACGAGGTCAGCCATCTTGGCGAGTCCGGAGGCGCCGGGGATGAGCGCGAAGCCGGCGGGGACGGGGGTCATGACATCGGCGAGGGGGCGCTGGCCGGCGACAACGTGGGCGAGGTTGAAGCGGGGCTGGACGTTGCAGAGGATGTCGGCGTTGGCGAGGCCGAGGTCCGCGTCGAGGAGGACGACGCGACGCCGCATGGCGGCGAGGACTGTGGCCAGATTAACGGCGAGGTTGGTTTTCCCGACGCCGCCCTTGCCGGAGGTGATTGCGATTGTTTGTGCGCGCTTGGTCGAACGGCGTGCCATTTCGCGAAGGCTCGCGGCCTGATCCATGACCGTCATATCCAATCCCTTTTATATTGTTTGCACTGCCCGGAGGCGGCGCGGAAAGTTCAAAGTCTTTCGCCCAGAATCAGTTTTGCCAAACGGCGGGGTTGTCCCACTTCTATATTGTCGGGCACGTCCTGACCGGTTGTCAGATACGAGAGGGCCCGGCTTGCAGCTCTTGCAACGTTCAGTAATACGCCGAAGGATACCGCCTCATCCAATTTTGTAAAGATGATCTGATCGACACGTATCTTACTGAACTGCTCGATGGCCGCTTCCATCGATTCCTGCGTGGTCGTGCTGGAGAGGACGAGGTGGACTTCGCTGGGTTTGGCGGCGTGGATGAACTGCGAGAGTTCGTTGAGCTTCATTTGATCCATGTGCGAGCGGCCGGCGGTGTCGATGAGGATCGTGTCGCAGTCCGACATTTCCCGCATGGCGGCCGCGAGTTCTGCGGGGGTGAGGACGACCTTCAGCGGTACGCCGATGATGTTGGCGTAGGTGCGTAGCTGATCGACCGCGGCGATGCGGTAGGTGTCGATCGTGATGAGACCGACCTTCTGGCGCTGGCGGAGTTTGAAGGCGGCGGCGAGCTTGGCGATGGTGGTCGTTTTGCCCACGCCGGTGGGGCCGATCAGGCAGATGGAGCGGCAGCCGATGCCGGTGGCGGGGCGAGCGACGGCGGCGAGATTGGCGGGGAGCATCTGCTCGAGCTTCTGCGTGAGGCGATCGCGGACGGTATTGGGGTTGGTAATTTGCTCCTGGGAAAGTTCGGCTTTCACATCGTCGACGACGCGGATGGCGATCTCTTCGGAGACCTGCTGCTGAATGAGCTGCATGTAGAGGTTGGCGAGGTGGGCGGGGAGATCGGTGCGACGGCCGCCCATGTCGGCGGTACGCTGCAGGAGGCTTTCGACCATGGTGCGGAGGGAGGAGATTTCGTTGCGGAGTTCGAAGGCGGGTTCCTTGAGGACGGTGGCGGCGAGTTCTCGCGTGGAGGGGTTGAAGGACGTGGAAGACGTTGCGGGGGCAGCGGCGGGTTTGGTTTTGGCGTAGGCGGAGAGGGGATGACGGGAGGCGGGGAGTTCTTCGACGGCCGTGGCGGTGCCGCCCATGGAGTCGAAACTGCCGCTATCGGAATTACGCTTGCGGGCGGCTGCGGGAGCAGCGGTCTTTTTACGCTGCGGGACATTGACGTTCACACCGGCAGTAATCTCGATGACGGTCTTCGCCCCAAGGCCCATCATGCCGCCGCGTTTGAAGCTGCGCGTGTGCAGGATGATGGCGCTGGAGCCGAGTTCCTGCTTCACTTTTGCCAGCGCTTCGGCGATGGACGGGCCCTGGAAAGTCTTTACGTTCATCCATTCACTCCCACGATGCCGACGGACTCAACACTCACGCCCTTCACGACTTCGTTGTAGGACATCACCGCCACGGCGGGCAGCGACGGTTCGATGAGCTTGCGGATAAATGCCCGGACCTGCGGCGAGCAGAGCACGACGCCGCCGAAACCCTGCTGCATGAGCTTGTTCACGTTGTTGGCAACGGACTCGGTGATCTGACGGGCGAGTTGCGGAGGCAGCGTGAGGAAGCTGCCGCGCTCGTTGCGTTCGACGTAGCTGTTGACCATTTCTTCCAGGGCGGGATCGACGGTGACGCAGTGGATGGCGCTCTTTTCATCGCGGTACTGGCTGCAGATCGTGCGGGCGAGGCCGTGGCGGACGGCTTCCGTGAGGACGTCGAGGTCCTTCGTCTTGACGGCCCATTCGCCGAGCACTTCGAGCACGGTTTCGAGATCGCGGATGGGAACGCGCTCGCGGAGCAGGTTCTGCAGCACCTTCTGCAGCTCGCCGGGCTTGATCTGCGACGGGATGACTTCTTCGACGAGCGATGGCGCCTTTTCCTTGAGCTGCTTGATGAGGGCGGCGACTTCCTCGCGCGTGACAAGTTCAGCGGCGTTCGTTTTCACCACTTCGGTGATGTGCGTGGCGAGGACTCCGGAGGCTTCGACGACGGTGTAGTTCATCATTTCCGCCTGGGAACGCTGGGTGTCGGCGATCCACCACGCGGGGAGACCGAAGGCGGGTTCGCGCGTTTCCACGCCGCCGATCCTGCCGGACGCGGCGCCGGAATCCATCGCAAGATACTGCCCCGGATAAACGCTGCCGGACGCAAGAGGATTACCCCGGAGCTTGATGATGTAGGTGTTGGGATCGAGCTGCATGTTGTCGCGGATTCGGATCGGCGGAACGACCACGCCGAGCTCGATGGCAAGCTGCCGACGGATGAGGCTGATGCGTTCGAGAAGGTCGCCGCCCTTGGTCGTGTCGACGAGTTGCACGAGCTGATAGCCGACTTCAAGTTCCATGGGATCGACGGGGAGGAGCGCTTCGATTTTTTCCGGCTTCTTCTGCGCGGCGCTGGCGGCGGCCTTTTGCTGCTTCGCCGATTCCGCAACCGCCGCCTTGTCCTTTTTGGTCATGATCCATGCGATGCCGCCGAGACAGAGAGCGAGGACCCAAAGCGGAATCAGTGGCAACCCGGTGAAGCTCATGAGAACGAGGAACCCGGCGACGACGAAGAGCGAGGTCGAACGGCCGGTGAGCTGCTGAATGAATTCCTCGCCGAGATTTTCCTTCGACGAGCTGCGGGTGACGAGGAGGCCGGCGCCCAGCGAGATGATGAGGGCCGGAACCTGCGAGACGATGCCGTCGCCGATGGTGAGCTTGGTGAAAGTCTTCATGCAGCCGAGGATGTCCCAGCCGTACTGGAGTTTGCCGATCGCAACTCCGCCGATGACGTTGATGAAGACGATGATGATGCCGGCGACGGCATCGCCGCGTACAAATTTGGAAGCACCGTCCATGGCCCCGTAGAACTCCGCCTCGCGGGCGATTTCGGAGCGCCGGCGTTTCGCCTCATCCTCTTTAATGATGCCGGCGTTGAGGTCGGCATCAATCGCCATTTGCTTGCCGGGCATCGCGTCCAACGTGAAGCGGGCGGCGACTTCTGAGATGCGCGTGGCACCTTTGGTGATGACGACGAATTGAATGACGATCAGAATGGCGAAGATGATGATGCCGACGACCATCTGCTGCTGCGCGCCGGTGCCTCCGCCGGTGACGAAGGTGCTGAAGGCGTGAATGACGTGGCCTGCGGCGAAGGCGGCGGACTCGGCGTCGGCGGCACGGTCGCCGGCGGTGAGGATCAATCGTGTGGAGGCGACGTTGAGCACGAGGCGGAAGAGCGTGGTGCCGAGGAGCAGCGAGGGGAAGATCGAAAGATCGAGCGGGGAGCTGACGAACATGACGCTGACGAGCACGATCGTCGCGATGGCGAGGTTCGTCACCAGCAACAGGTCGAGCATGAACGTGGGAAGTGGGACGAGGAGGACCATAATCATGGCGATGAAGCCGGCCGGAACGATGAGGCCGCGATGCTTGTGTATCGCCACGATCATTGGGTTGGAAAGGAGAGAACCGCCGCTCAGCCCCCCTGCTCCGGTTCTCAGTGTAGCGGCACCTGCCATGACGACTCCATTCGTCCACTTCAGATGAAGCATCCTGCTTCATTTGCGTTTCACATCGCTGACGTGTGCATGCGAGGATCAAAATCCGTTTGATCTGATCGATGCGACAGCGGTGGGAAAGAGCGAGTATGCACAGAGCATAACATCGCAATTTCTGCACGCAAGATATTTCTCGTCTGGAATTCTGAAAAATTTCAAGAAAACTTATTTGGGGCGAGTGAGGGACAGGCGGGCTTGGGTGGAACTGCGGCGATGGCTATTCGCCTTTCGTGGTCCGTGACGCCTGGCTCATGGTTCGTCCTGTGGCTCCATTGTCGTCACGAGACACAGACCACGAATCACGCGTCACGTTGCTACACCGCCTGCTTCATGCGGCGGAGACCCTTGCCGGAGAGTTCGTACACGTACGCCAGGATTTCCGCGATGGTTTTGTAGAATTCCGCGGGGACTTCGCTGCCGACGTCGACGGTTTTGTAGAGCGCCTGGGCAAGGGGCTTGCGCTCGACGATCGGCACGCCGTTCTGAATGGCGATCTGGCGGATGCGCGCGGCGAGGAACCCGGCGCCCTTGGCCACTACCCGTGGTGCCGCCATGCTCTCCGGATCGTACTTTAACGCAATAGCTAGTTCAGTGGGGTTGGTAACCACCACATCGGCCTTGGGAACATCACGGTGGATACGCTGAATAATCATCTTTCGCGCCAGTTGCCGCCGGCGTCCTTTGATATTCGGGTCACCGTCCATCGACTTGGTTTCATCTTTGATTTCCTGCTTGCTCATGCGGATGTCGCGCTCGAACTTCCATTTCTGGTAGATCCAATCCGCAGCAGCGATGATTAACAATGCCATCGCCATTCGCCAGGCGAGGTCATAAATAATTCCCGCGCCGGCGAAGAAATTGGCGGGAAACTCCATGGCCACCAGCGAAAGAATGACCGGCATTTCGCTGCGAATGTCGGCCCACGCAATCGCGGAGAGGATCACCACTTTCAGGATATTCATCGCCACCTGCATCCAGTTCTGCCCCGCGAAGAGGCGGCCGACCCCCTTAAAGGGATTCAGCGCCGCGAGGTTCGGCATCAGTTTGTTCCACCGAACCTGGAAACCGATCTGCAGACCGTTGATCAGGATCGCGACGATGAAAACGACGAGCATGACCGGAGCAAGGATGCGGAACATCTGGGGAAGGCTGATGCGCAGGACGTTATCCAGCAATTCCTGCGAAGAGCCCCAGTATTGATTTCCCAGCAGGCCTAGCATCAACTTGCGAAAGGAGTCCATTATGTTGTGGGCGGTCATGGAGAGCGTGAGGAGGGCGGCAAGCAGCAGTGCGGCCTGGTTGAGGTCTCGCGACTTGCCGAACTGACCGGAATCGTGCGCTTCCTGCCGACGCCGGGGTGTTGCCGCTTCTGTTTTGTCGCCACTGCTTTCGTCTGCCATGCTGTTTCACCACAAATTGATTGCGAACTGCCACCGTGGAGAGTCCACTCGGAATTCAGCCGAGGAGCTTTCCGAGAAGATCAAACATGGCCTGGAAACTCCCTTTCGAGACCATCGCCCAGCCGACCATGCCGGACATCACCATGAAAAAGCCGACGATGAGATTGATATGCACGCCGACGGTCATCATGTTCATCTGCGGCATCGCACGGGACATTAAACCGGCGGTGAGGGTTGCGATGAAGAAGGCAACGAGGGCGGGCATCGCGACGCGCATTGCGGCGTGCATGGCCGTATCCAGCGAACCGCACACCGCGGCGAGCATCATGTCAGGCGAAATTCCGCCGCTCCCCATCGGAATGGTGCGGTAACTATAGACAATGGCGTTGAGGATCTCGCGATGGCCACCCATGGAGAAAAAGGCGACCAGCGCGAGCCAGAAACCGACCTGCTCGATGACCGTGGATTGATCTTCAAAGCTCGGGTCGTAGATGTTGGCCATGGCGAGCCCCATCTGCTGGCTCACGAGGTGACCGCCAAGCTGCACGCCCGCGAAGACGCCGGCCACGAGCATGCCGATCATGAGGCCGACGCTCATCTCCCCAAGGACCGCCGCGGTCAGCCCGATCAGGGTTTCCGGGGAGGCCGTCGTGTGCGGCACGACGTTCCACACGCAGAAGGTAATCGCCAGCGACAGAAGCACCTTGATGTTGCCGGGAATGGCGGCGTTGGAGAAGACGGGAACGAACACGAATAAGCCCATCACCCGAAACAGCACCATCAGGAACGGGAAGAGCAGAGGATATAAAGGAGCGATATCGGTGAACATAAAGATTTTGGTCAAACGAGTTGAACCAGTTAAACGAGTTAAACGGCGTCCGCGACCAATTGATTAACTCGCTTCACTTGCTCAACCTCATCCTCTCCTACTGCATCGTGAATAAATGCCGCGTGTATTCAATCAGGCGCTGGAACATCCAGGGCATGACGATCATGACCGCAATGGCCATGGCGAAGAGTTTCGGGACAAACGAGAGGGTCTGCTCCTGGATCTGGGTGACGGCCTGCAGGAGGCTGATGAACAGGCCGATGATCATTCCGATGACGAGAATCGGGCCGACGATGATGAGCGCCATCATCATGGCCTGCTTGAGGAGATCGATCGCCTGGTCGAGGGTCAACATGCGGTTTTCTCCGGAGGTTCTTCGCTTCTTGCAACTTGAGGAACAACGTCAATTGAAACTGGCCAGGAGCGTTCCAACCACCACGTGCCAGCCGTCCACGAGCACGAACAGGAGGAGCTTGAACGGGAGGGAGACCATCACGGGCGGCAGCAATTGCATGCCGATCGAGATGAGGACGGAACTGATGACCATGTCGATGATCAGGAACGGAAGATAGATGCGGAAGCCCATGAGGAAGGCGACCTTGAGCTCGCTCAGCACGTAGGCTGGCACGAGTTCCGTCGTGCCAATCTCTTCCCAGGTGTGGGGTTCCTCAGTTTCGTCCCGATGAGCGTAATGATGGAAGAGGTAGACATCGTCTTCGTTGTGCGCGGCTGTCACCTGCTTAATCATGTATTCGCGTAATGCGCCAACCGAGCGATTGAACGCTTCTGACTGCGAGATCTCGTTGTTGGAATAAGGCTGGATCGCTTCTTTGTTGATGCGCGACCAGGTGGGGCCCATCACGAGGAAGGTCATGAAGAGGGAGAGGCCGACAAGGATCTGGTTCGGGGGCAACTGCGCAGCGCCGAGAGCTTGCCGCAGCAGCGACATGACGATGATGATCCGGGTGAAGCAGGTGGTCATGAGGAGGATCGACGGGGCGAGGGTGAGCAGGGAGAGGAGGAGGAGAATCTGAATAGAGTTGGAGAGTTTCTTGGGTTCACTGGTGGTCGGGATGGCCTGAGTGATGTCCGGCAGCGCTATAGAAGAGCCGGCGGGGGAAGTGGGAAGAGCGCCAGGTTGAACAGGATGTGTTGCCAGGCCGGTATCGGCGAGGAGTTGTTGCAACCGCTGCTGCTGCAGGGTTGCCGGGTTCGGGGGACCGAGCTTCTGAGCGACAAGGTCGTTGACGACCTGGCCGTGCGCGACAGCAGGCACGAACAGCAGCGCGAACAAGACAATGGCTCCGAGGAGACGCCTTGTTCCGGCGGCGAACTGCATGCAGGTTTTCGTATTCGGCGCGAGGGTGCGCCAGAGAAAGTGCATAACGTCGTCCTGACTTGTTTCGCCGGCATCCTGCCGACGTCGATCCGATTCACTGATGGACCGATGAGTGCACTGCGTTCAGAGTTGCGAGCATCCTGCCCGCGCTCTGAGGGTGTCAACTACTCGCGAGAAAGGTTGTCGCGCACGGAACGCACCTGCTGGCGGAGTTCCATGAGCTGGCGCTTCGCGGCGGCCATTTCCTCAAGCTGCGAGTCAAGGTTTTCCGGCTCCATTGAGCGGAGTTCGAAATCATCGCGATCCGGATCGTTGGCCGGGTCTTCGAGATCCATGCGGGCGTTGGCGAGGAGTTTGTTGAAGCCGGCCTGAATGGAGTTGGGATTCTGGCCGTCGATCTGGCCGAGGATTTTGGCGACTTCGGTCGGATCGCTGATGACGAGGACAGACTGGCTGGAGTCCTTGCCCTGGTTGAGCGTGACGATCTGCGAGCCGATGCGGACGAGCACGAGCGACTGGTTTTTGCAGAGCGGGTGCCGGGCGAGGATTTCGATGACGTTCTTGCCGCTCGCGGCCTTGGCTTGCGGGAGATATTTTTTCGCGGCCGCCTTGCCAATGAAGATCAGACCTATGACCACGGCGAGGGCAGCCCCAACCTGCAGAGATTGCGTGACGCCGGAGGGGAGCATCGGCGTATTTGCGCTCGGCGGCGTGCTCGTTCCGGTCGGCGCGGCGGGCGTGTTTGTCTCTGTCGGCTTGCGGATGAGCGTCTGCTCGATGGAGGGAGTTGACGGCTTGGTGGTGGAAGATGCGGCGGCCTTTGGCGCGACGCCAGAGTCGGTGGCAAGTTCAGTCACCGGGTCGGTTGTTGTCGCGACTCTTTCATGTTCGTTGGAGAGGAGCGGACCGGCGATCTGCTGCAGCGTCGAGAGCTTCGTTTCGGTCTTTGCCGTCTCTGTTGCAGCGGCGGTCTCGGCGCGGGCGGCGAGCGATGCGCAGAGCAGGATCATTGCGACGAAAAGGCGAATCAGCGTGGAGGATTGACGGCAGGAATTTTTGCGGGAAGCGAGAGGAGAGAGTTGTTTCCGACCATCCATGGTCCACCTCGTTCGCATCGGCTGCCCCGATGCTGCGGCGCCCGGTTCCACCGGGCTCATCCGTGTGAGCGCCCACACTCTACCAAGCCGCGGGCAAATGTCACGCGATTTTTTCGCGTTCGCTGTGTTGCGTGCCGGTCAGTCGTCGGTCGTGGTGATGATTTCGTTGATGCGGACGCAGAAGTTTTCGTTGAGGACGAGCACCTCGCCGCGGGCGACGAGCTGTTCGTTCACAAAAATATCGACGGGGTCGCCGGCGAGTTTGTCGAGTTCGACGACGGAGCCTTCGGCCAGTTTGAGAACGTCTTCGATGAGCATCCGGGTGCGGCCGAGCTCGATTTTCACGTTGAGGTCGACATCCTTGAGGAGGTCGATGGCGCCCGGGGGGATGTTGCCGAGGGCTTTGCTGAAACTGGGGAGGGCGAAGTTATTGCCGGCGGCGGAGGCGGCAGCGGCGGCTGCGGGGGTGGGCGAGGGCGGGGGGGCAAAGCCGCCGGGGATTTCGTGGGTGATGTCGGTCATGAGAAGCCTCCGTGCATACGATCGACCGGCATCCATGCGGTCGAGAAGAAAAACCGGAGAAGGCGATCCTTAGTATTCGGCCCGCATGGGGGTGCACTTGGGGATCAGCACTTCTTTGATCAGGCCTTTGCCGTCCTTGCCGAGGGTCTCGTCGAGCTGGTAGGCGATTTGCCGCCGGAGCGTTTCGAGGCCGGGTTCGGCGAGGGCCTTGGGATCAGAACTCGCGATGATGGCGCGAATGTGATCCTTGGTTTCGGCGTCGCGTTCGGCGAAAAGTTCGGTCACTTTGACCTTGTTCTTATCATCGACCTTGGCGACGACTGCAAGGTCGTAGATGTAGAGGCGTCCGCCGACGTTGTTGGGGAGGCGGGCCTCGACGAGTTTCACTTCGGCATCATGCTCGACCGGCTCGGTGGCCGCAACGGGCACTTCGGCGATAACTTTCTTCGGGCCGGCGGAGATCATCATGGTGACTCCGACGGTTGCGCCCTCGAGCACGAGAACCACGGCGGCGACGATGATCATTTTGATCATCGAATTTTTCTTCGGTGCATCGGCCGCGGGTGCTGCCTCTGTTGGTTTGGCCGGTTTTTCGTTGGCCATTGGATCGACTCCTTCGGGCGAGCGCGAAATTTGCGCGGCGCCTTCGAGATGTATCGACCTGAGTCGGTATCCGCTTTACTCATCGGAGGATCGGGTGCGTTTTATTCAGATAAATTTGCGCGGAATTTGTGGTGGTCGCGGTTCTTAGTGAAATTGGATGCGCAATTATCGCTCCTTGTGTGCGAGTATGCGGATCGGGGTTCTCCAGATTGCCCAGGCGTTTTGATTGGTCCCCTTTGTTGGGGGGCGTCCTTCTTGTCGCCTGCGCGAGGGGAGTTCCTTCAGGGGGG
>DATKPA010000089.1:0-26311 GCA_035524355.1 Phycisphaerae bacterium | reverse complement strand
CACCGCATCCGCCGTCGCGCCGATACCCAACTAAAACCCATCACGCCTTCTTCCGCTTGTTCTTCACCCGCGTCATCGGGAACGGCTTGCGGCTCTTATGGAAGTAACAGATCTCCACAAGCGTTGGCCACAGATCCAGCGATCCCTTGATCAGACTGATCACGTCATCGACCATCCGCGCAACGTTCTGCTGGAAGAAATCCGATTCAAACCCATAGAACGTCCGCTCCAGGTTGATCGCAAACGCCCGCAGCGCACGCTCCCGCTCCTGCTGGCCCGCCGCCGCCGCCTTCACCTCCGCCTTCAGCACCAGATCACGCAACGCGCACACCTCGTCCAGAATCTCCTGCGTATCCTGCAACGTCACCTCCCCCTCGTAATCAAAGCTGACATTCCACGGCGTTATGGCCCCCAAACTCGCGAAGATCTTCTTTTTCAGCAGCCCGCAAATCGCCTCGTTGAACACCTCCGACGCCAGAGGGCTCCGCATGTAGTTGTTCTTCATGTGCGTCTGCGCCGAATCCACATGCGCCGCAGCCAACCCCGGCTGCTGGATCCACAACCGATAAATGTAGTCCTCAAACCGAAGCCGCGTCGGAAAGAACGGTGGCAAACCGAGCGTGTTGTCATAACCCGCCACCCCGCAATCCATCCGCCAGCTCTTTTTCGTCACCACCGGCCGAAAGTTCACCAGCACATAAAAGTCCGTCAGCGCGTCAATGTCGGCCTGACCCTCATCCTCCAGGAACATCCGGGCATAATCCACGGCGTCAATGTCATTCGTGCCCGAGCGGAACGTCTGCGCCATCTTCACCACCGCGCTCGACGAGACCTTGCCCGCCTTCAGCAGCAGCGAATTCTCCCGTGCCAGCACCCCCTTCGACATGTTCGTCTCCAGGTCCATGGCCGAATCCACCACCAGCTCCCCCTTTTCATAATTCGCCGGAACCTGCGAAACCCTTTTCCCCAGCACGTCCTTGAACGAGGCAAGGATGTCGTAACTTTTCTTCGTGTACCCGTTCTGCGTGGAATGAACCAGTTTTCCCCGACCGATTTCTCCATCCGCCAGCGACTCAACGCTATCCTCCACCAGCGCGAACGGCCGCATGTCATCATCCGCGCTCACCAGAAGGCTGCCCAGCGTGTACATGAGCGCGACATTGCGATTCCCTCCATAGCTCGGCCGAAAGAGGTTCTTCACCAGCGGCGCAATCTTCCGGTCGTGCAGCCGCTTGCACAGGAAGCCGACAAATTCTTCCTTCTCCCTGGGCCCAACGTAAAAAAGCTCGTTGACCGTCGGAGTGCTCTCGAGCAGCGGGTAGTACTTCTCGCAATTGGCCGTGGTGGAGTCATCAAAGATCACCATGGGAACGGTGTGCCCATTGCGCCAGAAATTCTCGTCGTATGCTTCGATCGTCGCGCTCACGTCGCGCAAACGATAGGTGGGTATCGCGAAAATCATTTCGTGATTCATGACGGAGGCTCGCTATCCAGGGGAGACGCGTGGAATAAACGATGCCGCATGACAGCGCGCCGACTGCCTGTGAGCATTTCCGAGGCCAAGCGGACCGGTGCGCTCACCCGCGCGAGTTCCCTCCCATTTCGACTCATCTTCCAATTCGAATTCATCGTATTGCGGGGAGAGTCGTCTTCCTCTTGCCGTGCTGAATGGACGTTGCCGGACACTTCGTTTCCTCGACGAGAATCAACCAAGCAAGCGCAATGCCAACCCTGTTCCCCGCCGTTTCCGCCTTTTTCCGTCTCCCGTCTGACGCAACAACGGGAAACATTCGGCCCCGATTGCCACAGGGTTTGCAAATTGCACGGCAGGTTTTCCGGCGAAGGTTTGCGATATTCGTTAAGGCTTCCCGGCGCGTGGAACATTTCCCTCTGGAACTGCCCCAAACGCGAACGGAATCGCGTTTGCTCATGGAGTCCTGCACGGAGGTTATCTGGAGGTGCACACGATGACTGGGAACGATAACCGTTTGTCGGCGATGATCGAGAATGTCGACAGCGTTGCCCGCGTCCTCGACATGCTCGCCCAACAGGCACAATCCAGCGCGCCCGTTCTCATGCTCGGACCGCGCTGTTCCGGAGCCTGCTTTTTGGCCGAGGCACTCCACGCCTGCTCCCCACGCCGCGACCGCCCCTTCGTCCGAGCCCGGTGCGGCCTCTACTCCGGAATGCTTCTCGAAGCCCAGCTCTTTGGACGATCCAATTCGCCCAACGGATACCTCCGCAACACCTTGTCACGCAAGAAGGGAATGGTCGCCATCGCCGATGGAGGCTCCCTCTTTGTCGAACAAATTCAAAACGCAAACGCCGGCGTTCAGGACCGCCTGTTCGACCTGATCACCCATCAGGAATACTCCGACTTCGAGCAAACCTCGACCTATGCCGCCGACGTCCGCCTGATCGTCAGCGCTCGGTGCGACCTGGAAAATCGCGTGAACTCCGGACTCTTCCTCCCCAACCTCCACGCGCTGCTTCAACCGGCTTGCATCGAACTGCACGGCAGTTGCATCTCCCGCGACGGCATTCTTTCCGTCATCGATCTGCTCCGCGCGCAGGTCACGCCCCAGACAACTCATAACATCGGACGGGTGACCGAGTGGTGGATGCAGGCCGCACGCACCGCTACCCAAACCCCAAACAGCGCCGTCCTCCGTTACGCCGTGGAAGCGGTGACACGACAATTGCCTGATTCCGCCTCGAGCGAATCCATATTCCTCGCCGCCCTTCAATACATGGCCAGAAACTCCAGCAAGCCCCGCCGACCCACATCCGGCGGAACTGACACGGACATTCACTCGATGTCCGAATTCCCCTGGATGAAGGCGTGCTGATGTGGTTTCTCAATTCTTCTCGATTCAATCCGCCGGATAACCTCTCCCCGCCGACGCCCTCTGGGTCGAAAGGAACCACCGTTCCCCTTTGACGATGGGGCAACGCATCGCACGTAACTCGCCCAGCCAGACCGCAATACCTCCACGTTCACCCTTCCACCTGCCCCCAAACAAGTCCCGCCCCCCCCCCCCCTCCCCCAAAAAACGCCTGACCTCGTAATTTTCCTATATACAGCAGCCACGGCAATGCGCACCATGCTGCAAGTAATGTCGAAATGCCCATGAGTTAAAAAAGCTGCGGCTGATCAGCGGTCTCGAACCGCTGCGCTCCTCCAGGCCCCGAGAGGACCGATGCCATGCCCCCAACTCCCCGCACCAGTCCCCTCGCCCATGCATCCCCCGCGCCACCACAACTCGTCCCCGGACAGGGCTACCGCTACCACGCCATGGTCAAACCCGTCGGCTCCAAGTGCAACCTCGATTGCACCTACTGCTACTACCTCCACAAGGAAGAACTCCTCGGCCAGGCCGCCGGCTCCCGCATGCACGAGAGCATCCTCGCCGAGCACATCCGCCAGTACATCGAAGCCCAGACCGGCGACGAAGTCGTCTTCTCCTGGCAGGGCGGCGAGCCCACACTCATGGGCCTCGACTTCTTCCGCCGCATCGTCCAACTCCAAAACCAATTCCGAAAACCGTTCCAACGCATCGAAAACGACCTGCAAACCAACGGCACCCTCCTCGACGATGAATGGGCCGCCTTCCTCAAACAAAACCGCTTCCTCGTCGGCTTAAGCTGCGACGGCCCCCGCGATCTCCACGACCACTACCGCGTCACCAAGGGCAACAAGCCCACCTTCGACATGGTCTTCGCCGCCGCCACACTCCTCAAAAAATTCGATGTTCCCTTCAACGTCCTCTGCGTCGTCAACCGCATCAACGCCAAACGCCCCCTCGACGTCTACCGTTTCCTCACCCGCGAAGTCCTCTCCAGTTCCATGAACCGCCGCCGCCTGCAGTTGATCCCCTGCGTGGAGCCCGTCAACTTCAGGCACGTCGCCCCACAGCACTGGCCGCCCGAAACGCTCCCCATCGTCGGCACACCGCAGTCCAAACCCGGCGCCCCCGATTCCATCGTCACCGACTGGTCCGTCGATCCTAACGACTGGGGCAACTTCCTCTGCAAAGTCTGGGACGACTGGTACCGCCGCGATTACGGCAAGGTCCACGTCGATTTGTTTGAATCGGCGGTGGCACAATCCATGGGACTGCCGTCGCAACGTTGCGTCACCGCCGAGTTCTGCGGCAAGGGCCTCGCCGTCGAACACAACGGCGACGTATTCTCCTGCGACCACTACGTCTACCCCGAATACAAGCTCGGCAATATCCACGACACCCACGAAGCCACGTTGGCCTACTCTGAAAGACAACAGGCTTTCGGTTTCGCCAAGCGCAATTCCCTCCCCAACTATTGCCGCCAGTGCGCGCACCTCAATCTCTGCTGGGGAGAATGTCCCAAAAACCGCGTCGTGCGAACCCCCGACGGTGAACCCGGTCTCAGCTACCTCTGCCCCGGTCTCAAGCATTTCTATTCGCACATCCAACGGGATATGCCCGACATCCTTCGACGTACCACAGGCACGCAATGTAACTAATGGGGCCTTTCAGCGAAGACGCCCGTGCGGGTCGACGCTGTCGTGAGACAGTGTGAAGTGTCGAGAGACCAGATCATCGACCCGGCGGCGCTCGTGCCGCTTCGGCCGCGAAGTACAAGGCTTACTTTTCGCTAAGGAGATCCATCGTGAATCAAACGCATCGTTCCAAACCACTCATTCACGCCGCCGCGGCCATCGGCCTCGGGCTCTCGGTCCACCTGCCGACTGCCCACGCCCAGGATACGGCCCCGGCCAAGAAACCCAACATCGTCTTCATCATGGGCGATGACATCGGCATGTGGAACATCGGTGCCTACTCCCGCGGCATGATGGCCGGCAAAACCCCCAACCTCGACAAACTCGCCAAGGAAGGAATGCTCTTCACCGACTACTACGCCGAAGCAAGCTGCACCGCCGGCCGCGCCAACTTCATCACCGGCGAACTCCCCATCCGCACCGGCATGACCACCGTCGGCCAGGCCGGCGCGCCCACCGGCCTCCCGGCCGAGGCGTGCACCATCGCCACCGCCCTCAAAGCGCAGGGCTACGAGACCGGCCAGTTCGGCAAAAATCACCTCGGCGACAAGAACGAGTTCCTCCCCACCGTTCACGGCTTCGATGAATTCTTCGGATACCTCTATCACCTCGACGCCATGGAAGACCCCTTCCACCCCAACTACCCGCAGAATCTGCTCGATAAAGTCGGACCGCGAAACCTCCTCCACTGCTGGGCCACCGACACCGATGACCCCACCGACATGCCACGCTGGGGCAAGGTCGGCAAGCAAAAAATCGAAGATGATGGCCCAATGCCGCCGCACCCAATGCCCGGCATCAAATACAACATGGAAACCGTCGACGACTCCATCCGCGACTTCGCCATCAACTTCATGGACAAGGCCAAGGCCGACGGCAAGCCCTTCTTCTGCTGGATCAACCCCACCCGCATGCACATCGTCACCCACCTCTCGCCCAAATACACCGCCATGATGAACTCCGACAACGGCTGGTCCGAAGAGGAAGCCGGCATGGCCCAACTTGATGATGACATCGGCCTCGTGATGCAACACCTCAAGGACATGGGCGTCGACGACAACACCATCGTCGTCTTTACCACCGACAACGGCACCGAAGTCTTCACCTGGCCCGATGGCGGACAGACCCCCTTCGCACAGAGCAAAGGCACCGTCATGGAAGGCGGTTTCCGCGTCCCCTGCATCCTCCGCTGGCCCGGCCATGTCCCCGCTGACTCCGTGCAGAACGGGATCTTCTCCGGCATGGACTGGTTCCCCACCTTCCTCGATGCCGCCGGCAATCCCGACATCACCAACCAGTTGCTCAAGGGTGTGCAACTGGGTGATCGTACTTACAAGAACCACCTGGATGGCTACGACCAGATGGACGCCATCACCGGCAAAGGCCCATCGAATCGCCACGAAATCTTCTACCTCGGCGAAAGCACCGTCGGCGCCATCCGTATCGACGATTACAAATACCGCTTCATCGATCAGCCCCAAGGCTGGCTCGGCGAGAAGGCCCATGTCGACGTGCCCTATATCACCAACCTTCGCCTCGATCCTTTTGAGCGCACCGGCTGGCCCAACAACGGAACGAAAGAAGGCGGGCAGCAATACTTCGATTGGTTCAAATACCAGTTTTGGCGTTTCGTCTTCGTCCAGCAGACCGTCGGCAAGGAACTCCAGACCTTCCTCGATTACCCGCCCATGCAGCGCGGCGCCAGCTTCAACCTCGACGCCGTCAAGGCGGAGATGGCCAAGAGGATGGCAGAAGCGCAGAAGGCATCTCACGGCCCCAGTGACTGATCGCAATGGCATCCACGGCGGGCGGCTCACGAGTGCCGCCCGCCTTTCTTTGTTGGTATCCGAAATGCCTCACGGTCACGGAGCCCGGTATGAGCAAAGCCGTGCACATCATCAAACACGAACTCCTCGAACTCCTCCCGCCCACCGCCTTCTTCTTCATCGCCTTCCACCTCATCGCACTCTCACGAAACCTCATGCGCCGTGAGTACGGCATCAGCCTCTACTCCATGACCGGCGCCACCATCGGCGCGCTGCTCGTCGCCAAAGTCATCGTCCTCGCCGACCTCCTCCCCTTCATCAACCGCTTCCCCAAAAAACCTCTCATCTGCAACACCCTCTGGAAAACCGCCATCTACAGCATCGCCGCTCTCCTCCTGCACTACCTCGAGGAAATCATCCCCCTCTGGTTCCGCCTCGGCGATTTCGCCGCAGCACAAGAAAAACTCGTCAAAGAAGTCGTCTGGCCCCACTTCTGGGCCGTCCAACTCTGGCTCTTCACTCTCTTCCTGGTCTACAACGCTGCTCACGAACTCGTCCGCGTCCTCGGCCCCCAGCAAGTCGGAAAACTCTTCTTCGGCTTCGTCCCCAAAGCCATCGCCTCTCCGGAAATCTAGCGATATTGAAAGGTATCAATCACCGTTTGATCCCCCACGTTCTCTTTCAATGAGGAATCTCCGCATGAAACTGCTCTTCACACAAACGGCTCCAATAGCCCTCGTCCTCTCCGCAACGCTCCTCGGATCAAGCCCACTCGCCCGGGCCGACTCGAGCGACTACCAACTCTCACTCTCCCCGCATTGGTCCGATTCCGCCTCGCCCAATGCAGAAACGCCACCCCTTCAGCAGAATGAGTCCGACGCTGCCCAATCCGTGATCCTGTTCGACGCCGCCACTACTGCACCCGCCCCCGACGCCAAGACGACGCCTCCCTCCGACAAGCTGCAGCTCACCTTCGAACTCCCCCTCTGGTTCTCGGGCCTCAATGGCACCGTGGGCGTACGCGGCTTCACCGCCCCCGCCAACGCCTGCTTCAGCCAAATCCTGCAAAACACCGACTCCGTCATCGGCCTTGGCGGCCGCATCGAGGCCGACTACAAACGCTGGATCTTCTACGGCAGCGGCTTCTATATGAAATTGACCAAGGACGACGTCTCCATCCGACGCGCCAGCGTCAATTTCATCGCCGAACTCGCCATCGCCGACGCCGGTATCCTTTACCAGGTCGGCCAATGGAGCCTCCCTGGAAAAGGTGACGGCACTTACCCAATGCTCACCCTCGACGCCGGCGCCGCTGCCCGCTACATGCATGTCAGAATGGAACTCAACACAAAACGCGGCTTGAGCCGCGAAACCAACGAGGACTGGGTCGACCCCCTCTTCGCTGGACAGGTCGCCCTCGATCTCGACAAACATTGGCAGTTCCTCACCCGCGGAGACGTCGGCGGCGGCGTCGACGCCTACCTCACCTGGTCCGTCGGCATGTTCATCGTCTACCAGTTCAAATTCTGCCCCACCGTCTCCGGAATCGCAAAAGTCGGCTACGAATGCATGAGCGAGGACTACGCCAACGGTGAAGGCAATCAAAAGTTCACCTGGAACGAAATCCTCCACGGCCCCCTCATCTCCTTCGCCGTCGAATTTTAAATACACCCTTTGCCTGCTGAGCGAAGAAAGGAGACTCCCATCGAAACGCCTCTTAGATAACGACAACCGCATTCAGAAGTTCGAGTGGCATCGGAGCATATCCACGGGCGCACAAATCCATGGTGCATCATTCCGATAACTCGACATGGGGCGCCAGCCGCGCGCAACGCAGTTCGACATATTCTGAACCGGTTGTGAACCGGACAAGAAATCAGTCCTTACTTGGACCAAGGAGTCAGAACGTGAACAGTGAAGGCAATGAACCCAACTCCATAGGCCGACGCGAAATGCTGACGCTCATTGGCGCCGCCGCCGCCGGCATGGCGGCATCCGCTGTCTCGCCCGCCCAGGCCGCCGACCCGCAGCCTGCCGCCGACTCACCCGTGAATCCCTACGGCGGCGGACCCAGCACCGGCCTCCAGTTCCCACCCTACTACAAGCCCACCCCCTCCGTCCGCACGCGCATGAACTACTTCCCCGGCAGCGAGACCCTCGGGCCCGACGAAATGCGCATCTCCTTCGTCGGCAGTTGTCCATTCCCGCCCCGCCGCGATCAGGCCGGCACCTGTATCATGGTCGAACTCGGCAACGGCGACCGCTTCTTCTTCGACTTCGGCCCCGGCTGCGTCAAAAACATCCTCGCCATGGGCGTCCCCATCCCCAGCATCAACGACATCTTCATCACCCACCTCCACATCGACCACTACCACGACCTCTCCTATCTCCTTCCCTTCTCAGCCTGGGCTGGACGCTGGAAGATGCCCCTCCGCGTCACCGGCCCCTCGGGTCGCACCCCCGAGCTGGGCACCAAGGGCATGGTCGCCGGCATGAAACAGATGCTCAAGTGGCACCTCGAAGCCTTCGACGCCTGCCCCATCGGCGATGGTTACGAAATCGAAGTCAACGAGTTCGACTGGAAAGACGAGAACGGCATCTGCTACGAAAAGAACGGCGTCACCATCCGCCACTGGCGCCGCTCCCACGTCAAAGACGGCGCCTCCGCCTACCGCCTCGACTGGAACGGCCTCTCGTTTGTCTGGACCGGCGACGGCCGCCCCGACGACCTCACCGCCAAGTATGCCAAAGGCGTCGATGTCTTCGTTACCGAAATTCAACCCGATCTCGCGCGCATCAACCAGCTCAAATACGGCCTGCCCGAATTCCTCTTCAACTACACCGTCGACATTCACCACACACTGGCCTACGCCACCGGCTATCTCATCAAGCAGGTCAACCCCCGCTGCGGCATGGTGACGCACCTCTGCTTCGACAACGACACACTCAACGAGCAAAGTGCCGACGTCCGCGCTCACTGGGACGGCCTCTTCCTCTACGGCGCACCCGACGTGGTCACCGTTAACGTCACCAAGGACGCTATCTGGCAACGCGACGCCGTACTGCCCGGTTTCGCCGGCCAACCCCTGCCGAATCCCACCCTGCTCTTCGGCGACCCGCTCCCGATCGCCACCGGCATGGGCGTCGTCCCGCAGCCCCGCATGCCGCGCGAAGAACAGCAGGAACAACGGACTCGCGACCTCGAGATCGATCCGCACAAATATTATCCGCCCAACGTCTATCGCGAACCGCTTACCAAGCTCCCGAATCCGCAACTCGTCGATCTCCGCGAGATGGCAAAAGTGATGGATATTGATCTGAGCAAATTCATAAAGAAATAAGCGTGCGCCGGCCGCACGACTCCCATCGCCTCGAATCAGGGCGTTTGCCCTGCATTCAGCCCCCCGAAACCGCCGCTTCTCTAAGAGGTACTCCAGCCATGGAAATCATGGACGACAACGGCAAAGCCGTCCCCATCACCATCCTCACCGGCTTCCTCGGTGCCGGAAAAACCACCCTCCTCAATCGCATCCTCACCGGAAACCACGGACTCCGCGTCGGCGTTCTCGTCAACGACTTCGGCTCCATCAACATCGATGCCGAACTCGTCGTCGGCATCGAAAACAACATGATCAGCCTCTCCAACGGCTGCGTCTGCTGCCAGATCCGCGACGACCTCGTCGAGTCCGTCGTCGCCCTCCTCGCGCGCCCCGAAGCCGTCGAATACATCCTCCTCGAAGCCAGCGGCGTCGCCGACCCCGCCGGCATCTTCGTCACCTTTAATGATCCCAACTTGCGCGACCGCATCCGCCTCGACAGCGTCGTCTGCGTCATCGATGCCGAACAGGTCTTCGCCCACCCCGAGTATCCCCCCCTCATGGAACTCAAACTCCAGCAGGTCGGTTTCGCCGACATGCTCATCCTCAACAAGGTCGATCTCGCCGGCCCCGACCAGCTCGCAAAAGTCCGCGCCTGGCTCGACAAATACTTCAACCGCCTCCGCATCGTCGAAACCAACTACTGCGAAGTCCCCAACGAAATCCTCCTCGGCGTCGGCCGATTCGATCCGATACGGGCAACTCGCGACCCCGCCGCCGCCGCGCACCACTGCACCGACCCCGCCTGCGACGACCATCGCCACGCCCACGACCACTCCAGGGTCTTCAGCACCTGGAGCTACGAAACCGACCAGCCCCTCTCACTCGAAGCGCTCCGCGAAACCATGCGCAAGCTGCCGGGAACGGTCTACCGCGCCAAGGGAATCGTCTACAGCGCCGACACCCCGCACCGCCGCGCCATCCTCCAGGTCGTCGGCCGGCGCGTCGACATCTCCTTGGAAACCGAATGGGGCGCCCGCCCGCCGCGCACCCAGATCGTCGTCATCGGCTCCCCCCACGGCGTCGACTCCGCGCTGCTCACCCAACGATTCGACATGACCGTTGCGAAAAAAGTCGCCACCGTCGAAGCATAGCGCCAGATCCCTGTACAGTCCCGCCCAATCTCACAACACTCGCCCCGTCCCGCTCCCCCCGCGCCCCGCCAACATCCCCGCAAATCGAAGCACCATCCTCACCATCGCCCTTCCGTCCTCTGTGCGTCCTCTGTGCCCTCTGTGACTCTGTGGTTTCCACCCGCTCCCCAAAACCGTGCCGCCAATCGCACCACCACCCTCCCACAAGGTTTTGTGTTTTGTGTTTTGTGTTTTATGTGCTGCGTCTAAACTTCCCCACCGCCCGCACCTTCGCCTCCGCATGATCCACCACCGGCCCCGGATAATCCCGCCCAATCACACACCCACTCCTCTCCTGCACCTCCGCCGGCATCTCCCACGGCGCATGCACAAACGCCACCGGCACCCCCCGCAACTCCGGCACAAAATGCCGCACAAACTCCCCCTCCGCATCGAACCTCTCCGACTGCAATACCGGATTCATCACCCGAAAATACGGCGCCGCATCCGTCCCCGTCGACGCCGCCCACTGCCACCCCCCAACATTGCTCGCCTGGTCATAATCCATCAGCGACCGCATGAAGTACCGCTCCCCCAGCACCCAGTGCGTATCCAGATCCTTCGTCAGAAACATCGCCGTAATCATGCGCAAACGATTGTGCATGTAGCCTGTCGCCCGCAACTGCCGCATCCCCGCATCCACGATCGGATACCCCGTCCGCCCCTCGCACCACGCCTCAAACAACTTCGGATCGTTCGACCACGTGATCCCCATATACTTCCGCTGAAATGCCTGCGACACCGTCCGCGGAAACTGAAACAGAATCATCCGATAAAACTCCCGCCAGATCAGCTCCCCCACAAACGTCGCGATCCCCTCCTCCGCCAATCCGCGCTTGTCGGCCCCCATCGCCGCCGTCATGACCTGCCGAATCGAAACCGTCCCCGCATTCAAATGCGCCGACAACCGCGACGTCCCACCACGCCCTTTCCCCTTCAACGTCAGTGCCGGAAAATCGCGCATCTCCCGATACGCCAGAATCCCCCCGTCCTTCCCCCCTGCACAAAAATCGTGCAGCAGTGTCGCCCCGGCGTTTTCACCCGGACGAACATCCAACGTCACCGCCGGATATCCAAGCGACTCCAGCGTCGGAATTGTCTGGGACGCGACAGGGATCGCCTGGCCCGCGGAAGCGTTCGCCAGCCCACTAAATGGGATCGAATGCGACATTTTCGGTACCAGCCCCCCAACCTCAATCACACCCTCCTCCAACTTTTTCAAATACGCATTCCGGTACGGCGTATACACCGAGTACGGAGTCCCCGCCCCCGTCATTAACTCATCCTCCTCAAAAATCGCCGAGTCCTTATACCCCCGCACCCGCACCCCCATCTCCTCCCCCGCCCGCGCCAGCCGCTCATCCATCACCATCTGGTCCGGCTCATACTCCTTGTTAAACGTCACCACCTCCGCCCCCACCTCCCGCGCCACCGCCAGCACCGCCTCCACCGGATCCGGATTCCTCCGAATCACCAGCGGCACATTCCGCTCCGCCAGCGCCCCCTGCAATTCCCGCAGCGACTCCAGCCAGAACGATACCTGAAACGCCCCCGCCTTCTTCGCTGACGCCCTCATCCACCGCGGATCCACCACAAACACCCCCACCAGCGCATCGCATTCCCGCGCCGCCGCCAACAGCCCCGTGTTGTCCCGCACGCGGAAATCCCGACGAAACCAATGAACCGCGGTCTTGCTCATGCAGCGAATCTCCACCCAACCCCCAAACCCTACGCGCCACTTCCAGTCGCATCAACCCCGACTCTTGCGCACATTCCTCCCTCCGCACCGTCCCTCCGGCACCCGCCCCTCACGGCCGCTGCTCCACCCGCTGCAGCGCTTCAATGATATCTTCCTTCTGAATCGATGCCCCCTTCAGAAACGCCACCACCGCCTCCTGAAACGGTGTCCCCGTATCCCGCTGCGCCGTCTCAAACGCCCGCCCCAGCAATTCAAACGGCCCCACGCTCTTGGCCGTACATTGCTGCTCCCACCGCATCGACGATTCCCCGCTGTCGTCCCGAATTTCAAACGCAACTTTCACATTCGCCACGAAACCATCTCCCAATGTTGCGCCAGCCCATCGCGCAACCAGTACTCCAGCATTCCATTTACGCAACCGAACAGGGCCGCAATCGCCACTACATTCATGCCCCTAAATGCCTACTCAAGCAAATATCGAAAACCTGTCTTTTGCCCCGAAATGAACGACTGGCTCAAAAAGGGGGCGATGTGGCGCTGCCCCCCAATTCGCCTTGCTTGCCTGTTTGCTCTATCCCGCCAACTTTGCTTCCCGTCTGAATCGCAAACGCTTTCGTTATCTCCCCCGCGCGGCCCGCAATTCCGGGTCGCAGCCATCCTTACTTTCCACTGCCGCGGTTCAATGCAGTGCGAGAACTCGTTGCCGGATTGCGCTTCGCTTTCACTGATAAAGACGCTATAATGCGTACAAAGTAGGCAGCATATCCCGCTCAAAAACAATCGTTTTTGAGAAAATGTATTCCTGCTTAATCGCTGGGCAAATGAGGACGAGTGGCCATGAAGAATTACAAATGGTTGCAGTTAGTCTATTTACCTCCAACAGCTCCCGCCGATTCAGCCCTATCCGTAGAAAATGCCTCTTTGTCTCGCACGCCACCTCCCAGTTCTGCGCACGAACTTTGCTCTGCGGATTCCCAACAACGAGAGGCCGCTGATCAGTCAGCAAACGCCCCGGTGGTGGCGGGCGACTCTCTCGATGCGCACAGGCGGGAAATCATGGAACGAGCCGAGCTCGAACTTAGTTTGCTCAACGAGATCAGTCGCGTATTAGGCTCTACCCTCGACCTGCATGCGGTTTTCGACCAGACCATGCGCGTGCTGGCCGAGCGTCTGGGAATGGAGCGCGGTTCGCTCGTGCTGCTCGATGAGCCTACGGGGAAACTGCGGACCGAAACCGCCGTCGGCCTCACGCCGGAAGAGATTCAACGGGCGACCTACGAACTCGGCGAAGGCATTACCGGAAGCGTCGTGGCCACGGGTGAATCCATTGTTGTCGCGGACATTGCCTCCGACGCCCGGTTCCTCAACCGCAGCGGCGCCAGGCCCACATCGACCAATGCGTCCAAAATCTCCTTCATCTGCGTGCCGATCCGCATGGAGGGTCGCACCGTGGGCGCGATTTCCGTGGACAAGCTCTTCAAGGATACGGAATCGCTGCGGTCGGACCAGCGGTTGCTCGAAATCCTCGCCTCTTTCATTGCCCAGGCGCTGAAGATCAACGAGATCGTGGCGCAGGAACGGGAAGAGTGGCAGGAAGAAAAGCGCAGCATGTCCGCAAACCTGCGCGCGAAGTACAAGTTCGACAACATCATCGGCTCAGCCCCGCCAATGATCGATGTCTTCGACACCATCGCCCAGGTCGCCAGTTCGCGCGCAACATGCCTGATCCTCGGCGAGACCGGCACCGGCAAGGAACTCATTGCGAAGGCCATTCACTACAATTCGAACCGCGCGGAGAAGCCGTTTATCCGCGTGAATTGCGGCGCTCTGACCGGAACTCTGCTCGAATCGGAACTGTTCGGACATGTGAAGGGTTCGTTCACCGGCGCCATCAAGGACAAGATGGGACGCTTTGAGGCGGCCAATGGGGGAACTCTCTTCCTCGACGAAATCGGCACGATCGACATGGGCCTCCAGGTCAAACTGCTCCGCGTGCTCCAGGAACGCGAGTTCGAACGTGTCGGCGACAACCGCACGATGAAGGTCGACGTGCGCATCATCGCCGCGACCAACCTGGATCTGCAGGAGGAAGTCGGGAAGGGACGCTTCCGCGAGGATTTGTTCTACCGCTTGAACGTCGTGACGATTTTCCTTCCGCCGCTGCGGAATCGACGCGAGGACATTCCGCGCCTCATCGATTTCTTCCTCGACAAGTTCAATGCGGAGAACGCCAAGTCCCTGCGCAAAATCTCCAAGGAAATGCTCAATGTGCTCGTCCGCTATCCGTGGCCGGGGAACGTCCGCGAGCTGGAGAACGCCATCGAGCGGGCGGTCGTGCTCTCCCGGGCGGACACGCTCTCCGAAGATCTTCTGCCGACCGCTATCCGCGCGTTTTCCCAGCAGGGTCGTGCCAATGTCGCGTCGGAAGGCATCGATGCGCTGACCCGTCGCCTTGCAGAGCAGTCGATCAATGAGTTCGAGCTGCGCGACGGACAGATTTACGATATGGTCATTCGGCAGGTGGAAAAGGCGCTGATTGAAAAGGCGCTCGCGCGCTGCAGCGGAGTGAAAATCAAAGCCGCCGATTTCCTCGGGATCAATCGCAACACGCTCAACAAGAAGTTCAAGGAACTGGGGCTGGAGGCCGAAGAGGCCGCTGAAGTGGCCGCGGCGCCGCCGGCGGTGCCGAAGCTCGCGTGATCGGCGCCAGTAGGGGAGGGGGGGATTCAGCTTACCGCAGTGCGCAAATCGTTGAAGTAGTCCGGATAGGTCTTGGCCGTGCACTTCGGGTCTTCAATCCGGATCCCCGGCGAGCGCAGACCGGCAACTGCGAACGCCATCGCCATGCGGTGATCGTCGTACGTCGCGATGCTCGCCGGGCTGAGCTTGTGCTGCGGTGGGGGGGTGATGGTGATCCAGTCGCGGCCCGTCTCCACGCCGGCGCCGAGCTTCTTCAATTCGTTCTCCAGCGCCGCAAGACGATCCGTTTCCTTTACCCGCAGGTTCCACACGTTCCGCACGCTCGTCCGGCCTTCCGCAAAGAGCGACACGACGGCGAGCGTCTGCACCATGTCGGGGATGTGGTTCATGTCGATCTCGATGGCGCTGAGCTTTCCATCGGTCGGCGCGCTGACGGTCACGGAGTTCTCGCCGTACTCGAGTCCCGCGCCCATGCGATGCAGCACCTCGGCGAACGCGACATCCCCCTGCAGGCTGTTCTTTCCGAGCCCGTCGATGGTGATCGAGGAGCCGGGCACGATCGCGGCGGCAGCGAGGAAGTAACTGGCGTTGCTGGCGTCCGGTTCGATCCGGTATTGCCGCGGCTTATAGCGGGCGGTGGGAATCTGAATGGCGCGGGAAAGCGTCTGGCCGCACTGGTCGTGCAGGTGAACTCCCACGCCGAACTGTTCCATCATACGCAGCGTCATGGTGACATACGGTTCGCTCGTGACGGGGCCGAGCAGGGTGACGGTGACCTCACTCTCGGCGTACGGCGCGGCCATCAGCACCGCGGAAATGTATTGCGAGCTCTTGGCGTCGGCGAACTGGCAGCCCCCTCCGCGCAAGCCGCCGGCGAGGCCTCGGCCCTTGATGCGGATCGGCGGGAAGCCGGCGTTGAGGTCGTAGTGGATATCGGCGCCGAGCGTCTTGAGCTGGTCGACGAGCTGGTCGATCGGTCGCTGCCGCATGCGCGCGACGCCATCGAGGATGTACTCGCCATGGCCAAGGGACAGCATCGCCGTGAGAAAGCGAATGGTGGTTCCCGAATTCCCGCAGTTGATGGGCACGGCGTTGCCGCGCGGAATGTCACTGCCGCGACCGGTGATCTCCACCGTGCACTGCGCCTGGTTCATGCGGAGGTCATAGCCCAGCGTCTGGAGGGCGTTGATCATCTGCCAGGTGTCGTCGGCAAAGAGGACGCCGGTCAGTAGCGACGGTCCCTCCGCAAGCGCTGCGAGGGGCAGGGCTCGGTTCGTGATGCTCTTGCTCCCCGGAACGCGAACGGTCTTGCGAAACGGAGCGGCGACCGGCTGAATTTCGATGACATCGGACACGGGGCACCTTTGCGCGGCGAAGGTTAAACGCGCTCTATCATATAGGAGGAAGTGGGATTCACGCGCGAGCCAAGCCGTTCATTGCAGAATTCGGCGACTTCAGCGGAAGGGGAACGGGCGCCTGCGTGCGCTTATTGCCTGATGGCGGGCGGGACCGGAACGCCGGGAATCAGCTTCTGCAGGGTGCCGGCAGCGGTTGCAGACCCGGCGATGCCATCCACCGCGAACTGGAGTTCGTTCGAGTACTCCCGGACATCCCCGACGGGGGCGTGCACGGTTGGAAAGGCGCCCTTTCCGGCCAGATCGTTCAGCACGGCGATGGCGCTCGAGACCGTGCTGTAAATGCTTTGCGTGTACGCTTCGGGCACTTCCGGGGCGGCATCGGGACTGGTGTTGTCGGCTCCGCGGCCCGCGACCGCCCGCAGTTGCTGCGCGGAAAATGCGGCGATCCAGGCGGCTGATTTGGCGACCTTGGCCTTGTCCACGGTTGCTCCCTTCTTCAGAAGGGCATCGAGCTGGGAGAGGGCCGTGCCTGCCGCGTCTATGGTCTCGTGATCGGGAGAGGGGTTCTGCAACTGCATGGCAAGGGCATCGGCGGCCGTCTGCAGCGCTTCCACATCGCCCGCCGCACCCAGGGCGCGAATGATCTGCTGCTTCACGACGCCCGAGTTCTCCTTCGCTATCGCTTTGTTCAGTGCCTCCAGAGCGCGGTTCTTCGCGGCGGTGCCGACCTTGATTAAGTCGGCCAGGATCCCTTCCAGGCCCCTCGCCCCCCAGTAGCGCACGGCCGCATTGGTGCTTGGCAGCATGATGTTTTCGAAGGCGCCATCCGCTGAGAGCGCCTTGGCCGATGCGATGAGTATCGCGGAATTGAGCTGGGCGTCCGGATTGTCCGTCTGCTTCAGGAGTTGAGCCCACGGCCCGTTGAGGGCGGAGCCGCCGAGCATCTCGTTGACGTAACGGTCCCTCGCAGTGACGCTCATTTTATTCAGATCATCGAGCATGGAAATGCGGAGTGCGACCGCATCAGCGCCGTGCGCTGCCTGCATCGCATTTGCATCTGTAACGGGATCTCGCGCTTTGACGAGTGTTGCGACCGACCCCAGGAAGAGAATTCCGGCTACTGCACTCCACCGCCGCCGACACTGCATCTTTGGGTCTCCGCGCGATTGCGAAAAGAATGAGGAAAGGAAGACTCAATGCCCGCGCCCTGCCAAACGCGCAGGACCGCTTTCAAGCGGTAGCGAACCGTAACACGCGCTGCAAAATGTGTCAAGGCACGAACGTGAATGCAACCCCCGTTGCAGGTGAAGCTTGCCGCGATGAGTCACTCCCGTCCGTCGCCTCCTCTGTTCTTTAAAATCGAACCAACCTATAGTGTCCTTCTTGCGCAAAACTTAACTTTCAGGTGCAGCTTTGGCCAACACGTATTATCCAACCGCCACAAAAACGACAGACCCCGCGACAGCCTCCGCCCTCGCTGATCGCAACTCCCGCCGCTGGACAACCGCCGCATTGCTGCTCGTCATGGTCCTCGCCTCCATGGAAGCCACCGTCACCGCCACCGCTATGCCCACCATCATCGGCGACCTTCACGGCCTCGAACATTACTCCTGGGTCATTTCGATTTACCTGCTGACCTCCACCATCGCCATGCCGCTCTATGGACGCCTCTGTGACGTCCTCGGCCGCAAACGCGTGCTTCTCTTTGCCATCGCGCTCTTTTGTGTCGCTTCCGTCCTCGCTGCATTCTCCCGCACGATGGGCGAACTGATTCTCCTCCGCGGCATCCAGGGACTCGGCGCCGCGGGAATCATGCCCGTGGTGCTCACCATCATCGGCGACATCTTCACCCTCCAGGAGCGCGCCAAAATGCAGGGAGCCTTCTCCGCCGTCTGGGGAACCGCCTCCTTCCTGGGGCCCGCCCTCGGAGCCTTTCTCGTGGGCACGACACGCTTCGCCTCCTGTTTCCCCGAGTTTGTCCGCCCCATGCTCGGCTGGCACGTGATCTTTTGGGTGAATCTCCCCGCCGGCTTTGCCGGGATGCTCGTGCTCATGCTGAAGTATCACGACCGGCAGAAACCGCACTCGACCGATCTCGATCTGCCTGGAGTCTCATTGCTCGCCGCCGGATCCACGGCCCTGCTTGCCGGCGTCTCGCTCCTGGCGGGGATCACCGTCCCGCACTGGTTTGCCGCCGTTCTGTCGATTCTCGGTCTGTTCCTGCTCAAGGCCTTCGCACGGTGGGAACGCGTCGCGCGCAATCCGATCATGCCCCCGGGCTTGATGGTCCAGCGGGCGATCGGGCCGTCCATGCTCGCGTCCGCGCTCCTCGGCGTGGCCGTCTATTCGATCGAGAACTACGTCCCCTTCTTCGTGCAGGGAGGACGCGGCGGTTCCGCCGCTTCGGCGGCCGCGACCGTCACCCCCACCATGCTCGCCTGGGCCAGTTCCGGATTGCTCGCCGCGCCCCTCATGGTCGCCTGGGGCTTCCGCCGCATGGCAACCATCGGCTCGGTGCTCGTCTCCCTCGGCCTTGGCGGGCTCCTCGCCGCGGCGCTGCTCGCCGGCCCCCTCTGGTGCATCACCAGCACCCTCTTCATTACCGGGTGCGGATTTGGCTGTGCGTCGATGGCCATGCTCCTCGCGGCGCAGGATGCCGTCCAATGGCAACAGCGCGGCATCGTCACCTCCGGCATCACGTTCTGCCGCAATTTCGGCGGAGCCCTCGGCGTCGGGCTCTTTGGCGCCCTCTTTAATATGATCAGCGCATCGAACCTCGAGTCCATCTCCCGCGGTAACTTCCTCACCAGCGATCTGCTCAATCCCGAAAAGCTCGCGTCGTTGCAGAAATCCCAGCCCGAGCTCCTCGCGCAGGCCCAGTCGGTCATCTGTCACGGGATCTGGTGGGTCTTTGCCGCCATGGCCGGCGTCGGAGTTCTCCAGATCGTCGTATCGCGCAGAATCTCCACCCACAAGTCGGCGCACAATGTCACCTCCGCCGAAATGATGGAAGCCATTGGATAACACCGCGACATTCCCTGTAGACCAATCGTTCCACCGCTTCTTTCTTTGCAGTTCCCGCGATCCCGCAGCGCACCCATCTTCTGAATTGACGCCCGCCCTTCCCCCCGCAGATACTAACCCCATCCATCATTAACCAGTTTTGGAGCCGAACATGCACGATCCCACCGAGCACGTCCAGGAACACGTCCAGCACACCGCCGCACACGGCGATCATAACGAACACAACCACGGCGGCCACGCGTCCCGCTGGATCACCGCCGCCGCTCTCACCGCCGCCTTGCTCGCCGCCCTCGCTGCCATCAGCGGCATGCTCTCCACCAGCCAGCTCACCAAGTCCACCCACTTGCGCATCGACTCCAACGACCAGTGGTCCTACTACCAGTCCAAGTCGATCAAATCCTCCCTCATCGATACCCGCATCTACGAGGCCGAACTCGCCCACGTCGCTCCTCCGAAAAAAGACCTCGCCAAGAAAGCCGAGTACGAAGAGCAGCTTCCGGAAATTCAGAAGCGCGCCGACGAGGATGTGAAGCTCTCCGAGAAATATCTCGAGTCGCACGAAACCTTCGAATCCGCCGAAACACTCTTCCACATCTCCATCGCCATCGTCGCCATCGCCGTCGTCGCCAAACGCCGCGCCTTCTGGTACATCTCCCTCATCGGCGGCGCTGTCGGTATCCTCTATTTCGGTCTCGCTTTCACTCGCATTCCCCCGGCGCCCGCCGAAAAGGAAACCGCCACCGCGACCGCACCCGCCGCCCCTTCCCCAGAGCACACGGCGAACCCGGCACACGCAGCGAACGAAACCAGTCCCCCCGCCTCTCATCCCGCCCCATAAACCCATCCCCTCGTCGTCGCCGTTTAACTCCTCACCAACCGCCTCCGCCGACTCACCAACTCGTTCGATTCCCTCCTCAACTTCACCAAACCCACCCCGCCCACCAACAACCAGGAATAACACCCGATACCCCTCACCCCTCACCCTCCCCGCCTACAATATTCCGCACACACTGTTCGCGTCTCAAAGGATCGCCCATGTCCGCCACTCAGCACTCAGTCCTCAGTCCTCAGTCCTCCACCACCCAACGCGCCCTCCTCGCCGGCGGATGCTTCTGGGGCATGCAGGAACTCTTCCGTAAACAACCCGGCGTCCTCGCCACCCGCGTCGGCTACTCCGGCGGCACCATCCCCAACGCCACCTACAAAAACCACGGCTCCCACGCCGAAGCCATCGAAATCCTCTTCGACCCCACCCAAACCTCCTTCCGCAAACTCCTCGAATTCTTCTTCCAGATCCACGACCCCACCACCCCCAACCGCCAGGGAAACGACAAAGGCCCCAGCTACCGCTCCGCCATCTTCTACACCACCGACGAACAAAAGCGCATCGCCGAACAAACCATCGCCGAAATCAACGCCACCAACCTCTGGCCCGCCAAAGTCGTCACCGAACTCACCCCCGCCTCCGACTTCTGGCAAGCCGAACCCGCCCACCAAAACTACCTCCAACGCAACCCCACCGGCTACACCTGCCACTTCCCCCGCCCCAACTGGAAACTGCCGGGCCATTGATCTTCGCCATTTCAGTGTCTCCAAACGTTTAGCCCCGGCCCTCGGGCCGGGGAGTCCGCATGCCCGAATGGGCCGAATCCTTCTTACGAAACATTCAATCAATGCGCGATGATCGACAACCACTCGTTTCTCCCCCTGCGCCAGATTTGCGCAGCCATGCTCCCCTGTTTTCCCTTTTTTGAAAAGTTTTTCTTGCATGCCCCGGCTCTGCATATAGACTTGTGCGAGTCCAGTGGGCCTCCGTTCGCACAGGCCTCATCGATTTGCCACCTCTAGTATGAACCGGATCACAGCCCCACAGGCGATTTGTTCCCCCTCGACATGATTTGCCCAGTGCCGTAAGCCGTTCCCTCGGAACCTCTTCGCGCGGAATCTGCTATGGCAAACTCGTCCGAGCCCCCTTCAATCCCATGGGATCGCATCGCCGGAATTGTCGCAATCCTCGGAACCCTCGTCTTCCTCCTCGCCCCGCTCACGAGCAGCCGCCCACCCGGTAACGGCGATCGAAGCGGACAAGCTTTGGGTCATGAGGATGTAGATGCCCGCCTTTGGCAGGATCCCTTCGAAGCCGTCAAGAATAGCCATGCTCTGTTGAAAGGTCACAGCCGCGACAGCGAAGACCGCGCGCATCTGCTCGATGATCTCCAAGACCAGCTCAAAGACCAGCTCAAAGACCAGCTCAAAGACCAGCTCACAACCGCCAAATTCGACCCGGCTAAACCGCTCTATATTATTCCCGTGCTGTTGCCCGGAGGGCCCTATCCCGAGAACGCAGAGTGGCGCCTCCGCATGCGCCACGCCGTCCTCTCCGGCATTTCTGTCGCGCAATACATTCCCGTAGACCCTGAACATATCGGCTACATCGAAATCCCTTGGGTGCGAGAGATTACGGACCGGACCCTCTCCAGTGGCATTGAAAACGATAAGCACACTTCGCGCCTTGTCACCTATATTCGGGACCTTGTTTCAGATTCCCCTCCTCCACCCCTTGACCGTAATATCACGCGCATAACCATCCCCTATGAATGGTGCATCCCTGTCCGATCCACAGGCGCGCCCGGAAAGGAACCTCCTGAATATCCGGCCCAAAAACGGCTGGCCGGTCGGATCCTCGTCCTCTGGCTTTCGGATTCGGATTTCAGCGACAACCTCCCGCTCCGTATTAGAGACCTGTTGTCCCGCCTTACCAAGCCCCTGGACGGTAAATCCTACGTGATTAAACTCATCGGTCCGGCCAACTCCGATTCCCTTCGTGCTTTGGTTACCGCCAACGTGAAACCGCCCCCCACCACGTCAACCGCGTCGTCACCTGCCTCCGATCCACAGGCTGCCTCCGATCCACAAATTGACATACTCTCGCCGTGGGCCACCGCACCTGACGCGTTTCTCTCCGACAACAAGGCCGATTTCAAGGAAAACTTGCGCCAACAGGGTATGACCCTCACCCGCACCGTCCACACCGATGATGTCGTCCTCAAAGCCCTTGTGCATGAACTCGCGCTTCGAAACCGTGACCTGAAACAGGACCCCGCGAAATACTACAAGCACATCATCGTCGTCTCCGAATGGGATACTATCTACGCCAGAACATTGGAGCAGCAGTTCTTTAAAATCTATGCGGATTCGGTCCGAATGCCGGGGTGCGGCAAAAAGGCAGCCCCGACCGGCACTGAGCAATCCCAATGGTTTTCTTATCTGCGCGGCCTTGATGGAAAACTTTCCGCCACCGATGACGACCAGCCCGGCAAAAAATCGTCGGATAACGGCACCCTCGGTTCCCTGGCAGGATATTCCACCCAACCGCTCGAATCTCCAAATGGTCCGAACCAGCTCGATTATCTTCGCAGACTCGCCGTCCAATTGGAGGATTACAATACTGAGTTGAAGATCAGGGACAATGGCGTCGGCATCATCGCAATCGGCGTCCTCGGCACTGACGTCTATGACAAACTTCTCGTCCTCCAGGCCCTCCGTCGCGAATTCCCGGGAATCCTTTTCTTCACCACCGACCTCGACGCGCGACTTGCCTATCCTGCCGAAGTCAAGTGGAGCCACAATTTGGTCGTCGCCTCCAGCTTCGGCTATACGCTCAGGCCTGATTTGCAGCAAAACATCCCTCCCTTCCGGGACACCTATCAAACTGCCGCTTTCTACACCGTCCTCAATGCGCTACAGCCCGACCGCCACCAGAACGACACGATCGGATCGCCGCGCATTTTCGAAATCTCCCATACAGGCCCCTACGACCTCGGCCCCGAGCCCCCAAAGGACGATGTTCATCCTCCCCCACCTCACGTAACCGCGCTTCGATCCACGGATTGGTATCCCAGGGGCGTGCTCGTCGCACTCTTCCTTGTCTTGCTTTCCTACCAAGTCCCTCCATTGAAGAGGATGCTGGTCCTGCCTCTCTCATCCCGCAAGATAAAGTTGCTCCTGCTTGTCTATGTATCGCCCGGACCTCGCAAATGGACGCCCAAACAGATCGAAATCGCCCGTACCTTATCGATGCTAATTCTCTCTCTGGTCTACCTCACTTGTTTCGCCTACCTCTTTTACCGTGCCCTCCATGACAATGAGGGCGGCAGCGGTGAGCCGCTGGAATGGCTGCTCGGCATCAGTATTTGGCCGACGGAATTCATTCGTTCCTTCGCCATCTACCTTGTAATAGCCTTCCTCATCTGGGGATGCTTTGATTTGAAACTCGACCGGGTTGGCATCGAAGAGGACTTCAACCTCAAGGGCGACGGCCGCTTCCCTTGGATAGGATTCTGGAAATACCTGAGCATTAGTGGCTGGGCTCTTCCAGAGCGCAAGGAGATCGATACAGACGCGAAATCACCCACTACCCCTGGCGCCGCCTCGCCTGAGGCATTTGCGATACCCGTGGAAACTCCTGAAGCGTCACCGGAACCGCAACCGAAGGTCGATAGCGCCGATGTTGACGCAAAGAAACTCTGGCTCGAGTTCCTCATCCGGCAGAACTGTGGCTTGCGATTCCTTCGGGCATTCATCTGGACCGTCGTCGCCTTCTTCTTTTGCCGGTTTGTCTTTATCGTCTTCGGACATTCCAGTGTGCCTTACCGTGGAGTCCTCAGCAATCAAGTTGATCATTATGTAATGTGGTCCCTCGCGTTCCTTCTTCTCTTCCTCACGTTCGCCGTCGTCGATGCAACCAAGCTCTGTACTCGCCTCATCGATCATTTAACGAGCGGCGATACGCTTTGGCGCGACGCCGAACAAAACGATCGGTTCGGTGGCGCGCATCCGGAGGATATCCGCCAGATTCTTGACCTCGAACTCATTGCACGCCGCACCGCCACCGTCTCGCGATTCGTTTACTATCCCTTCATCATTCTCCTCCTCATCATCATCAGTCGGCTCCATTTCTTCGCCAATTGGGAGTGGCCAATCGCACTCGTCGTCGTCATCTCTTTCATCCTCCTCTACGCCTTGATCTGCTCTCTTCAATTGCGCACGGCGGCGGAAAAAGCCCGCAAACGAACGATTGAGAGGCTTAATACAAATCTCCTCCGCGCTGACGACACAAGGCGCCGTCGCGCCATTAAAAAAATGATCAAGGATGCTGAAGATTTCAGCCAGGGCGCTTTCGCCCCCCTCTACAAACAACCTGTCGTCGGCTCCATCCTTATCCCCTGGGCCGGCGTCGGCGCCGCCTTCATTCTCGAATTCCTCACTCGCTCCCACTGACCCTTTACGCAACACTGCGCCCCCTTGCACAAGCTCAGCATTCCACGACACTCTACTTATTCTGAATTCACCCACTCGCTTACTCTGAATTCCCCCCAGCCCCCAGCCCTCACCACCCCGGCGCCACCGGCTCGCGCCCGCACCTCGACCGCGCCGGCGAAGCCGCGCGCGCCCGCTCTTTTGGAGGCGTCCGGTGGCGGAGCGTGGCATGCGGGCGGCAGCGAACCGCTTGCGAACGCGATCGAATGGCTTTCAAACCACCATCGCGGTGCCGAACTGCACCCTTCCCACTCCACCCAACTGCTCCCATAGATTACCCAGATTGCCAAAACGGCCCGTTCCGCCCCTGACCCGCCAAACCATTACCACCCACCGATGCCCCGGCCTTCCCGTCGTGCCTACGCCGAACTCACCGCCCTGGCAGCCATCCCCCTCACCTGGCCGGTCATCAAGCGCAAGTAGCTGCTGCACAATCAGTAGCAGCCATTCGATCCCGCATACCCCAGACCCCAGCCCCCAGAGCCCGTCACCGGGCATATGCCAGCCAGTCCCCGGGAATGCGCGCCTTTCCATCCACATCTTCAATCCTGTCAATGAATTGCACGCCAACCTTCCATCGGGTCGCCCGCGCCTCCCGCCGGCAGTTCCGCACTTCGCACAGCGCCAGCCATCCGCCACCCTCTCCGAACTCCAGTGGTGCCACGACCTTATCGCCGATGCTCATGGGGCCATCCAGCAGCAGCGCCAACCCCTTCCGCGAGACATCCACCAGCAGCCCCTTCTGCAGCGATCGCGACTTCCCCTTGGCCAGATGCCGTATCCATATACTCAGCAGAACCTTACGCCGAGGCCCCGCCCGCTTCTCCCGCGGCGCCGCCGGATCCAGTTCCCGCAAAACTGCCACGAGTTGATGCCGTTCTTCTTCTGACAAAAGGACTTCCGCCATTTTTGTATACCTCCAATAGGGGGTGGTCTGCCCATCCTCAATTCCTATCGTCCCGATCCGGCTAACAGTTAATGACGAATTAATGCACGTATACTGTTGCTACAAATGCCTTTATCAGACATTGCCGAGAATATCCCTCTTAGCGCATTCTTTTGACTATTTTGCCTTGACACACCTCATCCTTGCGGTATGTTTCAGTGGTGATTCTGTTGGGTTGCGCATCAGTAGCAACCTGACACGGTGGGAGAGAGAGCCCCGCCTGTCGCAGAATCCTTTTAAAACTTTGGAAAGTGGTCGTTCGATCAAATCGCGCGCGATTTTCGCCCGCAGGAGATCGATTCGACGGACGTGTCGTTGATGATTGAAGTCACCGAGGCACTTGTATTCCCGGCTTGTCCGTGGAAAAGGGAGAGAAACAGAATGGCAACTTCGCTTCGTACCGCTATCATTCTTGCTGCCGCTTCATCGGTGGCAGTTGCGACCGGGGC
>DATKPA010000088.1:0-59473 GCA_035524355.1 Phycisphaerae bacterium | reverse complement strand
TTATAACCCCCCCCCCCCGCAAAAAGCCGGCGATGGCATCGCCGGAATGTGCCCCCATTCCCATCGCACCCTCACCTCTTCCACAACACCCCCGCAAAAACCCCCTTACAAAAAAAGGCGCCCCCTCCCCCCCCGACATCCCCCAAGGCCTCCTACAATCCACCACGAACGCTCAGACGTGAAGACCATCAACAACCGCTTCGTGGTCCTTCGTGCTCTCCGTGCTCTTCGTGTTTACATCCCTTTCGGAGCCCGCCATGAACGTGCTTATCGTCCACGCCCACCACGAACCCAAAAGCTTCTGCAGCGCACTCTCCAACCAGGCCGCCGCCACCCTCCGCACCCTCGGCCACTCCGTCACCATCTCCGACCTCTACGCCATGCACTTCAACCCCGTCTCCGACCGCCGCAACTTCACCACCGTCCACGACCCCAACTACCTCAAACAGCAACTCGAAGAACGCCACGCCTCCGACCACCACGGCTTCGCCCCAGACCTCGAAACCGAAATCCAAAAACTCGAAGCCGCCGACCTCCTTATCTTCACCTTCCCCCTCTGGTGGTTCGGCCTCCCCGCCATCCTCAAAGGCTGGGTCGACCGCGCCTTCCCCATGGGCCGCATCTACGGCGACGGCAAACTCTACGAAAACGGCCTCGGCAAAGCCCGCAAACGCGCCTTGGCCATCTTCACCACCGGCGGCCCCCCAGACGCCTACTCCGGCTTCGGCGCCAACCCCGCCATGGACCACACCCTCGCCCCCATCTACCACGGCATCTTCTGGTTCAACGGCTTCCTCCCACTCGACCCCTTCATCGCCTATAGCCCCGTCCGCATCTCCGACGACCAACGCCACGCCTATCTCCACCAACTCGACCAACGCCTCCAGCACATCGACTCCGAAACCCCACGCACACTCCCCCCGCTCCGCGACTTCCCCAACTTCGGCAAAGACTCCCACAAACGCTTCATGGTCACCGTCACCCGCCCCAACAAACCCGACGCCACCTTCCTCTCCCTCATCCCCGCCGAAGCCCAATACCTCGCCGAACTCAAACGCGCCGGCCACCTCCTCACCGCCCACCTCCCCACCCCCGAAGCCACCCCCTGGCACGCCTTCCTCCACTTCCGCGCCAAAGACGCCGCCGAAGTCCAATCCCATTTGAAAGGCCTCCCCCTCGCCCCCTACCTCACCTTCGAAATCACCGAACTGGCACAGATATAACCAAAGCGATCTCCCGGATAACGGAATGATTGCCGTATGTGTGATGGATCGGCGCAGAATGATTCAAATGCCATCCCCACTGCCGTGAACGACGCCTGTGTTATTGGACAAAGACCATATCGGACAATTGCACCAATTGGCCGGAAAACCCATGCTCGCACGTGGCACATTGGGATATTCGCTCAGCAGTTGGAACAAACGAGCGGACCATTGGCTTTGAGGCGCGATGCGATCGAGACAGTATTTCAGAATCGTCAGGACGCCGAATATGCGATCGTTGTTTACGGTAACAGGCACGTGCCATTGAGGTTGTTTCGCTCGCGACGGAATCAGGGGCTTTACACCCAGTTCTCGGTTCCACAATCGCCCGTGATGAGCACAAATATTACGTATCGTATTGAGGCTGAGCAGCCATGAATCGAAGACCGTATCGTGCACTCCAAACGGCTTGGCCACCTCCCGTTGTATCTTGCTGCTGCTGCTCCGGAAGAGCGTCAGCATCGTTCCGAAGGTCATGATTTCGGTGACCATCCAGATGGGGAGATAGCGGTGAGCATCACCGTATACCGTCGTAAAATGCATGATGAACGTTTCCTTGCTTCGAGCTTGCTCCTGCAAAATGGGGCCTATGAAACCGCCATAGTCCTTTTGTTTGAGAAACGGCAGAGCCTGCGGATCGTCCGAGGCATACGCGAACGGCGAGTGCGTGCATGAATGACGCAAAGCGAGACTCGAGCGCACAGCGATTTCAATCCGCTCGACTGCGTCCATAGCGATCAGGCGCAGACGCCGGTCGAATGTATATCGATTCCACACGTCACTGAAGCAGGTCCCGGCCTTGAATGTGTCGAGGCGTTTTGAGGGATCTGCGGGGTCGACTTCTCGGAATGGGAACCAATAGCCGCTCAGGCGATAGTAGTTGACAGCCCCAAGTCGCTCGACCATGAGCGCTTTGTCACCGATCATCCCGCGGGCGATCATTAGGTCGGCTTGTTGTTCCAATGTGAGCGGGGGCTTACTGTATCTCACATCCCTTCCCCAATCCCAGGTGCAAAAATAGAAAGACCCGCCGAAGTGAGCGTATCTTGCGAAAGAGGCCCGGCGGGTTTGCTTATTGGATGGTATCGGGTATTTGGAGCGGGTTCAAGAGATAATCGCGTTGATCCCATGGACGATTTACCCCGGTCGTAAGCAGCGATGGCTGCCGCATTAACAAGCTTAGAACTGACCGCCATTGCGAAATGTCGTCGCGATTCCTTTCGAATTGTGCTTTTTACACTGAATTTCGTCTTACCGCTAGCCCGGACACCCCCCAACCTGCTACCCTATTGGACTCGCAATTTCGTACAGGACCCACAATGCCCCGCAGCACCAAAAATCAGTCCACCCAAACCGATGCTCCCCCCATCCACTCCGTCGCCTTCGTCTCCCTCGGCTGCCCCAAAAACCTCGTCGACTCCGAAAAAATGCTCGGGCTCCTCGCCGAAGACGGCATCGCCATCACCCCCAACCACGACGACGCCGACGCCATCATCATCAACACCTGCGGCTTCCTCGAAGCCTCCAAAACCGAATCCCTCGACGTCATCCGCGAAGCCATCGAATCCAAGAAACGCGCCCTCGAACAAGGCACCGGCAAGAGAGTCATCGTCGCCGGCTGCCTCGTCCAACGCCACAAGGCCCAACTCCTCGACGCGGTCCCCGAAGTCGACGCCCTCGTCGGCGTCTTCGACCGCGAAAACATCGTCAAGGCCGTCCGCGGCAACCAGTTCGAACACCTCCCCGAAGCCGGCAAAAACATGGGCGACTACCACGCCGTCACCAGCTTCATCCACAAGCCCACCAAAGCCGACATCGGCAAAGGCTACCTCGAATCCGATCGCGCCCGCCTCCGCCTCACCCCACGCCACTACGCCTACCTCCGCGTCTCCGAAGGCTGCAACCAGGGCTGCACCTTCTGCACCATCCCCTCCATCCGCGGCCGCATGCGCTCCAAGCCCCTCCCCGACATCCTCGCCGAAGCCGAAGAACTCCTCGCCGACGGCGCCTTCGAACTCAACCTCATCGGCCAGGACACCACCAGCTACGGCGAAGACATCGGCTACAACGCCACCGGCGAAGGCCTCAGCGGCATGCTGAAATCCCTCGACAAACTCGTCGCAAAGAAGGCCCCGGGAAGCTGGGTCCGCCTCATGTACGCCTACCCCTCCTGCTTCACCGACGACATGATCAAAACCCTCGCCGACTGCCGCCACGTCGTCAAATACATCGACATGCCCCTCCAGCACATCAACGACCAGATCCTCCACACCATGCGCCGCAAAGTCACCAGAAACCAGATCGAAACCCTCCTCCAAAAACTCCGCAAGTGGGTCCCCGGCATCGCACTCCGCACCACCTTCATCTCCGGCTTCCCCACCGAAACCGACGCCCAGCACGCCGAACTCCTCCAGTTCATCAAAGACTTCCAGTTCGAAAACGTCGGCGTCTTCGAATTCTCCCCCGAGCCCGGCACCCCCGCCGGCCGCCTCCACGACACCGATGCTGTCGCCCCCGAAATCGCGAGCCAGCGCAAAGAAGAAATCATGCTCGCCCAGCAAAAAATAGTCTTCCAGAAGAACGCCGCCTTCGTCGGCCACAACCTCAAAGTCCTCATCGACGAAGTCGACACCAAAAAGAAAACCGCCGTCGCCCGCCACCCCGCCCAGGCCCCCGACATCGACGGCCGCGTCCTCCTCAAAAAAGCCGCCGGCCTGTCGCCTGGCGAACTCGTCTCCGTCAAAATCGAAGACTACAACTACTACGACCTCGTCGCCACACCCACCGAAACCAAAAAACACGAACCACGGACCACGAGCCAAGGACCACGCCCCCGCCTGAGTTTACCGGTCGTCGGCGTCGTCTCGACCAGCGTCGAAACCAAAGGGAAGCGGAGATAACAAACGCCAATCAAGGGGGGGGAACACATGCCGTTTGTCATTTCATCCACCGCGCTCGATAATCCGCCTCTCATTCGCACCCCGGCTTTCGAGCCAAGGTTTTGCGTTTTGAGTTTTGCGTTTCGAGTTTTCCCCGTGTATCGCCACATCCCCAACCTCATCACCCTCTCCCGCCTCGTCCTCACCGTCATCTTCTTCATGCTCCTCAACATCCACGACCCGGGCACCGGCCCCGGTTTCCAGCGCCAAATGTGGATCGCCTTCACCTGCTTCCTCATCGCCGCCCTCACCGACGTCGTCGACGGCTACCTCGCCCGCAAGTGGAAAGTCGAATCCGCCTTCGGCCGCGTCGTCGATCCCTTCGTCGACAAGATCCTCATCTGCGGGGCCTTCATCTTTTTCTCCTCCAACGACTTCATCAACGCCGTGCACATCAAGGAGCAATACGCCACCGGCGTTCATCCCTGGATGGCCGTCGTCCTCATCGCCCGCGAATTCCTCATCACCTCCATCCGCGGCCTCGCCGAATCCCGCGGCATCGACTTCCGCGCCGACTGGGCCGGCAAAATCAAAATGTTCACCCAATCCTTCGCCATCGGCGCCGTCCTCGTCGACCTCGCACTCGCCGGAAAGACCGACTGGGTCCGCACCGTCCGCGACTTCGCCATCTGGACCACCGTCATCGTCACCGTACTCTCGGCAACGACGTACTGTTTGCGCGCCCGGCGCATCCTCGTGGATTGAAAAGGAGCTAGTGGGTTAATTCAGTTAACTGAGTTAATTGCGTTAATTAGGATCTCGCCGCCACATGTGCTTTCGAAGTCCCAATTAACCCAATTAACTCAATTCACCCAATTAACTCCCACACCCACCATGGGTCATAAATCCAACCAACTCCTCGCCGATCGCATCGCCGCCCTCCCGCGCCCCGCCACGTCCTGGCAGAAATGGATCGTCACCGGCGGCGGCGTTGGATTCCTCCGCCCCGCCCCGGGCTCCTGGGGCACCTGTCCCCCGGCCCTCCTCTACTTCCTCGCCCTCCTCGCCAACTTCCCCGACCCGCGCCGCTCCCTCGCCCTCCTCGGCTTCGGCATGATCGCCGGCGGACTCCTGATCGCCTACGGCAAATGGGCCGCCGCCTGGTTCCGCGAACCCGACCCCGGCTCCGTCATCCTCGACGAATACGCCGGCTTTGCCGTCACCTGTGCCTTCGTCCCCATCCCCGACTGGTTCACCGCCCACGGCACGCTCGGCCTGTTCGCGTTCACCTCGATCCTCTACCTCCTCTTCCGCGCCACCGACACCCTCAAACTCCCCCCCGCCAACTATCTCGAAAAACTCCCCTGGGGCTGGGGCATCCTTTGCGACGACCTCGCCGCCGGCGTCCAGGCGAATCTCCTTGCTCAACTGCTGGTCTTTCTCATACAACACTACGCCCGTTAGAACTTCTTTCGCACGGAGCCTGCTCAATGCTGCACCTTCTCGCTCAAGCCAACGACGCCGCGACCACCTTGACCGCCGCGCCTTCGCACGACTTCGGCTACAACGCATTCCTCTCCCTCCTCTACGGCATCGTCGAAGGCCTCACCGAATTCCTCCCCGTCTCCTCCACCGCCCACCTCCGCCTCGTCGAGGCGTTCACCGGCACCAACCTCGATTCCGGCTATTGGAAGATGTACTCCGTCGTCATTCAGCTCGGAGCCATCCTCTCCGTCCCCCTCCTCTTCAAAGACCGCATCCTCAAATTCCTCCACACCTTCCCCAAAGGCGAGAACGGCAACAAGACCATCTGGAACCATCCCCTCTCCCTCGTGATGATCGGCTTCCTCGTCACCGCCGGGCCCTGCTACCTCGCGGACAAATACATCGGGAAGAATCTCGAAAGCCTGCTGGTGATGGCGATCGCCCTGGTCGTCGGCGGTGTAATCATGTGGGTCGTCGATGTGCTCTGCAAAAGTCCAAGGGTGAATCGCACGGAGGACATGGGAATTCTCGATGCGGTTTGGATCGGGGCGGTGCAGATTCTTTCGGCGGTGTTCCCCGGGACTTCGCGTTCGATGTCGACGATTGCAGCAGGGCAGGTGTTCGGCCTGTCGCGTGCCGCGGCCCTCGAGTACTCGTTCTTTCTTTCAATCCCCACCATGATTGCCGCCACGGGGTACAAGCTGCTCCAGGCACTCGTCCACCACAAGACCCCGGAAGAGGCAGCCAATTACAACGCGCCCGGGCACCAATGGGTCATTCTTGCCATCGGCTTCGTCGTTTCGTTCATCGTCGCGTGGATGATCAATGCTTGGTTTATCAACTGGGTCCGCACGCGCGGCTTCGCACCTTTCGCGATTTACCGCATCCTTCTCGGCGCCGGCGTGTTGATCTGGCTATTCACCGGCGGGCACTGAGTCCTTCTTCGGCTTGCGCAGGTGGACCCAGTACCAGGCGATCACCGCCCCCACGATGGCGAGCACCATGACGACATCAATGGGGCGGCGATATTTGAGAACGGTTTCCCACTGCTCTTCAAGCTTCCAGCCGAGCCAGAGCAGGAAGGCGTTCCAGAGCGTGGCGCCGATGACGGTGTAGATGCAGAACTTGAGCAGGTTCATGCGGGCGATGCCGGCGGGGATGGAAATAAAATGGCGGACGACGGGGATGAATCGGCTGATGAATACGGTCAGGGATCCCCATTTGCCGAACCACTTGGTGGTCAGATCCAGATGTTCCTCATTGAGCAGAAGCCATTTTCCGACTTTCACAACGAGTGGCTTGCCGCCGAAGTACCCGAGGTAGTAGCTGATGAGGGACCCAACGAGACTGCCGATACTGGTAACGATGACGGCGGCCTCAAGGTTGAACTTGCCCTGGTGCACAAGCATGCCGAGCGGAGGCATCACGAGTTCACTCGGGAGTGGGAAGATCATGCTTTCCATGGCCATGAGGACGGAAGCAGCGGGAAGACCGCCGGCGGTAATGGCGTAAAGGATCCAGTCTTTGAGATGTTCGACCATGCGTGTCCTCGGAAAATGAAAGGCCGCCACTATAGCAGTTGGGAGCGAATCGTGCAGGCTTGGAAGCGGGAAGTGGAGAGCCTAAGATTGGGGAATCGGGAGTTCATTGATGCCTGTGACATGTAGAGAGTCGTCGGCGGGCGTTCGGGTGATTCTGAGCGCGGCCGTGATCGTTGCGGGGGGTTTGCTCGCGGGTTGTCCCTCGGCGCCGCAGCCGAAGGAGGCGTTGCCCGGGGCGATCGATCTGCGGACGGCGTCTGCGCCGGTGGTCGGGAGCGAGCCGGTGGCCGGGGGGATTTATGTGTCGCTGGGATCTTATACGCCGCTGTCGGGGCCGGCGCTCACGCGGGCGATGTCTGACCGGAACGAGGTGCAGGCGACGGTGGCGCCGTCGGCATCGACGACGGCGCCGGCGAGCCAGCCAGCCAGCACGGGCGAACCTCCGCCGCTGGCCGTGAAGTATTACCTGCAGGGGCGCGAGAAATTTCTGGATGGGGCGAACAGCGAGGCGATGGAGTTCCTGGACAAGGCGCTGCAGCTCGATCCCAACGCATTCACGGTGCTCCGGCTGATGGGGCGGGTCTGCTTTGCCTCTTCGCAACTGGCGCGGGGATCACTCTACCTGCAGCGGGCGCAGCAGCAGCAACCGAACGATGTTGAGGTGAACTATCTGCTGGGGCGGTACTGGCTGGAGCGCAAGGATTTTGACCGGGCGGTGTATTACCTCATGCGGGCCGATGATTCTCCGGAACGGGAGGTTTCCTCGGCAGAGACGCCGCTGGTGTCGTTCTACCTGGCTCGGGCCTATCAACTGGCAGGGTTTCACAAACTTGCAGCGGCCGAGTACGAACGGTTCCTGGAAACCGCCGCGATTCCAGTGCCCGGATACCGGTACGACCGCGAATTGAACTTCCTGATCGAGGAACAGTGGGCGACGCATCTCGCCTTCGCCGAAAATGAGGTGATGATCGGCGCGTATGCCCAGGCGTTACCACATTACGCGGCGGCGTCCCAGGAACAGCCGGACGATCCGTTCATCACATCGCGCTACATCAATGCGCTGGTTCACACGGGGCAGAACGAGCAGGCCCGCGAACGGGCGATCGCACTCGTTTCGACAACGAATGGATCGGAAGGGTCGCTGCAGTTGCTCTCATGGGTGTACAAGGTGGACCATCGGGAGGGCCAACTTGTCGCCGACGTGCGCAGTCGCCTGCACATGGATTCCGGGGATGATGCGTCGGCCGCTCTCACGCTGGCCGCGACCCTGGATTATGTCGGGGAGAAGCGGAAGGCATTTGCGACGCTCGATGATTATTTGAAGCAGCATGCCGGCAATCTGGATGTGCTCGAACGCCTGCTGAAGCGAGTGGATTCCTCGGAAACTTTTGCGCTTGCCCTGCAGGCGACAGCACGCGCGCTCGCGGCGGTTCCGGACAAGAACGATGCCATCCTGAAGTTGTTTCTCCCGGTGGCCAGGTCGCCGGCGGCGGCCACATACGTGGCGCAGTCGGGTGCCGCAGAGTCGGTTCAAGAGATGACCGGCACCGTGGCGTACCTGCAGGCGCTCACGCTGCAGGCGCACAATGCCGACCCGCGCACGATCGACGCGACGTTCCGCGACGCGATTGATCGATCGCCGGAGCTGCCTGCGGCGCGCGACGCCTATGTGACGTGGCTGCTGTCGCAGGAGCGGTACAAGGAAGCATCAGCCCTGGTGGAGGAGGCGATCCACAAGAACCAGGGCAGCGCCAGGGCGTGGGAACTGCTGATCGAATCCGAAACGGCGCAGCAGCGCTACACCAATGCGCTGCATATCGCCCAGGATGCACGTAAGAAATATCCGGATGATCCGGAAGTTCGGCTGGAATTGGCGAATATCTATCGGATCCGCGTGGAAGATGCGGCGGCCGATGCGGAACTGAACCGGTTGATCAATGATTTCCCGAAGTTTGAGCCCGCGTATGTGGCGCTGATCAACTCGCTGGTGCAGCGCTCGCAGGATGTGATGCTGAACGAGACCAGGGAACTCAATGCCGCCGTGAGCGTGCTGGCGAGACTGGTGCGCGAACTTCCCGATTCGAAATACGGGCAGGTCACCAGTGCGACGGTCTACGCGCGGGCCGGGCGATTTGAGGAGGCTTCCGCGATGCTGCGACGTCTCCTCCAGCAGTATCCCGACGACCCGGAAGTGCTCTCGCCGCTGGCCCAGATCACGCAGATCATGGGGCACACCGCCGAAGCAGAGGATATGTTGCAGGCGTCGCTGGCCCGGCACCCGCAGGCGGATGTGGCGCGCACGCTCGCGGCGATTTACCGGGATGAGCAAAAGAACGCGGAAGCAACCGACCTCGTCACGAAACTGGCGAAGGAGAATCCCGACGATGTGGCCTTTGCGATTCTGCAGGCTTCGGTGCTCGAATCGCTGAAGAAGCGGGACGAGGCGATTGCCGAGATGAACGCGGCGATAGTGAAATTCCCGCGCTCGCAGGACGCCGCCGTGCTGCTGGGGCGCCTCGAAGAAATGGCGGGCGACGAGGAGGCGGCGATCAAGGCGGTGCAGGGCTTTGTGCAGCGCAATGGCGAGTCGCCGGACCGGCTCTATCTGCTGACGCATTTTTATTCGGCGGCGGGGAAGGATGACGAGATGGTCTCCACGCTGGAACGCGTGCTGGCGATCATGCCCGACCATACCGGGGCCAACAACGACCTGGGTTACTTCTGGGTGAACGAAGGCATCCGGATGGACCAGGCGGAGCCGATGATCCGCAAGGCGATCGACAATGAGCCCAACAATTCGGCGTTTCTCGATTCGATGGGGTGGCTTTGCTACAAGCAGGGGAAATTCGGGGAGTCGGTGACATGGCTGGAGAAAGCCGTCTCGATGCCGGGAGGACGGGAGGCGGAGGTGATGCAGCACCTCGGGGATGCGTTGTACCGCGCTGGCCGAAAGCCCGAAGCGCTGGAATGGTGGGTGCAGGCCCAGGCGCAGATGGCCGGCAGGTCGGACCCGCTGTCGAAGGATGAGCAGCAGGTGAAGAACTATCTGGAGCAGGTCCTTGCCGCGGAGCGGTCGGGCGGAACACCGCAGCTTTCGCCGACGGCGACCGAGCCCAAGCCGCAGGCCGCGGGGCCGACGTCACTCCCTTCAGCCGCGCCGCAGTGAATTTGTTATAATTTCCGGTCTCGAACGATCCCCCCTACTGCGTGCGGGGCCCCTCTGTTTGGAGCGATTCATGGCGGGACACTCACATTGGAAGAACATCAAGCGGAAGAAAGCGGTCGTTGACGCGCGGCGCGGGCAGGCGTGGTCGAAGATCGCCCGGCTGATCATGATCGCGGCGAAGCGCGGCTCGAATCCGGACGACAACCTCGCCCTGCGGTTTGCGATCGACAAGGCCCGCGCCGTGAACATGCCCAACGACACGATCGAGAAGGCCGTCAAGAAGGGCTCCGGCGAACTCGGCGCGACGAACTTTGAGCAGGTCAATTACGAGGGATATGGCCCGGGCGGGGTGGCGATTATGGTGGACGCGCTGACGGACAATCGCAACCGGACGGCCGGCGAAGTGCGGTTGATTTTCGACAAACATGGCGGCGCGGTCGGGGCGGCGAATTCGGTGGGATGGATGTTCTCGAAAAAAGGCGTGATCAACATCGAGCGGGTGAAGATCGATGAAGAGAAGCTGATGGAAATTGCGCTCGAGGCGGGGGCGGAGGATGTGCAGACCTCGGAAGAAGGTTACGAAGTGACGACGACCGTCGCGGATTTCGAAAAGGTGCGCAAGGCGCTTTTGGCCGCAAAGATTGAAGTGGCGCAGGCGGACATCATGAACATCCCGTCGCAGACGGTGAGCGTCTCCGGAGACGCGGCGGAGAAACTGCAGAAGATCGTCGACGGGCTGGAAGCGAACGACGATGTGCAAAATGTCTTCACGAATGCTGACGTGCAGGATGATGTGGCGGTGAAGTGAGCACGCCGCGGGGGAGGGGGAGAAGGGTGGGGGAGGGACTTCGGTACATGCGGGGATGTCGGTTTGCGGTTGAATCCGTAAATGCACCGGCCCGGAAGGTCGCGCATCATTGCCCGGGGGAATTCACTTCCGATAGATCCTGAGCAAGCCGGTCAAATATACGGCGGCAAGCGATGGACCATCCTTCCGCAGCGCCGGCCGCATCATTGGTCCGCAACGCCACGCGCTCCGTGTACGTGCGCTCCAGGAGGGAACGCGGGGCAGGATCGCGCTCATCCAGCAGGACAAATTGAAGCGTGATGACCGCCTTCGGATCTGCCGGATCAGTCGCATCCACCGCAAGGTCCTGGAGTCGGCCTTCAAGCGACCACTGCTGCGATATCCCCGCGTTGCTGTCGGCAACCGCGGCGAACAGATGCGTGTCCCGCAGGTACTCAACAAGTCGCGCCGTGATGAGATCGCCAGGCGACGCGGCGAACGCGTTGTAATAGTCCGTCTCCAGCCTGTTGGGAGTGGTGCGATAGACAAAGGCCGTGCCCCCAAAGGGCGGAACCGGGATGATGCGGCGCGCCCGAAGCGTGATATTCTGCAGCGCGGGGTTCGCAGGTTGCGTCGCCGCGGCTGACGCTTGGGGCACTCCCGGATTGATCGTAAAGATCGCCCGATTCGGATAGGGCGTGCTGAGCGAGCAACCGGCACTCACGATTGCGGCGGCGAGCAGAAGTGCTGCACAGGTGTGGTTCCAGTTCATTTCGACCTCAATCTAAGAACCCGATGCGGAGTTCGAGACTCGCCCTTCAGCGGAATATCCATCTATTTCGAAGCAGGCACAATCAGAAGCTTTCCCCGTGGCGGCGGCTCGCCAAACAGAATGCGGGACGGGTTATCCTTGGCGTCGCTGGTGATGGCTTCAACGTTCTGGGCACTGGCTTTCAGCGACTGAATCATTTCCGTCAGATCAATCTGCTCGCTCGAAATAAGTTCCGCCAGCCGCGCCACGGTCCTCCGCGCATCGGTGGTGAGCGGCCCGGTGTTCGCAATGGCCTGCTTGAGCGCAGGATCCTCCAGCAGACTATTAAGCCTACCGGCCGTGGTGCGCAGATCAGCAATGAAATGAACAAGATTGGACTTTTCCGGGTCTGTCAGAATTCGCGCGTTCGTCGCCGTCCCGGTCGCGTCGGCGAGCAGCGTGGGAATGTGGGGATCGTCGAGAATCTTCTGAAGGCTGTGCGTAGTGGCGCGCAGATCGGAAATGAGACTGGAAATCTGGTTCTGCAGGTCGCTCGAATTGACGCCCGCGGTGATTCGTTTGGCATCAATGACGAGGCCGTCAATGTGCCGCAGCAGATCGCCGGGCTTGGCATCTTCGACGTCCGTGGCGATGTGATCGAGGGTGTCCATCAACTGGCTCGCGGAGCTGGGTTGCGAAGGGATGTAGATGCCGGTGGGAGTCCAGGGGATTTTGGGAATGGGAGCACGCAAAGGATCGGAGATGAAATCCGCGTCGAGATACCCGCCGCCGCCGAGGAGGCTGCTTACGAGCTTCAGGCGGAGGCCATCCTTTACCATGGCGGCGGCGCCGGCTTCGGGATCGGCGCCGGGCGAATCCAGCGGCTGCACCGCATCGCGGCTCACCGCCATCTCCACGAGAATCCAGTTGGCAAGGCTGTATTTGTGCTTCTCGTCGCTCCCGGCCGCTCCCGGCGGCACCTTGTATTTGCTGGTCACGAAACCGATTTTGGTCACCCGCCCCACATCGACACCCCGGTGCCGGACCGGCGCGCCGACGGTAAGCCCGCTGACGGATTGATCAAAATACGTCTCGACCTCCAGCGTCGGCTTGAACCAGTTTCCCTGGCCGAAGAGCAGGATGCCCCCCACGACCAGCGCGATTCCGCCGAGTGCAAAAAGTCCGAGCCGGAAATGATACTGCTGAGCGTTCATGCTGAAGCTCCTTTCATGGGCGTCCCCACAGTCGGGCTGGGGCCTTTGATCGCCGCTGCCTGCGCGGCCGTTGCATCCCGATGGAAAAACGCACGCGCCCAGGCGCTGCGTGGATTGTCTCGCAGCGCCTCGGGCGTATCGATGGCTACCACGCGATGCATCGAGGCGGCCAGAAGCGCCACGCGATCCGCCAGCGCGAAAATGCTGGGCAATTCGTGCGAGACAACGACAAAGGTCGTCCCCAGGTCGCGATTGAATTCCTTGATCAATGCATCCAACCCCGCGGAAGTAAGGGGATCGAGGCCGGCGGAAGGCTCATCCAGAAACACAATCTGCGGGTCCAGGGCAAGTGCGCGGGCCAGGGCGGCGCGCTTCTGCATGCCGCCGGAGAGTTCCGCCGGCAGCTTCTGTGCCGCACCTTCCAGGCCCACCAGCCGCAGTTTTGTCAGCGCGACGAAGTCCATGAGCTTTGCCGGCAAAGGCGTGAACTGCTCGAGCGGCAGACGCACATTTTCGAGAATCGTGCGCGAACCGAAAAGTGCTCCGCCCTGAAATGCCACGCCGATTTCGTGATAGAGCTTCGGCGCCGAAGCGCCACCGCCCAGTTCCCGTTCGATATCCCACTCGCAAATCTGGATGCTCCCCCTGGCAATCGGTTGCAGCCCGATCATCTGACGCAGAAGCGTCGACTTGCCGCCACCCGAATCCCCGGCAATGAAGAAGATCTCGCCCCGCTTTACCTGAAACGTGACATCGTCGTATATCAACTGCCCGCCATATTCGGCGGAAAGACCTTTGACTTCGATGATCGGCTCGGTCGTGAGGACTCGGCGAGCAACTTCCATCAGACCCCCAGCGTGTAAAAAATCAAGCCGAAGATCTCATCGGCGAAGATGATCAGCACGATGGAGGAAACGACCGCACGCGTGGCGGAGCGGCCGACGGCACCGGGCCCCGGCCCCGTGGCGAGGCCGCGCTCGCAACCGGCGGAGGCGATCAGCAGCGCGAAAACGAACGTTTTGATGATTCCGCCGGCGGCATCCTGCAGCGTCACTCCGGACCGCACCGACTCCATGTACTGCACCAGCGAGTATCCCCGCGACTTCATCACAATGAAACCCCCGAGAACGCCCATCAGATCCGTGTACACCGCCAACACCGGCAGCATCAGCACCGTGGCAAGCACGCGCGGTACCACCAGGAATGCCATGGGATTCAGCCCCATCACCCGTAATGCCGAGAGCTCCTCCGTCACCTTCATCGTTCCCAACTCGGCAGCAAAGGCCGCGCCGGTTCTTCCCGCGACCAGCACCGCCGCGATCAACGGCCCCAGTTCCCGCAGAATCGCGATGCCGACGATCGTGGGAATCAACTGCACGGCGCCGAAACGATCCAGCGGCACCGCCGTCTGGAATGCCAGAATCGCTCCGAGCAGAAGGCCAAGCATCGCCAGGATCAGCAACGCATCGGCTCCAACTTCCTGCGCAGTCTCGAGAAACTCGCCCCATCTCACCTGCCGCGGATGCCGCGCCACCACCCGGAATGCATCCAGCAATTCCCCGACAAACAGCAGCATGGCCCGCGCGTCGCGACCCAGTAGCGCCATGCCCGCCCCCATCCGTTCAATCGTGCCGACGCGCCGAACCGGTCGTAATTGACCGGCACTCGCATCGGCCAGCGCGGCCGCCATGCAAAGATGCTCCAAGTCCGTGCTCAGTCCCGTGATCACCAGCGGCTTCCCAAAGCGCTCCAGGGCAAGACACCGCAATTCCGCAAGAAAGCCCAGGCCCACCCCGTCAATCCGCGTCACCCCGCTGCCATCCACCGCCAATCCCTGCCACCTCCCCCCGCCGCCAGTAGCTCCAAGTATCTCCTGAAAGGCCCGCTCCCGAAGCGCCGGCACGGAGGCCTTGTCGAGGTCCCCATCCGGGCGCACCACCATTACGTTTCCGCCATCCTTATGCGGCTGAGGTTCACTTGTCATCGGAGCCTCAAGAAGTTCCCACGTGTATCTACTTTCATTAGAACGATAGGATTGCTGCGCAAAATGTTCAACCATTTGCTGGAGTCGCGCACACCGGTCTCTACATTCTATGCGAAACACACGGTCAGAGCGGAAGAACCTCGAGGGTGCCTCCACACGTCAGTTCCGGGGCGTTCGCCGCCCGCCGGGCAAGGCCGGGCCGAACCGCTGCATTGGAAGGTATCCGGGCCAAAGCAAATAGATCGGCACTTCCCTGCCACGGAATGGGGGTAGCCGTCAGCGTAGGCCCCTTGGATTCGAGCACGCACGGCTGAAAGAATTCGCGGTCTCCATTGGGCGCGAAGGGGGCGACTGCTTCAGCCATGCGGAATCGAGGTACGCGGGGAAAGCCGCTCAACGCCTCCAGCAGTTCATGAACAAAGAGATGAAACGTGACGAACGCCGAAACCGGATTCCCCGGAAGCCCGCAAACATACCTTGGGCATGCCGTCGCCCCCCTCCCCATCGTGCCGAACAAAAACGGCTTGCCGGGTTTCATCCGCACCTTCTCTATCTTGAGGCTGACGCCCAGTTCCTGAAGCAGCGGAGGGACAAGGTCCCTGGTCCCCATCGACATGCCGCCCGTGACCACGAGCACGTCCGCCTGTCCCAGGCCCTCAGCCAGCTTCCCTCGCAGTTGCTCAGCCTGATCCCCTGAGGTGCCAAGATCAATGGGCTCGTACCCGTACTCTCGAAGAAGCGACAGCAGCATCGGCGAATTCGAATTGCGAATCTGCCCGGGGCGCAGCGGTGCACCCGGTGCGGCAAGTTCATCACCGGTGGTGAGAACCGCCACCCGCGGACGGGGATGCACCATCAACTCCACCGCCCCTGCAGCAACCGCGGCGGCAAGTGCCATGGGCGAGAGCCTCAGCCCCGCGGGAAGGACAACTGAACCCGCCTTTGCCTGCGCCCCCCGCCGCTGGATCCCAGAATTCGGAGCGACCGCTTTCATCACCGTGACCAGCCGTCGCGCGTTTCCCCCGCCTTCCCCCGCTTCCCCTGTTTGCGTCACTTCACTGTGCTCGACCATCAGCACCGCGTCGGCTCCGGCCGGCAGCGGCGCCCCGGTATTGATCGCCAGACATTGACCCCGCTGAAGCCGCCCACCCCAAATCTCCCCACCGGCATCTTGCTTGCCTACAATCACAAGGCGCGTGGCAGGCGCAGCATCGGCACTTTGAACCGCAAAACCATCCACCAGAGCCCGATCAAATGGAGGACTATCGGACTCCATCAGCACGGGCTCCGCAAGCACCCGGCCCCCCGCCGCCGCGATCCCAGCCCGGACGGGGCTGAGTGCCGCCGCAACAGTTCGAATGGCCTCCAGGGTTTCATCGACGCTATAAAGCATAAAACGATTAAACCTTATGTCTTGACATGAATCTACTATCTGGTACGGTCGAGGGTTAACCCTTGGCGTCCACAAATTTGTCGCACATTCTTTCCCACCGTGGAGCTCGAAGATCAATTATGGCTGAAGAAGTAACATCACCATCCAGCATTGAAGGCCCCGGCAAAGGCAAGGCGTTTTTCGACCGCGCCAAAACCGTGGCCGTCACCGGCAACTATGACTACGCCATCGACATGTACATCGAAGGGCTCAACCGCGAACCTTTCAACCTCGATGAACACAAGGCGCTCCGCGATGTCGGATTCCGCCGCAAAGTCTCCGGCGGCAAGGCCCCGGGCGGACTCCTCAAGCCCAAACTTCCCTACAAAGGAAAGACCGCCAAGGAAAGCATGCTCAACGCCGCCTGGATGCTCGCCAAAGACATCGGCAACATCCCGATGATGCAGCAGTATTTCCGCAACGCCGTCGCCGGCGAATACCTGGACGTCGCGCTCTGGATCGGCCCCATCCTCCGCGAAGCCAACCGGACGAACAAATCCCCAAAATTTGAAATCTACACCGAAATGGTGGAGACCTACAAGAACCTCAAGCAGTACAAGCTCGCGCTCGAAGCCATGCAGGCCGCGATGCAGATGAAGCCCAACGACATGAACCTCGCCGCCGAGGCCCAGGCCATCGCCGCGCTCGAAGTGCTGCAGAAAGGCCAGTACGAAAAGGGCGAGTCGTTCAAGGGCTCCATCAAAGACAAGGCAATGACCAAGCAACTGCTGGAAGAGGAAAACCTCAACCGCTCCGAAGAGTACCGCCTGAAAGCGCTCAGCCAGGCGAAGGAAGATTACGACAAGAACCCGACGGAAGTGCAGGTCATTGCGAAGTACGCCAAGGCACTCCAGGACATGGATGACGAACCACACGAAAACATCGCCATCGAAATGCTGGATCAGGCCTTCAAGCAGACCCATATCTATCGCTTCAAGATGACCATCGGCGATATCCGCATCAAGCAGTTCCGCCGGAACATCAACCGCCTGCGAGACGCAATCAAGGCTGACCCGGCCAACAAAGACCTGGTGCACCAGCTCGATCATCTGCGCAAGGATCGCCTCAATTACGAACTCGGCGAATTCGAGGAACGCACCGAGCACATGCCCACAGACATGGCCGTGCGATTCGAATATGGCCTCCGGCTCTACGAAGTTGGCCGCTACGACGATGCCATCGTCTCCCTCCAGCAGGCCCAGAACAATCCCAAGGCCCGCGTCGACGCCCTTCACCTGCTCGGCCGCTCGTTCATGGCCCAGAAGATGATCCCCGAAGCCGTCGACACCCTCAAAAAATCCCTCGACGAATACGATCTCGCCCCCTCCGGCGACAAGAAATCGAAGGAAATCCACTACTGGTATGCCCGGGCGCTCGAGGAAAACAAGAACTTCGCCGAAGCCATCGACATCTATTCCAAGATCATCCGCTGGGAAATCGGCTACCGCGATGCCCGCGCCCGCCTGAACGCCCTCCGCGGCCAGGCATAAAAGAAATGTGGCACGGGCATCCTGCCCGTGTTCGAGCGCAGCTCGACGCTTGATCAGCGAAAACAAATTGACGCTCAAAAAAAGACCGGACACCCGTCCGGTCTTTTTCTCTATTACATCGCAATCGCTTTAATAATCACAAAACAACTTTCGTGTCTTTCGTGTTTTTCCTGGCCATTCATCCCTCTTCACTGCGCATCGCGAAGCCGCAGCAGAACTACGCCATGCGGCCGAACCTCGGCGCTCACCGAATCCGGCACCGTCTCCAAATCCTTCTGCCGCCACACATCCCGCACAACCTGTTTCCCGCTCAGCCCGAGCTCGGAAAAGCTGGCGCCTACCTTCTGCGGCGTGTCATTCAGATTGAACAGCCCCACCGCGTGCGATCCATCCGCCAGTTCCTTCGCATACACCTGAATCGCCGGCACTTTGTGAGCCCCGTTCGGACGGTTCGGCCGCTCCACGTTCACCTCCCCTTCCTTGTGCACCACCACCGCCGTCTTCCCGAGCGGATCCTGGTCGATCGCCAGCACCTCATCATTCGTCAGCAGCGACAGCGTGAAATCATCCATCCGCGTCATGTCCGCACCAATCAGCAGCGGCGCCTGCAGCAGACACCACAGCGAAATGTGCGTGTACTGCTCATCCGGCGTCAGCATGCTCGCATGCAGCTTCGGCCCCCACCCGACATACCCGACCACCAGCATGTCCGGATCATTCCAGTGCCCCGGCATCTCAAACTTCGCCCACTTCCCCTGCTGCGACCAGATCCCCGTCACCGACCACCACGTGTCGCGAATGTCCCCAGTCGTCCGCCAGCAATTCAACAGCGGCGTCACTTCCTCCGCCGATTCAATCGGAAACGAATTCGAGTAGCTGTACACAATGTCACGCCCGGTACTCTTCAACGCATTCGCCATGTCAGCCACCTGGCTCTGAAACGTCGGCACATACGCCGCATTCTTCGGACTCTTCGGATTCCAGTCATACTTCAGATAATCAATGCCCCAGGCCGCCCACTGCTTCGCATCGTTCGTGGCGAAAAGAATCTTGCCATCCTGCCGGAATTTCCCCCCGTTTTTGCCCCCCATCTCCTCCATGCTCCACTTCCCCGACGGATCATTCGAACTCCCGCCGACATACCCCGCATACGAAGTCATCCACGGCGTCGAATAAATCCCCACCTTCAGCCCCATCCCATGAATCTGATCCGCAAGCCCCTTCATATCCGGAAACTTCTCATTCGGTTGAATCCCGTTGAATTCACCGCCGCGCTGCCCCTGCCACGTGTCATCGATGTTGATGTACGACCACCCGTGATTGATCAGCCCCTTCTCCACGAACGCCTTCGCGGCATCCAGAACCTTCTGCTGATCCACCGCCGTCGCCCAGGAATTCCACGAATTCCACCCCATCGGCGGCGTCAGGCAAATCGCATCGCCCACCACGATCTTCAGCGCGGACGTCGACTCCCCCTTCGCATTCTTCGCATGCAGCGTGAGTTCATGCGTCCCCGGCGCATCCAGCGTGCCGGTGATCTGCCCGCTATCCGCCGCGAGCGTGAGCCCCGCCGGAAGATTCTCCGCGCTGAACGTCATCGGTCGATCCCCCGTCGCCGGTATCGTGAAAAGCACCGGATGCCCAGGCCGAACGCCGAAGACTCGGGCCCCGTTGATCCGCGGTTCAGCCGGCGCCGGCGGCGTAAGAATTTCGCCGGCAACTGCGGGCTTTTCGGCGTTGTCCGTGTTCGCTTCTGCCCCGCTGGCTACCGGGGAAAAAGTCATCGCCGCGGAAGCGGTCAAAGCAAATGCGGTGAGCTTTCTCATGAGTCCTCCCTTTTTCGCATCGCGATTTGTCCATGTCAAAAGGCGATAGGTTGAACGCAATCCCGCGCCGGCTATTGCGTTAAAACAAATACGCCGTTTCGACCTCCTTCGGTGATTGCGCAAAACGTCGAGCGCTTGGCGGAATAAGCCGTTATTTCCACGCAAATGTCCCGGGAAACGATGGGCCCGGATAATATCCTTCCGGCATTTCTTCTTGCGGCGAGAGGTTTCCATGAAGCGCCCCCTCGCGGTTGGAACCGCATCCGTTCTTCTCATGTCAGCCGCCGCACATGCTGCGGATTCCACCTCTCCCCGCCAAAAGTTCTCCCTCGATCCCGATTGGAAGTTCATCAAACAAGACGTCACCGATGCTAAAAACCCTGCCTTCGACGATTCCAAATGGACCACCGTCAGCTGCCCCCATACCTTCAACGATGTCGACACCTTCGACGACCTCAGTCCCGGCGGCCACATCGGCGAACTCACCCAATGGGCCGGCCGCACCTGGTACCGCAAACACTTCACCCCCGACGCCTCCTGGGCCGACAAAAAAGTCTTCGTCGAATTCGAAGGCGTCCGACAGGTCTCCGAAATCTACATCAACGGACACCTCCTCGGCATCGAAAAGAACGGCTTCGTCCCCTTCGGATTCGATCTCACGCCTTTTCTCAACTTCGGCAAGGAAAATATCCTCTCCGTCATGGCCGACAACACCTTCCCCACCCACGGCAAAGACTGGAACAAGGAAAAGGTCGACACCACCTACCTCGGCTGGAACGACCCCCACTGGCATCCCGCCCACGGCGGCATTTATCGCAACGTCTACCTGCACGTCACCGACAAAGTGCACGTCACCCTCCCGCTCTTCGACAACCTCGGCACCGTCGGCACCTACGCTTACGCTGAAACCGTGACGAACAACTCCGCCAACATCGGCATGGAAGTCGAAGTCCAGAACGAAACCGCCGCCTCCGCCCCCGTCGAGGCCATCTCCGAAGTCACCGACCAGACCGGCAAAGTCGTCCTCACGCTCGCCGACAACGGCACCATCAACGCCGGCGAAAAGCACAACTTTATCGCCCACGCCACCCTCAACAACCCCGAACTCTGGTCCCCGGACCATCCGTACGTCTACACCGTCGTCACCACCATCAAATCCAACGGCAACGTCGTCGACGTTTACCGCACCCCGCTCGGTGCCCGCAACGCAACATGGTCCGCAACCACCGGCCTCACGCTCAACGGCGAGCCGACAAAGCTCCACGGCTTCGGTCAAAAGCCCACTGACGAATGGGCCGGCCTCGGCGCCGCCCAACCCAACTGGCTCCACGATTACACGCTCACACTCATGAAACACGCCGCCAGCAACTTCGTCCGCTGGGGCCACGCCGCCGCCGGTCCCAGCCTCATCGAATTCGACGATCGCAACGGCATCATCACCTACCAGCCCGGCGTCGACGGCGAAAAAGACACCATCGGCGAATCCTGGGACGTCCGCGCCGCCGCCTTCCGCGACGTCGTCATCTACTTCCGCAACAACCCCAGCATCCTCATCTGGGAAGTCGGCAATCAGAAAATCACCGAAAACCACATCAAGCAACTCACCGGCTACAGCCACCTGTACGACCCCCACGGCGGCCGCGTCGTCACCGAACGCCGCGCCAGCCTGATCAACGCCAAGTACCTCGACATCATCACCAGCACCGAAGGCGGCACCACCACCGAAGCCCCGAAGGAAGGCAACCCCGGCTACGACCCCAACTCCAAGGCCAAGTCCGTCAAAGTCACCGGCATGCCCACCGTCGAAGGCGAATACGACCGTGAAGAATGCCCGCGCCGCATCTGGGACGACAAAACCCCCCGCACCACCTGGGGCAGCGACGCTCCCCCAATCTTCGGAAACCCCGAAGCCAAGGCCGCCAAATCCACCTACATCCTCACCGGCGAACAGTTCGCCGTGAACATGGCCAGCGACAAAAACTGGGGCCAGTTCCTCAAACCCGACACCTGCGGCGGCGCCAAATGGATCTTCTCCGACACCACCAGCGGCGGCCGCGATCCCGCTGAAGTCGCACGCGCCAGCGGACAGGTCGACGGCGTCCGCCTCCCCAAGCCCGCCTTCTACGCCCTCCGCGTGATGTACAACGAAAAACCCGACGTCTACATCGTCGGCCACTGGAATTACCCCGCCGGCACCACCAAAACCGTCTACGTCATCGGCAATGGCGACTCCGCCGAACTCAAGCTCAACGGCAAATCCCTCGGCAAAATCACCACGCCCACCGACCACTGGGTCTTCCCCTTCAAAGACATCACCTTCACCCCCGGCACCCTCGAAGCGATCTCCTGCAAGAACGGCCATGATGTCGCCCACTACTCCCTCAAAACCGCCGGCGAACCCAAATCCGTCAAACTCACTCCCATCACCGGCCCCGGCGGTCTCCGCGCCGATGGCTCCGACGTCCTCCTCATCGATGCCGAAGTCGTCGACGCCGACGGCAACCGCTGCCCCACCTTCAACGGCCGCATCGACTTCTCCGCCACCGGCCCCGCCATCTGGCGCGGCGGCTACAACTCCGGCAAAAACAACTCCATCAACAACACCTTCCTCGACATCGAAGCCGGCATCAACCGCGTCTCCATCCGCTCCACCCTCACCCCCGGCATCATCCACGTCGAAGCCAGAATCGCCAACCTTGATCCCGCCTCCATCGACATCGATTCCAAACCCATCAACATCACAAACGGCATGACAACGGATTTACCGCGCATGCAGTAACCTTCCCCGCAACAACAAAGCCGCCGCGACAGGAAGCAATCCTCGCCGCGGCGGCGGCTTTTTTTCCGATCACTTTCACCGCGGCCAAAGCCCCTATCGACTGAGCCTCGTCACATCCACAGTATCCAATGTCGCGCGCTGGCAGCCGTTGTACCAGGCCGGTTGCCATATATCGATGAGCTTCAATACTCTCGCCGAACCATCCACGTACGAAACATTGATCGCCTTGTCATGACGATTGATGAAAATGCGCCCGCCCGGCGTGGAAATATCTCCGGTGTCGATCGTGGTGTTCCCCGTCATCATGGGTGATGGATTCTTCGGGATGATGCCCTTGGGGCTCCCCGGATCATCCTCACACCAGATTGCATCCATGAAGAATGGCGTCTCGCTTTGCTGCTGAACCAGAATCAGCTTCTGCATGTCCTGGTAATTCGGCGGAGGTGTCTGCGCCGCCATTTAGGGGAAGCCCCACTGTGTTTAGCCTGTTCCCTTTCGGATACCGATAGTCCATCCAACTGTTGATCCCATAGCTCCCCTTGTATCCCGGTGAGCCGCCCGGGTACGGCCCCTTCTTCAACGGTTGCCCAGTCAAATCCGCAAGCCCCGTCGGATTGTTGATTGGCGTCGGCGTCGAGGTGGTCATCGTATTGATCGCCCGGCTCCACCATCCCGTGTCAGGATCCGCGTTCCATGCAATCGTCGCTGACCCAAAAATACCGCCGCCCAGTCCACCAGGAACTATCTGCTGTGCGCTCGGACAGAAAAAGACGTTCTTCCCCACCGCCCCGCCCGGCGTGATCCCCTGGATATTGTTCGAGCCCAAATACGGCTGCACCATGTACATCCAGAACGCGCCCGCAAGACTGGTGTTCTGTTCCATGATGAAGTCGTTGTTGTCATTCCCGATATACATGCGGCCGGCCAGCCCAATCCCCCGCAGGTTCGAGAGACATACCGCCGACCGCGCTCGCTCGCGCGCTCTCGATAGCGATGGCAAAAGGATCGCCACCAGCAACGCTATGATCGCCACCACCACCAGCAATTCGATCAACGTAAACCCCCATCCGCCCGCCGAAGCCTCGTGCCTCCAACGACGATTTGCCTGACGCATATACATACCTCGCTCATCCGCCCAAATCCCGGGCTATCGCCGGCGCTTCGCGCCCGCCCGCCACGACTCATCTCGGCTCCGGCCAACGCGACCTCGCCTCGATGTGATTCCCTTTTTCCAAAACACCATGCACAAGATGTACGAGCACTTGGCTTCGTACATGCTCCAACGACCGGGATATGCGAGCCATTTGGTTCCGGCCGGCGAAACGCTCTTTGATTTTCGAGTGCCGCCCTTGCGTTATGCTTTAGTGCGAAATGGTTTGAAGAAATGAAGTCCCAAGGGCTTTCGTCAATCTACACCATTGATCCTATGCATGCCAAGCATAAATCTCACCGGCCACAGAAAATCCATGTCCAAGCGTGTTGGCCGTGTGGCTTACAGGATTTGCCGAAGACCAAAACTTTCGAATTCTCGGTTCTCACATCCCCAACAGCCGTCTAAACTATTATTATCTAATTGAAACTATTGCCTGTTCAGGAGCAATTCTCTGCCTACTTCCCCCGACGATTCTCTCAACCAAATGGCCGAGGAAGTCTTCGCCCTCGCCGTCGCCAGTTGGAGGCAACGCGTCGCCTCCCGCCAGGGCTCCGGCACCGTCGAACTCTCTGAATCCCAGTTCCTCACCCTCGACCTCATTACCCGCGACCCGCGGGGCGGAGGCACGCCCACCGTCGGCGATCTGCAGCGAGCCATCCATGTCCTCCCCGCCCAGATGTCCCGCATCATTCGCTCCCTCGAAACCAACTTCGATAAACCCCTCATTCACTGCCAGCTCAATCAACAGGACAAGCGCCGGATCGACGTCTCCATCACCGACGAAGGCCGCCGCGTGTACGAGGAGTTTCGTACTGCACGCCTCGCCAAGACGCGCGACATCCTGCAGTTCCTCTCCGAGGAAGACCGGAAGGAATTCGTTCGCATCTGCCGACGCATTCGCGAGCTTCAGGAAAGCGGTGAACGCCGGGAATCCCGGCATTTGTGAATCAGTATGGAATGCGGTCCTGCCCTATGGAACCCCGCCAAACACAACATAAAATGAAATAAGTGGGCGTGCTAACGGCGCCAGAAACCGGGTGTCTGTAGTGGCGACTGCTCACCTGAGAAGGCCCGCAAAGGAGACAACATGATGTACTATCTGCCCAAATTCAAAACCCTTGCGCTTGCCGCGGCGATTGTTGCCGGCAGCGCGTTCATGGCTCAGCCGGCGAAGGCTGACAATCACTGGAGCGTGGGGGTTGGTTTCGGCGGCTACTACCCCGCCGGGGGCTATCAAACCGCATATGTTCCGCCGCCTGCGGTCTACAGCGTTCCGGCACCTACCTATTACTACACCCCGGCGCCTTCGTATTACTATCAGGCGCCGGCAGTTGTGTACGCGCCGCCCGCGCCGGCCTACTACTATGGCGCACCGTATTACTCGCCCTTCACCTTCAGCTTTGGCTTCGGCTACTACGGGGGCGGTTGGGGCCACGGCTATTACGGCGGAGGATACCATGGCGGGGGCTACCACGGTGGAGGCTACCACGGTGGGTACGGCGGTGGTGGTGGCGGTGGTCATGGCGGCCACCACTGAGCGCTGATCGAATGAGAACAAAGAGGCCCGGATTCGTCCGGGCCTTTTGCGTTTTTGCACCTTCACTCGCCGCTGATTTCCGTTCGATCCTTTTCGATACCGCCCGCGCGTCCACGCCGCGAGCCTCACTGCGCGCGGGCGCTTTAGTTGTTCGAGCTGCGCGAGACGGCGCCGCGGGAGTAGGTGCGCAGGACGCCGATGAGGACGCCCTGGATCTTGACGTCTTTGTCGACGTAGATGGGGCTCATGGCGGCGTTTGCGGGCTGGAGGCGGATGCGGCCGCGTTCCTTGTAGAAGCGTTTGAGGGTGGCCTGGCCGTCTTCGAGGAGGGCGACGACGGTTTCGCCGTCGCGGGCGGTTTCGCGGCGTTCGATGATGACGTAGTCGCCGTCGGCGATGTGGTCTTCGATCATGGAGTTGCCCTTCACGCGCAGGACGTAGGTGCCGTGGCGGGTGTTGAAGAGGTTTTCGAGTTCGAGGGTTTCGCGGTTTTCGATGGCCTCGATGGGGCGGCCGGCGGCGATGGTGCCGACGATGGGGTAGCTGGTGGGCTTGGATTCGTCAGGCAGCTTCACCGTCGGGGAGACTTCCAAAGAGCGAGCCCTGTTCCGGGCACGGAGGATGAGCGCCTTCTTTTCCAGGGCTTCGACGTGCTCGAAGATGGTGACCTTTGAGACGCCGAGCTGGTCGGCGAGTTCCTGCATGGTCGGCGAGTAGCCGTGCTGGACTCGGAAGTTGCGGATCGAGATGAGGATCTTGAGTTGCTTGGGAGTTGGGGTCATGGACAGTCTCCATTTGCTGGGCGGAAGCGGGAGCCGGCGTGGCCCCTCCGCAGTAAGGAAGAGGCTGTCCGGAAGGCACCAGGTCGTCATCGGCAAAGAGCCGGATGGTGCCGGGGTCCCGCGGATCCGCGGTCAATCGTGCGATGAGCCGCCCGGCGGGCGACTCGTTGAATTTTTTGACGGGCTCGAGTTCGGTGGAGCCCTGGAAGTTGAACGGGAACGGGTAGTTCGCCGGTTCATCATCGTGTTTTTCGGCGGCGGCCGGGGCGGTTTGGGCCGCGATTTCCGCCGTCGTTCTGCCGATTTCCGCCGTCGTTACGCCTCGTTGGAGCGTCGTTTCGCTGCTTTCTGCTGCGGTTTGGAGCAGCGAATCGGCCTTTACGAGGGCGGGAGGGGCGTTTTTGCCTTCGACGAACCACTCCGGCCAGGAATCGGCGTAGCCGCAGGCGGCGCAGGGGTCGAGTGCTGCGGGATGGGAATCGGCGCGGTAGGCCCGCGACGGGTGGGTGGCGATGAGCCAGCCCTTGAGATCCCAGAGCATCCAACCGGCGACGCGGCGGAGGATCGAGCCGGCGGTCCGGGGCGGCAGTGCGCGCCGGGGGTCGGCCAGATCGGGCTTCTTCACTTGCCAGTCGACCCGGTAACCGCCGCCGGGGCCGAAGCTGCAGAGGGGCAGAGCGGCGGTGCCATCGGGTCGGGTATCCGGGGCGGTCGTTTTGGCTCGTCCACGGGCGTTTTTGTGGGCGAGCGAGACGTAGACGGAGCCAGGCCCGGAGGTACGGCTGATCAGGTCGCGGGCTTCTGCGGCGACTTCCGTGGAGAAGGCGGTCGCGAGGCCGGGAGCGTCCTGAGCGCTGATGGTTGAAGAAGAGAAGCGGGTCATGAGTCCTTTCCGACGCCGCCCGCCGAGCCAGTTGGCGGGAGGGTCATGAGGGCAGGGAAGGGCAGGTCCAATGGCCGGCACGGGGGTCAGGTTCGGGAGCCCGCGTCGGTGCGACCCACGCGAAATAACCCGTGGGCTTGGACCCAACTGAAGGTGGGCACCCTGTCGGGGGACCACCAGCAGAAGTTACCTGCGAACCGCTTCTATCTTCGGTCGAGGGGATACGAAAACTTGAAGGTAATCGTAAGGCCTCTGTTTGGTAGTATATACGCACGTTTCCCTAACGCAAGTAGAAAAATGTACTTTTTACCGAACTTTTTTGCGGGACGGGGGGGGGAACCGCGGATAAACGCGGATGGACGCGGAGGTTAGGGAATTCATTCAGGTGTCGCGGGAGGCGGGGCGAAGGGGATGCGATGGGGCAGCAGGGAGATGATCCCTGGGCTTGGGGGGTGCGGGGAGGTTTGGTGTTGGGGTGAGGGTTGTTTTTGGGGGGCGCATCCTGTGAGCGCTTCCTGACGGGCGCGGTACAGGAGGTTGGGTGTTTGCGGGGGGCGGGTGCGATGGATGATGTTGGAAGTGCGGGATGATGTAACTTACATAAAAAACCGCACTGGTTTTACAATTTGTGCTGGACTATTTGACTGATGAAGGCGAAGATATGGCGTCAATAGTGACGATCCGGCTTGGTGTAATTTACGTTTCATTGTAAATATCCAGGTATGGCGGCAGGGTGCGGATCGGTAAATTTGAGGGGTCTGGAGATGTATCATCATGAGGAAGCACGGGCGAAACGGATTTACGCTGATTGAGCTGCTGGTGGTGGTGGCGATCATTGCGTTGCTGATAGCGATTTTGTTGCCATCTCTGGGGAAGGCCCGGGAGCAGGCGCGGGCGAGCACGTGTCTGGCGAATTTGAAGTCGCTGGGGCAGGCGGACACGGTGTATTACACGCTGGAGGGCGGGATCATCACGCCGTCGGGCTATAACTATCAGAATGGCGCGCCGAACAATGACTCGGGGTTTGCGGCGATGGTGGTGGAGTCGGCGATGGTGAATGCGACGACGGCGGTGTCGGCGACCTTTGCGTACCAGAATTTTGCGACGTATCCGGCGATTAATCGGCGGACGGTGCTGTTGTGTCCGGATACGCCGGACACGCTGGTGTCCAGCAACAGCGGAGCGATCACCCCGACAAACCGGGATGGTTTTTTCGGGGATGAGTGCCTGAGCTACGACAGGACGTTCCACGCGATTCAATACACCTCGATCACGCCAGACAACTGCCTCTTTATCCAGTGTTCGTACGGGCTGAACGGGCAGGTGGCGAGCGGCCTGGATAAGTATCCATGCCAGATGTTTTTTCCGAGCCAGCCGGCCAACAACATGATTCGAAAGATCACGTCGATCGCCAATCCGTCAATGACGGTGTTCATGTATGACGGGTACGGGATCAACTCCTATTCGAACCCGTTGTACCGGATTTTCGGGCGGCATTCTCCGGGCATGACGCAGCCGAGCGGGAAGACGAACATCGGGTTTTTCGATGGGCATGCGGAGCCGGCGTTGCGGACGGATTTGCCGACGGCGGGGGCGGAGTTGAGCAATAAAGATGCGTCGGTGCTGATTGCAGCGCACCATAATCAGTTTGTGTGGCGGCTGGATCAGAATTGATTGGGGGGGGCCTTCTGTTGACTGGGCGCACATTGGCCCCGCGCCGCCCGAGGCGGCGGGCGTGGGTTTGTGGTGGCTGTGGAGCATTTGCTACGTGCGGGGGGAATTATTCCACGCTTTGTTCGGGGGGGGGAGGAACCTTTTGCGGTTTAGCGGGTCTAAAGAGGGGAAATGTTGCGGATTTGTGAAGAAGTGCGAGATTGTGGGGTTGGCGGCTACAATGATGAGGTGGGATTAAGGAAGATAGAAGAAAGCGGCCCGACGAGTGGGCGGCCAAATGGGAGCATTGCGATGGAAATGCGAATGACACATTTTGGGCGTGCGTTGGTTTGCGGTCTGTTGATGGGGGCGACGGCGACGGTGGGGTTTGGGCAATATCAGCGGAGCACGGGGGGAGTGCAGCAGGTGCAGCCGCAGGGGAATGCGCTGGATGCGAGTCCGCAGGTAGGGAGCGGCGGGAGCAACAATCCGATCACCGGGTATGTGCCGATGAATGCGAATAATTATGTAACGGGGAATGTGAGCGGGCTGGGGGGTTTTAATCAGTCGCAGTCGGTGGTGAATGTGAACGGGGTGAACGTTCCGGTGAACAATTGGAATACGGGGACGCAGTCGCCGTACACGTTCCGGGGAGATGTGGGGCAGAATTCGAGTTTTAACAATTGGATTCGGACGTCGTCCGGCGGATTGCAGACGACGCCGTACAGCGCGGCGAACGCGTATTATTCGTCGTCGCAGCTCATGTCGGGAGCGCAGGGGAGCATCTATTCGTCGCCGTATGGGTCTGGGTATCAGTCATCGCTGGTGCCGAGTTACGCGATGAATCCAGGCGCGGCGTCGATGGCGGGCGGGTATTCGGGGGTGGTTGGCGGGGGATTGTCGATTCGGCAGTTTTCGGCGTCGCCGGCGAATGTGAATGCGGACGCGGGGAATTCGTCGGGGTTGGCGAGTCCGCTGTTTTCGGGTCGGGTGACGGGGAATGCGTTGGGGGTGAATCCGGGGTTGAACTCGGTGAACCAGAACAACGTTTTGAATTTGAGTCCGAATCAGGGGAATAGGGCGAACGGGAGCAACAATTCGAACGCAGGGACGGGGGGCAATATGTCGGACGATCAGATGCAGCGGGAGAAGCTGGCGAAGCCGACGGATCTGTCGACGGTGGCACGTGTGGATGGGCAGGTGACATCCGGGGAGAGAATCGAGGGACAATCGCAGCGTGTGCAGGAGGCGAACGTGCTGCCGGAGGGGGAGATGCTGGCGCAGCGATCGCAGGTGAACGACACGTATCGGACGATGATGGGGGAACTGGAGAAGGCGCAGTCGGCAGCGAAGAAGAAGGAGGAGATGGCGAAGGCGAATCCGAGCCATCCGGAGAAGAATGAGAAGGGGGAGACGGTTGCGAGCAATGGGAACGGGTCGGGGAACACGGGGGATGAGCAGGCGCAGCAGGATATGGGGAATGGGGCGAGCGGGGCGAATTCGAATGGGGCGAATTCGAGCGGGCAGGGGAAGGCGCCTGTGAATCCGTATTTGCAGACGCAATCGACGGATCCTACGAAGCCGGGGTATCGTCCGAAGTCGATGCAGGCGATGCGTCCGGTGCGTGTTGAGGAGATGTCGACGAGCGAGTTGCAGGCGGGGAAGTCCGTGCCGGAGATGAAGTCATTCGGGCGGACAGCGACGAACGCGACGCCGACGCCGTTCGATGAGTTGATGAAGAAGGCGGAGGGCCTGCTGAAGGAGGGGAAGTATCTGGATGCGGCGAATGCGTATCAGGTAGCGATGCTGGAGGAGCCGAGCAATCCGCTGGCGGTTCTGGGTCGCGGGAATGCGGAGCTGGGAGCGGGGATGTACGAGAGCGCGGCAGGGGATTTGAAGTACATATTCACGCGGCAGCCGGAGTTGATCAGCGTGAAGTATGCGTTGGAGGATTACATTCCACCGCAGCGGCAGCATCAGTTGATTGCGGATTTGACGGAATTGTCGACGGGGAAGGGGGTAGGGAACACGGCGGCGTTTCTGCTGTGCTACCTGGATTACAACACAGGGCGGAAAGAGGAGCTGCAGCATGAACTTGGGCGGTGGGAGGCGCGTCCGTGGAAGGACCGCTGGCAGGGCGTGATGAAACGGGCGTTGGGGAATGGAGGGGAGTGAGGGAATAAGCGAATCAGTGAATGAGTGAATAAGTGAATTCAGAATGGATTATCGCGGACGTGTTATTCCGAATTGGCTGATTTGCTTATTCTGAGTTGGATGTTGGTTTTTGCAGGGATGATTATGACGTCAACTGTGACGGATTTGATAAGCGCGGGGAGCGGGAAGACGATGAAGCTGACGGAATTCCTGGATGTGGCGACGCTGCAGGATATTCAGGATTCGCTGGCGATGGTGGCGCAGGTGAAGGCGAGCATCCTCGACGTGGCGGGGATTCCGCTGACGCAGACGACGGTGAGCGAGCGGTTTGCGAACCGGAGCGCGGCGATTGTAGCGGCGCGGAAGCAGAAGGGGGACACGAATCTGGATCAGCCGTTCGCGGCGCCGATCGTTGTGAACGACGTGAAGCTGGGGTCGATTGTGATGGAGCCGGGGAAGGCGGTTCCGATCAAGTCGAGCCAGATCACGAAGCTGGCGACGAAGCTGGAACTGCCGGTGGAGCAGGTGCGGGAGGTGATCGACGCGATGAACGAGGAGGGGATGGGGCAGCGGACGGCGAGCGTGCAGTTTTTGTATTTGCTGGCGAATGCGCTCTCGCGGATGTGCACGCAGGAGATGCAGTTGCGGCAGCGGATCCAGGAGCTGTCGGCGCTGTTTAATATTTCGACGATGCTGACGGGGACGCGGGGGCTGCAGCAGATTCTGGACCGGATCACGCGCGGGGTGGCGGAGGCGATGCGGGTGAAGAGCTGTTCGCTGCGGCTGCTGGACGAGAATCGGGATGAGCTGGTGATCAAGAGCGTGTGGGGGCTGAGCGAGGAGTATCTGAAGAAGGGACCGGTGACGGTGGGGATGAGCACGGTGGAGCGGTCGGTGCTGTCGGGGGAGACGGTGTACATTGCGGACATGAGCAACGATGACCGGGTGGTGTACCAGGAGGAGTCGAAGCGGGAGGGGATAGTGAGTTCGCTGGTGGTGGGGATGTTGTATAAGGATCGTCCGATCGGGGCGATCCGGGTGTACACGGCGGAGGTGCACGAGTTCAGCGAGTTTGAGGTGAAGCTGCTGCAGTCGATCGCGAGCCAGGCGGCGGTGGCGATTGAGAATGCGCGGCTGCAGGAAGAGGCGTTGGAGAAGGACCGGTTGGAGCGGCAGGTGCAGATAGCGGCGGAGGTGCAGCGTCGGATGATGCCGGCGAAGGCACCGAAGATGGCGGGGCTGGATATTGCGGCGTTGTACGTGCCGTGCTTTGAGCTGGGCGGGGATTTTTATGATTTCATTCCGCTGGGGGATCATTCGGTCGGGGTGACGGTGGCGGACGTGGTGGGGAAGGGGTTGCCGGCGAGCCTGCTGATGGCGAGCGTGCGAGCAGCGATGCGGGCGCAGGCGGACAACGTGTACGACCTGGATGAGATTGTGTCGCGGGTGAACAAGAGCATGTCGCTGGATATGCGGAGCAATGAGTTCATCACGCTGTGGTATGGGGTGCTGGATTACAAGAACAAGCAGTTGACGTATTCGAGCGCGGGGCATGAGCCGGCGATTCTGATCCGGGATGGGAAGATGCGTGAGCTTGGTGTGGGCGGGATGGTGATCGGGGTGGATCCGGAGCAGACGTATGACAAGGAGGTGGTGCAGTTGCAGAAGGGGGATATTCTGTGGATTTACACGGACGGGGTTCCGGACGCGATGAATTATGCGGGGGACAAGTTCGGGAAGACGCGGATGCGGGAGGGGTTGATGAAGTATGCGGGGGAGAGTGCGGAGCAGATTTGCCGGCAGATGCTGTGGGAGACGCGGCGGTTTGTGGGGCTGAATCGGCGGACGGATGATACGACGATAGTGGTGATTAAGGTAACCGAATGAATTGAATCATTGAGAGATTGAGTCATCGGGTCATTGGACGGTATTCTCAATGGTTCAATGACCCGATGACTCAATGATTCAATTCCGAGATTCCCAATGCGCGGAGGATGGCGGCGGCTTTGTGGAGGGTTTCGTCGTATTCGAGTTCGGGGGTGGAGTCGGCGACGATGCCGGCGCCGGCGTGGAGGGTGGCGATGTTGTGGTGCATCTGGATGGTGCGGATGGCGATGTTGAGGGTGCCGACGGGGTGGAAGAGGGTGAGCGTTTCGGAGCGTTGTTCGGGTTGTGTGCCGATGCAGCCGATAGCGCCGCAGTAGAGGCCGCGGCGGGTTTTTTCGAGTTCTTCGATGATCTGCATGGCGCGGATTTTTGGGGCGCCGGTGATGGAGCCGCCGGGCATGGTGGCGCGGATGAGGGGGGCCCAGGTGTGGTCGGCGAGGAGGGGACGAGGGTCGGCGGCGGGGTCGTATTTGCTCTGGGAGATGCTGGGGGAGAAGAGGGAGGCGCGGATGGTGGCGGCGGCGTGCCAGAGGGTGGGGAGTTTTTCGATTTCTCTTGGGGCGATGACGTGGACGGAGCCATACTCGGCGACGCGGCCGAGGTCATTGCGGAGGAGATCGACGATCATGGCGAGTTCGGCCTTGTCTTTTTCGGAGTGGAGGAGCTCGGTGCGGAGTTGTTCGTCGTGGACGGGATCGTGGAGATCGCGCGGGCGTGTGCCTTTGATGGGGCGTGTGAAGAGGTCTCCGCCGAAGCGGTGGAGGAAGAGTTCGGGGGAGGCGGAGATAATGGCGCGGGAGTCATCGGGGGAGATGATGAGGGCGGCGTATGCGGCGGGGGATTCGTGCATGAGGCGGCGGAAGATGTCGATGGGGTGGGCGTCGGTCTGCACTTTCCAGCGTTGGGCGAAGTTGGCCTGGAAGATGTCTCCGGCGGCGATGTAGTCCTTGATGCGCTGGACGGCGGAGAGGAATTCGCCGCGCGGCAATTGCTCGACGATGCGGCTTTGAGGGGATGCGGGAGGGATTTCGGGGGCGCTGCGTGCGAGTTGCGCCGCCATGTCGTCGAGGATTTTTTCAGCACGGGGATGCTCGTGATCGGCGGTGGCGACGAGCGTCCATTCGGATCGGGCGTGGTCGTAGAGGAAGTACTCTTCGAAGAGACGCCATTCGAGGAGCGGGGTGTTGAGGTCGCTTCGGGCGGAATTGCCGATGTTTTCGAGGAGGCGGGCGATGTCGTAGGAGAAGTAGCCGATCCAGGAGGTGAGGGGATGGTGAGGGAAATCGAGGGGGGGATCGTGGAGGACGGATTCCCAGGCATCGAGGGGATCGGCGGGGAGATTGGCGTAGGACTGGCGTGCCCAGGGGATGTTGGGGGAGATTTCGACAACGGCGGGGGATTCTTCGTCGTTGACGCGGACGGTGACGAGGGGATTCCGGCCAATGACGGAAAAGCCTTCCCCCTCCCTGCCGTGGCCGGAGTGGAGGACGGAGAGGGTGTCCGTTTTGAACAGCGCGAGCAGGTCGAGGAAGGCGGGGCCTTTCAGGCCGGTGCGGGCGAGTTGGGAGAAGAAGTGGACCATTGGGGGATTTTAGGTGAGGAATGGAGAAAGGGGAAACGTTCGGAATTTTGCGGACGGAGAGGTGCCGGATGGGTTGTTGAAGGGGAGAGGGTCAGTTGAGGGGGAAGGATTTGGTGATGAGGGTTTTGCCGTTGTTCTGGCGGAGGCCGATGGTGGCGGCTTTTCCGGCGAGGAGTGCGCCGATGTCGGCGGGAGTCATCTTTTTGGTGAAGTCGACGTTGGTGGACATGGGGAAGAGGAAGCGTTTGATGGTGGTCTGGCCGGGGGGGAGGTTGACGACGAAGTGCTGCTGGCGGGCGTAACCGGGGATGAGGGCGTAAGCTTCAGCATTGAGGGGGATGGTGGAGATGTTGGTGATCATCTGCTGCACGACGAGGTCACCGTTGGGCATGAGGCGTGCGAAGCCTTCGGTGTCGACGGAATCGGATTTGACGGCGAGTGGGAGTGAGAGCTGGAGCGGGTGGCCGCCGCTGCCGGGGCCGTCGCCGTCGGAGGTGAGCGTCGCATTGAGCTGTTTGGCGCCGGCGACTTCGGTGAAGGGGTAGCGGATGGTGATGCGTTGGGTGTAGGTGCCGCCGGGGGGGATGTTGATGGGGAGATTGGGGGTGTCGATGGTCCAACCGGGGGGCGGGTTGAGGCGCATGCTGGCGGAAATGGGTTCGTTGTAGGGATTGGAGAGCTGGACTTCGGTCTGGAGGATGCCGGCGCCGGCGGGGAGGAGCGCGTTGGAGAGGGCGAAGCTGGCGCGGAGTTCGACAAGGTGGGCGTCGACGAAGGTGATGATGGTTGGCACATTGGTGATGTTCAGGTGGGTGAGGTGGGAGGCAGGATCAAGGGGGAGCGGATGGGAGAGGCCGTTGAGCTGCACCTCGCGGGGCGCGGTGCCGAGTGGGAGGTCGGCGGGGACGACGGGGTCGGGGGCGGATTCGTTCCAGACGGCGAGGATACCCTCGTGGCCAGCGGAGGAGGTGGCGGGGGAGCCGTCGGATTCATCACGGACGAAGAGGAAACCGCGGACGCCGGGGGCGATGCTGATTTCGCGGCGGTAGGATGCGGTGCCGAGGATGCGGACGAGAGTGCGGTAGACGAGGAGTGTTTCGTCGGGCTCGGTGTGGGCGACGCCGGAGGAGACGGAGAAGGTGCGGGTGAGGGGAAGATCGATGAGGACAGCGAGGGGGTTGGTGGAGCGTGCGTAAATGATGCGTTGAGCGAAATCGGAGAGGCGATCGATGCGGGAATAGCCAGCGTCTTCGAGCGGGTCGATGTGGACGTACATTGTGGTATCAGGCGGCGGCAGGTTAGCGGGGCGTGTAGCGGGCGGGCTGTCGACGGCGCGGGCGCTGTCGGCGAAGTTGTGGATGTAGTTGCAGATCTGGGCGGGCTTGATGACGTTGGGGATGCGGAGGTCGAGGATGGCGTGGGGGTAGGATTTGATGTCGAAATCGAAGAGTGCGTTCCAGGGGATGACGAGTCGCGGGGGGCTGAGGAGTCCGGCGAGTTCCTTGTAGACCCTGGCGAAGAGGTCGGGGTACTGGTTTTTGGCGCCGTCGATGCGGACTTCGGAGAGGGAGCCGGAGAAGGGGAGCTGGGGGGAACCGATTTCCCAGGCGTCGACGAAATTGGAGTAGCGGGCGAGGAGGAAGGAGGCGTAGGGGCGCCAGAGGGTGGGATCGGCGTTGAGGAGTGCGAGGAGGGAATCGTTTTTGCCGACGATGACCGAAGGGGGACGGTTGGTTGCGGGGGCGGCTTCGCTGATTTTTTCGGAGAGGGCAGAGGGGAGTTCGGAGAAATCGCCGAGGACGCGGGCATCGATGCCGCCGAGGGAATTGAGCAGTTTGTCGAAGGGTGGATCCTGGGTGTGCATGGCGGATTCGGACATGTCGCGTCGCCAGGCGGGGACCTGGACAAGTCCGGCGGTGATGTAGCGGGAGACGAGTGGGATATCGTCCCAGTTCTCGACGGGCCATTGGGTGACGTTGAGGCCGAAGCGGGTTCCGACGCGTTCACCGCCGGCGGCGCTGATGCCGACGGGGAGGTCGGCCATGGCGAGGAAGCGGGTCTGGCGGCGGGCGATGAGGGTGCGGGTGTTGCCGTCGGCGACTTCGAGTGTGGCGGTGTAGAGGGCTGGGGGAAGCGGGGCGTGGGTGTAGTGGTGGGTCCAGGTCTGGTCGGGGTTGGTGTGGATGTCCCATTTTTCTGAGGCGAAGAGCAGGCCGTCGGTGTCGGAGATTTTGAGGGAGACGTTGAGCGGGGGCGGGCCGTTGCGGCGCTGGGCGCTGGCGAGGTCGGCGACGGTGAGGTCGAGATCGATGGGGCGGTTGGGTTCGAAGATGTTGGCGGCGACGGCTGAGGGGACTTCGATGGAGATGCGTGGGAGCTGGAAGACGACGATGTCATCGAACCAGGCGGTACCCTTGATGTCCTGCTGGTAGAGGGCGAATTTGCCGAGGGGATTGTCGGCGGAAGCGCCGTCGTTGGAGAGTTGCTGGGGCTGGAGGAGTCCGAGCTGGAGGACGAGTGATTTGGCGCCGGCGGCTTCGGGAGAGCCGGGGTGGGGGCCGGGGACGAAGAGGCGGAGGACGTGCCAGTCGGAGGGGGAGGCGTCGGCGGTATCGGGGGTGTTTGTGGAGGCGACGGGAGTGGCGTAGCGGTCGGAGTGGAGTTCGGAGGAGGGGATGAGGTTGCCTTTGTCGTCGGCGAACCAGGCGCGGATTTCTGCTCGGGCGAACTGCAGGGGCGTGGTTTTGACGTAGCCGAGGATGTAGTAGTCGGCGTTGGGATTGACGCGGATGATTTTGTCCGGGGGTGCGACGTAGCGGAAGGCGGCGGAGCCGGAGTCGATGTCGAGGCGGAAGGAGGTGTGGCCGCCGTTGCCGTCGTCGTGGAAGACGTTGTGATCGAAGGTTCCGGAGGCGAAGGCGGGGAATCCGCGGCCGACGACCTTGGCCCAGAACATGGGGAGGTTTTCGAAGTTGCCGAGCTTGGTTTCTTCGAAGTCGAAATTGTGGAGGATGCGGGAGCCGGGTTGAGCGGCGGGCTGGCTCTCGGCGGTTTGGGTGGAGGCGGAACGGGAGGCGGGCTGGGAATCGGGCGCAGTGGCGGGCTGGGTATCGGATTGAGCGAAGGCGCACGGGGAGAAGGTGGCCAGCCCGAGGGTGGCGATGAGGACTGCGAGACTGCGCATGAGGAGTTTATCGGACAGGAAGGAGGGGTGGGATTAGTGGGAACGGGCGAAATCAGGATAAGCGAATAAGTGAATAAAGGAGTGGGAGAATGAGGGGTGGCGATGTCCCTATCGCGCGGGGCGGCGCGCGAGACCGAGTTGGGTGAGGTCGTGGAGGAAGGCGAGCAGGACGATCAGGAGGGACCAGAGGTTGTCTTCAAGCCGGCCGAGGTAGTGGACGCAGAGTTCGTAGGCGAGGGTGGTGGTGGGGACGAAGAGGAAGCCGAGCAACGGCCAGAGGGTGGTTTTGAAGACCAACTGCGGGAGGGTGGTGAACAAATAGATGAAGATCAGCGCGAGGCGCGGCCAGATGGCGCCGATGATGGCGAAGAGACAACAGCCCATGAGCGGACCCTCGGGTTGCGTGCTTTGAAACGGTAGGAGCGGGGCGCGGTGGAATCAAGGAGCAGGCGGGGTGGGTCGAGAGTGGAAAGACTTCTGCGGGGCAAGTTTTTCTCTGCCGTCGGCGTTAAAGTCTTATGTCCCGCGGCGAGGCGCTGTGCCCTGCCGCCCGTCCAGTTGCACCGGAGTTCCCATGCTCGATCACCATCGCTCGCTCGCCCTGCTCTTCGTCGCAGCCTTTGCACAACCGCTCCTCGCCGCCGCCGCTCCCGCGCCCTACACCCCTCCCGCCACCGCGCGTCAAAAGCTCGACTTCAATGAAGGCTGGAAGTTCATCAAGGAAGACGTCCCCGGCGCCGCCGCCCCCACTTTCGACGACTCCACCTGGCAAACCGTCTCGACTCCCCACACGTACAACGACACCGACACCTTCAACAAAATCATCTCCCACGGCGGAGGGCAGGCCGGCGCGTACATGGGCCCCGCGTGGTACCGCAAACATTTCAAACTCCCCACCGCGATGAAGGGCCAGAAAATCTTTCTGGAATTTGAAGGCATTCGCCAGGCCGCCACTTTCACGCTCAATGGCAAGGAGCTCGGCCTGTACGAGAACGGCGTGAACGCCTATGGCCTCGACATCTCCGATGCCGCCAAGTTCGGTGATGAAGAAGATGTCCTCGCCGTTCGCGTCGACAACAGTGACAAATATCTCGAGAAAGCCACGGGCGTCGGCTACGAATGGGAATCGAAAGATTTCAATCCCAACTACGGCGGCATTCACGCACGCGTCTGGCTGCACACCGCCGGCAAAATCTACCAGACGTTGCCGCTGAACTACGGACTCGAAACGACCGGCACCTATATCTATCCCTCCGAAATCAATGTCGCCGACAAAACCGCCACCATCAACATCGAATCGCAGGTCTCCAACGAGTCCGGCGACCAGGCCTCCATCACCCTCTCCGCGGTCGTCGTTGATCCCGCCGGAAACGCCGTCGCCAAATTTGACGGCGACACCATCGACATGGTCGGCGGTGAAAAGGACACGTTTCACGCCACCGGCAAACTCACCAACACGCAGTTCTGGTCCCCCGACTCCCCCGCCCTCTACACCGTCTACACCATCCTCTCCAAAGACGGCAAACCGATCGACGTCACGCCCACCACCACCGGCTTCCGCAAGGTCGAGTTCAAGGGCGGCGCCGGCAGCGGTGGCGTGTACATCAATGACAAATCCACCTGGCTCACCGGCTACGCCCAACGCTCCACGAACGAATGGGCCGGCCTCGGTCAGGCCTACCCCGCCTGGATGCACGACTACAACGCCAGGCTCCTTCGCGATTCCAACGGCAACTACATGCGTTGGATGCACATCTCGCCGCAGCGCGTCGATGTCGAAGCGTTCGATAGGGCCGGCATCGTCGAAGTCTGCCCCGCCGGCGATAAGGAGAAAGACGTCACCGGCGTGCAGTGGGATCAGCGCATGGCCGTTATGCGCAACTCCATGATCTATTACCGCAACAACCCCAGCATCCTCTTCTGGGAGGCCGGCAACAACAGCATTTCCGTTGACCACCTCAAGCAGATGGTCGACCTCCGCAAAGAACTCGATCCCAGTGGCATGCGCGCCATGGGCTGCCGCACGCTCACCGATCCCGCCACGACGCCCATCGCCGAGTACTACGGCGTGATGATCGGCCAGGACAAGCGCACCGACGAACTCAAAGGCCCTACCGATATGTTCCGTGCGTATTCCGCCGAGCGCCGCGATCGCGCCCCGCTCATCGAAACCGAGGACTTCCGTGATGAAGCCGCGCGCCGCTTCTGGGACGACTTTTCCCCGCCCCACTTCGGCTTCAAGAAGGGGCCCAAGGACACTTACAACTGGAACCAGGAAACCTTCTGCCTCGCCGGCGCGATTCGCTACGACGCCTACTGGACCAACCGCATTTCCAACCCCGACCCCGCCCACGCCAAGTGGTCCGGCTACGCCTCCATCTACTTCTCCGACTCCAACGCCGATGGCCGGCAGGATTCCTCCGAAGTCGCGAGAGTCTCCGGCAAAGTCGACGCCGTCCGCCTCCCCAAGGAAATGTACTTCGTCTCGCGAGTGATGCAGAACCCCAATCCCGATATTCACATCATCGGCCACTGGAGCTATCCGGAGAACACGAAGAAAACCATCTACGTCGCCGCCGCCCACGCCGCGCTCGTCGAGCTCAAACTCAACGGCGAAACCATCGGCAAATCCGACCACCCCGCCAGCATCGCCTTCGACAAAGACAGCAAGCCCCTCATCGACAGCCCCAAAGCCGAACCCACCGGCTTCATCTACGCCTTCCCCAACATCCCCTTCACGCCCGGCACCCTCACCGCCATCGCCTACGACAAGTCCGGCAAAAAAATCGCCGAAGACCAACTCCAAACCGCCGGCAAACCCGCCGCCCTCAAACTCACCCCCCACACCTCCCCCACCGGCCTCCACGCCGACGGCGCCGATGTCGCCCTCATCGACATCGAAGTCGTCGACGCCAACGGCCGCCGCTGCCCCACCGAAGAATCCCGCATCGACTTCCAACTCACTGGCCCCGCGATCTGGCGCGGCGGCTACAACTCCGGCATCGTCGACTCCACCAACAACACCTACCTCAACGTCGAAGATGGCATCAACCGCGTCTCCATCCGCTCCACGCTTGCTGCGGGCAAAATCAGTCTCACCGCGACGCACAAAGATCTTCCCCCCGCCACCATCACCATCGAGTCACATTGATCCCCCCCCTTCCGCGAGGTGGGTAGATGACTCGAGACCGCGCCGACCGCCGACTGACCATCACCACGGCGCGTCTGATACAATCACCTGCCATGAGCGACCCAACAATCGAGCACTACACGGCGGAACGCATCCCCAACCCATATCCCGCAGGTGACCTGCCGTGGCAGGTCTACCATACCGTCCGAAACGCCGTCTTCCGTTGTTGCCAACGCTTCGGTTCAAGCGGGCCAATGGGCGAATGCCCGATCTCCACCGCTGAAGAACCACCCAGCAATCAATGGCCGCTCGGTGACGCTCGCCCATCGGACTACTTCATAGTGGACGACCAGCTCAATGACGAGCGATACATCTACGTTGAAATTGTCCGCCCCGGTGCGTTCACCGTGGAGTGGCTGCGCGACCTCGTCCATACGCTTGCCGAATATCCCGGGTGGGGCGTCGGCATGCAGATCAATGCATTGAAAGCGGGGTACATTCTGGCGTTCGCCGATAAATTGATGGTCACCGGTGAACCCTTTGTCGATTGTCACGATTTCGCAAGTGTCGTTTACGGTGCACAAGCTGCGCTCGCAAGATTGCAGAAATGAAAACCCTTCGTGGTCCTTCGTGTCTTCGTGCTCTTCGTGTTTAATCCCCCCGCCGCCCCCCCACCTCTCGCCCATACAACACCGAATACTTCAACAGCACCCCAATCGTCGTCTTATACGCAATCACCAACCCAAACCGCCCATCCAGGAAACTGCCCTTCAGCACGTAATACTTGAAAAACGCCAACCCCGGCCGCGTGATCAAATCCAGAAACCCCGCCCGCTTCCCCCGCGCCCACATCGCATCCGCCAAAATATTCGCATGCTCCTCCATCCGCCGCCCATCACAAAAATCCGTCGCCACAAATGCCGTCAACCGATTATGCAAAAGCGCCCCCCGCAACCGCCTCACAACAAACCCCGCCTTCGCTGTGCGAATCTCCGGCGCACTCTGCTGCGCCCACTCCACCCGCTCCTTATGTATCAACCGCGTCTGAAAATCCGGCGACCAGCACCGCACATACCGCTTCGCAATAAAATTCTTCCGCGGCATCTCAAAAATCGCCACCCCCTCCACATCCTTTTCCGCCAACCCCAAAATCTCCCCCCGCAACTCCGCCGAAACCTCCTCATCCGCATCCAGCATCAACACCCACTCATTCACACACTGCGACGCCGCAAACTCCCGCTGCGGGTTATACCCCCGCCACTTCTCCTCCATCACCCGCACCTTCCCCGACCCATGCCCGCGCGCCAGTTCAATCGTCCCGTCCGTCGACCCCGAATCGACAACGACGATCTCCTCGCACCAGGCGAGCGAGTCCAGCGCCAACCCAATCCGATGCGCCTGATTCTTACAAATAATACATGCAGAAATTCGCGGCATGGCGAGAAGACTAAAGCCCCCCGCCCTCTCCGTCCAGGGACTCACGGCGAGCCACGGCTCGCCCAGACCCACAACCCCCAGTACAACAACACAATCCAGACAACTCCTCCAACCACTCCCACCTCTGCCAGCCTTCGCCCTCGCAGCGGAAGTTCGCTCATGCGGTCACGAATAAAATGGAGTATTCCCAGCAGAATCGCCGCCACCGGCATTGTAAAAATCAACAAATTGTGCAGCACCGCCCCCACGCGCCCGTTCAACACCACGTGCGGCAACACACACACATTGAAAGGAATCGTCCCCAACACGCACAACACCGCCAACGGCGCCAGCACATCAAATCGCTTCGGAAGTTCGCTCACCGCATACCTCTCCCATGAAGAGCCCGCCACACGGTATCCCTAATACACCGCTACCACTCATACACGGATATCACTAAATGGACGTCTTAATCCCCATGGCCCGAAGGACGCACCACTTCTTTCGCGATTCAAAAATTGCGAATCCACCCGCCCCCACGCACCCCGCCGCGATGAGCCACAGCCACCATGTCCCCGCCCAGAGCGCCAGCCCCCCCAGAATGACCCCGGCCGCGCAGGCCCCGATTCCCCACACCAGCCGCATCCGCGCACCGTTGCTGTCGATATTGCACTGCATGAGCCGGGCTCCAAGTCACAGATTCACCGAATGTTAACCACCGGCGAGCCACCGGGAAAGCAGCTCTACTGAGCCGCCTAAAACACTGTAAATCCGGGAGATACAAATGGCTCTGACGCCCGAGGTTGCCCCACATGTCAGCGCCGCGGCAAGGGGGGCAATTATTTGCAGATTTTGGAGTGCCATTGGCCGATGAACCCGGTATATTCTACCCTACAAGTCTACGTGTGGAGGATCCCGCGGCAGACAGGAGCCGTCAGGTCGGCGCCTGGGGCTGCGGTTGTTTTTTTAGGCGAGGATCGCATGAACCTCGAGTTTTCCGTCGACAAGCTCTACGAAACCGGCTGGCAGCCAGAATGCGGTGCGCTTTCGAGTGTTCTCCCCGCAGGGCTGGAGCGCCTGCCCGACGGTCGGCTCTATCCGACCCTCCTGAAGATCCAGGAAATCTTTGCCGCCCAGGGCTTCGAACTGGCGATCCGCTACGTGCAGCTCTTCGACTGTTATCGGGCGGTTTGGACTGATCGCACCGGGGCCGCACAGGGTGCCGTCGTCGGGTCGGATGAACGCGAAGCCGCCGTCTATGCGCTGGCCCAGCTTCGCAGAAGCACGAACGGAGTGGCGACGGCGAAGCCGTAGTGAGCGACGAGACAAAGAGACGGCGACGAGTGGAGCGCGGCCATTGGTGTTCCCATTGCGGATGGATAGAATTATTCCATGATCACATCGCGTTATTCTTTGTCACACGTGCGGCCGCGGACGAGCAAGCTTTCTCAATTGGTAAAACGTCGCCGGCAGCTTGCATCGCAACTTGAAAAACTCGAAGGACAGATAGCCGCGTTGGGAGCGAGTGGCAGTAAAGCCAAGGCGATTTCGGCGGCAACTCTGGATCGGATTCTCGACGAACTTGCCCAAGGCAAGCCGCCGTTAAAATCGCTTCCGGTGGATTTTTCGCGCGCAGACATCTATGACGATCATGATTGATGGCTTTGATGCGTTATCTGCTTGACACAGGCATTCTGCTGCGACTTCCCGATCGTTCCGACCCGTTTCATTCCGTCGTGCGTGAGGCCGTGCGGGGTCTTTCGCCCCACGAGCTTGTCACAGCCACCCAGAATATCGCTGAGTTCTGGAATGTTTGCACCCGGCCATCCACTGCGCGCGGTGGATTGGGGCTGGCCGGTCACGAAGCGCAGCGCCGGTTGCGCTTGTTGGAAAGACTTGTCGTCGTGCTACGCGAACCACCGTCAGCATACGAAAGATGGAAGACTTTGGTGATGCGTTGCAAAGTTCAGAGGAGACAGGTGCATGATGCGCGCCTCGTCGCGCTCATGAAGGCCTACCGGATCAAACGCGTTTTGACGCTCAATGCGCCGGACTTTGCTCGCTACCCTGGGGTTGAAGCGATCACGCCGCAGAATGTCGTTCGCGATCTATCGTCGGGTCAGTAACCGCCTGGATTTTGAATGTCAGGAGGCGTGGCGGCTTTCGGTGGGGAGAGTCCATCGAGAGTGAGTTCTTTCCAGGTGTGGGTTTGAGGATTCAGGCGGAGGAGGCGGTGGTTGTTGGTGTCGGCGATGAGGAGGTCGGACGTACCGGACAGCGGCACGACGGCGGTGGGCTCAAAAAGCTGAAGCTGCCCGTCGGCCGTGGCGGTACCGGGCCTACCTGTGCCGGCGATGCTTGTCACGGTAGTCGTCGCGAGATCGATGCGCCTGATTTTGTGGTTGTAGGTGTCGGCGATGAGGAGGGATTTGCCGTCGGAGTCGAGGGAGAGCCCGATGGGGTGCTGGAAGCGGGCTTGTTGGGCGTTTCCGTCGATGTCGCCGAAATCAAACAGCCCATGCCCGATGAGCGTGTGGACCTGTTTTTTCTGCAGATCGAGCGAGCGAATGCTCGACGTTTCCGAGTCCGCGAAGTAGAGCGTTTGCGTAGCGGAATCGAGAGCGAGTTGGGAAGTCTGCGCGAGCTGTGCCTCGAGCGCCTCGCCGTCCCGAATGTTTTCGCGGCCGGACCCCGCGGCCACTTCCGTCATCCCCGTCATGAGGTTCATCGCGAAAATCTGATGCTGCCCCGCATTGCTGATGTAGAGCCGATTCCCCGCAACGGCCACATCCCACGGCGAATTCAGCCCCTGCTGCCGCCCGGACTTGCCCGCCTCCGGATCGAAGTCCTGCTTTCCGGTGCCGAGGATGGTGGTAACCGTCTGCTTCTGAAGATCGACGCGGCGGATCATGTGATTCTCGGTATCCGCAACATACAAAACGGTGTTCGCCCCCCCACCGAGCGCGGCCCCCTGCGGATGATGAAACGTGGCGGCCGCAAAGTTTCCATCGGCAGCGCCCTGTTCACCCGAGCCGATGATCTGCTCCACGGAAATACTGCCGGTATCCGTCGGCCACGTGGTCACGACGATGCGGTTGTGATTCGAGTCCACGATGAAAAGCCGTTTGTTGACTGCATCCGCGAGAGCTTTCGCCGGGAACGACAGCCCGGAGGCCGCCGGCACCGTCCCTTCCTTCGCGAGTTTCAACGGCGCATCCGCAAGGGTGTGCTTGGCTTTTGCATCCGCGAGGGCTCGAGAAATGGCCTGATCAAGCAATTCGCGATGCCCTTCGCCCGAGACTTGACCGATCAGCCGCCCGTCTGCACCGATCAGGACCAGCGTTGGCCAGCTATTCACCGCGAAGCCGTCCCATATCTTATGATTCGGATCGACGACCACCGGGTGATGCACGTTGTACCGCTGCACCGCCGCACGAATCATGGGAAGCAGCCCCTCATTCTCGAACTTGTTCGAGTGCACGCCGATAATCACCACCGGCTGATCCTTGTACTTCCGCTCCAGGTACTCCAGATCCGGCAGCACGTGCATGCAGTTGATGCAGCAGTACGTCCAGAAATCGAGCAGCACCACCTGCCCCTTGAGCTCATGACCAAAGCGCAGCGGCTTATCCGTATTGAACCAGGCGGCTTCGGGCGGAAATTCCGGGGCGCGGACGGACATCTGCGAAGGCTCCATTTGGGCGCTGGCCGTGCCGCGGAACAGGGCGGCAACGGCCAGAACAACGATGATGCAGGGAATGACCAGTATTCGCCAGCGGGGAAACAGCGGGAGGTTCATGCGACGGCTCCAGGGTGGGCAATGCCTATTTTAGATGCCCCGCGCAGCACGCCCGTTGCCGCTACTCTTCCGCATTTTCATCATCCTGATAAGCCCGACATCCGTATTCCCGTATAACTTCGGAAAAAGTCAGGATAGGACGCGCCGCAAAGGCGGAACTTGCATTCCGAATTAGCCGATAATTTCGGTTGTCGGGTAAACTAAGTGGCTGCGCTCCCCTGCCGCTCCGGGATTTCGGCGGGCGGGCCGCCTTTTTCATGAGGATCACTATGTGCGGCATTGTCGCTTACGTCGGAAAGAAGAACGCTCAGTCGCTCCTGCTCGAAGGGCTCAAGCGCCTCGAGTACCGCGGCTATGACTCCGCGGGCATCTGCATCGGTAACGCCGGTAAGCTCCATGTGCGCCGCGCCGTCGGCCGCATCAGCGTCCTCGAAAGCGCTCTGGAAACGGCCTCGTCGCATCTGCCCGCCGGGCACATCGGGATGGCCCACACCCGCTGGGCCACCCACGGCCCCCCCACCGAATGCAACGCCCACCCGCACGTCGACGACCGCAACAAAATCGCCCTCGTCCACAACGGCATCATCGAAAACTACGCCACGCTGAAGCAATTCCTGCAGGAGAAGGGCCACAAGTTCTCCAGCCAGACCGACACCGAAGTGCTCGCGATGCTGATCGCGCACTTCTACAAGCCCGGCGAAGGCAACGGCGCCGGCAGCGCGCTGGCGAAGGCGGTGCAGGCGGCTCTCCACGAAACCCGCGGCACCTATGGCATCGCCGTCATGTCCGCCGATGAGCCCGAAACACTCGTCGTCGCCCGCCGTGGCAGCCCGCTGATCGTCGGTGTCGGCAGCGGCGAGTACATCGTCGCCTCCGACGCCGCCGCCATCGTTGAGCACACCACGCAGGTCGTTTACCTGAACGACAACGAAATGGCCGTGATCAAGCCCAGCGGCTTCAAGACCATGACCATCGACGACGTCCCCGTCACCCCCGAAATCAAAGAAGCTGAATTCAAACTCGAGCAGATGGAACTCGGCAAATACGAGCACTTCATGCTCAAGGAAATCATGGAGCAGCCGGTGGCGATCGAGAATTGCCTGCGCGGCCGCATCGATTTGCATGAAGGGCGCGTGGTTCTCGGCGGGCTCTCCAATTACGCCCGCGACCTCGTCCGCGCCCGGCGCGTGATCATCACCGGCTGCGGCACCGCGTGGCATGCCGGTCTCGTCGGTGAATACCTCATGGAAGACCTCGCGAAGATCCCCACCGAAGTCGAATACGCCTCCGAGTTCCGCTACCGCAATCCGATCATTGAAGACGGCACCATCGTCGTGGCCATCAGCCAGAGCGGCGAAACGGCGGATACGCTCGCGGCGCTGCGGGAAGCCAAGGAACGCGGCGCGCTCTCGATGGGCATCATCAACACCGTCGGCTCGACCATTGCCCGCGAAACTGATGCCGGCGTCTATCTCCACGTCGGCCCCGAAATCGGCGTCGCCAGCACCAAGGCCTTCAGTGGCCAGGTCGTGGTCGAGACTCTCGTCGCCCTCTTCGTCGCCCGCCGCAAGTACATGAGCCAGCAGGTGCTCAACGAGTTCCTGACCGCGTTGAACAAAATCCCCGACCAGGTGCGCCGCGTGCTCCAACAGACCGCGGAGATCAAGACCGTCACCGAGAAGTTCGTCAACCGCGACAACTGGCTCTTCCTCGGCCGCGGCTACAACTACCCCGTCGCCCTCGAAGGCGCACTCAAGCTCAAGGAAATCAGCTACATCCACGCGGAGGGCCTTCCCGCCGCGGAGATGAAGCACGGCCCGATCGCCCTGATCAACGAAGGCATGCCCGTCGTCTTCATCGCCCCGCGCGGCAGCCAGTACGAGAAGATCCTCGGCAACATCCAGGAAGTGAAAGCCCGCGGCGGCAAGATCATTGCCGTGGCCAGCGAGGGTGACGAGCACATCCACACCGTCGCCGATCACGTCTTCACCGTCCCGGAGACGATCGAACCGCTCCAGCCGCTGTTGACGGTGATTCCGCTGCAGTTGCTGGCGTATCACGCCGCGGTGGCGCGCGGATGCAATGTGGACAAGCCGCGAAACCTGGCCAAGAGCGTGACGGTGGAGTGAGCTTGGCCCTGAGCAAGTCAAAGGTCGATCGTTTGGGTGAGCGACTGCGCGAAGGCTCGCCGACCGAAGAAGATCTGCAGGTGCTTGAGACGTACAAGCAGTCGTTCGGGCCCGCATACGAGTCGGTGCTCGAGAAACTGAGACGGCGCGCCGTTTCGGTGAAGGGAAGGCCGGAAAAGTCCACTCTGTCAATTGTGGCCAAGCTTCGGCGCGAGAAGATGCGGCTGGCGCGGATGCAGGATATTGCGGGCTGCAGGATCGTCGTGAATGACATTATCGAGCAAAACTCGCTCGTCGAGGAATTAAAGCAAGACTTTCCGATGGCTGGCGTCAAGGACCGACGCGCGGTGCCAAGCCACGGATATCGTGCCCTGCATATCATTGTCAAAGTATTTGGGAAGCCCGTCGAGATCCAGATACGAAGCGCTCTCCAACAGCTATGGGCGGAGATTTAGGAGAGAGCATCCGATGCAGTTGATTCGACAATCAAATACGGCGGTGGTCCGGCATTTTGGCAAAGCTACCTGCTCGAGCTGAGTAGATTTGTTTCGGAATGTGAAGACGATGAATGCAAAATCAACGAAGCAAAACTTAACAAGAACAATGCATATCAGGAGTTTCGGATCGCTTCATTGGAATTGCTCAAAATGAATCCCCCGGAGAATCTTAAACGCAGGATCAATCAACGGTTGGCAAAAGGCGCTGAGACGTTGAAAGCTATGGAAGAAAACATGGAAGCCCTCCGGACGCACATCAGAAGCCAGGCTTCGGAAATGCTTGCGCTTGTGATAACATCCTTGGATGCACTTGAGAAGGGAGAGAAATGATTTTTCTCATAGAATACAACCGGCCTGAAGGCAAGCTCGTCAGCTTTCGGCGCTTTGAATCGTCCGAACGTCGTGCCGCTCAAGACGCCAAGTTGGAATTGGAATTGGAACTGCATCGTCGTGGAGCAGAGCACGAGGTGGTTATTTTGGAGGCCGACTCCGAAGAAGAATTACGCCAGGGTTACCGCCGTTACTTTGAAGATTTACCCACGCTTCTGCGATCTGCGATTGGGCAATTGAAAGCATTGGAGACTCGCTAAGGCCATCGATGATTTCGGCGGTCAACCTGTAATTGCACGTATTTTCAGATAGAGTTGCGTTTTGGGGTTGGCGGGCTACCATTAACGACCTTTTCTCCTTTTCTTTGAATGGATGAGCTGATGAAAACCTTCGTTTTGGCGGCAACGATCGCGATTCTTGGCGCAGGCACGGTCATCGCGGAAACGCCGACGACGGCGCCGACTTCGACCTTTAAGACTGACCAGGAACGCGTCGGATACGCCATCGGACTGCAGATCGGCAAGAACCTCTCCGGCATTGATTTCGACACCGCAGCCCTCGCAGCAGGTATCAAGGACTCCGCCAGCGGCGCCAAGCCGCAGATGTCCGATGACGAAATCCGCCAGACCCTGACCGCCCTCAAGCAGAAAATGATGGCAAAGCAGGAAGCCGCCGCCCAGGCGGACGCGAAGGCCGGCGACACCTTCCTCGTTGAAAACGCCAAGAAACCGGGCGTCGTGACGACCGCTTCCGGCCTGCAGTACAAGATCAATTCGAGCGGCAAGGGCAAGCAGCCCAAAGCCACCGACACCGTCTCCGTGAACTACCGCGGAACGCTCGTTTCCGGCAAGGAATTCGACGCCTCTCACGGGACGCCCGTCACCTTCCCCGTCAACGGCGTCATCCCCGGCTGGACCGAAGCGCTGCAGCTCATGCACGAAGGGGACAAGTGGACGCTCTATATCCCCGCCAAGCTCGCGTACGGCGAACAGGGCGCAGGCCCGGACATTGGTCCGAACCAGACGCTCATTTTTGATGTGGAACTGGTGTCGGTGAAGTAAGAGAAAGCACCAGGTAATAGCGGTTCAATTGAATGAAGCCGGCAGCGCGATAGAGTCGCTGCCCGGCTTCATTTTTTTGATCGACTTCGAGATGAAGGGAGTGACAGCCGGCATCGCGCGCGCGTTCGACCGCATGGGCAACGGCGGCTTTGCCGAGGCCGCGGTTGCGGGCGGCGGGGATGATATAGAGTTCGTCCAGGAGGGCGAAGCGGCCGCCGCGTTCGAGGCTGAAGCCGTAGGTGAGGACGAAATAGCCGGCGTTGCCGGTGTCGTCACTGATGAGGCAGATGGAGCCCAGGGCATCATCGTCGAGCAACTTCTCAGCGGCGGCAAGGACTGCGGCATTGAGCTGGAGAGACTCGGCCGCGTAAAAGTCGTGTTGCAGAACACGTAGCAACTCGAGGTCGGATCGGCTCGCTTGCGTGAAGGAGGGCATGACGGGTCTCGCAGCAGATGAAATGGCAAGCCGCGATCCGTCGGGTGCTGACGGGATCGGCTGGCGTTCGGGCCGCATTATATGGGCTGCGGCCCATCATCGGCGGGGACGCCGATGCCACGTTGCGATCATTCTTCGGCGAGCAGGTGTTCGGTGGGGATGACGCGGAAGACTTCTTCGGTGCTGGTGATGCCGTGGGCGACTTTGAGGAGGGCGGCATGGCGGAATTCGAGCATTTTTTCTTCGACGGCGCGGAGTCGGATTTCTCGCGTGGGGCGGTTCTCGGCGATGAGGTTGCGGATGGGGCGCGAGATCGGCATGAGTTCGAAGATGCCGGTGCGGGCGGTGTAGCCGGTGTTGTGGCATTCCTTGCAGCCGCCGGCGGTCCAGAGGGATTTGCCTTCGCCGGGGGCGAGGAGGTGGGAGATGTCGTCGAAGGTGTAGGGGGCGTCGGCGATGTCGAAGGCGGATTTGCAGTTCGGGCAGAGCGTGCGGACGAGGCGCTGGGCGACGATGCAGCGGAGGGCGCTGGCGAGGAAGTGGGAGTGGACGCCGAGGGCCCGCATCGACTGGATCGCGCCGGCGGCGGCGGTGGCGTGGATGGTGGCGAGGACGAGGTGGCCGGAATTGGCGGCGCGGATGGCGATGTCGGCGGTCTCGGGGTCGCGGATTTCGCCGATCATGATGACATCCGGCGATTGGCGCATCACGGAGCGGAGCAGGTCGGAGAAGCCGAGGTGGATGGCGGGGTTGACCTGGGACTGGCGGATGCCGTCGAGGGTGAATTCGATGGGGTCTTCGATGGTGTTGATCTTGCGGCGGCCGTCGTTGAGTTTCTGGAGGCAGGAGTAGAGGGTGGCGGTTTTGCCGGAGCCGGTGGGGCCGGTGAGCAGGATGAGACCGCCGGGGGATTCGAGCGTGGCGCTGAGCGTCGCCTGCTGGTGCGAGGAGAGGCCGAGGCTTTCGAGGGAGAGGAGTTTGCTGGTTCGTTCGAGCATGCGGAGTGCGAGGTCTTCGCCGAAGGCGGTGGGGATGGTGGAGATGCGGATGTCGAACGTGCGGGTGTCGGGGGTCTGGTCTTCGTGGGTATAGATCCACCGGCCTTCCTGGGGCCGGCGGCGTTCGGCGAGGTCGAGGTTGCCGCGGGTTTTGATGAGGGTGATGACGCGCCGGCCGAGATCGCTCGGGAGGATCGAAATCGTGCGCATCACGCCGAGGTGCCGCGCGTGGACGATGACGTGCTGTTCGTTGGAGCAAATGAAGAGATCGCTCGCGCCCAGGCGCGTCGCGTAGGCGAGAAGATTTTCGACGGCGGTTTCTGTGGGGTCGGCATCGACGTTGAGGAGGGTCACATCGGAGGGGAGGGTGGCGGTGGTCATAGGGCACTCGCTTAGAACGGATGAATGGCCACGAAAGAGACGAAAACTGTTTTTTAGTTGGGGACGGGGAGTTTTTCGAGGAGGAGGGAGCGGCCGGCGTCTGCGGTGGGGGCGAGGGGGACAACGCGGCCGATTTTCAGGAGGTCGAGGACGTTTCGGACGGAAGGGGAGATGGAGTGGAGGACGAGTTTGCCGCCGGCGGCGCGGAAGGCGCGCTGGGCGTGGATCAGCCAGCCGATGGCGGAGGAATCGATGTACGGGACGCGTTCCATGTTCAGCAGGACGCGGCGGGAGGGCCAATCCTCGCCGAGGAGGGCGTCGAAATGGTGGGCGGCGGTGGGGCGGAAGTCGACGGCGGTGGCATCGCCTTGTGCGGAGAGATGGGCGATGCCGTCCTCGTTGTTGATTAGCGAGAATGAAAAGGGCACTTCGACCTCCGGAAGTTGAGCCTGGATCCTGGAACGACGGAGCACCGTCGTAGAAAGCATCGGCAGAACGGGCGGGGGACTTTGGGATTGCCTCATTTGGCGAGGCGTGTGTTAAGAATCGAAAAGCAAATGACTATGGGGCGGAATGGGGGGAGGCCGGTCAGAGCAGCTTTTTGAATTGTTCCACAGAAAGGCCGGCATCGCGGGCAATACCGCCCATGGTGAAGGCGTTGATTGGACGACCTCTTGGAATTACCAATCGGCGGTCCCCCTTCCGCATGACGATGTGTTTACTTTGCCGCTCGATAACGAAGCCGGCGCGTTCCAAGGCGCGAATGGCGTCTTGATGATTAACGCCGGGAATCTTTGGCACAATTAACCAACTTCCACCATGCGCGTCTGAGCGCCGGCCATATCCGGTGCATCATCGACCGCGAGATATTCGGCAATTGCGTCCTTGATGTTCTCGAGCGCTTCTTCTTCAGTGGTGCCTTGCGACCAACAACCGGGAAGGGCCGGGCACCATACCGCATAGCCTTCTTCTGACTTGAGGATTTTGACTTCGTATTTCACGACCGAATTATATCCTCCAGATCACCAATTACACCACGCCGGCGAGGCCGGTTTCGATGGGTTGGGTGATGAAGTCGCGGGGGTCCGTGATGTGGCCGGTGAGGGCGCTGGCGGCGACGGTGAGGGGGCTGGCGAGGAAGACGGAGCTGGTCATGGAGCCCATGCGGCCGGGGAAGTTGCGGTTGGTGGTGGAGATGCAGACTTCGGAGCCGTTGAGGCGGCCGAAGGTGTCCGACGGGCCGCCGAGGCAGGCGGAGCAGCCGCTCGCGCCCATGTTGCAGCCGGCGTCACGGAGGACGTCTTCGATAGATTTTTCGTTGGGGCCCTTTTCGACGCCGCGGAGGTTGAGGCGCTGCATGTCGTGGTGGACTTCGGTGGAGCCGGGGACGACGAAGGTGGGGATCTTGACGCGATTTCCCTTGAGGATGTTGGCGGCGAAGATCATGTCGGTGATTTTGCCACCGGTGCAGGAGCCGATGTAGGCCTGGTCGAGTTTGGTGTCGCGGCAGTTGTGGGCGGTGTCCTTGTTGTCGGGGGAGTGGGGCTTGGCGACCATGGGTTCCATGGCGGCGAGGTCGTATTCGTTTTCGTAACAGTAGGTGGCGTTCTTGTCGTCGGTGAAGACGTCCCAGTTTTTGATGCGGGAGCGGGCGCGGACGTACTGGAGGGTTTTTTCGTCGACATCGCAGACGCCGTTCTTGCCGCCGGCTTCGATGGCCATGTTGGTGAGGGTCATGCGGTCTTCGAGGGTGAGGGAGGAGATGCCTTCGCCGGCGAAGTACATGGACTTGTAGGTGGCGCCGGAGACGGAGATGTCGCCGATGACGGCGAGGATGAGGTCTTTTGCGGTGAGGTAGGCGGGGATTTTGCCGTGGAAGGTGAAGCGCATGGTGGGGGGCACTTTGAGCCAGGTTTTGCCGGTGCCGAGGGTGAAGGCGGCATCGGTGTTTCCGACGCCGGTGGCGAACATGCCGAAGGCGCCGGCGGTGCAGGTGTGGGAGTCGGTGCCGAGCATGATTTCGCCGGGGCGGATGTGGCCTTCTTCGGGGAGGGCCTTGTGGCAGACGCCCTTGTAGTTGGTTTTGGTGGGGTCGAGGTAGGGGTTGGGCTTGCCGGGGTTCATGGAGACGAATTCGGGGTCGTAGTAGTAGGGGAGGTCCTGTTCCTTCACGAAGTCGCGGAGGATCTGGATGTTGCGGTGGCACTTTTCGTCGGCGGTGAAGATGTAGTGGTCGGGGATGATGACGACTTTGTTTTTGTCCCAGACTTTCGCATTCTTGCCGAACTTTTCGTGGAAGATGCCGATGGTGCCTGGGCCGCAGACGTCGTGGGTCATGAGGACGTCGACATCGACCCAGATGTTGTCGCCGGGGTTGACGTGGGATTTTCCGGAGTGTTTAGCCATTATTTTTTCGGTGATGGTCATGCCGGGCATGGGAGCTCCTTGGGGGGTAATAATCGAGTTCAACAGTATAGCGGGGTGGGGCTGGGGGGGGGAAGGCGGGGAAATGGTATCAGTAGTAACAGCAGCAGCAGTGATAAGAGGGGAAGGGGCGGATTTGAGAGGGGTGGGTGGGTGGGTTGGCACCGCGGCGGCGTTAGCCACCGGGCTTCTGGTTGGGGAGATGTGAGGTTTTTCTCGGAGAATAGTGGGGTTAATTGGGAGAAGGGGCGGAATTTCAGCAAGATTATCAAGTTGTTGGGTGTCGTGGGCACCCAGCGGTCGAGGGGATTGGGGTTGAGGGTTGAGGGTGAGCGATAGGGGAAGGAAATGGGGGGTTTTGCATAAGGGACTGAAGATTCGCCCAAGGTAATCATGAATTTGAGAGGGGGTGGTGGGGTGAGTGAGGGTTGGGGGACGGGAATTATCCACAAATGGGCACAAATGGGCACAAATGAGGAAACAGGTGAGATAGAGAAGACCGCGAATCGAATGTAACCAATTTATTGCAAGGATTTTATGTTGTGATTCAGCGATTTTCATATGACTGTTCCCCCGTTTTTTGATGGCCATATGTTAGCATTATAGTAGGGTATTGAGAAAGTGCAAGGAAAAACTGCGCGGGGTTGGGGGTGGCGTGCGTACTGTTGGCGCGTGATGTGGAACGGCATAGGCTACGGCGGGGGTTGCGGTGACTTAGAAGTGCTGTAATTCTGGAGAATTCATGCCGACATCCACAGTTCTCGGGGCAGCGACAGCGGCCGACGGGCTTTCGGCGGAGAATCCGTTTGCCCGACCGAGCACGCTGCCTTATTGCATGCCACCGTTGGACAGGATCAAGGACTCGGATTTTCGGCCGGCGTTTGAGGCGGGGATGGCGGAGCATCGGCGTGCGATTGACGCGATCACCGCGAACGCGGCGCCGAGTTTTGAGAACACGCTCATTCCGCTGGAAAAGTCGCACATGCTGCTGGACCGGGTGAGCTCGGTCTTCTTCAATCTGAATTCGTCGCATACGAATCCGGAGATATTGAAGATTGCGTCGGAAATGGCGCCGAAACTAGCGGCACACGAGGATGCGATCCTGCTCGACCCGGTGTTGTTCGCGCGAATCGATGCGATCCATCGGCAGCGCGGGGAACTGAAGCTCGATGCGGAATCGCTGCGACTGATCGAACTTACACATCTGGAATTTGTGCGTGCGGGCGCGACACTGGCGACTGATCAAAAGACGAAGCTCAAGGAGATGAACGAGCAGCTTGCGACGCTCATGAATCAGTTCCAGCAGAACGTGCTGAAGGGCACGAATGATTCCGCTGTCGTTGTGGAGAGCGTCGCCGAACTCGACGGGCTTTCGTCCGAGGAGATGGGCACCGCGGCGGAGGCGGCGAAGGCGCGCGGGCTGGAGGGGAAATGGGTCATCACGCTGCAGAACACGACGATGCAGCCGGTGCTGGCGCAACTGAAGGATCGGGCGTTGCGGAAGAGGATCTACACTGCGTCGATCAGCCGCAATCAGGGGGGCGCCGAGGACAACACGACAGTGATTGCCAAGATCGTGGCATTGCGAGCGGAGAAGGCGCGGCTGCTGGGGTATGCGGATTACGCAACGTACGCGCTTGCGGACCAGATGGCGCGTACGCCGCAGGCGGTGAACGAGATGCTGGCGCGGTTCGTGGCGCCGGCGCTGGCCAATGCGAAGAGGGAAGCTGCGGAGAACCAGGTGCTGATCGAGGCGGAGGCGGGGGCGGTGCATGGGGAGTCGTTTCAACTGGAGCCGTGGGACTGGGCGTATTATGCCGAGCAGGTGCGGAGGAAGCGATTCGGCTTTGACCAGGCGGAAGTGAAGCCGTACCTGGAGATGAACCGGGTGCTGGAGGAGGGCGTTTTTTATGCAGCGCAGGAGCTATTTGGCCTGAGTTTCAAGGAGCGGCACGATTTGCCGGTGTATCAACCGGACATGCGGGTGTTTGAGGTCTTTAACGCGGATGGATCGGCGGTCGGGCTCTTTCTTGTGGACCTTTTTGCGCGGGCCAACAAGCGTGGCGGCGCGTGGATGAGCGATTTCGTTTCGCAGAGCGGTCTGCTGGGTTTGAAGCCGGTGATCATGAACAACCAGAATGTTCCGAAACCGGGGGCCGGACAACCGGCGTTGCTGACGTTCGACGAAGTGACGACGATGTTCCACGAGTTCGGGCATGGGTTGCACGGGCTGCTGTCGGATGTGAAGTATCCGTCGCTCGGGGGGACGCGCGTACCGCGGGATTTCGTGGAGTTTCCCTCACAAATCAACGAGATGTGGGCGCGTGAGCCGAAGGTGTTTGCGCACTATGCGAGGCACTATCAAACGGGTGAGCCGATGCCGCAGGCGCTACTGGACAAGGTTCTGGCCGCGGAGAAATTCGGGCAGGGGTATGGCACGACGGAGTATCTGGCGGCAGCGCTGCTGGATCAGGCGTTTCACCAGATCTCGCCGTCGGAAGCGCCCGCGGCGGAGCAGGTCATGAGTTTTCAGAAGGCGGCGCTGGAGAAATGCGGGGTTGGTTTTGCGCCGGTGCCCCCGCGGTACTTCAGCCCGTACTTTCAGCATTCGTTCACGGGGAGCTACGCGGCGGGCTATTACGCGTACATCTGGAGCGAAGTACTGTCGTGCGATGGCGAAAGATGGATGCACGAGCATGGGGGCCTCCAGCGAGCCAACGGCGATTTCCTTCGCGCGACGGTTCTTTCGCGCGGGCATACGGCCGACACGGAGACGCTGTTCGAGCAGTTCCACGGCGGGCCGCCGGACATTGAACCGCTGCTCGCACATCGGGGGCTGAAGGAATGATCATCGCGCTGGGGCCGGGTTCATCGTCCAGCGCTGTCGGGGGCAAGAGGGTGAACGTTCGTGTGATAATATGTATTTATGGAATGGCCTTACATTGAGCGGAATTCAGCGATGAGCGAAAGTGATCACCCAACGATGAAGAGTTGTCCGGAGTGCGGGAAGAGCTTTGGTTGCGGGGCTTGTTCCGGACGTTGCTGGTGTGCGGATATGCCGCGGGTGCTGTCGGTGACGGATGATAAGGGGTGTCGATGTCCGGAGTGTTGCCGGAAGATGGTGGAGGAAGAGCTGGGGAACTCCGAGCGGCGTCGCGTTGCGGCGGCGCTAAAAGATGGGACGATGGATTCGTGAAGAAGTTGAGGGGGGTGGGGATTGCGGGTAATTTTGCGTGAGATTGCGAGAGTGGGCATGGGAAACGGCGGTTGAAACCGCCGGCGAACGCGCGGTGTGCGAGGATCTTTTTGCGTTTTGGAGGTTGGATCATGCGGGAGAAGATCTGGAGGATGGGGGTGGTGGTGATGGCGGCGATGGTGGTGGGTGGAGCGGGGGACGTGGCGGGGTTGCCGGTGTATCGGGCGGGGCAGGTGGTGGAGGTGAAGAGCGGGCCGAATTGGGAGAAGGGGAAGATTGTGAATCGGGATGGGGATGTGTATTTGGTGAGTTATGATCGGTGGAAGGGAAATGCGTTTTTTAACGAGTGGGTGACGGTGGATCGGGTGCGGGAGCCGGGGGATACGCGGGATATACCGTGGGCGCAGTCGACGCCGCATGGGCAGAAGCCGTCGAAGGAGGCGCGGGATCAGGCGCTGGTGAATCTGGGGTTGGCGAATCCGGGGGAGACGCCGGGGCAGAAGAAGGTGGAGTGGGCGGGGGCGCGGGAGGTGGCGGTGGAGGGGAGCGGGGTGTTTGTGGCGGATAAGGAAGGGGCGGGGAAGTTGACGGGGAATGCGATTGGGTTGGGGGTGGTGGGGCGAGCGGGGTCGGAGCGGTTGGAGAAGGTGTTGCCGACGTCGGAGGAGACGGGGAAGGTGGGGTTGGTGTTTGTGGACCGGGGCGTGGGCGGGGTGAAGTTTCGGCTGGTGATGGTGGATTTGAAGGTGGGGCAGGCGGGGGCGACGGTGACGCTGCCGGCGGAGGAGAAGCCGATTGCGTTGAGCGCGGATGGGAAGCGGGTGATGCTGGTGAGCGTGGATGGGAGCACGGGGTGGAATGGGGAGGTGGTGGATGTGTGTGCGATTGCGGGGGGCGCGGCGAAGTCGGTGGCGATGTTTACGCCGGCGGCGGGGGAAGATAAGGAGTGGCGGCAGGTGAAGTGGGGGGCGTTTGTGGATGGGGATCATGTGCTGGTGCAGACGTTGAAGGGGAAAGTGAGCGCGATTGATGTGGCGGGGGCGAAGGGGGTTTATACGGCGGAGGGGTCGAACAGTGAGCCGGCGCTGAGTGCGAATCGGAAGTATGCGGCGGTGTCGGTGGGGCAGGGGATGGCGGTGGTGGATGCGTTGACGGGGGAGACGGTGGTATCGATTCCGAAGGTGCGGGGGCGGGAGGCGGTGTTCAGTGCGGATGGGGAGCGGCTGGCGGTGGGTTTGGGGAATCGGATTCGGATTTTGAATTTGGGGAAGAATGAGTGGGAGTCGGATATTTATTTGCCGCCGAAGGTGGAGGCGGCGGGGGTGAAGTGGGTGTCGCGGAATTATCTGCTGCTGGGGGGGACGTATCTGGTGGATATTGAGAAGGGGGTGGTGTTGTGGAGATATGCGCCTCCGCTGCAATTCGGTTCGGATGGGCAAGTGGAGGAGATGGTGGGCGGGAGGTTGTGGGTGGTGATGACGCGGCATGTGGGAGCGGCGGGAGGGGTTGGGCAGGGGAAGGAGATTCGGTCGATGGTGGGGGTGGCGTTGCCGGACAAGGCGGCGGCGGCGATGGCGCCGAAGTTACCGATGGAGGGTGTGATGGCGATGCATCCGGGGGTGAAGGTGTCGCTGGATGTGCAGGTGGGGAATGAGGAGGGAAATGGGTTGATAACGGCGCTGTTCACGGAGCAATTGAAGAAGGGGGGGATGGAGGTGGCGGAGGGGCAGGGGGTTCGGGTGACGGCGCGGGTGGAGGGGGACAAGAGCCACGAGATGTCGTATCAGAAGATGGGGAGCTTTGAGACGACGAAGATGAGCGTGCAGGATCAGAAGGTGTCGGTGGTGGTGACGATGGAGGGGAAGGAGGCGTGGGTGTGGAGCACGATCGTGGCGGCGCCGATGATGGTGTCGATGAAGGCGGGTGAGACGGTGGAGCAGGCGATAGCGGAGCAGCAGGGGAAGGCGTGGCGGGCGTTGGAGGGGGTGGAGTTGCCGAAGATGCTGGCGGCGCCGCGGGAGACGGTGGGATTTGGGAGTTCGGCGCTGGTGGAGGTGGCGGGGAAGTGAATGCGGGGTGGATAAATGGCGACAAAACACGCGAAAGAGACGAAAGCGTGTTGGATTTGTGAAAGCGATTCGTGGGAGAGTTGTCGACGGATTACGCGGAGTTGCACCGATTTTTTGATATGGTGGAGCGGGTATTGGTGTGTCGATGCGTTTGCGGGAGGGGGGCCGGCTGAATGAGGGGCGGCGGGGAGGGGGA
>DATKPA010000087.1:0-94825 GCA_035524355.1 Phycisphaerae bacterium | reverse complement strand
CCTCCCCGCCACCGCGCCCGATTCCCTCCCCGACGCCGCCCAACTCGCCCCCGCCATCGCCGCCCTCCGCGCCATCGGCGCCGAATTCCACGCCCGCGGCTGGTCCCTCGGCACCAGCAGCAACTACTCCGTTCGCCTCTCCCGCCAACCCCTCCGCCTCCTCATCACCGCCAGCGGCAAAGACAAAAGCCAGCTCTCCGACCGCGATTTCGTCATTGTCGATGCCCACGGCGCCGTGCAGCAATCCCTCGCCGACAACAACAAGCCCAGCGCCGAAACCCTCCTCCACGTCGTCGCCGCCGCCCGCCCCGATGTCGGCGCAGTCCTTCACACCCACTCCGTCTGGGCCACCACCCTTTCCGACCTCTACCACCGTGACGGCCACCTCCGCCTCGAAGGCTATGAAATGCTCAAAGGCCTCGAAGGCATCCGTACCCACGAGCACCAGGAACGCCTCACCATTTTCGAAAACACCCAGGACATCTCGACCCTCGCCGACCAGCTCCGCGACCGCCTCGAAGCCGAACCCGACTCGCTGAAATACGGCTTCCTCCTCCGCCGCCACGGCCTCTATACCTGGGGTCGCGATATCGCCGAGGCCCGCCGCCACGTGGAAATCTTCGAGTTCCTCTTCGAAGTCGTCGCCCGCAGCCTCATGCTCAAAAGCGCAATGACCCGCCACTAAGGAACCCGTAGCGTAAGCGCCGGCTCATTGACCCCCCAGCAAAAGGAGCCCCCATGGCCCACCTCCACGTTCCCGCCGAAAACCTCCACCTCAGCGACCCTGACCAGATCGCCGCCTACCTCGCGCCCTCCGGCATCTTCTACGAACGCTGGGATTCCGCCGCCGACCTCCCCGACAGCCCCACCAACGAGCAGATCCTCCAGGGCTACGACACCCAGATCCGCGCCCTCATGCAGAAGGGCGGCTACGCCACCGCAGACGTCATCAACGTCACCCCCGATCTCCCGAACCTCCAATCCATGCTCGATCGCTTCAACAAGGAACACACCCACACCGACGACGAAGTCCGTTTCATCGTCAAAGGCCGCGGTATCTTCCACATCCACCCCGCCGCCGGCCCGGTCTTCGCCATCGAAATGCACCCCGGCGACCTCATAAATGTCCCCGCCGGCACTCAGCACTGGTTCGATCTCTGCGCCGATCGCACCATCCGCGCCATCCGCCTCTTCAAGGACAACTCCGGCTGGACCCCCTACTACGTCGAAACCGGCGTCCACGGTAACTTCCAGCCGCTCTGCTGGGGCCCGTCCTATCTTCCCCCCGGGCTGCCGAAAATCTCCAACCCGGTCCTCGCATGATCCGCGCTACCGCCTCCATCGTTCTGCTCGACATCGAAGGAACGGTCGCCCCGATTTCCTACGTCTACGGCGTGCTCTTCCCCCACGTGCGCACGCATCTCCGCAGCTTTCTCAGCGAACATTGGAACGACCCCCAGGTTCAAACCGCCCGCAAACAAATCGCCACCGACGCCGCCGACCCCTCCCTCGCTGACGATCAAAACCGCATCATCATCGAAACCCTCCGCCTCATGGATGCCGACTCCAAAACCACCGGCCTCAAAATGCTCCAGGGCCAGATCTGGGACGTCTCCTATCGCGCCGGCACACTCCGTTCCGAACTCTTCCCCGACGTCCTCCCCGCCCTCCGCCACTGGAAACAGGCCGGCAAAACGCTCGCCATCTACTCCTCCGGCTCCGTCGCCGCCCAGCAGGTCTTTTTCAAATACACCTCCGAAGGAGACGCCACCCCGCTCCTGTCCCATTTCTTCGACACCACCAGCGGCCCCAAACGCTCCGCCCAAAGCTACCGCACGATCGCGGCTGCCCTGCACACTTCGCCGGAGTCTGTCCTGTTCCTCACCGATGTGCTCGAAGAAGCCGCCGCCGCACGCGAAGCCGGCATGCTCACCGCCATCCTCCTCCGCCCCGGCAACGCCCCGCTGAAAAAACCGGCCGACTTCCCCACCGCAACCACGCTCGCAGGAATCTCGCTCGACTGAATCCTAAAACCCCATCAACGACCCCACCTGATACACCCCAAACGCCATCACCCACGCCAGGCCCGTCATGTAAAAAAACATGAACACCGGCCACCCCCAATGCCCCATCTCCCGCTTCGCCACCGCCAGCGTGCTCAAACACTGCATGCAGAACACCACAAACACCATCAACGATATCGCCACCAGCGGCGACCACACCGGCTTTCCCGCCCGCCCCGTCCCCGCCGGCCACACATCCGCCTTCATCGCCTTCTGCAACCCCTCCGTCGAATCCTCCACATTCCCCACGCTGTACACGATCCCCATCGTCGACACGATCACTTCCCGCGCGAAGAACGCCCCCGCCACACCCACCGACGTCTTCCAGTCATACCCGAGCGGATAAAACAGCGGCGCAATTGCATGCCCCACCCGGCCGGCCGCCGAATGCTCGAGAATCTCCTGCGCCTCTGCATTCTGAAGGTTTTCGATTTTCGATTTTCGATTTTCGATTTGGTCCGCATCCGTCGCGGACGCTGTCGCGAGTGCAGTTTGCTCCTGATTGATCGCTGCCGCGTAATCCCGCGAAAAATGCGCCGGCTTCGGATAATGCGTCCCCGCCCACATCACCACGCTGAACGCAAATATCACCGTCCCCGCACGCTTCAAAAACGCCCAGCACCGCTGCGCCACCGTCGTCAACACCACCTTCGCCTGCGGCATCCGATACGGCGGCATCTCCAGAATAAACGCCGGCGCCGGCCCCTTCAGCAACGTCCTCTTGAACACCCACGCCAGTCCAAACGCACTGAACGTCCCCAGCAGATACATGCACAACATCACCAGCGCCGACAGCCACGCATTCGCCCCGAAAAACAAACTGATCAACAGCGTATACACCGGCAACCGCGCCGAGCACGACATCAACGGCAAAATCAAAATCGTCGCCAGACGATCCCGCCGATTCTCAATCACCCGCGTCCCCATGATCGCCGGCACCGCACACGCATACCCCGACAACAGCGGAATAAACGACTTCCCATGTAGCCCCACGCGCGACATCAGCCGATCCATCAAAAACGCCGCCCGCGACATGTACCCCGAATCCTCCAGCACGGCGAGGAACAAAAACAGCAGCGCAATCTGTGGCACAAACACCACCACATTCCCCACCCCCGCAAACACCCCGTCCACAATCAAACTCCGCAGCGGCCCCTCCGCCATGTGATTCCCGATAAATCCCCCCAGCCCCGCCACCAGCGTGAACTGCAGAAAATCCATCACCGGCTGCGCAAACTTGAAGATGCTCAAAAACACCAGCCCCATGATCCCCACAAAAATCAGCATCCCCCACACCTTGTGCGTCACGATCCGATCGATCCGATCCGTCCGCGTAAATCGATTGCCCTGCGCCCCTCCCCCGCCCTCCCCGCCCACCGCCGCCTCGCGCACACAGTCATGCACGATCGCCGTGATGAACGCATAATGCGTCTCCACCTCCGCCGCGATCGGATCCACCCCCGCCGTCTCGCACGCCGCCAGCGCCGCCGCAATCTCCGCCCGCACCTTCGGATGATCCCGCCGCGCGTCCGGCACATCCGCCTCATCGTCGCCCGACGACAGCATCAGGTGCGCATCAAAGTGGGCCTGCTCCGTCCCGCACAATTTCTCGTCCACCAGAATCTTCTGCAGCCGCTCAATATGCGTCTCCATGATGTCCGGCAAGGGCAATTCCAGCCCCTTCTCCGCCGGACCCACCCCGCGCCGCCGCTTCCCCGCCTTCAAAATCTCCGCCTTCAGCGCCGCAATCCCGTTATCCACCGCCCCCCCCCCGCTCCGATGCGCATGCACCCGCACCACCGCCGCCCGCAGATGCAGACTCAACTTCTCAACCTCAATCCGCTTCCCCTGCGATTCCGCCACATCCACCATCGACAGCGCCACCACCACCGGCCGCCCCAGCTCCAGCACCTGCGTCACCAGATACAGATTCCGCTCCAGGTTCGACGCATCCGCCACCACCACGACCACATCCGGCTGCGGCGTCCCCGCAATCTGCCCCAGCACCACCTGCCGCGCCACATGCTCATCGGGACTCCGCGACGCCAGCGAATACGTCCCCGGCAAATCAATAATCGAGCACTCTTCCGACTTCTGACTTCCGACTCCCGACTTCTCCCTCAGCACGCACCGCCCCACCTTCTTCTCCACCGTCACCCCCGGATAATTCGCCACCTTCTGCTTCAGCCCCGTCAGCGCATTAAACAGCGTCGTCTTCCCGACGTTCGGGTTCCCCGCCAGCGCCACGACCAGCTCCCCCTCCGCCGCCCGTCCCGACTCCCCGCTCTCAACTTCAGGCATCGAACTCGCCGTCATGGTCATTTCCGCTCTGCAAAGATGGTTTTCACAGTCCCAAACCCTAGCTGTATTGAGACTCAGTTTCAAGTAGGGCCCTTCCCTATTCCGGCCCAGCCCCTTCCCCGATACCCAACCCGATTGACACCCCAATCCGTTGACCCCTATAACCTTCCCGCAATGCCCACCGCTTACTACCTCATCGCCGCGGCTCTCCTTCCGCTCGCCGGATTCCTCCTGCTCATCTTCCTCGGCAGGCGGATCGGCAGGGGCGGCCGGCTGTCAGGTCCCCTCACCTCCCTCCTCCTCCTCGCCTCCTTCGCACTCTCCCTTGCCGCCCTCCTCTCCTGGGTCGGCAAACCGGAGTTCAACCAGGCCCATTACATCGAGGCCTTCACCTACCGCTGGATCCCCCTCCCCTCCGCCATCGCCCCTCCCCCCGCCACACCCACCGATCTCTCCCTCGCCCCCAACGTCCCCGTCGGACCCGCCCTCCAAACCTTCCCCGCGATTGCTGTCGGCTACCTCGTCGACACCCTCACGATCATCATGTTCCTCTTCATCACCCTCATCGCGCTCCTCGTCCATCTCTTCTCCATCTCCTACATGGCCGCCGATCCTCGCCAGTCCCGCTTCTTCGCCTACCTCGGCCTCTTCTGCTTCTCCATCCTCGCCCTGGTCCTCTCCAATTCCCTCGTGCAGATCTTCATCTGCTGGCAGCTCGTCGGCATCTCCTCCTGCCTCCTCATCGGCTTCTGGACCGAACGCCGCGGACCCGCAGTCGCTTCGCTCAAATCCATCCTCGTCGATCGCATCGGCGACGCCTCCTTCCTCTTTGGCCTCTGCATCCTCATCATGCACGTCGGCGCCAATGGACTCACCCTCTTCGATGCTGAAGGCACCTCCACCCTCGTCCACGGCGTGAGCAACGCCATCGGCGTCGGCCCCTCCGAATTCCTCTACTTCACCACCAACATCGCCACCCCCGACGCCCCCGGCTTCTTCCTCGGCCTCCACTGGCTCACGTGGGCCGGACTCTTTCTCTTCGGCGGCGCCGTCGCCAAATCCGCGCAATTCCCCCTTCACGTCTGGCTGCCCGACGCCATGGAAGCCCCATCGCCCGCCAGCGCCCTCCTGCACGGCTCCACCATGGTCGCGGCCGGCGTCTACCTCGTCGCCCGCATCTACCCCATTCTCACGATGGACGCCCGCCTCGTCATCGCCGTCATCGGCTGCGTCACCCTCTTCATGGGCGCCCTGATCGCCCTCGTCCAGACCGACATCAAACGCCTCCTCGCGTGGTCGACGATCTCACAACTCGGTTATGTGATGCTCTTCATGGGCTCCGGCGGTTACGTGGCCGGACTCATTCACCTTGTCGCTCACGGCTTCTTCAAAGCATGCCTCTTCCTCGGCGCCGGCGCTGTTATCCACGCCCTCCGCAATGAACGCCGCCTCGATCAGATGGGCGGCCTCTGGCGAAAACTCCCCATCACCGCCGCCACCTTCCTCGTCGCCTCGCTGGCGCAAATCGGCGTTCCCCTGTTCTCCGGCGCCTATTCCATGCGCCTCGGTCTTGCCGGCGTCTTCGAATACGCCTCGGCCCTCAATGCCCTCACCCGCGGCACCGGGCTCGCCCACAACGGCGGCGCAAACGCCATGCTCCTCTTCTGGATCCCCGCCGTCACCGTCTGCATCACCGCCATCTACATGACCCGCTGCTGGTGGCTCATTTTCGCCGGCAAAAACCGCAACGAAAAACTCCTCGAAGAGGCCGAGGAATCACCCCTCATGACCCTCGCCCTCATCATCCTCGCCGCCGTCTCCGTCGGCCTCTGGGTCGTCTACTTCAAGATGCCCTCCCTTTTCGCCAAGAGCCTCGCCCCCGACGTCCGCGCCATCTTCCCCTCCGATGACCTCCTCGGCCGCATGTACGCCTACACTGGACGCGCACTCCTCCTCGCCCCTGTCGCCGCCGTCATCCTCAGCGTCCTCATCTACCTCCCCGGCTTCACCATCGCCACGCGCATCCGCAAATTCCCCGGCATCAACCTCCTCTTCATCTGGCTCCGCGAAAAAATGTTCTTCGACGCCCTCTACAATGGCATCCTCGTCAACGCCGTCCTCCTCGCCGCCAACATCGCCGCCTTCCTCGACCGATTCCTGCTCAACGTACTCGCCCCACTCGCCAACTCCCTCACCAAACGCTTCCTCCGCCTCACAGACCACCTCGACCTCAAAACCCTCGACGGCATCCTCAACGGCCCCGTCCCGACCGTCCGCCGCTCCGCTGAAATCGTCCTCACCCCCCGCGCCAACACCCTCCGCAAATACCTCCTCCGCACCGTCGCCCTCCTCCTCCTCGCCGGCACCATCACCTTCGCCGTCCTGCTGTTCCACCACTAATGGACGCACGCGAAAAAAGGCCTCGGTAGAGGCCCCAGCCTTTAGCCCACGGCAAGCCCGCCAGGGCGCGGCCGTGGGTGACCGACGTGCAAAAAACATTGACCCACCCCAGTTGGGGTGCAAGAGGAAACCCCCATGCCCCACACCCTCACCTCATCGCACACCCCTCCGCTCCCAATCGCTGCCCCCGCCCAACCAGCATCTTGACACTGCCAACCTCAAGATTAGACTACCCATTGCGTGGTTGGTTCGTGTCTGATGGCGGTTCAGGTTCTTATTCCAAAGCTCCCTTCGTGGCCCCATTATCCCCTTCGCCCTCAACGCGCCCCGCAGCGCTCTTGATTGTGCGACGCTTCGGCGACGCCAACAGCTCTTGATCTCTGTCGCTGCCTCGCCTGTTTCTTCAGGCCGGCCGCGTGACCTCGGCGGAAAAGTTTTACCCCAGTCTCTTACGTTCCTTACGGGAGGCCTCTCTTGAGTACCCTGACCAAGATCTTTATCGTTCTCCAGTTGATCTGCTCCGTCGCGGTTTCCGTGATCCTCGTTTTTGGCGTCAGTCGCCTGCAGAACTACCGTCAGGATGTCGATGCCGCCAACGCCCGCGCCGTCGCCGCCCAGGCCTCCTACCAGAAGGGCCAGAACGATATTCAGCTCGCCCAGGCGCAGGCCGCCGAAGCCTCTCAGAAGATGACGGCCCAGCTCAATGACCTCTCCAAGTCGAACAACGACCTCACCACCAAGAACGGCCAGCTCTCCTCGCAGATCGGCGCCCTCGAAGCCCGCAACGCCCAGCAGCAGAACTCGATCAGCCAGCTCACCTCCTCCATCGACTCGCAGAACAGCCTGCTCGCCGCCAAGGACAAGGAACTTTCCGATCTCCGCCCGGAGAACGCCAGCCTCATCCAGAAGAATGCCGAGCTCAACCGCGTGAACAACGAGCTCTCCACCCAGCAGCGTTTCGCCGAGCAGGCCATCCGCAAGCTCCAGGAACAGCTCGCCAGCAACGCCACCGGCCCCGGCGCGGCCGCCCCCGCTGAAGGCAACGGCGGCCAGGTCGCCAGCCTCTCTTCCGCCGCCTCCGGCGCCATCAATGCCAAGATCACCCAGGTCTCTCAATCCGCAGGCCACACCCTCGTCGAAATGCCCCTCGGCGATCGCGACGGCATCAAGGTCAACACCCGCTTCACCATCTACCGCAACTCCGGCTACGTTGGCGATGCGGTCGTCCAGAAGGTCTTCCCCGACACCTCCGTCGCCCAGGTCACCGTCGTGCGGCCCGGCGACACCGTGAAGCAAGGCGACCTCGTCACCACCGGCGCTCAGTAACAAACGCATAAACTTCGGCACCTCCGCCGTTTTGCGTTTTGAGTTTTGCGTTTTGAGTTTTCATACAGGGTAATGAATTGACTGCCCTGTGACCGATAATGACGGTATCCGCTGCAGGACTTCCGGAATGGATACCAGGCCAGCACTCATGGAGTAAGATAATGAGCCGCATTGGATCCGGTGTCATCACCGTTCGGCCGACCAACGACATCTACACGGCGCTGGCGTTTGTCTCGTTCGCGTCCACGTTGATCGCATTGGGTTACGTGTGCTGGCATATGCACGAACTGGGCGCCAGCTTCTTCTGAGCTTCCGCTCTTCCTGAAGTCCCGGCAGTTCCGGCGGCGGATACGGCGAGACGGGGTTTTGCATCTTCCCGCTCTCGAGGCCACGGATGGCTGCTGGAAAAGCCCCTCGCTCCCTTCCATCGCCTCCTTCGGGCATCCGCCCCGGCCTCGACTGCGAATCAAAAACTCCCCTTGCCATCTGAAATCAAGACGTTTTGCGGGTATCGCTCCAGCCAATTGGCTCAGGCGCTCCGAATGACCTATAATCCCTGCGAAGCTATCTTGTGATGTTTCTGTGGCTTACCGCCGGAGTCCGTGGCTCCCCCGCACGACGCTTCCGGCATCTCCCAACGCCCTCCCGGCAAAGGAGTCGCTCGGCGTGTTCTTTGATTCAATCCTGGGCTGGTTCAGCCTCGACATGGGCATCGACCTCGGCACGTGCAACACGCTCGTCTGCGTGCGCGGTGAGGGCATCGTCCTCAATGAACCCTCCGTCGTCGCCGTCAAAAAAGGGACCAACCGCGTCCTCCAGGATGGCAACGCCGTCGGTCTCGTCGCCAAGGAAATGCTCGGCAAAACCCCCGGCTCCATCACCGCCATCCGCCCCTTGAAAGATGGCGTCATCTCTGATTTCGAAATCACCGAGGCGATGCTCGCCTACTTCATCCGCCGCGTCCACGGCCGCCGCGGTTTCGTGAAGCCGCGCGTGGTCATCGCCATTCCCTCCGGCATCACCGCCGTTGAAAAGCGTGCCGTGCTCGATTCCGCCGAACGCGCCGGCGCACGCCGCGTTTACCTCGTTGAAGAGCCCATGGCCGCCGGCATCGGCGCCGGTCTCCCCATCACCGAACCCACCGCCAGCATGATCGTCGACATCGGCGGCGGGACGACCGAAGTCGCCATCATGTCGCTCGCCGACATCGCCGTCTCCGAATCCATCCGCACCGCCGGCGACGACTTCGACGAAGCCATCGTCAACCACATGAAGAAAACCTACAACCTCATGATCGGCGAACAATTCGCGGAAAAGATCAAAATCGAGATCGGCTCCGCCGGACCCTTCGGCGAAGAAAAAACCATGGAGGTCCGCGGCCGCGACATGATCTCCGGGCTTCCCCGCAAGTGCATCGTCACCTCCGAAGAAATCCGCGAAGCCCTCCAGGAACCCGTCGGACAGATCATCGACGCCGTCACGCGAACCCTCGAACGCGCCGAAGCCGAACTCGCCGCAGACCTCGTTGAAACCGGCGTCTGCCTCGCCGGTGGTGGCGCATTACTGCGTTCCATCGATAAGGTGCTGCACCAAGCAACAGGATTGCCGGTGCGCATCGCCGATGATCCGCTGACCTGCGTCGCCCGCGGCACCAGCGTCTTCCTCGAAAATCTCGAGCTCTGGAAAGACACGATGGAATCGGACATGTCCGACCTGTAAAACTCAAAACACAAAACACAAAACACAAAACCTTGTGCGAAAGGAATGTGCAGTGGGGCGAACATATGAAGGCAACTGGATCGACCGCTCGCACGAGTTCGCTGTCCGCGTACTCCGGATCACAAATAAGCTGCCCCGCACGGCAGCCGGATTCACGATCGCAGGACAAATCACCCGCAGTTCCACCTCGATTCCATTCAACCTTGAAGAAGCCAAATCAGCGCAAACCGAACCCGACACATTGAACAAAACGGTGATTGCTCGAAAGGAAGCCGCAGAGACGCGACGTGCACTGCTGGTAATTCGGGATGTGCCCCTTCTTCCTCCCACTGAAAGTGATGAACTGACGTATCTGATTAAGGAATCACACGAACTCGTTGCCATGCTGACCGTGGGCACAAAACGGTTGGAGGCCCGCATTGCTCAGAAAAAGCGTCGCCCTGTATCGAATGGTAAATCAACATGAAACGCCCTCGACAAAGGTTTTGTGTTTTGAGTTTTGAGTTTTGAGTTTCAGCCCATGCAGCCACCGCGAATGAGTCCGAAACGCCTCTTCCTCGGCCTCACGCTGTTTGTTTTTCTGTGGGCAGCGGTAGGGGGGCGAACTGCCGGTCCGGCGACCCCCCAAGGCCCCAACTCCATCCTGATGAGCACGCAAAACGCCTTCGGCGGCATCATCGACACGCTGCTCACCCCCGTGAAGTTTATCTTCGCCGGCGCGCAAGGCATCGCCAACCGCGCCGTCGCACGCCTTGGCGACACGCAAAATCAGAATGAATCCGCCGAATCCCTCCATCAGCAGATCGCCGAGCTTCACGACCAGCTCGACCAGCGCGATCGCCAACTCCGAATCGACGAGGAATACCTGCTCCAGCTCCAGGCCATGGCCCCCCAGGGCCTCTCCGCCCGCGACCTCCTCTTTGCCTCCATCACCGGCAGCCAGGCCGGCGCCGGCGCCGGCGTCATCACCCTCGACAAAGGCTCCATGGACGGCGTCCAGCGCGGCATGCCCGTCACCGCCTGCGTCACCATCTCCGTCCCCACCGAGCCCGTGAACCCCGCCGAAGGCCCCGCCCCGCCCGCCACACGCATCGTCCCGCAGGCGACGCTCCTGGGCATGGTCGACGCCGTCAACGCCAAGACTTGCTCCGTGCGCCTGATGACTGATCCGCACATGAAAACCCAGGCCGTCCTCGTCCGCCGTCTCTCTGACCGCTACGCCCTCCTCACCTCCGAACCCTGCCTCGTCGAAGGCCTCGGCAATGGCCAGCTCCGCTGCGACACTCTCGACGTCGGCAAAACCTTCGCCATCCCCCAGCCCGGCGACCTCGTCGAGCTTCTCGACCAGAACTGGCCGGCGAACATGCGCTACATGGTCCTCGGCGAAGTCACCGCCGTCGCCCGCAAGGACACCCAGATACTCCGCTACGACCTCACCATCACCCCGCGAGTGAACGTCAACACCATTCAATCTGTTTTGATCGTGCTCAAATCGTGACGCATTGCCATTGACGCCCGCCGCCTCGGGCGGTGCGGGGCCAATGTGCGCTCATCACCGTGAACCCACATCCCACTGCATATACACCACATCCAACCACCGCCCATACTTAAACCCCACCTCGCGCAACCGTCCCGCCTCTACAAACCCCTCGCGCGCATGCAGCGCCACGCTCGCCGTCTGATCCGCCGAAATTACGGCAAGAATCACATGATGCCCAAGCCCCTTGGCCCGCTCCATCAAATCGCGCAGGAGCGCCCTTCCGATTCCCTTTCGATGCGAATCGTGCCGCACGTACACCGAGTTCTCCACGGTGAACCGATACGCACATCGACCGTGAAACTGGTTCAGCGATCCCCAACCCACCACCTCCCCCGCCTCATCCACCGCCACCGTCACCGGGTGCTTCTCCCCGTGCGCTGCAAACCATTTCCGCCGCCCCTCCTCGGTCTCGGGCTCCTCCTGATAGGTGCACGTCGAATGCATTACGTAATGGTTATAGATGGCATTGATCGCCGCCAGATCCTCCGCCCGCGACAACCGAATCGAAATATCCATCAACGTACTCCTACAGCTGACTCATCATACCAGCCGCCTGCAGTTTGCAACATGTTTGGTGTCCTCTGTCACGCGTCAGGTGGAGGGGGCGATGCATCACAAAACCCACAGAATCCAGCGTCTCAGCGAGGGGGCCTCACCCTGCCACGGACCCGCAGGCGCACTACTCAACTCGACCAGCAGCCCCGCCTCACCATTGCTCCTCCTCCTCCCAATTCGTATACTCGCCAAAGTTCGCTAGGGGTGCCCGACTCGTTCGGGCTGAGAGCACACCCTCCGAACCTGACCCGGGTGATACCGGCGTAGGGAAGCGACAACAGGTCCCACCCCTCGTCCCTCCACCAATCCCCCGTCTCGGTGCGTCCTCTGTGCCCTCTGTGATCTCTGTGTTTTTTTCAAGCGCCCCAAGCGCAGGAGCCGGCCATGATCCAACCCAACACCCCCCACTTGAACGGCAAGCAATTCCACACCCAGTACGAATACGCCAAGGCCGGCCTCATCACCCCTCAGATGATCCGCGTCGCCCAGCGCGAAGCCCAAACGCCGGAATTCATCCGCGCCGAAGTCGCCCGCGGCCGCCTTGTTATTCCCGCCAACATCCGCCACCTCGCCGGCGCGGGGGGGGAGAATTCAGAATTCAGAATTCAGAATTCAGAATGGACCCTTGACGGGACCGCCGCTGTTGGACATCCGGGCGCTCGCGGTGATGCCGCTGCGCTGTGGGTGAACCAGACCGTCTCGCAGCGTTGGAAAGAGGTTAGTGATCCGAGCTACTGCAAAGGGATGAACGCCCCCAAACGCCTCGACCCCATGGCCATCGGCCGCATGGTTACCACCAAGATCAACGCCAATATCGGCGCCTCCCCCGTCTCCTCCGGCACCCACGAAGAAGTCGAAAAACTCAACTGGGCCCAGAAATACGGCGCTGATACCCTCATGGACCTCTCCACCGGCGGCAACCTCAATGAATGCCGGCAGGCCATCATCGACCACTCCACCATCCCCATCGGCACGGTGCCCATCTACTCCATGATCATCGGCCGCAAGATCGAAGACCTCACCCCCGACATCATCCTCAAGGAAATCGAACGCCAGGCCCAGCAAGGCGTCGACTACTTCACCATCCACGCCGGCGTCCTCAAGAAGCATTTGCCGCTGCTGAAAAACCGCCTCACGGGCATCGTCTCCCGCGGCGGCTCCCTCCTCGCCAAATGGATGATCGTCCACAACAAAGAAAACCCCATGTACGAGCTCTTCGACGAAATCTCCGCCATCATGCGCCAATACGATGTCACCTACTCCCTCGGTGACGGTCTCCGCCCCGGCTGCTGCGCCGACGCCACCGACGCCGCCCAACTCGCCGAACTCAACACTCTGGGCGAACTCACCCAGCGCGCCCGCGAAGCCGGCGTCCAGTGCATGGTCGAAGGCCCGGGCCACGTCCCCATGGATCAGATCTCTCTCAACATGACGTTGCAGCAGCGCATCTGTGATGATGCCCCCTTCTACGTCCTCGGCCCGCTCACCACCGACGTCTTCCCCGGCTACGACCACATCACCAGCGCCATCGGCGCCACCGAAGCCGCAAGGGCCGGCGCAGCAATGTTGTGCTACGTCACCCCCAAGGAACACGTCGGCCTCCCGAAAGCACAGGATGTCAAAGCTGGCTGCATCGCCTACAAAATCGCCGCCCACGCCGGCGACATCTCCCGCGGCATCACCGGCGCCCGCCAGTGGGACGACGACATGTCGAAGGCCCGCGCCGCCCTCAACTGGCCCAAGCAATTCGAACTCGCGTTCGACGGCGAAACCGCCCGCGCGCTCCACGATGAAGACCTCGAAGTCGACACCGACTTCTGCGCCATGTGCGGCCACGACTGGTGCTCCATGCGCATCAGCAAGGAAATCGTCGAATTCGCCAGCGGCAAGGATGAAGCGTTCCAGCCGAAGAAAGTCGCGATGAAATCCGAAGGCATCACCGAAGAGGGCGCCAACCTCCTCAAGCAGCGCGCCGTGCTGACGCAGGAACAAATCCACGCCCTCGCCCACAAAGGCAAAAAGGCCGAATGCCACAGCGACAACGTTGCGGAACCGGAGAAGGCCAAACTCGTCCAGGTCAACACCCTCAAAGCCCACGGCGTCGTCCTCAACGAAAGCGGCCTGTAACGAGGTAGAATGAAGAAATGGGAACTTTTTACACATCCGTCCGCATCGAGAACATCACGCGTCGCGCCAGAGCCGCGACGCTCGGTAAAGCGCTCGTCGATACCGGCAGTGAATACACTTGGATTCCCGCGGCTGTTCTCGATCAGCTCGGAATCAAGCGTGAGAATAAAGACGTCTCATTCATCATGGCAAAAGGCCAAACGGTGACTCGTTCCGTTGGCTTCGCCATCGTGCGAGTCGGTGACACTTTTACGGTGGACGAAGTCGTTTTCGGCGAGCCCGGCGATCAACAACTGCTCGGCGCGCGAAGCCTCGAGGGCCTCAACCTCATGGTTGATCCGCCGCGAAAACGCCTTGTCGCCGCTGGCCCTCTCCCTGCGGCAACGGGTCGCCGAGGTTGGCAGATGCGGTGATCCAGTGATCCAGTGATTAAGCCGATTTGCAGTGGTGGTCGATCAGTTGAAAGCATAAAATGAGCCGCTCAAGGAGCACTTCTATGGTCTACCGCGGACACGTAAGGAACGGCGTGGTCGTTTTCGACGGGCCGATGCCCCTTCCCGAAGGCGCTCGCGTCACCATCCAGCCGGAGCCGGTCGCGCCATCGGACGTTGGCCCATCATTGGCCGAAAGCCTCGGCGACTTCATCGGAAAGGCCAAAGGATTGCCATCCGATTTCGCCAGAAACCATGATCATTACATCCACGGCACACGGAAAAAATGACACCTTGTTTCGGTGACACCTTCTATTTCATTGCCTTGCTCAATTCTGCGGACGAGGCGCATGAAAGAGCATTGAACCACGCACGCATTCCTCGGCCTCTGATCACCACCACGTGGGTGCTGACCGAATTTGCCGACGGATTCGCCAATGCTCCGTCTCGCGTTAATGTCGCCGAGTTCATACGTCGACTTCGTGCCAATCCAAATGTCATCATTATTCCTGCATCCGACGGGGATTTCGATCGCGCCTTGCAACTCTATGACCAACGCCCTGACAAAGAATGGTCCCTCACCGACTGCACATCGTTTATCGTCATGCAGGACCACCAACTTACCGAAGCTCTCACCGGTGATCATCACTTTGAACAAGCCGGATTCGTCCCGCTTCTCAAATGAACAACATGGAGCACCCATGGGTCTGACCATCCACTACGACCTCGCGAGCCCGCAACTTCGTGACTTCAGCAAAGCCTGCAGAATCGTCGAGCAGTTGCGGTCATTCGCCGAATCCTTGCAGTTCGAAAGGTGCTCCGAACTGATCACGTGGGACACCCGAACCGACGACCCCGGCCTCGGCCACTTCCGCGAGTATCTCCTTTGCTACGACAAGACCAAGGACGCGGAGCGCTTCCTCTGCGTGCCGCCGCTGCGCTTCGCCATGTTCGGCGTCCAGCAGCCCGGCTCTGAAACCGCATTCTTCGGCCTCGGCAAATATGCCACTGTCGCCCCCGACATTTCCGACCCTACCATCCGCCGCAAGACCGGCCTCGTCGGATACCAATGGCGAGGCTTCTGCAAAACCCAATACGCCACGCTCTCCAGCGAGGGCGGTGGCTGGGAAAACTTCTTCAAGATCCACGACGGCATCTGCCGCATCCTCGACCACGCCAAGCAGCTCGGTATGGATGTCACCGTGCGCGACGAGGGAAATTACTGGGATAACCGCGATGCTCCCGCCTTGCGCAAAGAAGTCGAGCGCTGGAACGCCCTGATCGCCGCCTTCGCCGGGAAGCTCAAAGACCACTACGGCGCCCGCGCCGACGAAGCGGTTGTCGCCCCCATTACACAAACGCCGGAATTCGAACGCCTCGAAGCACAGGGCCAGGAAATGATCGGCGATTTCAACATCGAGGATCTGGGACTGCCCGAAGAGTGACCTCGCCCGCACGCCGGAATCGTATTGCCTTGGGCTGCTCTGAGTATTACCATTGCGCCATGACCATGTCCATCAAGCTTCCTCCCCCGCTCGAAGCCAAGCTCATTGCCGAGGCCCGCGCCCGCCGTATTTCCAAGTCCCAGATCGTCCGCGAGCTCCTCGAAAAGCATTTCAAGACCGCTGGAAAACGGCGGCCAAAGACTTTCGGTGAAGTGGCGGGCCACCTCATTGGCGTCGTCAAGAACGGACCGTCCGACCTTTCTACCAACCCCAAATACATGGAAGGCTTCGGTGAGTGATCCGCCCGTAATCATTGACGCCGGACCGCTCGTCGCATTGCTCAGTCAAAAAGATGCTTACCACGATTGGGCATCTGAGACTGCTCGCGCTCTGCCGAATCCGTTCCTCTCTTCAGAGCCTGCGTTTACAGAAGCGTGCCTCCTGCTCCAGCGCGAGAACCTTCCCCTTGATTCGCTCTTTGCCCTGCTTGAAGAACAAGCCCTTCTGCTAGCGTTCGACGTGCAATCAGAATCAACCGCACTCGCATCGCTTATTCGCAAGTTCTCCAGTCTTCCCAAAGGCGCCCGCATGTCCCTTGCTGATGCGTCTCTCGTGCGCCTTTCAGAAATCCATGATCGCGCCGCGGTCTTTACCCTCGACCGCCACTTCACTATTTATCGCAAGCACGGTCGCCGACAAATCCGCTTGATCGCGCCCTGGGCTTCGTCCGACAAATAGGCCGACTGGCTTCCCCTCCTCAAAAGCATCCGTATAGGAACAATCGGGTCCAGATTTGACCATAGGCGAACAGCACACGGCGGGTTAGACTTTCTTCACATTTCAAATCCCACGCGCGCGAGGAGAATCGGATGAGGAAGGTGCGGGTCGGAATCCTCCTGGCATTGGCAGCAACCTTGGCAGCCTGCGCCGGCGGCCCAGGCTCCGGCGGCAATCACGTCGAATGGGCACGCCAATGGGCCGGCTGCTGCGGCAAACGCATGGTCGTCTCCGGCGACGCCCACTACTTCGAAATGAAAGACGGCAAAACCGTCACCAGCGAACCCATCCCTGAAGGCTTTGCCGCCGAAATCTGGGGCCAAGGGCTCGTCGCCAGCGTCTACCTCCGCCCCGGCCGATACACCGTCGAAGTCGCCGGATCCGAAAATGTCTTCCGCCAGGCCGAAGAACGCGAATTCGACGTCCTCGTCGATGGCCAGCCGATTCAAACCAACGTCGACCTCTACAAAATCACCGGCGGCACCGGCCGCGTCTTCACCGTCAAAGGCACCGTCGATCACCCGGGCGGCGAAATGCAGATCGTGCTGCGCGCCACGAGAAACAACGCCAAATTCTCCGGCATCCGAATCACCGACGCCGCCGGCGAAAAAGTCGCCTGGGCCCTTGCCATCGATCTCATGGGCATCGAAAAGGAACTCGCGGACCATGCCCCCGTCATCCACGGCCCCGTCATCTGGAAGGACTACGCCAAACCCACCGATGCCCGCGTCTCCGACCTCCTCCGCCGCATGACCCTCCGCGAAAAAGTCGCCCAGATGCAGAACTCCGCCCCCGAAATCAAACGCCTCGGCATCCCCGCCTACGACTACTGGAACGAATGCCTCCACGGCGTCGCGCGCTCGGGATACGCCACCGTCTTCCCTCAGGCCATCGGCATGGCCGCAAGCTGGGACACCGACTACATGCACACCATCGCCGACGCCATCTCCACCGAGGCCCGCGCCAAATACAACGACGCCATCGCCCACAACAACCGCGACCGCTACTACGGCCTCACCTTCTGGACCCCCAACATCAACATCTTCCGCGATCCACGCTGGGGCCGCGGTCAGGAAACCTACGGCGAAGATCCCTTCCTCACCGGCAAAATGGCCGTCTCCTTCATCACCGGCCTGCAGGGCGATGACCCCAAATACTTCAAGGTCGTCGCCACCGCCAAGCACTACGCCGTCCACAGCGGCCCCGAAGTTCTCCGCCACATCTTCGACGCCACGCCTCCGCAAAATGATTTCTACGAGGAGTACCTCCCGCAATTCGAAATGGCCGTCCGCGAAGGCCACGTCGATTCCATCATGGGCGCCTACAACGACGTCTACGGCTCCCCCGCCTGCGCCAGCGAACTCCTCCTCACCGACCTCCTCCGCAACACCTGGGGCTTCAACGGCTACGTCGTCTCCGATTGCGGCGCCATCACCGACATCTGGTGGAACCATCACGACGTGCAAACCCGCGCCGAAGCCGCCGCCAAGGCCGTGAAAGCCGGCTGCGATCTCGAGTGCGGTTCCGATTACTCCGCGCTCGCCTCCGCCGTCGACATGGGCCTTATCACGGAAAAACAAGTCGACACCGCCCTCGGACGAATCCTCACCGCCCGCTTCAAGCTCGGCATGTTCGATCCCCCCGCGCAAGTGAAATACTCCTCCATCTCCATCACCGAAAACGATTCCCCCGCCCACAACGCCATCGCGCTCGAAATGGCCCACAAATCCATGGTCCTCCTCAAAAACGACCACAACGTTCTCCCCCTCCGCAAAGACCTCAAAAAAATCGCCGTCGTCGGCCCCAACGCCGACAGCCTTCTCCCCCTCCTCGGCAATTACTTCGGCGTTCCCTCACGCCCCGTCATGGTCCTCGACGGCATCCGCAACGCCGTCCCCGGCACTGAAGTCGTCTACGTCCGCGGCTGCGACATCGGTACACGCTTCGACGGCCCCGAGCTCGTCCCCGACGTCTGCCTCCGCAGCGGCAGCGCCACCGGCCTCCACGGCGAATACTTCGACAACCCCAACTTCGCCGGCGTCCCCATCGCCATCCGCCAGGACCACGCCATCGACTTCAACGGCTGGATCGACCGCACCACCGGCGGCATCTTCACCCCGCCCAACGGCGCCATCGATTTCTCCGCCCGTTGGTCCGGCGAATTCGTCGCCCCCGCCGACGGCACCTACGAAATCAAGGCCGACGGCGCCTCCAACTACCGCCTCTTCCTCAACAACAAAATGGTCCAGGACAACATGACCGGCGGCGGCGGACTCGTCGAGCCCGGCGTAACGCCCACCGTCACCCTCAAGGCCGGCGAATCCGTCCCACTCGTCCTCGAAACCGTCGGCTATGGCGGCGTCCTCAACCTCGAACTCACCTGGGACAAACGCAACGTCGATGTCACCCCGCAGGTCCTCGATCAAATCAAAGGCGCCGACGCCATCATCTTCGTCGGCGGTCTCGATGGCCGCATCGAACAGGAAGAAGGCGCCATGCGCGCCCCCATCGACGGCCTCCTCAACGGCGACCGCGTCTCCATCGAACTCCCCGCCGTCCAGACCCAAACCATGAGGGCCCTCGCCTCCACCGGCATTCCGCTCGTCTACGTGAACATGACCGGCAGCGCCGTCGCCGTCCCCTGGGAAAAAGAAAACGTCCCCGCCATTCTCCAGGCTTGGTATCCCGGTCAGATGGCCGGCAAAGCCATCGCCGACGTCCTCTTCGGCGACTACAACCCCGGCGGAAAACTCCCCCTCACCTTCTACTCCGCCACCACCGACCTCCCCTCCTTCCTCGACTACACCATGGCCGCCGGCAACGGCCGCACCTACCGCTACTACAAAGGCACGCCCCTCTTCGCCTTCGGCCACGGCCTCAGCTACACCACCTTCGACTACAGCAATCCGCAACTCACCACTTCAGACGTCGCCGAAAATGAATCCCTCTGGGTCACCCTCGACATCACCAACACCGGCCCGCGCGACGGCGAAGAAGTCGTCCAAATCTACGCCCGCCCCGACGTTCCCACGCCGGGCCACCCGATGCGAAAACTCGTCGCTTTCCAGCGCGTCGCCGTCCCCGCCGGCAAAAAAGTCACCATCGACATCCCCGTCCGCGCCTGGGACATGCGCAACTGGGACGACGCCGCCAAAAAATACCGCGTCCCCCCCGGCACCTACCACCTCGACATCGGCTCCAGCTCCGACGACATCCGCAAACAAATCGACATCCACGTGAAGTAAAAAAGCCGCCGCAAAAAGCCGGCGATGGTATCGCCGGAATGTGCACTCGCTCCAATGAACCTCACCCGATCCAACAAAGGACGGAATGCCACGAGTCCGCGCACTCGCGCAGCCCCACAAGCCGTCCCCAAAGCGCCACTTCAACTCTCCAAAGCACTTTCGTGTCTTTCGTGTTTTTCGTGGCATTTAATGGGTCAAAACAGAATCGGCTTCCCCAGCTTCCGCCGAATCACCTGCAACTGCCCCATGTGCATCGCATCATGCAGGCACAGCGCCGCCAGCAGATCCGCCCGCGTCGCCGCAAACGACCGCATCTTCTCCGGCGTTGGCGTCGCTAACTCTGCGGCCGACGCGTTCTTCGCCCACGCAATCGTTGCATTGCGCGTCGCCTGCAGCAGCGAGATCAATTGGTCCTTCTTCAAAAACTTCGCCGCATCATCCGACTTCGCCGCCTCCTTCGAATACTTCGCCGCCACGCCCTCGGGCAGAGCCGGCATCGGAATCCCCGAGTCGGTCAGCATGTTCGTCTCCGCCACCGCCAGATGGCCGAGCTGCCAATTGGCGTGATTGGCGTTCGGAACCGGACGTGCAAACAGGTCCGCGTCTGCAAGATCGTTCAGGTGCATGCTGAGCAGTCCCAGGCTTCCCTGTAATCGTGAAATCAGGTGCGAATTGAGTGTCATTCGGAAGTTCCTCCTGCGAAACGGTTAATGGAACACGCAAATAATAGGCGCCGAGCTGAGCTCAACCAAAGAGAATTTCTCGACAAAAATATGAAGAAATTACTGGCATTTCGCCTATCATTTATTTCTAGTGAAGTTGCCCAGGGTTGTGGATGGGGTTTACTAAGGGGATTTTCATGCGTTCCAGTCATCAACACTCTCACGGTTTCGGTAAAGCAGAACTTCGCGCCATGGCCGCGGGGAACTCTCCCGCCTCCATCGATGATATGGAATTTCTCGAAACCCTCGCCCGCCGTCGTTGCATGGTCATGCCCCCGTGGGTCTATCACATCAAGAACAACGGTCACCTCGAAAAACTCACGCCCGTGCGCTACAGAGAGGACTACAACCTCGACAAACCCTCTATCCTCCTCGACGTCATGCGCAAACTCACACCCGTGCACTAACCACCCGCGCACCCAACTCAACACCCGACGCCCGCCGCCTCGGGCGGCGCGGGGCAATGTGCGTTCCATGCGCATTAACCGGCCAACTTCACATGTCGGCCTCGCCTCGCGTGGCGCTTTGCCTCACTCCGCGACTATCACCGTGTAATGCCCCCCATCGCGCATCCCCACCGCCGAATTGCTCAACGACGGCACCGTCGATTCCTGCTCCACGATTCCGCATTTCCGCGTCGACCCTTTAATAAACTCCTGCACCAACATCTCATTCTCCGCCGGATCAATCGAACACGTCGCATACACAACCGCCCCATTCGCCCCCGCCAGCGAACTCCCCTGCGCCAATAGATCGCTCTGCAATTTCTTCAGCGCCGCAAACCCTTCGCCTCCCAGCGACGGCCACCGCCACCGCGACTGCACCCGCTTCGCCATCACCCCCGTATTCGAGCATGGCACGTCCAGCAGCACCGCGTCAAACGGCTTCCCCGACGCCACCTCCGCCATCGGCACTACAGACAAATTCGAAATCCCCATCTGCGCCGCCCGCTTGCGCAACCGCTCCGTCTTCTGCGAATCAAGATCCGTCGCCGTGATACGCGCCCCCGGAAATGTCCGCGCGAGTTGAATCGCCTTCGTCCCCAGCCCCGCGCACAAATCGAGAATCGTCCCCGGCTCCCGAATCTTCCCAGCCGCCGCCAGCTCCGCCAGCGCCCGCACCGGTTTCGCCGATGTCGGATCCTGCGGCGAAACCACTCCGCGCTGCACCAGGTCCTCAATGACCGGATTCCATCCCTCGCTCGCCACGAGAAACTGCTTTGCCTCCGCATGCGGCGCCAGGCCCGCATTCGCCGGAACATCGATCGCCGCCGCATCCACCCGCAACGTCACCACCGGCCGCACATTGTTCCGCAGCAGGATCTCCCCCGCCTGCACATCGCCAAAAATCTTCCGCACGTGCTGCACATAAATCGCCGGATGCGATCGCACCGCCGCCAGATGCGCATCCGGCGCGCTCACCGCCGGAAACACATCCGCCGACAGCGTCACATCGGTCTCGAAATCCAGCGCGAACACATTCCGCCCCAGCCGTCCCGCTAGGCGCGCCCCGCGCGTCGGCTTCAGCCGTGTGATCCCCCGCAGCACCGCATTCACCAGCCCCGCCGCCTTCACCGTCGATCGCTGTTTCTTCGCCAGCTCCACCGTCGTATCCACCGCCGCGTAATCCGCCGTCCCCGACTGCATCAGCAGTTGATACGCCCCGATCCACAGCACCACGCGCACCGCATGATCGAGCGAATCCAGCGGCTGCCGCAGCGGATATTGAATCACCGCATCCAGCGTGTTCCGCCATCGCATGACCCCCGTCACCAGATCAAACGCAAACGCCCGGTCCCGCGGCGAAAGCCCCTCCCACGCCGCATCCGTGCGCTCCGGCAAAAACGGCGGGTCGTACATCCGTTGCCAGGGAAGCAATGTCTGAAAAGCAATATCGCGCGGTGTTGGCATGAATCTCAAACTCTTTCGTTGTATCAGCGGGAGGCGGGAGCGACTCCATCATTCTTCGGCGAGCAGGGAATATCCACCCGAAAACTCGTACCTTTGCCCGGCTCCGACGTCACCGAAATATGCCCGTTGTGCTCCTCAATGATGCGCCGCGTTGTCGGCAGCCCCAGCCCGGTCCCGCCCTTCTTCGTCGTGAAGTATGCATCGAAAATGCGCGGCAAATTCTCCGGCGGAATCCCCACGCCCGTGTCCGACACGTACAAAATCACCGCGCCCCCTTCGCTCATCGTCCGGATCAACAACTCCCCGCCCTGCGGCATCGCCTGAATCGCGTTTAAAAACAGATTCAACAGCGCCTGCTTCATCAGGTTCGAATCCAGCATGCAGTGCGGATCCTCCGCCGACAGCGCCGTCAGCACGCGCACCTTGTTCGCCTGCGCCTGCGGATGAATGAAGTCGATCAGATGCTCGACGAGCGAGTTCAGCGACACCGATTCCAGCCGCAGCTCGATCCGCCCCGCGAATTTCAAAAAGTCATCCAGCGTCTGCCGCAGGCGGTCCGCTTCTTTTTTGAGCGTCGAGAGCCGGGTGAGCGAGCGCTGGGCGCCGGGCAGTTGCGCGAGGTCTTCCTCCATCAATTGCAGATTCAGCTTGAGCGTCGAGAGGGGATTTTTCAGCTCGTGAGCCAACCCCGCCGCAAGCTTCCCCATCTCCGCCAACTGGTTCAGGCGGGCGATGCGTTCATTTTCCCGCCGGATGCGTCGGGGACGCTTCGCGCGGGCGGGATCGGAAGGGATCGACGGGCCCGAGGCGGGGGACGACAGGGAAATATGCGGGTTATGCTCGGCCATTGGCATCCTGCGCGGTGCAATCAAAACGGCATTGTACCGCCGAAGCCGCCGCGCGGGTTACTGCGATGCGGGCCGCGTTTTGCCTGCCGGCTTACCCTCTCCCTCGTCCCGCAGGGGACTGTCCGGCATCGGCGAGAGACGGCGGCAGCGCGATGCCAGCAGTCCCTTGGGGCCGCGCGTGCACTCGTACTCGACCTGTTCCCCATCCCACAGCCGGCGATATCCTTCGCCTTCAATGATGGTGTAGTGGACGAAGACGTCCTGCCCGTCCGCATCCAACAGGAACCCGAAGCCCTTCTTCGCGTCGAACCACTTCACTGTGCCAATCGGCATTTCGGTCACCTCGATGTGTGTACCAAACCTTGCGGCGCATGCGTGGAAAAGCATCACATGGGCCGTAACGATTGGACCGCCACAAATGTCTGGCGAACACACAGAACGGTGGTCCGCGGGGGCACGAATTCCGCTGAACATGCCGAGGCTACCAGCGAGCGTATTCGGTGATGCACCGAAAGCCGCTGGAAAGACTCAACACACGTGCATTTTTTCAAGGGACTTGCGAAGTTTGCCCATCCCTTGTCCTTCTCCAATAAAAAACCGCCGGGAAAGCGATCTTTCACCGGCGGTATCTTATCTTAGGCTTATTCAAACGGTCAAGACTGTTGTACCGTTTGTTGAACCTGTTGCCCCGATTGCGGGGCCGGCGCTGCAGCGGCGCCGGGGGCGGGCTTGGGGGCTTCGTCCTTCATGGCCTGTTTGCGGGAGAGCTTGATGCGGCCCTGGTCGTCAATGGCGATGACTTTGACGCGGACGGTCTGGCCCATCTTGACTTCTTCGCCGACGGTTTTGAGGAAGCGGTCGGAAAGTTCGGAGATGTGGCAGAGGCCGTCCTGTCCGGGAATAACTTCGATGAAGGCCCCGAAATCCTTGATGCTGGTGACTTTGCCGGTGTAGATTTTGCCGATCTTGACGTCCTCGGAGAGGCGTTCGATCTCCTCGCGGGCCTTCTCTGCGGCTTCCATGCCCATGGCGGCGATGAAGACTGAACCATCGTCCTCGATGTCGATCTTGGCGCCGGTGCGTTCGACGATGGCTTTGATCGTCTTGCCGCCCGGTCCGATGATCTTACCGATCTTCTCGGGATTAATACGGATGGTGAGGAGGCGGGGGGCGTACTGCGAAATCTGCGGGCGGTGGGTGGAGATGGTTTTGGCCATCTCGCTGAGGATGAAGAGGCGAGCTTCTTTGGCGCGGGCGAAGGTCTTTTCGATGATGTCGAAGGAGAGGCCGCGGATCTTGAGGTCGAGCTGGATGCCGGTGATGCCTTCGGTGGTGCCGGAGACTTTGAAGTCCATATCGCCGTAGTGGTCTTCCTCGCCGATGATGTCGGTGAGGAGTTCCTCGCGGCCTTCCTCTTTGACGAGGCCGATGGAGATGCCGGCGACGGGGCGGAGGATGGGGACGCCGGCATCGAGGAGGGCGAGTGTGCCGGAGCAGACGGAGGCCATGGAGGAGGAGCCGTTGGATTCCATGACGTCGCAGACGAGGCGGACAACGTAGGGGAAGACGTCGGGGGTGGGGAGGACGGCTTCAAGGGAGCGTTCAGCGAGGGCGCCGTGGCCGATTTCGCGGCGGCCGGGGCCCATGATGCGTTTCACTTCGCCGGTGGAGAAGGGGGGGAAGTTGTAGTGGAGCATGAACTTCTTGGAGTACTCGTCGCCGAGGCCGTCGACGATCTGTTCGTCTTCGCCGGTGCCGAGGGTGGCGGTGGTGAGGACCTGGGTTTCGCCGCGTTGGAAGAGGCCGGAGCCGTGGGTGCGGGGGAGGAGTCCGACCATGCTCATGAGTGGGCGTACGGTTTTGTGGTCGCGGCCGTCGGGGCGTTTGCCGTTGAGGATGTACTCGCGGATGAGTTTTTCCTCGACGACGGAGAGTGCGAGGGCGACGTGGAAGGGATCGTTGATGGGCTTCTGGGTAGTGGGATTGAGGGCGAGGAACTCGGCCTTGATTTTGTCTTTGACGGCGCTGACGGCGTCGTGGCGTTCCTGCTTTTTGACGGTGTGCTTGGCGGCGATGATTTCCGCGCCGTACTTGGAGTGGATGGCCTTGATGAGGTCATCGCTGGGCTTGTTGGTTTTGAATTCCTTGGGCTTGCCGACCTTCTGCTGGAGTTCCTTGATGGCGCCGACGATTTCGTGGATGACGGCGTGGCCGGTCTTGATGGCGTCGAAGACGACGGCTTCGGGGAGTTCGCGGGCTCCGACTTCGATCATGTTGACGGATTCGTCGGTGCCGGAGAGGAGGAGGTCGATGTCGGAGAGGTCCATGTCAGCAGTGGTGGGGAAGACCTTGAAGTTGCCGTCAATGCGGGCGACGCGGACTGCGCCGATGGGGCCTTCGAAGGGGACGGAGGAGATGGCGAGGGCGGCGGAGGCGCCGATCATGGAGAGGACGTCGGGGTCATTCTGGCCATCGGCGGAGAGGACGAGGACCTGGATGAGGACTTCGTCGAAGTAGCCAAAGGGGAAGAGGGGGCGGATGGGGCGATCGATCATGCGAGCGGTGAGGGTTTCCTTGGTGGTGGGTCGGCCTTCGCGTTTGATGAAACCACCGGGGAATTTGCCGGCGGCGGAGGGTTTTTCGCGGTAATCGACGGTGAGGGGGAAGAAGTCGGTTCCGGGACGGGGGTCGGAGGAGACGACGGTGGCGAGGATGACGGTGTCGCCGTAGGTGACGACGACAGCGCCGTCGGCCTGTTTGGCCAGGAGGCCGGTTTCGAGTTTGAGGGTTTTATCGCCGATGTTACGGGTGACTGTGACTACTGACATGATAGGGACCTTTCAAATATATCTTTGCCTGCCGATACGATATTTCGACCAGACGATGACGGAATGGAGAAGAAGCCAGGAGTCAGAAGTGAGAAGTCAGAAGAACGGGGCTTCTGACTACTGTATTCTGACTCCTGACTTCCGGTGTTTACTTTCGGAGGCCGAGCTTGGTGATGATTTTCTGGTAACGTTCGCGGTCGGTGTGGGTGAGGTACTTGAGGAGGCTGTTGCGCTTGCCGACCATCTTGAGGAGGCCGCGACGGGAGGAGAAGTCCTTCTTGTGGGACTTGAGGTGCTCGGTGAGTTCTGTGATGCGTTCGGTGAGGATGGCGATCTGGACTTCGGGGGAGCCGGTGTCCTTCTCGTGGGTGCGGTTGGATTCGATGACGGTTTTCTTCTTTTCGACGGCAATCATGAGGGTGGGACCTTTGAGAAATGGTACAGGCTTCCGCCAGCAGCGACGTTGCAGCCAGCGCGGGCCTAATGGCATTTTGAATGGGGAATTGTACGCAAATTTGGGGGAGGGAGCAACCGCTGCGCGGAATGACGAATGACAAATGACGAATGACGAAACGGGGGTGGCGGGAAATGTTAAAGGGAGGGTCCAGGGGATAGGGTTCCGGGTGCAGGGTTTCGGGGGGAGTTTGGGGTTTCCCTCGGAAGGGACTCAGGGTTTTGGGGAAAAGGTGGCAAAAAGCCCCGAAGGGACTCATGTGTGGGAAAGAAAATGCGGTTTTTTCCCGAAGGGACTCATGGTGTTGCGAGACCCTTGCGACGGAGTGGGGCGGCTTTTGGCGTGGATTGATAAAATACGATTTTGTGAATAATGTGGTTTTTGGGGGTGGGAGGCGGAGGTACTTAGGGTTGGGATGGGGGAGGTGCGTTTTTGATAGCGCCAGTCGAAGATACTCAGAATTGGAATTGAGAAACCGCGTTTTTGAGGTGATTTCGGGAAGATACTCAGATTGTCCGCCACCCCCTGCGCGGGCTCTAAGGGCTCTTTCCCGTACCGATGAATGGCCGCCAGGGAGACCAACCACGGAAACTGGGTTTTGGAAATGGTTGCTGAGGGTCGCCGGGTGGTTGGGATGGAGGTCGTGCATCGGGTTGGTTGGTGGCATAGATTCCCCCCCTTCGCATTTGTGCGATTGAACTGCAGGACGGTTAACCCTAACATTATACGTACCTGATTGGCGGGTTGCAAGAGGAGAATTATGCGCGGCGCGGCGGTGGTGTCGCCGGGCTTTGGTGTTCTCGGGGCGATGGTTTGTCCGCAGATTACCTAAATTTTCACAGATTACGCGGCGGGAAATAACTGACATTTAACTGACATTTAACTGACATATTCTGGTAAAATGGTCGAACCATGTTTGCCCCCAATTATCGCATTACTCCGGGGATTACGAAGGCGCTGATGGCCATTGAGGCGGATCGGCAGGCGGTGGGGGAGTTGCCGCTGGATGTGGAGGTGCTGGCGAGTTTGCGGGAGACGGCGCGGCTGGTTTCGACGCACTATTCGACGCAGATTGAGGGGAATCGGCTCACGCAGGCACAGGTGCAGGAGGTGGTGAGGGGCGATGCTGCGGGATTTCCGGGGCGGGAGCGGGATGAGATTGAGGTGCGGCACTATTATGCGGCACTGGCGGAGGTGGAGCGTCTTGGAAGGGAGAGGGGGGAGATTCGGGAGTTGGACGTTCGGCGGATTCATGGTTTGGTGATGAATGGGAAGGGGGTGGCGACGGCGTATCGGGATGGGCAGAACGTGATTCGGGATAGTTCATCGCGGCGGATTGTGTACATGCCGCCGGAGGCGCGGGATGTGCGGAAGTTGATGGGGGAATTGGTGGGATGGGTGAAGGCGGAGATGAAGCGGCAGGAGTTGCCGGCGCCGATGATTGCGGCGCTGGCGCATTATCAGTTTGCGACGATTCATCCGTATTACGATGGGAATGGGAGAACGGCGCGGTTGTTGACGACGTTGATTCTGCATCGGTCGGGATATGGGTTGAAGGGGGTCTATTCGCTGGATGAATATTATGCGCGGAATCTGGGGGGATATTATGCGGCGCTGACGGTGGGTCCTTCGCACAATTACTATCTGGGAAGAGAGGAGGCGGATGTTACGGGGTTTGTGAATTATTTTTGCACGGGGATGGCGGAGGCGTTTGCGGCGGTGCGGCGGCAGGCGGTGAAGGCGGCGGAGCGTGGGGCGAGGGATCGAGCGGGGGAATTGCGGGCGCTGGATGCGCGGGAGCGGCGGTTACTGATGTTGTTCAGGAAGCAGGGGAGTGCGACGGCTTTGGAGATGGCGAAGTTTTTGGGATTGAGTCATCGGACGATGCTGGGGTATTGCCGGAGGTGGGTGGGGGAGGGGTTTCTGGAGATGGCGGATGCGTCGCGGAAGAGGCGGGCGTATCGGTTGGGGGAGGGGTATCGGGGGTTGGTGGAGTGAGTTCGTTGTGGTGCGAGGATGGGGAGGGGAAGCCGTAGAGGTGGGCGCCGGAGACGGTGGTGAAGAGGAGGGGCGGGGGTGGGAGGCAATCCGCCCTTCGAGTTCTTCAATAGGAAGCAATATCACGCGGGTATACGGTGATCGTTAGAAGCCGAATTGCGGCGGAGTTTGGGAAGACGACCGCTTTTCCTCATAACCAAAACTTCTCGCAAGAGGCGTTCGCTCGACCAGCGACGGTGCGTGGCTTTATTGAAACGGTCCGTGAAGCGGCTAAGTGCGTCGGGTGAGCGGGGAAGCTGATCCGTAGGCACGTTCACGTCAGTGTAAACTTCTGCAAGAAGTTGCTTCTGTTCCGCCGTCAACGGTTGACTAATTTCATGAACGTCCTGAACAACTTGATCGATGTGCGGCAGATCGAGGACTTGAACGTCCGCTGGAAGCACACCAGGCTCCAATTCCGCCAAGTTTTCGAGCAATGCGTATGTCGGCTTGTTCCACGCAAGCGCAGCTCCGATTTCGATCGCGAGGCTCGGAGGCAGATGCGTGTACTCGCCGAGTACAGCGACAACGGAAAGACTCGCACCCAATTCTTCACGCAGGCGTTCCCACATATTCGCGCCTGCGGGTACCCTGAGCGGTGAAAACACTTTTAAGCCGGCCGCGATTAGAATGGCCTCCACTTTCACCACCAAACCGGTCGCGTTTGTGGTAGACGTCAAGAACACGTCATAGGTTTTTTTGCGATCACTCATTTCTTCAAATCTTTCACGCGTTTGGCAACCTCTTGAACGTACTGATCAAAGTCGTTCAATGCAATCGCCTTCTTCGATTTCATTATAGCAGGTATCGGATCGATGCTAACGTTGTACAGAACTGCCACTATTCGGAGCCTTGCCCAACCCCACGCGGCACCAACCTCCAAATTCACCCATGGCCGGTTGACGGAATTTGGCGTAAGGAGGACGACGAGTTCATCGGACTGTTTGATCGCCTGGCGAATCGATTCCGGAATGTCATCGCCGCCGTCTATGTCACGATCGTCGCGAAAAGTTTTGGCCCCAATCGCGTCCAAATAATGACACATTGCCTTAGCGATGAATTTATCGGGAGTACCATGGCTAAGGAAGATGCGATACGGACGTCTCGCGGAGGTGCGCCGAGAATGTTTGCTAGTCCTTCTCTTTCTCATTTGCGTTGGGAACGATACCGCCAGCGCTGATGATATGCCAGTCTAAATCATGCTGCGTCTTGCGTGGATCAGGCAGGCGTTGATGGTTTCGTAGTTAGGGCGGTCGGGGAGTTGGGTTTGCATGGCAGCCTGGTCGAATTGAGGCGGAGCAATTGGGGGTGGTGCGCCATGTGTTTTATGTGAGCGCATGCGGCAAATTTCTGGCACCGAGATTGTGGCGGAATCATGGCACCCGGTAAGCGTTGGGGAGGGCGCATTTGTGGAGGGGTGCACATGTGCCGGCGCTGACGCTACGGGTTCCCTACGGGGTTTTGCTTTTGCCATTGGGCGAATTCGGTGGCGACTTTGGCGCCCCAGTTTCCGTACCAGGCGTAGCCGGCGCGGCGTTCGCGTTCGATGTCGGCGAGGTGGGGCTTTTTGATACCGTCGCGGCCGCAGAAGAAGGGTTGGTTGGTGTCGATGTCGTAGAAGCGTGCCCAGAGGGTGGAGTGGGGGTCGTTGACGAGGATGCGGTCGCGTTTGCCGTCGGGGGTGCGGATGAAGGTAACGCGTTTGCCGGTGATTTTTACTTGATCAAACCAAGCGGCGGCGCCTTCGACGGCGCGGCGGATGCGAGCGTCGGGGTTGTGGAGATGCATGAGGAAGAGGGCGACGCCGGCGCCCTCTTGGCCGCTGAGGGAGGGGAGTTCGTAGGCGCGAGCGGGGGCTGGGGCGAGGTTTTTTTCGTCGTGCTGGGCGCACCAGCAGGTGGGTTGGCCGTTGCGGAGGATCTGGCAGTTGAGGATGCAGTCGATGCCTTTTTGGACGGCGATGCGGGCTTTTTCGCGGCGGGGCGGGTCTACGAACTGGTAGGGGGGGTGATCGTTGGCGATGTCCTGGAGGACTTCCAAGGCGCCGATCATGGCGCCGTCGTTGAAGGTGATGTATCGGCCGTAGTTGTTGGCGGGGGGGAAGCGTTGGGAGAAGCCACCGTTGGGGTATTGGGCGGCGAGGAGGGCGTCGAGGCCTTTGAAGAATGCGGCTTTGGCGGCGGGGTTGTTCTGGAGGGTGACGGCGCGGGCGAGGATGCGGAGTTCGGAGTGGGTGGCGTTGTTGTCGATCGTGGCGACGTTGTCCCAGGAGCCCCTTTCGCGCTGGGTGGCGGCGGCGGCTTCGGGGGAAGTCGCGGGTGGGAATTCATGGGGGATGGGAGCGGTGTTGGGCTTGAGGGCGTCATACGCCTTGTACCAGCCACCGGCGGGGAGTTCCCAGGAGATGATGTTGGCGACGACGGTTTTTCCCTGGTCGGTAGCGAACCAGGCGTCGGGTTTGTTGACGAAGCTGGGGGCGTCGGCTGCGAAGCAGGGGGAGGCGGCGGCAAGGATCAGAGTGCAGGTGCGAATGACTTTCCACATGGTACTGCTCTCCATTGGATTTCCAGTCGCCGAGGGGTTCGCAGCTACCCTTCGAGCGATTGGCGACGGTGGGGGAAACGGCTTTTCTTTGCTGATATTGCGGGGGATGCGATTCATGCAAAGGTTTCGAGAGAAACGATAAGAATAGGGTGCTGAATTCTGATGAATTAAGGCCAAGCCGGCGTTTTTTTGAGGGGGGAGCGCAAAGGGAGGGATGAATGAAATGGTCGATGGGACCATTTCATTCATCATTGGCGAGACGCCAATGCCACCGACCATTTCATTCGTCATTGGCGGGAGGCTCATGCGACGAGGGGGTCACATCTTTGGGGTGTGGATCATTTTGTCGGCGCGGAGGAAGGTGAGGTTGTCGGATTTGAGGACACGGACGCGGAGGGGAATGAAGTGGACGCCGATGGGGGCGTTTTCTTCGGCGCCGCGGAGGGTGTCGGCGATGAAGTCGATGGCGGCGTAACCGCAGCGGTACTGGTCCTGGAGGATGGAGGAGTAGATGGTGCCGTTGGCGATGCCGGCCTGGGTGGCGTCGGATTCATCGAAGCCGACGACTTTGATTTTCCCGGCGTTGTTGGTTTGCTGGATGGCATCGACGACGGCGGCGGGGCTGTAGGAGAAGAGTGCGACGATGCATTTGACGTCGGGGTGTGCCTTGATGGCATCGGCGACGCCGGCGGTGGCTTTTTTGCGGTCGCCGTTGTCGAGGACGGTGGCGACGATGGAGTAACTTGTGCCTTTGAGTGGGGCGTCGAGAGGATCGGCGGGGCGTTCTTCGTTGGGGCGGCGGTCGAGGAGGTTGTCGATGATGCCCTGGCGGCGCTGGCGGCCGTTGACCATGTCGATGGAGCCGACGGAAATGATGACATCGCCGCCGTCGGGGATGGCTTCGCGGATCTGTTCAGCGGCGAGCTGTCCGGCCTGGTAGTTGTCGCTGCCGACGAAGGCTTTGCGCTGAGGGATGGCGGCGTCGGAGTCGAAGGTGACGAGGACGGCCTTGTTGGCGGCTTCGTTGAGGATGGCCAATTGATCGGCGGGTCCGTTGGGGGAGATGGCGATGCCCTGGACGCCCTTGTCCAGAAGGTCGCGGACGTGTTGCGTCTGGATTTTCACATCGGCCTGGGAGCGGACGATGATGAGGTCGATGTTCTTGGCTTTGGCGGCGGCCTGGGCACCGTCGATGACGAGGTCCCAGTAGGGGTCGTCGTTCCAGGTGACGATGGCGACCCTGGGGTTGGCCTGGAAGTAGCCGAGCTTCCAGGCGGCGACACCCGCGGCGAGAAGGATGGCGATGATGCCAAAGGCGATGATGAGGCCGAGTTCCTTGCTGGTGTTGGACGGATGGGGCGTGTGGACGGTGGCGGAAGATTGTTCAGACATGGTCGCCTCCTCGCGATAGATGTGATGCGCGGGAAACGTCGGGGGAGATGTACGGCGGATTTCCGCGCGCAAGCACGAATTCCAGCCGCGTCTATCGTACCACCGTGGGGGGCGGGTTCCAGCATAAAGTTGGGGAGGGTTACGGTTTTTGGCGGGCCGATGCGGACTGGTGAAAAGGGGGTGTGAGGGAGGCGAGGCGCGCAGCCCGGGGGACCGCGGTTAAATCAGTTGGGGGCGCACAGGTGTTGATTAGAGGCCGAGTTTCTTCTTGTAGAACTCGATGGTGCGGGCGAGGCCTTGTTTGCGGGGGATGGTGGGTTGCCAATGGAGGAGTTTTTTGGCGAGGGTGATGTCGGGGCAGCGTTGTTTAGGGTCGTCGGGGGGGAGGGGGGTGTGGATGATTTCGGATTTGGAGTTGCAGAGGTCGCGGATTTCGATGGCGAGTTCGAGCATGGTGACTTCGTCGGGGTTGCCGATGTTGACGGGGAGGTAGTAGTCGGAATCCATGAGTGCGAGGAAGCCGCGGATTTCGTCTTCGACGTAGCAGAGGGAGCGGGTCTGCTGGCCGTTGCCCTGGACGGTGATGGGCTGGTTGCGGAGGCACTGGGTGATGAAGGCGACGACGACGCGGCCGTCGTCCTGAGCGAGGCGAGGTCCGTAGGTGTTGAAGATGCGGACGATGCGGGTGTCGACGCCGCGTTCGCGGTGGTAGGCCATGGTGGCGGATTCCATGAAGCGTTTGGCTTCGTCATACATGGATCGCATGCCGATGGGGTTGACGTGTCCCCAGTAGGATTCGCGTTGGGGGTGTTCGAGGGGATCGCCGTAGCATTCGGAGGTGGAGGCGACGAAGATGCGGGCGTGGTCGCGTTCGGCGAGTTCCATGAGGTTCATGGTGGCGGTGGCGTTGACCTTGAGGGTGGTGATCATGTGTTTGACGTAGCCGACGGGGGAGGCGGGGGAGGCCATGTGCCAGATGCGATCCCATTTTTGTTTGAGGACTTCGTCGGGGAGGGGGTTGACGAGGTCGTGGTGGATGAGTTTGAAGTGAGGGTTGCCGGCGAGGTGGGAGACGTTGTCCTTGGAGCCGGTGATGAAGGAGTCGACGCCGGTGATGCGGTGACCCTGGGCGAGGAGGGAGTCCGTGAGGTGGGAGCCGAGGAAGCCGGCTGCGCCAGTGATGAGGATGTTCATTGAGGACATGGGGCTCTCGTGAAAGGGAGTTGAATGCGCCTCATTATGGGGGAAAGGGGGCGCGGGGTAAATCGCAGTTGAGGATTCTTGTTGAATTGTTATCGGGTGGGTGGGGGGAGGGGGTTGAAATCGGGAGCTCGAAATCGGAAAACCTTTGGGTGGGGTTCCGATGGGAAGGGGCTTTGAGTTTATGCGAGCACATTGGCCCCGCGCCGCGCGAGGCGGCGGGCGTCGTTAGTGGGGGGGGATCATTGGGGTTGGGCGCTGGCGGTCTGGACGTCGGCGATGTTGGCGTGGCGGATGTCGCGGAGGGGTTGATCGAGAGCGCGGATGATGGGGCCGGGGTAGACGCCGAGGACGACGACGGCGATGGCGAGTGGGGTGAGGACGGCGATTTCGCGGCCTGTGATGTCGTCGCCCATGACGTACTTGGGGTGGATGGTTTCGTGGGTGTCGTGCTCGGCGGTGAGGACGGGGTAGTAGAGTGGTCCGAAGAGGACGCCGGAGCCGAGCTTGAGCATGTAGGCGGCGGAGAAGATGACGCCGATGGCGCCGATGGTGCCATAGGCCATGCCGAGGTGGGAGGAGGTGAAGGCCCCGGCGAGGGAGAGGATTTCGGAGACGAAGCTGTTGAGGCCTGGGAGGCCGACGCCGGCCATGACGAAGAGCATGAAGAAGAAGGCGAACTTGGGCATACCCTTGGCGAGGCCGGAGAGTTCGCGGATGTCGCGGGTGTGGTAGCGGTTGTAGACCATGCCGACCATGAGGAAGAGAGCGCCGGAGACGATGCCGTGGTTGATCATGTAGAGCATGGAGCCGGCCATACCGGGGGCATTGAGGGCGAGCATTCCGAGGACGCAGACGCCGAGGTGGGAGACGGAGGAGTAGGCGACGAGTTTTTTGATGTCGGTCTGGGCCCAGGCGACGAGGGCTCCGTAGAGGATGCCGATGAGACAGAGGACGGCGACGGCGCTGACGATGCCGGGGAAGAGGACGGAGCCGTCGGCTTTGATGATGCCGATGGGGAGAGCGATGCGGAGGAAGCCGTAGGTGCCGAGCTTGAGGACGAGAGCGGCGAGGTCGACGGAGCCTGCGGTGGGGGCTTCGGTGTGTGCGAGGGGGAGCCAGGTGTGGAGAGGGAAGAGGGGTGTCTTGACGGCGAATGCGCCGAAGAAGGAGAGGAAGAGCCAGAAGCGTTCCTTGTCGGTCATGTGAGTTTGGGCGAAGAGGACGACGTCGGGGATGTAGAAGCTGCCGACGCGGAGGCCGATGTAAAGGATGCCGGCCATGGAGAAGACGGAACCGGCGAAGGTGTAGAGGAAGAGTTTGTTGGCGGCTTTCCTGCGATCTTTCCCGCCCCAGATGCCGACGATGAAAAAGAGGGGGATGAGGGACATTTCGAAGAAGGCGTAGAAGAGGAGGAGGTCGGTGGCCATGAAGGTGCCGAGCATGGTGACGAGGAGGAAGTTCATGCAGGCGTAGTGTTCACGGGTGCGGGCCTGTACGGAACGCATGGAGGCGGTGACGGCGAGGGGGTGGAGGGCGGCGGTGAGGAGGACGAGCATAAGGGAGATCTGGTCGACGCCGAGGCGGAACTGGAAACCGAGGCCGGCGACCTTGGGGCCCATGACGAGGAACTGGTATCCGCCGGCGTGCCAGTCGTATTGCCAGGCCATGGAGATGGCGGTGAGGAGAGTGCTGGCGCTGACGGCGAGGCCCCAGATTTTTCCGCGCATGTGCGGAGGGAGCATGATGCCGACGACGACGCCGAAGATCGGCAAGATCAGGAGGGCGAGTGGGAGCAAATGATGGGGGAGGATCGCTGCGCCGGCACTGAGGATGGCCAGGAGCACGAAGAGGAGGACGGGCACGCCGCGGATTTCGGCATTAATGATTTGTCGCAAGGGACCTTCTCGCTTTCCGCAGGGACGGAAGATGTTGTGTCGGGAGGCATATTAGTGGAGGGGGGATTCTTTGTCGAACGGTTGGAAGTGGACGACGGGGCTTGTGCAGGCCGTGGAGCCCTGCTGAGCGTCTTGCGCCAAAGGAACGCGACCCCCAGGTCCTACGTGGCGCACAGGACGGAGGGGGTCGCGGATGAATCCCGGCACACCCGGGATCATGGCGACATAGTGCCGGGGTGCGGGAGAATTATTCGCTTCGAGTATTTGTGCCGGTTCGCCAAAAGGGGGGCGAAACGAGCGAATAAGCCGCGCGGGAAATGGCATGGTTGTTGCGAATGGAAGCACGTTGACCATTTGCAAGGAGTTTCATCATGATGGCGAAGAGACGAGTCCGGCGGGCGGTGGTGAAGAGCGTGGGTGCGGCGGCGGGGCTGGAGGGGCTGGAGGGGAGGATGTTTTTGAGCGGAACGTTGAGCGTAACGTTGAGCGGAGGTCTGAGCGTGGGGTTGGGCGTGGGGTTGGGCGAAGGGGGGGGGCGTGGGGTTGGGAACGATCCTCGGGATTTTACCCGTCAGTGGGGCCGGGCAGACGCCAGTGATGACAGTGCCGATGTCGCCGGTGTCGCCGGTGTCGCCGATTATTCCGGTGGGGCCGATTTCGCCGATTGGGATGGGGCCGGGGCCGATCGTACCGGTGAATCCGCCTGGGGCGTCGCCGGGGCCGATTGTCGGAGGAGGACTTGGGAACGGGGGGATCGGGGGAATTCAGCCGGTGACGGGGCCGGTGACGGGGGGGATTGGGATTTTTGGCGGCGGAGTGTTGAAGACGGGGGCAGGGTCCAGGTCGCCTGTGGGGACGGGGAGAATGGGAGCGTCAGGGAAAGCGGGAGGGAGCTTTGGGGGGCGGGCGAGCGTGCAGTATCCGACCGCCGGGGGAATTTCCGCATCAGCACAGTTGTCGCTGGTGTCAACGACCGGCAATGCGGCGAATCCGACCTTTCATTACCGGATGACGCTGACGGATACCGGAACGACGACCGTGGGGTCATTCTGGTTTGCCTGGGACCCGAGCGAAGCGGATTTTCTCCCGACGACCCCGCTCTCGGAAGGCAGTCCGGCGGGTTGGCGGGCGACGGTGACGGGGCCGATCAGTGCGTCGGACGGCACGGCGATCGAGTGGGTGGCGCAATCGCCGGGCGCATTCCTGCAGCCGGGAGAGTCCGTGACGGGATTCGATTTCACATCGCATGACACGCTGGCCCAACTGGCGGGGAATTCACCGCATCATCCGGGCAATCCGACAATGACGTCGTTTGTCTACATGACAGGGCCGGAGCTGGATCCGGGATTTCAGTTCGTGGTGAGCGAGGCGCCGACGACGCCGCAGAAGACGGGGACGAGCACGACGCTGCGGAGTTCGGGTTCGCCGGCGCAGACGGGAACGGAGGTGACGTTCACCGCACAAGTGACGCCGGCCTCGGGAAGCACGGCGCCGACGGGGAACGTCGTCTTTTCGGAGAATGGAAATCCGATCGGCGTGGGAGCGCTGCAGGCGGATGGGACGGCCACGTTCACGACGCATGCGCTGGCGGCGGGGCAGCACATCCTCGTGGCGACTTACGGCGGTGATGACAACTTCACTGGGAGCAACTCCGGACAATTCAACGAGACGATCACGACCCCCGTGGTGTCAGGCGCGGCGACGCATCTGGCCTTTGCCCAGCAGCCGCCGTTGACAGTAATCGCGGGACACGCGCTCGCGCCGATGGTGGTGAATCTGCTGAATGCGAGCGGCCAGATTGATACGACCAACAACTCGAACGTGACGATCGTGATTTCGAACGGAGCGACGCTGCGCGGGACGTTGACGGTGGCGGCGGTGCATGGCGTCGCGACGTTCACGGGCCTCTCGGCGACGAAGGCCGGAAGTTTTACGCTGGGCGCGACCGATGGGACGCTGGCGGCGGCGCATTCACGGGCGCTGACGGTCAGTGCGGATGCGGCGTCGGCTCAACTTGTGCTCGTGTCCCGGCCCGCGGCGAGCGTGGTCGTGGGGAAGGCATTGGCCCCGGCGGTGGTGGTGCGCGAGCAGGATCAGTTCGGCAACGTGATCACGAGTGATCATTCCAAGGTGACCGCCTCTGTGGCCTCAGGCCCTGGCAGAATTGCGGGAAATGTCACGGCGACGCTCAATAATGGCTCGGCGATGCTGACCGGTCTCTCTCTTACGACGGCTGGAAATGACACACTGCAGGTGACGGATACCTCACTTGCCGTAAAGACGCCGGTGAAGTTCAACGAAACAGTCACACGCGGGACGAGCAGCGTGCAGGTGATTTCGGCTACGGGCCAGGCGCATCAGTCAATCGTGACGGCGGCGATTCATTCGAATGCGCCGGCCACTGTGCCATTCACGGGGACCGCGACTCTGGTTGAATCGGGCGGACAAGCACTCGGCTCCTCCGCGGTCAGCGCAAACGGCGGTGTGCGGTTTACGCTGAACGGCCTGGCGACGGGAACGCACATGGTGACCATCCATTACGCCGGGGATGTGAATCACGAGGCGACAGTGTCGGCGGCCTTTGCGCTGCACGTGAATGCGGCGGTGGTGATGAAGATGGCGTGAACTTTGAAGAGGATGGCTATTCATTCACGCCCAGTTGGGTTGCCGCCACACTGGGCGTGTCGCGTTTTGCGGGTGTTATGCGCCGGATAGTGGTGAGACTATCGCGTTTTGCGGCGGACGAGGAGCAGTGCCGCGGCGGTGAGGGTGGCGAGTGAAGCGGGCTCGGGGAGGGAGTAGCTGCCGGGATTGCCGATGATGGCGTATTTCTGCGGCGCGTGGAAAGACCCGAACGCGTCGCCGATGGTCGAGTTGACCCAGAGGCTGTTGTCGTTTTTGCCAAGGGCGGCGAGCGGGGCGTTGCGGGTGACCATGTCCGCGGAGCCGCCGTTGGTCGTGGAGTAATCGAGCCGGTCGACCAGCGTGCCGGTGCTGTCGAAGAGGGTGACGGAGTCGGCGGTGGTGCTGAGGTTGTCGTTGGTGTAGGGGCCGACGACGGGAACGGTGGCGGCGAGGCCCCAGTACGTACGGAACGTGGCGGGCGTGGCTTCCGTGAAGATTCCGGACTGGCCGGGGGCGAGCGTTCCGAGGCCGGAAAGCGAGTGGTTGGATTTGTTGGGGGTGGCGTTGCTGTCGTCTTCGCTCCAGCCGGTCATGTCGACAGGGGAGGAGCCGAGGTTGGTGAATTCGACGAACTCGAAGTGCTCGTTGTTACCGGTGTCGGAGCAGAATTCGGTGATGTAGATGTTGGCGAAGGCGTGGGAGGCGGTGAAGGAGAGAACGGCGATGAGAGCGGCGGTACGGAAAGCTTTGCGCATGGAACAATGTGCCTCGAAGTAAATAAACGGGAAAAAGGAGCTGGAAAGCTACCCTCGATTCGCGGCATGTCCATGAAATCAGAGGGGCAACGGAAAGATGGGGGGCCTCTTTAATGGGGCCATAGTGAATCGCTAACGCCGTCTTAGTAAATGATGCCGGTCCATTTGCGTCATAGAGGCTGAAAGTGGGGCGGATACCCGGGAGGTCGCATTTCGTGATGGTGAGAGGTACGTTCCCCCCGCCACAATTCGTCAGGCCGACGGATTTGTCGCGATGATTTTTTGGGCCTTGCCATGCGATCCTCCGCCGGCTGCACTCTTGTCGACTCCGTTGCCATTGCTGATTCCCAGCACCTGCCGCGCTTTGGCGAGCGCATCGTCAAGGTTGCTGAAGATGTTTTCCAGACCGATCTCCTTGTCCATCCCCGCCTTGGTAATCTCGAACAGGGGGTGCATGTGCACGCCGCCGAGGAGCATCACCATTTTGCGTTTCACGCACTGGCGATGGAATTCACGCAGGGCGTTCAGGCCCGTCGCATCAATGTGCGGGACGTAACGCATGCGGAGAATGATCACCTTGGGCGGCTTTTCCACTTCATCGAGCGCATCGCGCAGCTTGTTCGCCGTGCCGAAGAAGAAGGGGCCGTTGATCTCGTACACCTCGACGCCCGCGGGCACGCGCCGATCGGTGACCGCCCCAGGGTCCTTCGGGTCGGCCCGCTCTGTTTCCTGCCCCTCCTCGATATCGTCCGTGATCCCCGCGACGTTGGAGACCTGCGACATGCGCCGCATGAACAAAATGGCCGAGAGCATGATTCCTGTGCCGACGGCATACGTCAGGTCGAAAAGCACGGTAAGCGTGAACGTGGTCAGCAGCACCAAGACGTCGGGTCCGGGCCCGGTGAGGAGCGTGCGGAAGTGCTTGAACTCCGCGACATTCCAAGCGACCAGCACAAGAATGGCCGCCAGCGACGCCAGGGGCATGGCGCTCGCCAGCGGAGCCGCGATGATCAGCATCAAAAACAGAAACACCGCATGCAGAATCCCCGCCACCGGCGTCCGCCCGCCCGCCCGCACGTTCGCCGCCGTCCGCGCGATTGCTCCAGTGGCCGGCAATCCGAAGCAGAGCCCGCTGGCGACATTCGCCGCCCCCTGCGCCACGAGTTCCTGATCCGAACGATGCCGGAAACCCGTCATCCCGTCGGCCACCACCGCCGAGAGAAGGCTTTCAATGGCCCCGAGAAACGCAATCGCCGTCGCCGATGGAATGAGATCGCGCACGAGCTCGAGCGTGAACTTCGGCACATGCGGGGCCGGGAGGCTCGGCGGAATCCCGCCAAATCGCGTCCCGATGGTCTCCACCACCGGCCGCAGGTGCACTCCGTCAAAGGCCACTTTCGCGTCCGCCCACCCCATCAACTTCACCACGATCGCACTCAGCGTCACCGCCACAATTGCCGCCGGAATGCGTGGCGCATACTTCCGCATGAGGATCAGAATCGCCAGGGTCCCCAGCGCGATGCCCGTCGAGTGCCAACTGACCGTCTGCGCATGCCGCGCCATGAGCTCCAGTTTGCCGAGGAAATCCGCGGGAATCGTCGCCGGTTTTCCCTCGGCGTTGAGAATCGAAAGCCCGAAAAAGTCCTTGATCTGCGACGCCATGATCGCCACGCCGATGCCCGCCGTGAATCCCGCCGTCACCGGATAAGGCACAAACTTGATGACCCCCCCGAAGCGGAACATTCCCAGCAGGATGAGAATCCCCCCCGCCATGCACGTCGCCAGGATCAACCCCTCGTAGCCGTGCGTTGCGCAAATTGCGAAGACCAGCGGCATGAACGCCGCCGTCGGCCCGCCGATCTGCACGCGCGATCCGCCCAGCGCCGAAACGATGAACCCCGCCACGATCGCCGTGAAGAGCCCCATCGCCGGCGGCGTGAGCCACGGATGGATCGCCCGCAACTGATCCGCCACGTTCTGCGGAATGCTCCCGATCCCGAGCGCCATCGCCAGCGGCAGCGCAATCACCGCCACCGTCGCCCCCGCCGCCAGGTCCGACGTGAATTGCTTCCCGCCGTACCCCTCCCGCAAACAAATCACCAACTTGGGCGTATGGCGCGCTTTCCAGCTACTCATCAGCATGGCGTGTTGTCACATCTTTCTTGAAACGCAATATCACCCGCCCCCTCGCGCCCAAGGATCGTTGGAACAACCCCGGCGGCAGGTGTGCTAAAAGCTGCCGCACTTTCAGCAATGAATATGACTCCAACTCACACCGAGGCAATCGGGATTCTTGCTGCTCTCGCATAGGGAAAATCCCTAAATCCACGCATTTCGCGTTCACATGGCAGCTTACAGCGGCCAAAAAGATCGGAATCCGGCTCATTTCCTAGGAGTCGCACTTACGCGGAAGCCGTGCCGATTCCTGATGGAGCGATCTGCGCGCTCTGGCGATAGTAATGGTGCGGTATCCATGCCCCGGGGAGGTGGCTCCCGCCAGGGACCGCGTATCCAGCAAAGGAGACCCTCATGGCCGTGACCATCGACCCCAAGAAATGCGAAATGTGCGGCGCCTGTGTGGATGCCTGCACGACCGACGCGCTGACCGAAGTGAAGCCGGCCGGGGAAAAGGGCCACATCCAGGTCGACCCCGACCTCTGCGCCGACTGCGGCGCCTGCCTCAACGAATGCAAGCAGGGAGCCATCAGCCCCGCCGAGTAATTCAGTTCACGACGGCCCGGAGTTGGGGCCAAAGGGCTGTTTCAACACAAAAAGACTTTCGTGACTTTTGTGTTTTTCGTGGCCATTTATCCGTCTCTGAAAGGGCCTCTAATCCGAGAACCGGAACCGGATGATCTGCACGATCGCGCTCACCGCATCCTTCCAGCCGATCTTTTTCCCCTCCTCATAAGTCCGCCCCGCGTACGCCACCCCCGTCTCGTACACGCGCACCTTCTTCCCGTGAATGCGCATCTTCGCCACCTTCGCCGTCAGCTCCGGTTCCACCCCGAATCGCGGGCTCTTGATCTTGATCTGGCTGTACACGTCCCGCGTGAAGACCTTGTAGCAGACCTCCATGTCGGTCAGGTTCAGATTCGTCAGCATGTTCGACAGCATCGTGAGAATGTTGTTCGCCATCTGATGCCAGAAGTACATCACGCGGTGCGGCTCCCCGATGAAGCGGCTCCCAAACACCGAGTCCGCCTTCCCATCCAGGATCGGCTGCAGCAGCTTCGGATAATCCGCCGGGTCGTACTCAAAATCCGCATCCTGCACGATCAGCAGATCCCCCGTCGCCATCGCCCAGGCATCGCGCAGCGCGGCCCCCTTTCCTCCATTCACCGTCTTGTTCATCGTCTTGAACGTCACATCCACGCGATCGGCAAACAACGCCGGGATCTGCTGCATGATCTCCCAGGTTTTATCCTTCGACGCGTCGTTGACCATGATGATCTCGCGCGTCAGCCCGCCCGGAATCGGCTGATCCACGACGCGCTTCACCACCGCCGCGAGGTAGCGTTCCTCGTTGTAAACCGGGATCAAAATCGACAGTGAATGAAAAACGGGTTTCGCCGGCTCCGCCATCATCTGCAGCGTCAACGTCGTCCCGGAGATTGCCTGCGCCTGCACGGTCTGTGTCATCACGTCGCTCCGCAAGGTTGAGAATGGGCGATATTTCACACGACATGCGATGCAAACGCAATCAATATCCCCGGCTGCCCGAACATCCAGCATTCTCAGACGACAGTTCTCAGAACGTCAGCGTCACCCCGCCGAAACCGACAAACCGCTCATGCGTCGAACCCGACCCGATGAATTCGTTGGCGTAGGTCAGCGAGGGATTGCACGTATGGATGTACGTTCCGCCGATATACGCGCTCCATTTTCCGAAACTCGCGGGAACAAATTTCAACGGCACAGTCGCCCGAACCCCCGTCGAGAAAACGCCCAGGTTGCTCGTCTTGGTGTGCCCGTCGCCGTCACCCCAGAAGCTCGAATCGCCGAAGCTGCCGTAGGTCGGAAATTTGAACGTCACCGGATAGTCGCCCAGGTGCAGCACATACTCCGGTTCCACTCCGACCTCCGCGTACATCGTATGCTGTGTGCCAAAGACCACCGGCGATGCGCCCGAGTAATTCCAGAACAGATCCACGTATGGGCGCAGCGCACACTGCTTGAAGAACGACTCGTCATTGAAGGTGAATTTCAGATCGGTGTTGTACATGTTGGGAGTGTCGCTGTCGGGAAACGTCCAGAACATCCAGTTTCCGTTGGCCGTCCAGTATTTCAGAAAAGAGACCGAGACGCCGGCGGCGTAATCGAATTCTTCAAAGCATCCGGTGCCGGGGTGAGCAGAATTGAGGTCCGCCCAGACCGTGGTGACGAAGGAAACGTTGGTGATGGGCCCGTCGAAATCGAACAGATCGATCACCAGCCCTCCGGACGGCTGAAAGACCACGCCCTTGTCGACGGTCATTACGCCGCGCCGTGTGAGGTGGGCGGAGAGCAGTCTCAGGTCGCCGTAGCCATGAATCCGCGAGGCGAAGGAACTCTCGGGGCCGGCGCTGTTGTTATCGAGTGTGAGTGCCGGGGCCTCGATGGTTTTCGGAATAATCTCGGCGGTGGTGGAAGTCGGCGCGCCGGCGTTCGGCCCCGCCATCGTCGGCGAAGGTGCACTGATCCCGTCGGCGCCCTGTGCAACAGGCCCAGCCGCCAGCGCTCCGGCCATCAACGCTGCCGCCAGCGACGCACGCCGTACCGGGCAGGCGCGCATGATGTCCGCAACCCGTTGTTCAACTCGCGTGGTCATTACTTCAACTCCTGGATTTCCGGGCAATCTCACCCGTCGACGTCTTCGAGACGCCTGACGCGGTATTTCTCGCTGCTGCGATACGATGCAACAGCGACGCCCACCGCCCGTACTATCCGCGTTCTCAGGTCATCGGCGATATCGGTGCCGTTTCTGCTTACGCACTTCTGAGTCTCACTAGATCGATAGGGAATTTCCCTAGTCGCAACAGCGTGCGCCGGCACGATTCACGCCGCCGGCCTTGTCGAAGCCGGGCCGAGCAGCCGCGCGATCACATCCCGTGCCGAATAGCACTGGCCTTGCTCGGAAATGAATTCCTGCAGCCGCCGCGCATCATCCCCCGCCGTAATCAGCGGCAATTCCCGGCTCGAATGCCGCGACTGTGGCAGACCCACATTGCCGAAGAGCGCGTTGCACAAACATTTCCTCCCAAGGGTCTCCGCCACCGCTCCACCCTTGTGCATATAGTCCTCAACCGGTTCCGCGGGACATCGATACCCAACGCCTCCGTCGGCCTTCCGATAGGCACGCCGCAGGAAACCGAGATCGCAAATCCGCGTCCTGGCAGCGAAGTTCCGCGCTTCGGAAAGGGTCCCGGGCAACCGCAGAATTTTAAGCGGAAACCCCGTGGGTGACGCCGCCGGATCGGTAAACACATCCGCCGCTCCCGCCACGCTCATCGCCACCGCCCGTTGCTTCAACTCCGCATCGATCCCCGATTCCTCGCAGAACGCAAACGCCGTCCCCACCTGGATTCCCGCCGCTCCCAGCGCCCGCGCCTCCGCCAGCTTTCCCGCATGGCCGTACCCGCCCGCCAGGTAAAACGGAAGCCCCAGCGCCTTGATCTTCTCCAGATCCGGAACATCCCGCACGCCATACACCGGCTCCCCGCGCTCATTGAGCTGCAGCGGCCCGCGCGGCGGCGCGTTGTGCCCGCCCGCACAATCCCGCTCAATAATGAACCCGTCCACATGCCCGTTCGATTTGCGCGCCAGCGTCATCGCCAGCGTCGCCGACGAAATAATCGCCAGAAACCGCGGCCGCTTCATCGCGGGCGCCCCGCCCGCGCAAAACTTCGCCGGATCAAACCGCGTGACGAACTCCTCCCCCACCGCCTGCTCCACATCAATGCGGTACCTCGCCGCCGCCCCGCTCGCAAACGCATCGAGCACGCCCGGAATAAACCGCGGAATTCCAGCCCCCATCAGCACATAATCCACCCCCGCCAGCATCGCCCCAAAGAGCGACGCCAAGTGCGGAATCTGCACCTTCTCCAGGTAATTGATCCCCACCACGCCCGCATGCCCCTCCTTCGCCAGGAACACCTCCACAAAATTCGCCGCCACCGTCAGCTCGATCGCCGCCGGCGAATCCTCCAATTGCGGCAAACTCGCGCTCGCAAATGGCGCGTGCGCCGCCTTCCCATGCGGCACGAAATACCGCTTCAAAATCCGCGCCGCCACCCCCGCCACCGGAAAATGCGCCAACGCCCGCCGCACATGCCCGCCCGCATCCCCCATCTGCAGCCGCCGGGCCATCACCACCGGCAAGCCCGTCCCCGACACCACCCCCAACTGCCCCGCCGACGAAACCGCCCGCGCCAGTGGCCACCCGGAGACAGCGACACCCATGCCCCCTTGAATAATCCGAAATGAAGACATGGAGACCTTTCAAACAGCATACGCCCATGGCCAGCGAATCCCACATTCTTCGCACGCCCTGACACGTTTAGCCGTCGATCGAAGATCGACGCGTGGCCGCGAACCTGGCGCGAATTCCATCCGGAACGCGCATTATCTTTCATTTCGCCTGAGACAGCAAAGATCCTGGTCGCTCAAAACAACCGAAAAAGTCCGAAAAATATGGACAAAACCACAATTCTTCCCGAATACTTATTTCTCAAAATCGAGAATCGATTTGCTTCGCGCCCTCCCCGACACCGCCACCACCATCCAACCTCACCAACAACTTTTAGTGCCGTCCCAACGCGACGCCCGCCCGTGCGGCAATTGCGCTGCTCCTCCTCCCCGCGCCTTGCCCGACTTCACTTCGCAAACATCCCCCGAAACAACTCCTCACACCGCCGTGCCCCCTCTTCACTAAACACCACCGACTTTGCCTTTCCCTTCGGATCCGAAATCCATCCCTTCTCATGCAGCCGATTCATCAACTCCCAGTCCATCCCCTTCCACGCCCACTTCGCCGTCACCGGCCCAACCTTCTCCTCCTGCATCGTCAAAAACAAAAGCGCCAACCCCGCCGCCTCAATCTTGTCCCAATCGTATTCCATCGCAGACCTCACAATTCGTGTCCAATCAGTTCACCCTGCAAAATGCTTCCGCTTGAACTTCCTCGCCCCATGTAGCACACGCAGCAACTCGATCCCATCCTCTATTGGACGATAAAACAACAAATACTCGCCCACCGGAAAGGACCGAAGATTCTTCCCGAGCCGCGGTCGCCGTCGGCCCGCATTCGGGTGTTGCCCAAGCATCATCAAGGCGTCGTCAAATGCACGAACCACGCCGTTGGCTGCATCAACATTGTCAACAGCAATGTAATACCAGATTTCCCGGTAATCCTGGTGCGATGCTTCGGTGCGGAAAATCTGTCCCATCAGTTCCCTGTCCGCCCATTGAGTTTCTTCATTCCCTCAGCAATTACATCCTCCGCCGTGAAATTGGAAAACTGTTTCCGATCGGCCTGCTCTGTCCCAACGCCGATTTCCCGCTGCAACTCCTCCAACTCTTTCGCTGGAACCGTCACGTCCGGATCGCTGCGCAAAAGCGCCAACCCCGCCGCCACCACGTCATCCGCCGAGTGAAAGTGCCCGCTCGACACCTGTTCCTCAACAAACCGCTGTAACTCCGTGTTTCTGATCGCAACATGAAGCATCGTTCAGTTCTCCTTCCCGAATTCTAACATCCTTCGCGAGGAGAATTCATTACTTTTCCCGGTTCAATTCGCCATTCCCTTCGTGGTCCTTGGTGCTCTTCGTGGCCCTTCGTGTTTAACCCCCGTCATCCGTCAACACCAGCGTCTCCACCGGCGCCACCAACTGATCCAGCCGCCCCTCCCGTATCGCCGCCCGTATTTCCCCCATCCACCGCTGAAAGAACCGCAAATTATGTATCGAGATAAGCGCCGGCCCCCGATCAGCAGTTGATTTACGGCCGATCCCTGGCGGCATTACGAATGTGCACGATGAGTACGGTGTCATTGCGGATGCTGAACAGTATCCGATACGCATGTCGCTTGTTGCCGTAGACGAGTTGGCGGATTTCCTCGCCGGAGTCTCCGGATTCGGGAGCGACGGGGCAACGCGCCGGGAGTTCTTCCAGTGAATACATGGCATCCAGCACGCCGTTGTACCAAAGCGGCGCGTGCTGCGGGGTTTCCGCCGCGAGCCAGCGATAGGCCTCTTCGAGTTCCCCCTGCGCCGCCGGCATGATGATGACTTCGTACTTCATTGACGAGGAATGTTGTACTTGGTGCGGAGTTCCTCGTCGACTTCGCGGAGAGGTTTGCCGAGGCCGCGATTCGCCTCGTCGAGCCCCCGCTTGATTCCCGCGACGGCTTGGGCATGTTCGAGTTCCGCTTCGAGACGCACTATCTCTCTTTGCGCGGCGGTGAGGCGAGCTTCGAGTTCGGCGACGGTCATGTGCGGCTCCTTTCGTTCAAATTGTAACATCTGATCAATGAGATCAAACTCATTAATGGATAGCGTCCTCTCTCGCTTCATCGTTCATAATTCATCGTTCATCGTCCTCCCCCGTCAGCACCAACGTCTCCACCGGCGCCACCAACCCCCCCAACCTCCCCTCCCGTATCGCCGCCCGTATTTCCCCCATCCACCGCTGAAAAAACCGCAAATTATGTATCGAAATCAACGTCGGACCCAGCATCTCCTCCACCGAAAACAAATGCCGCACATACCCCCGCGAAAAATTCCGGCAGCAATAACAATCACACCCCTCCTCCAGCGGCCGCACATCCGTCGCATACTTCGCATTCCGCAGCCGCATCGTCCCCCCATACGTAAACGCCAGCCCGTTCCGCCCGTTCCGCGTCGGCAGAACACAATCGAACATGTCCACGCCGCGCTTCACCGCCTCCAATATGTCTCGCGCGTAGCCGACGCCCATCAAGTAGCGCGGCTTCTCCTCCGGAAGCAGCGGGGCGGTGGCGTCGATGGTTTCGACCATGCGTGCGTGACCTTCGCCGACGGCCAAACCGCCCAGGGCGTAACCTGGTAAATCGAGTGCCCCGAGAACGCGCGCGGACTCTGCGCGGGCTTCGAGATTCGTTCCCCCCTGCACGATGCCGAAGAGCGCCTGTTGGCCGCCGCCGATCCCTTCGCGGTTCAACTTGTCGTGCGTCGCCTTGCAAATCTCCGCCCAGCGGTGGGTGCGGTCGAGGGCTTCGGCGAGTCGTTCGGGGGGACAATCCGCCGGCGGGCAATCATCAAACGCCATGATGATGTCCGCCCCCAGGTAATGCTGCACCCGCATCGACTCCTGCGGCGTCAGCCGCACCATCGCCCCATCAATATGACTCTTGAACGTCACCCCGTCCCGATCAAAATCCCGCAGATCCGACAGCGAAAACACCTGGAACCCCCCCGAGTCCGTCAACATCGGCCCGTTCCACCCCGAAAACTTCTGCAACCCCCCAAGCCGATGCACCACCTCCGGCCCCGGCCGCAGCAACAAATGATACGTGTTCCCCAGGATGATCTCCGACCCGCACGCCCGCGCCTGCTCCGGCGTCACCCCCTTGATCGACCCCCGTGTCCCCACGGCCATGAACGCCGGCGTCTCAAACGTCCCGTGCGGCGTCGTCACCCGCCCCAGCCGCGCCTTCGTCGCCCCATCGCGTTGATGAATCACAAATGAAAACGGCATATCGCTCGGCACTGCACAACCCTCATCAAAACCTTCACCCCACCGATTTTACGGCAACTCCCCCCTCCCCGCATCTTCCCCTCATCTCCTACCACTCCTATCGGAGATGGGGGGGAGTGCCAATGACGTACCCACACTTGGCAATCTCCCCACCGGGGGGGCGGGGAGGGCGGAGGGGCGGCAACGTCCCTGCCGCAACTGGACTTTCATGCGGATTGCCGCGACAATGAGTGGTCTCGCATGAATTTACCGAAACGTGTGAGCACGGGAATTCCACGCTCCCCCCCGGCTCGCCGTCATGAGGAAGGATCAGAATGCACGAACTCATTTCCCTGCCCCTGGGCCAGATGCACGCCACCACCTCCACCACCGGTCCGGCCGTCAGCGCCCCGGTCGCCGAGAGCAGCGCCGCCACGACGCAAACCGGCATCACCATTCAACCCACAACGCAGGATGCGCCCAAAGCGCAGTCCCCCTGGGCCGGCGTCGTGCAGTTCGCTCCGCTGATTCTGATCGTCCTCGCGTTCTACCTCTTCATGTTCCGCGGCCAGAAGAAGACCGAAAAAACCCGCAAGGAGATGCTCGCCCAGATGAAAAAGGGTGACGAAGTGATGACCATCGGCGGAATGGTCGCGCGTGTTGTCTCGATTGATGATGACGAAGTCGTCCTGAAAATCGACGAATCCGCCAACGTGAAGGCCCGCTACAAGAAGTCGGCCATTCAGCAGGTGCTTACCGCTGAAGACAAGGCGAAATAAGGAGGAGAAGTCGGAAGTCGGAAGTCAGAAGTCAGAATCGGTGGCTGCACGCCATTGCATTCTGACTTCTGACTTCTGGCTTCTGACTCCTGTTGTGGCATGAAAAAATCACTCTCATGGCGCTTTGTCATCATCATCGGCATCACGCTGATGGCGGCATGGCTCGTTCGACTCATCCCCCCACGCCTCGGCATCGACCTCGCCGGCGGCACCTCGCTGCTGTACGAACTGGACCTCAACAAGGTGAAGGGGGATACGAGCGACCTGGCGGAGCGGGTGGTGACGGTGCTGAAGAAGCGCGTCGACCCGTACGGCCAGAAGAATCTCATCTGGCGCGTGGTGGGCGGGAAGCGTATTCAGATCCAGATGCCGCTGGCGGATGCCAAGACCCGGGCGGCGCAGAAGGAATTGCAGGATTCGCTCGATGCGCTGCGGGGGACTTCCATCAAGGATTCGCAGATCCAGTCGGCGCTGTCGCGCACGGGGGCGGATCGCGAGGCGGAGATCAACAAGCTGGCCCCGCCGGGGAATCCGCGGCACGACTTGCTGCTGACTCTTGCTGCGGCGTATGACGAGCGGCAGGCGGCGCAGGCGGAGGAACAGAAATACGACCCGCTGAAGGAACCGCCCAACGTGCTGGAGCGGGTGATCAAGGCGGTCGACGCCTACAACAGCGCCAAGAATGCCGTGCTGGCGACGAACGTCGACATGGCGAAATTGCAGAATCTGCTGACGGCGACGAACAATCCGCACAACAAGGATGCACGGGCTGAGCTGGAGAAGATGCCGGCGGATTACCCGCTGCAGGCGGCCGGGATCAAGCGGGTGATCGCAGCGCACGATGACCTGGCGCAATCCGGCGGAGGGGTGAACGATCCGAGCGAACTGCAACATCTGGTGACCGCGGCGGGCGTGCTGGATTTCCGCATCACGGTGGACCAATCCGTTCTGGGCGGCCCCGCGGGTCGCGAGTACCAGGATGCGGTGATGAGCCTGCAGCAGAAGGGTCCGCAGACGGCGATCACGGAAACCGGCATTCACATGCGCTGGTTCCAGATCGATCCGAACGGGGTGGACAATTTCATCGATTCGCGGACCAAGCTGCCGTACGACCGGTTCGTGATTTCGGACTGGGCGGGCCAGAAGTATCTCCTGATGTACGACACGGCGGCGGACACGCTGACGCACGATCCGACGAAGAAGGAATGGAGCGTGGCGGCGGGGGAACCTTACAGCGATCCGCAGAACGGCGGGATCGTGCTGCCGTTCCAGATGGATCCCGTGGGCGCGGGGTACATGGGGGACCTGACGAAGCACCACGTCGCGAAGCCGATGGGCATTCTGCTGGACGAGAAGGCGTTCACGGCGCCGAACATCAGCACGGAAATCGATGGGAACGGGGTGATCACGTTCGGCCAGCCGGGCACGACGCGCACGGCGGACATGATCCTGAAGGAAGCCAACGACCTGAAGCAGATCATGGATGCGGGCTCGCTGCCGGCGACGCTGCAGCGCGAGCCGATCTCGGTGGTGGAAATCACGCCGGACCTGGGCGCCGACAACATCAAGGCGGGCATCAACTCGGCGTTTTATGCGCTGATTGCGGTGATCGGGTTCATGATGGTGTACTACACCATCACCGGCGTGTTCGCCGACCTGGCGCTGATGATCAACCTGCTGCTGGTAATGGCGGCGATGGCGCTGCTTGGCGGCACGTTCACTTTGCCGGGCATTGCGGGCCTGGTGCTGACGCTGGGCATGGCGGTCGACGCGAACGTGCTGATCAACGAGCGCATCCGCGAAGAGCTGCACAAGGGGGCATCGCTGTGGATGGCGGTGAAGCAGGGGTATGACAAGGTCTTCTGGACGATCTTTGATGCGAACCTGACGACGTCGCTGACCTCCATCGTGCTGATTTACGTCGGCAGCGAGGAAGTGAAGGGGTTCGGCGTCACGCTGTTGATCGGTCTGTGCATTCACATGTTCACGGCGCTGTTTGCGACGCGGACGCTGATGATGGCGGCGATCAAGTGGGGGATTATCCGGGCGGTCGACGATCATTCGATCACGGAATACCTGCGGGAGATTTTCACGTTCACCTGGATTCGGAACGGACATTGGCCGTTCATGAAGGTGATCACGGTCTCGAACATCGACTGGATCGGGAAGCGGAAGATCTTCTGGGGAGTCTCGGCGATTACGATTGTCGCGGGACTCACAGCCTTCGTCATGCGTGGCGAAGACAAGTACGACATTGAATTCCGCGGCGGCACGCAGGTGTCGTTCCAGTTGAAGCCCGGCGTGAATATGACTGAGGACCAGGTGCGCCAGCGCGTGCACAAGGTGGGGTTGATTCCGGGGCTGGAAGATGCGGCGGATGCGCGTGTGTACGGCGTGGGTAAGCCGGAGGAACACCGGTTCGAGCTGCAGACGACGATTGCGGACACCTCGACGGTGAAGCGCAAGGACAAGTTCCTGGATGCGCTGGCGAAGGAAATGAGCGACGTGCTGGATGTGACGCAGAGGGTGAGCGTCCAGGGCGGGCAGACGGAGCCGCGGAACATAGATGATCTGATGGTGCGGCAGAAGCTGATTGTGCCGGTGACGCGGGGGACGCTGGACCAGACGTTCAGTGCGGCGGGGGTTCCGGGGATGCCGAACCGGGACACCACGAACTTCCTGCACGGCGTGGCGATTCAGTTGAACGACATCGATCCGCCGCAGTCGGTGGCGAAGCTGACGGACCGGATCAAGAGTGCGCAGCAGAGTTCGGACCCGACGCTGACGAACGTGCCGGCGCGGGAATTCAAGATCATTCCGATTGAAGCGATCGACCTGGACGGGAAGGCGGTTCCGGCGGATGAGGACGACAAGCGGCCGCTGGTGAAGGCGGTCTACGTCAGCGTGGATGAAGCGATTCCGTACCAGGAGAACAGCGATACGGAGGCGGTGTGGAAGGACCGGGTCGCCGCGACGGAGTGGCAGGTGATCCGCGTGGCGCTGTCGAGCGAGAGCCTGTTCAAGGGCGTGACGAGCTTTGACGCGGTGGTGGCGGGCGAGGCGAAGGCGCAGGCGCTGGTGGCGATTGTGCTGTCGCTGGTGCTGATCGTGGCGTATGTGTGGGTGCGGTTCGGCGGCATCCGGTACGGGCTCGGGGCGATCTTCTCCCTGGTGCACGATGCGATCGTGGCGCTGGCGGCGACGGTGCTTTCGGGGCTGGCGTACCGCTATATTTTCGGCGGGAGGCCGAACTTCTTCCTGGTCAGCGATTTCAAGATCAACCTGACGATGATCGCGGCGTACCTGACGGTCATCGGGTACTCGGTGAACGACACGATCGTGATCTTCGACCGCGTGCGCGAGCTGCGCGGGAAGAGCCATGCCCCGCTGACGGCGAAGCTGGTGAACGATGCGATCAACCAGTGCTTCGGCCGAACGATCTGGACGACGTTCACGGTGTTCATCGTCGTCTTGATCATGTATGTGTTCGGCGGCGAGGGGATTCGCGGGTTTTCGTTTGCGATGCTGATCGGCGTGTTTACGGGCGCCTATTCGACGCTGGCGATTGCGAGCCCGATGCTGCTGGCGACCGGGACGGCGGATCTGAAGCCGCGGAACCTGGACGACAACATTTTCATCAAGAAGGTGGACCGGGTCGAGGCGGAAGAGGAATCGGAAGAGGAAGCCGAGCGGAAATAAGCGGGGAAGCGCAGTTGCTGCGCGTCCCCTGATCAGGCGGCAGCGAAGAGCTTACGCTTGGGTAGGTGGAACCAGCAGGCGGAGAGCGGTTGAAAGGCTGGTCTATCGCCACTGGATGAACCGATCATTATGCGATACGCTGTTTGCGCACAGTGTAAATTCCCGGCGGCGGAATTGCCGCTTGAAACAGAGTTATCTGGAGTTCATCGATGCGTACCGATTTGAAGGTCGGTGTAATTTGTTTGTTTGCCCTGGTGCTCGCGTGCGTGGGGTTCTTTGCGTATCACAGCAACAAGCCGGGGAAGGAAGTGGTTTCCGTAGCGGGGCCGAGCCACACGGCGTCACCGGCGGGATTGAGCATGTCGCCGCCGGCGGATGCGCCGTCGACGGCTCCGAGCGTGGTTGCGGCTCCGGCGCCTTCGTCGCTGACGGGATTTGGGCCGTCGCACGCGCTGGGGGCGGACAGCACTTACACGATTTCACCGCCGGGGGCGACGACCGCGCCGGCGACGATTGTTCCGCCGGGTTCGAGTTCGCCGGGGCTGGCTGCTCCGGGCGGCATGGGGGCACCGGGTTCTCTGCATGAACCGCTGGCTCCTGCTCCGGGGAATACGTCGCTGAGCACTGGGAACACGGGACTGCTTCCGCCATCGACGCCGGCAACGGCGCCGGGGTTCACGGGCAGCAATACGATTGGCGGTTTCCCAAGCGCGGGGAGCGCGCCAACCTTCGGCAGCAGCAATGCGGGGAGCAAGATGGAGACGCCGTCGCACCGCGCGACGCTGGAGATCGGGTCGACGCCTTCCAGCAGCAGCTCGGGGATGGATTTCTCGAGCCTGAGTTCGTCCTTTTCGAGCAGCGCGGGCGGGACGTATACGATTCAGAAGGGGGACACGTTCGGGAGCCTGGCGAAGAAGAATCACACGACGAGCAAGGCAATTCTTGCGGCGAATCCGGGGGTGAATCCGAACCGGCTGAAGGTGGGCCAGAAGATCAATATGCCGAGCGCTTCGTCGAGCGCGTCGGGTTCGACGGGATCGAGTTTGGGGTCGTTGAGCGGTTCCACGTCGGTGGAGACATTTGGATCAACGGCTACAACGCCGACGACGCGGCCTTCGAAGTTGCACAAGGGGGCGGCGACGCGCGGCTCCCACACGGCGACCAAGGGGACGAAGGGGAAGGCGCCGCAGGCGTCGCTTGCGGGCGGGACGTACACGATCAAGAAGGGGGACACGCTGCGGAAGATCGCCAAGTCGGTGTATGGGGATGAGCGGCTGTGGCGGCGGATTTTCCGGGCGAACCGGGGCGATATGGCCAATGCGAACGATCTGAAGGTGGGTGAAGTGATTCACCTTCCGAAGTGAGAGATTTAGATCTCGCCGAGGGTCGCGGAGTTGCGACCGGCGGGAAAGTTGAGGATCATGATGGGCCGCCCGTTTTCGAGACGGGCGGCCCATTCACGTTTAATCACAGGACCAAACCATGCTGGACATGAAGTTCATTCGCGAGAATCCGGAAGCGGTCAAGAAGGGGGCGGAGCTGAAGGGGATGAAGGTGGATGTGGATCGCGTGCTGGCGCTCGATGGGCAGAAGCGGGCGGTGCAGTCGAAGCTGCAGGAACTGCTGACGGAGCAGAACAAGGCGAGCAAGGAGATGGGGCCGCTGATGGGGCAGCTCAAGAAAGAGCAGGACCCGGCGAAGAAGGCGGAGTTGGAGCAGAAAGTGGAGGCGTTGAAGCAACGTCCGGCGGCGATCAAGCATGAGACGGCGGGGCTGGAGGAGCAGTTGAGGGCGCTGGAGCCGGAGCTGGACGCGTTGCTGCTGACGATTCCGCTGCCGCCGGACGATGATGTGCCGGTGGGGAAGTCGAGCGAAGACAACGTTGAGATTTTGAAGTGGGGGGAGCCGCGGAAGTTTGATTTTGAGGCGAAGAGCCATATTGAGCTGGGGAAGACGCTGGGGCTGTTTGATGTGGAGCGTGGGGTGAAGATGGCGGGGTCGCGGTCGTATGTGCTGACGGGGACGGGGGCGCTGTTGCACAATGCGGTGCTGCGGATGGCGCAGGACTTCATGATTTACGAGCAGGGCTTCACGCCGATGACGATTCCGGTGCTGGTGCGCGAGCAGGCGATGCGCGGCACGGGGTTCTTTCCGGCGGGGCGCGAGCAGGCGTACCGCGTGGGGGAGATTGATGATCCGGCAGATGAAATCCGCTTCCTTACCGGTACCGGCGAGGTGGGGCTGACGGCGTTTCACATGGATGAGATTCTGCATGAGGCGGAATTGCCGCGGACGTACGTGACGGTTTCGACCTGTTTCCGGCGCGAGGCGGGGACGTACGGCAAGGACACGACGGGGCTTTATCGCATTCATCAGTTCGACAAGGTGGAGCAGGTGGTGATCTGCAAGAACGACAAGGAGGAGAGCAAGCGGTGGCATCGGAAGATGCTGTCGTTCAGCGAGGAGATGCTGAAGCGGCTGAATCTGCCGTACCGGCTGCTGCAGTGCTGCACGGGGGATCTGGGCGTGAAGAACGCGAGCATGATTGATGTGGAGACGTGGATGCCGTCGCGGAACGGGTATGGGGAGACGCACTCGGCGAGCCGGCTGTATGACTTCCAGGCGCGGCGGTGCAATCTGCGGTACAAGACGGCGGACGGCAAGACGCAGTTCTGCCATACGCTGAACAACACGGTGATTGCGAGCCCGCGTATTTTGATTCCGATTCTGGAGAATCATCAGAATGCGGATGGGAGCGTGACGATTCCGGAAGTGCTGCGGAAATACATGGGCGGGATGGAGCGGATTGAGGGGAAGCGGTGAGGGTAGTTTGAGGAGAAGGAAGGCATGGCGAAAGCACGGCGTGTGAAAGCGAAACGGTCGCCGGGAAAGGCGTTGGTGCGTGTGTCGCGGGGCGTTTCACCCGCTCTGCTGGCTGATGTTCGGCGGCTCATAGACGCTGCCCGTCACCGCGTTGCGGTGGCGGTTAACGCGGAGCTTACGTGGCTGTATTGGCAGATCGGAACCCGCATTCGGAGGGACGTGCTTGCAGAAGGGCGTGCCGAGTACGGGAAAAAGATTGTCTACGCACTGAGTGGACAATTGGGTGCGGAGTATGGGGCCGGGTTCACGCGAGCAAATCTCTTTCATATGCTCCGGTTTGCGGAGGCATTTCCGGAAGAAAAGATTGTCTACGCACTGAGTAGACAATTGTCCTGGACTCATATTCGGCTGCTGATATACGTTGAAAACCCGCTCGCGCGTGAGTTTTATGCGGAAATGGCCCGTATCGAGCGTTGGAGCACGCGGACGCTGCAGGAGCGGATTAATTCGCTTCTCTTCGAGCGTACGGCGGTGAGCAAACAACCTGAACAATTGATTGCCCGCGAACTTGCATCTCTCAAGCAGAACGATCTGCTCACGCCGGATCTGGTCTTTCGCGATCCGTATTTCCTCGATTTTCTTGGGTTGCGTGGCGAGTATGCCGAGAAGGACATTGAATCCGCCATTGTGCGGGAACTTGAGCGATTCATTCTCGAGCTTGGGACGGACTTTGCTTTCGTTGCACGGCAAAAGCGGATCAGCGTCGATGGAGAGGACTATTACCTTGATCTGCTGTTCTACCATCGCCGCCTGCGACGGCTTGTGGCTATCGATCTTAAGCTCGGGAAGTTTCAGGCGGCGGACAAGGGGCAGATGGAACTTTACCTGCGCTGGCTGGATCAACACGAACGACAGCCGGAAAAAAACGAACCAATCGGATTGATTCTGTGTGCGGGAAAAAGCGAGGAGCATGTCGAACTGCTGCGCCTCGACCAGTCCAGAATCCGGGTGGCGCAGTACATGACGGAACTGCTGCCGCGAGCGCTGCTTGAGCGCAAGTTGCATCAGGCGATTCAGGTTGCGAAGCGTCGTCTGCAGGAGAAGGATCGCTTGCTCCCCGGCGGCGTGCGCGATGGAGTGCGGGCACGATAGCTCTGGACCCCTCTCCCGGGTAAACTCGTTCCGCTCAGTAGATTGCCGGGAATCCCCGGCGCACGCGTTCTTATCTGGAGCATTCCCATGACGACCGCCGCCCCTTCCAATCCTTCGGTGACCGCCGCGAATTTCGACAAAAGCGACATCAGTAAACTGTGCATCAACACCATCCGCACGCTGGCGATGGATGCGGTGCAGTTGGCGAATTCGGGGCATCCGGGGGCGGTGATGGGGTTGGCGCCGACGGCGTATACGCTGTGGTCGCAGATTCTGCGGTTTGATCCGAACGATCCGATTTGGCCGAACCGGGATCGGTTTGTCCTGTCGGCGGGGCATGCGTCGATGCTGCTGTATTCGCTGCTGCATCTGACCGGGGTGAAGTCGGTGAATCGGAAGTACGAGATCGTGGGGGAGCCGGCGGTGTCGATTGAGGAGATCAAGAAATTCCGGCAGTTGGATTCGAAGTGTCCGGGGCATCCGGAGTATCGCTGGACCTCGGGCGTGGAAACGACGACGGGGCCGCTGGGGCAGGGGTTTGCGACGAGCGTGGGGATGGCGATCGCCGGCAAGTGGATGGCGACGCGCTACAACAAGCCGGGCTTCGAGATGTTCAACTACAACGTGTACGCCATCGGGGGAGATGGGTGCATGATGGAGGGGGTGTCGTCGGAGGCGGCGTCGCTGGCCGCGCATCTCAAGCTGAACAATCTTTGCTGGTTCTATGATTCGAACGGCATCACGATCGAGGGGAAGACGTCGCTGGCGTTTTCGGAGGATGTGGGGGCGCGGTTCAAGGCGTATGGGTGGAATGTGATCTCGGTGGCGGATGCGAACGATCTGCCGGCGATTCAGAACGCCATCAAACAGTTCCAGCAGACGAGCGGCGGGGGCGATAAGCCGACGTTGATCATTATTCATTCGCACATCGGGTACGGCTCGCCGGTGGCGGATTCGCACAAGGCGCATGGGGAGCCGCTGGGCGCGGACAACGTGAAGGCGGCGAAGCGGTTTTACGGGTGGCCGGAGGATGCGCAGTTCCTCGTGCCGCCCGAGGTGCCGGCTCATTTTTCGGCGACGCTCGGCAAGCGCGGTGGCGACCTGCGGGCGGCGTGGATGGCGAATTTTGAGAAGTACCGGGCGGCGCATCCAGAATTTGCGGACGAGTTGTATCGCATGCAGCACCGGGAATTGCCGCAGGGGTGGGACAAGGATTTGCCGGTGTTTCCGGCGGACAAGAAGGGGATTGCCTCGCGGGAATCGTCGGGCAAGGTGCTCAACGCCGTCGCGAAGAATGTGCCGTGGCTGATCGGTGGTGCCGCGGATCTGGATCCCTCCACCAAGACGCGCATGACATTCGAAGGAGCGGGAGATTTCTCGGCGAGCAATTATGGCGGCCGAAATTTCCACTACGGCGTGCGCGAGTTCGCGATGGGCGCCGTCATCAACGGCATGTCGCTGAGCAAGGTGCGGCCCTATGGTTCAGGCTTCCTGATTTTCTCGGATTACGGCCGCGGCGCGATCCGGCTGGCGGCGATCATGGAAGTGCCGGTGATTTATGTGTTCACGCACGATTCCATCGGTGTGGGCGAAGACGGGCCGACGCACCAGCCGGTGGAGCAGTTGCCGTCGTTGCGCGCGATTCCGGGGATGACGGTGATTCGTCCGGGCGACGCCAACGAAGTGACCGAAGCGTGGCGTGCCATCATGCCGATGAAGCATCATCCGGTGTGCCTGATCATGTCGCGCCAGGCGTTGCCGACATTGGATCGCACTGTGTACGCGCCGGCGTCAGGATTGGCGAAGGGGGCGTACGTGCTGGCGTGCAATGCGCCGGATGGGAAGCCGGAGGTGATTCTGATCGGCACCGGCAGCGAAGTTTCGCTGTGCGTGGATGCGTACGAGGCGCTGAAGAAGGAAGGCATCAAGGCTCGCGTGGTGAGCATGCCGTCGTGGGAGTTGTTCGATCACCAGGATCAGGCGTATCGCGACAGCGTGCTTCCGCCGAGCTGCAAGGCGCGGGTGGCGGTGGAGCAGGCGTCGACGGTGGGGTGGCATCGCTGGGTCGGGATGGAGGGCGAGGTGATCGGTATGCATACGTTCGGGGCGTCAGCTCCGCTGAAGGATGTGATTCGAAAATTCGGGTTTAATCCGGATCGGATTGTGGCGGCGGCGAAGGATCAGATCGCCAAACAGAAATAACGCGCTACAATCGAAGACCGTGGTTTGCGCTTTGAAGAATGTCGAGCGCTGCGACTTCGTGCCGCACGCTCGAGCGCGGACACGGACCGCCGACCGAAGGCGGAACTCCAAACGGACTCCAAGAAAAGGAGCATCAATATGGAAGTGGGCATGATCGGGCTGGGCCGCATGGGGGCGAACATGGTGCGTCGCTGGATGCGCGGGGGGCATCGGTGCGTGGCGTTCGATGTGAACGGCCCTGCGGTGGATGCGATGGTGAAGGAAGGGGCGATGGGGGCGAAGACGCTGCAGGAACTGGTCGCGAAGCTGCCCCAGCCGCGGGCGCTGTGGCTGATGATACCGACGGCCATTGTGGACAAGACGCTGGCGTCGCTGGTGCCGCTGCTGGAACCGGGGGACATCATCATCGACGGAGGCAACTCCTTTTATCATGACGACATTCGGCGGGCAGGCGAGTTGAAGGCGAAGGGGATTCATTATGCCGACGTTGGCACGAGCGGCGGTGTGTGGGGGCTGGAACGCGGGTATTGCCTGATGATCGGCGGGGAGGCGGAGGTGGTGAAGCATCTGGATCCGCTGTTTGCGACGCTGGCCCCGGGCATGGCGGCGGCGGGGCGCACGCCGGGGCGGGAAAAGGCGCCGTCGAGCACCGCGGAACACGGTTATCTGCATTGCGGCTCGAATGGGGCTGGGCATTTTGTGAAGATGATCCACAACGGGATCGAGTACGGCATTATGGCGGCGTATGCGGAGGGGCTGAACATCCTGAAGCACGCAGACGTCGGAAAGCATCCGCATGATGTTGACGCGGAAACGACGCCCCTGCGCGATCCGGAGCATTACCAATACGAATTCGACCTCAAGGAAATCGCGGAAGTGTGGCGGCGGGGGAGCGTGATTCAGAGCTGGCTGCTGGATCTGACGGCGATCGCGCTGCTGAAGAGCCCCGATTTGTCGAATTTCTCGGGACGGGTGTCGGATTCGGGCGAGGGGCGCTGGACACTGGATGCGGCAGTGGACGAAGCCGTGCCGGTACCGGTACTCAGTGCGGCGGTGTTTGGGCGATTCAGCTCGCGAGGCGAAGCGGACTTTGCCAATAAGGTCGCGTCGGCGCTGCGTTTCGAATTCGGCGGGCACCTGGAGAAGCCTGGCAAAGGCGCCGCAGGCGTCGGCACCTGAACTCGCGCAGCGCGTCTTTCGCGTCCTTTGACGAGTAGAGAAGGAGAAGCCAATGGCTGACCGGTCGGATAGCCTGGTGTTTTTTGGAGCGACGGGCGACCTCGCGTACAAAAAAATTTTTCCGTCGCTTCAGTCGATGATTCTCCACGGCAACCTCGACATGCCGGTCATCGGGGTGGCCAAGGCGGGGTGGAATCTGGACAAATTGAAAGATCGGGCAAAGGCGAGTCTTGCCGAATACGGCGGGGGGGTCAACGAGGAAGCTTTCACGAAGCTCTGTTCACGGCTTCGCTACGTGGATGGGGATTACCGTGATTCCTCGACGTACACGCAGTTGCGGAAAGAGATGGGCGGGGCGAAGCGGCCGATTCATTACCTTGCGATTCCGCCGAGCATGTTCGCAACGGTGGCGGAGGGTCTGGCGAGTTCCGGCTGCAACCAGGGGGCGCGGATCATCCTCGAAAAGCCGTTCGGGCGCGATCTTGCCTCCGCGAAGGAGCTTAACGCGACGCTGCATCGCTTCTTTGACGAGTGCGCGATCTTCCGCATCGACCATTACCTCGGCAAAGAGCCGGTCCAGAACATCATCTATTCGCGCTTCGCCAACACGCTGTGGGAGCCGACGTGGAACCGGAATTACATGGACCACGTGGAGATCACGATGGCGGAGAGTTTCGGCGTGGAAGGTCGCGGGAAGTTTTACGAAGAGGCCGGGGCGATTCGCGATGTGATTCAGAACCACATGCTGCAGTTGGTGTCGATTCTCTCGATGGAGCCGCCGTCGGGATATAACTCGGAAGCGATGCGTGATGAGCGGGCGAAAATTTTGCGGATGATTCGGCCGCTGTCGCCGGAGGATGTGGTGCGCGGGCAGTTCAGGGGGTATCGGCAGGAGGCGGGGGTTGATCCGAATTCGACGGTGGAAACCTTTGCGGTGACGCGATTCTGGATCGATTCGTGGCGCTGGTCCGGCGTCCCGTTTTATGTGCGCGTGGGCAAGAAGATGCCGGTGACGTGCACGGAGATCCGGCTCGAGTACAAGCATCCGCCGCAGGTGGTGTATCCCGATCCGAACCCGGGGGAGCCGAACTACGTGCGGATCCGATTGAGCCCGGAGGTGATTGTCGCCGTCGGCTCGCGCCGGAAGCTGCCGGGGGAGCCGATGGTCGGCACCAACAATGAGATGATCGCCCAGTACCACCCGAAGAACGAAATGGAGCCGTACGAACGCCTGCTGATGGATGCGATGAAGGGCGAATCGACTTATTTTGCGCGGCAGGACGGCGTGGAGGAGGCGTGGCGCATCATCGATCCGATTCTTGGCAACGTGGTGCCGGTGCATATATACGAGCCGGGAACCTGGGGACCGCCGCAAGCCGATGAACTCATCGCCCCGCATGGAAATTGGAGTGACACACGCGAAGAAGGAATCCAGACATGAGCGATCGCCACTCCGTCGTCTTTCTCTTCGATGTCGACAACACACTGCTCGACAACGATCACGTCGTCACCGATCTTGGCCGGCATCTCGAAACGGAGTTCGGTCTGGAGACGCGCAAGCGGTATTTTGAGCTGTTTGAGGAACTGCGCGGGGAGCTCGGCTACGCGGATTACCTCGGTGCGCTGCAACGCTACCGCATGGAAAACCCGCGAGACACCCGCCTGCTTGCGATGTCCTCCTTCCTTGTCGATTACCCGTTCGCCAATCGCCTCTATCCCGGTTCCATCGATGCGATCGACCACGTGAAAAAATGGGGGCCGGCCGTGGTGCTTTCTGATGGTGACGTGGTATTCCAGCCGCGGAAGGTCCGGCGTTCCGGTATTTTTGAAGCGGTCGAAGGGAACGTGCTCATCTACATCCACAAGGAAGAGATGCTCGACGAAGTGGAACGCCGCTATCCCGCCGACCATTACGTGCTCGTGGATGACAAGCTGCGAATACTTTCGGCCGTCAAGAAGGTGTGGGGGAAGCGGCTCACGACGGTCTTCCCGCGGCAGGGACATTACGCTTTCGATCCCAAGACGCTCGCCACGTATCCGCCCGGCGACATCAACATCGATCGCGTCGGGGAACTGGTGAAATACGATCTGAACGCCATCCTCAGCGCGGCGGGCTGAGGTTCACGCCTTCATGCCGAGCGTTTTGTAGATCTCCCGCGTCGCGTGTGAGTGATTCAGCGTGTAAAAGTGGATGCCGCGCACGTGGTTGTCCAGCAGATCGCGGCACTGTTCGGTTGCCCAGTGAATGCCGACGCGCTTGACCGATTCGGCATCGCCGTTCGCCCTTGAAATCGCCCGCTGCAGTTTCGCCGGATATCGCGCGCCGAGCGCCAACTCCGGAATGCGCTTGTATGTGCCGAGGGAGGTGACCGGCATCACACCCGCAATGATCGGCACCTTGATGCCGGCGATTTCGCAGCGCTCGCGGAAATCGTAGAAATCGTGGTTGTCGAAGAAAAGCTGCGTGACAATGTAGTCCGCCCCCGCGTCGACCTTGGCTTTCAAATAGTCCATCTCAAGAGCCCGGTTCGGCGTCGCCGGGTGGCCTTCCGGAAAACCCGCCACGCCCACGCCAAAACCGCGCGCGTCGGGATGATTCTTCACAGCCCGGATGAACCGCACCAGATCGGCTGCATGCTGAAATGCATCCTTCGTGCGGTCGTGCGCAGTGCCGGCGGGGGGGTCGCCGCCGAGGGCGAGAATGTTCGAGACATTGTGGGCGGCGTACCGTTCGAGGATGGCCGCGATGTCCTGCTGGGCGTGGCAGACGCAGGTGAGGTGGGGGACGGGATCGAGCGTCGTCGTCTCCTTGATGCGCACCACGAGATTGTGCGTGCGTTCGCGCGTCGACCCGCCCGCCCCGTAGGTCACGGAGACGAATGCCGGTTTGAGCGTCTCCAGATCGCGGATGTGCGCGAAGAGCGCCTCCGCCGCCTCATCGGTTTTCGGTGGAAAGAACTCGAATGAGAATGTCGTCGGGTTGGCGGCAAAGATATCGCGGATGTGCATGTCGATCTATCCTTTAATCCGGATTCACGGATGAAGTATAGCACGGGGGCTGGAAAATGCGAAATCATGTCGGGAGGAGCCCGGCCAGCGGCTTCGCATGAAGATTATCGGCGGGTTGTGCGAATCGGCTGCAGGGGAAGCTCAGTCGTTTTCCAGCCAGTTCGGGCCGGTGCCGATGTCGACCTTGAGGGGCACCTTCAGACGCATCGCGCCTTCCATCTCCGCGCGGATGAGGGATGACATTTCGCCGGCGAGCGCCGCCCTGCACTCAAAGACGAGTTCATCGTGAATCTGCATGAGCATCTTGATGTCCTGCGCACGGTCGGCGATCTTCTTGTGCAGGTTCACCATGGCGAGCTTGATGAGGTCGGCGGCACTCCCTTGGATGACCGAGTTGAGCGCCGCGCGCTGGCCGAACTGGCGGCGGGACTGGATGGGGGAGTTGATATCGGGGATCGCGCGGCGCCGGCCGAGGATCGTCGTGACGTAACCGTGCGTGCTCGCCTGCATGATGCATTCGTGCGTGAACGATTCGATCGCGGGGAAGCGCCGGCGGTAGGCCGCGACGTACTGGTTCGCCTGGTCCTGCGGAATCTTCAAGACCTGCGCGAGTCCGAATCCGGTCTGGCCGTAGATGATGCCGAAGTTGACCGTCTTGGCGACCGCTCGCATCTCAGGAGTGACCTGGTCCTCGGCGACGTTGTTGAGTTCCGCGGCGACGAGACGGTGAACGTCGTGGTTTTTGGCGAAGGCCTCGATGAGGGCTTTTTCCTGACAATAGTGGGCGAGAACGCGAAGCTCGATCTGCGAGTAGTCGGCGGAAATCAGCACATGGCCGGGCTCCGCGATGAACGCGCGCCGAATCTCGCGGCCGATGTCGGTCTTGACCGGAATGTTCTGCAGGTTCGGATCGCTCGACGACAGCCGGCCTGTCTCGGCGACGGTCTGGTTGAAGTGGGCGTGAACGCGATGCGTCTTCTTGCTCGGCAAATCGGCGAGCGTGTCGAGATACGTGTTCTTCAGCTTGGCGAGCTGGCGGTATTCCACGACGAGCGCGGGGACGGGGTGTTTGTCCGCGAGCCTTTCAAGAACGGTGATGTCGGTGCTCGGACCCGTCTTGGTTTTCTTGACCACCGGCAGCTTCAGGTGCTTGAAAAGAACTTCCGCAAGCTGCTTCGGTGAATCCTGGTTGAAATCGACGCCCGCGGCGGTCTTGATGCGGCCCTGCAGATCGAAGAGTTTCTTTTCGATCTCGCTGCTCAGTGTTTTGAGCAGCTTCGTGTCGATCATCACGCCGTGATATTCCATGTCGGCGAGCACCTGCACGAGCGGCATTTCGAGGTCGCGGAAAAGCTTCTCCGTCTCTTCGCCAATTGTTTTGAGCTGCGGGGCGAGAATGTTGGCGAGGCGGAGCGTGACGTCGGCATCTTCTGCGGCATAGTAGCAGGCGCGGTCCAGCGGCACGTCGGCAAAGGAGATCTGCTGAGCGCCTTTTCCAATGAGGTCGCTGATCGGGATCGGCTTGAGGCCGAGGATATCTGCGGCGAGGGCGTCCATGCCGTGGGAGAGGCGGGAGGAGTCGATCACGTAGGAGGCGACCATCGTGTCGAAGTGGATGTTGTTGAGCTGCAGACCGAAGTTGCGGAGCGAGTTGATGTCGTACTTCAAATTCTGGCCGACTTTTTTGATGGAAGGATCGGCCAGGAGCGGGCCGAGGCGTTCGCGGATGGTCATTTCGTCGAGGCAGTCGCCGGCGCCTTTGATGGCGATGTAGTAGCCCGTGGCTTCACTGGCGGAGAGGGAGATACCGCAGAGATTCGACTGCATGGAGCCAAGGGCGTCGGTTTCGGTGTCGACGGAAAGGTAAGCACGCTCTTCGGGGAGGGCGGCGAGTTGCTCCCGGAGCGTGGTGATCATGGCGTCGAGTTTTTGCGGGGTGTTGATCAGTTCGTAGGCGCCGATGACGGGGCGCAGGCCGCTGGGCTGAACCGGGGCTTCAGCGGGTTCGAGGTCGGAGTCGGTTTGCATCGCGTGTTCGGGGGCGGCGGTGGCGAAGGTGACTTCGGCGGATTCTCCAGTGGGCGTGTCGAAGAGGCCGCCGGAGAGGGAGTCATGGGGTATTTTCAATTTTTGATTTTCAATTTTCGATTTTGCCGGCGCGAGCGGTTGCGGCGGAGACGCGGGGCGCGTGACGGGCGCGGCCGGCATCTCGTTGCGATAAAGCGAAACGACCTGTTCGAGCATGCTCAATAGCTTGGTGAAACCGAGTTGCTGAAAAATCGGCGCGAGCTTGGGTAACAACTCTGGATGGACGCTGGCGGCCTTCCAGTCAAGCGGGGGAACGGGGACGTCGAACTGGAGCTCCACAAGCTTGCGGGAGTTGTCGAGGACGTGGAGGTTGGCGCGGAACGTTTCGCCGATCTTGCCGGTGATTTTGTCGGCGTTGGCAATGAGGTTGTCGAGCGTGCCGTAGGTCTGGATCCACTTGGCCGCGGTTTTGGGCCCGACGCCGGGGATGCCGGGAATGTTGTCGACGGTATCGCCGGTGAGGGCGAGGACATCACGGGCCTGCTGCGGCGAATAGCCCTTTTTCTCCAGAAGCTTCGCCGCGTTGATCTCCTCGTTCGTCTGGATGTCGTACATCACACACTGATCGTCAATGAGCTGATCGAGGTCCTTGTCCTTGGTGCACATATAAATGGAGCAATGCGGGCAATTCGTGTCGGCCCGTACCTGCCGAACAAGCGTGGCGATGGCGTCGTCGGCTTCGTACCCTTCGGCCTTGTAGATCGGCATTCCCAGCGTGTCGCAGATCTGCAGAATGCGGTCGATCTGCGGGGGCATGTCTTCGGGCATCGGTTTGCGATGGGCCTTATACGCGGTGTCGAGCGTCTCGCGCCCCGATGTGCCGGCATCCATGGCGAGCACAACGTGCGACGGCTTGCGCATCTGGAAGAGCTTGAGCAGCATGCCGACGAACCCAAAGGTGGCGTTGGTCGGCTCGCCGGAGGGGGACTTGAGGCCCATGACGGCGTAGTAGGAGCGGTAGATCTGCGCGTGGCCGTCGATGATATAAAGCGTTTCGGGCATGGGGATTTCGTGGTCCGTGGTTCGTGATGCGTGGCTCGTGAAGGAAGATTGTATTCACGGACCACGAGCCACGGATCACGGACCACGAATCTGGGTATCGCCCCGATTATTTCTTTTGGAGGAGCTTGGCGTCGAGCCAGCCCCACGTTCTCTGCCACGCCTCCTGGGCTTTGTCGGGGTTGTAGAGGCCGAGCTTGTCGGCGGCTTTGCTGGCGAACGCATGCCCGACGCCGTCGTATTGGTAGATCGTGATGTCAGTTTTACCGGCGGCTCCGAGGCCCTGTTTGAACTTATCGACATCGCTGGGGGAGGGGTTCTTGTCGTTGTTTCCAAAGATGCCGAGGACCGGTCCCTGAAGGCTCTTGAGACGCTCGGGATCAGTGACGAGCGGGCCGTAGAAGATGACGGTGGCTTTGACGTGCGGATCAGCGAGAGAGAGAAGGAGGCATTGTTCGCCGCCCATGCACCAGCCGATCGCGCCGACGCGCGTCGGATCAACGACGCCGTTCCCTTCCTCTTCGGTGAGCAGGTCGAGGCCGGTACGCATGTCGACCATGGCGATGGGATTTCTCATTTCCTGTTTGAGCTGGGCGGCTTTGAGGGGCTCGTCGGTGACCTGGCCGTTGTAGAGGTCGGGGGCGACGGCATAAAAGCCGTGCTTGGCGAAATCGCGCGTGCGATCCTGGATGTCGTCGTTCACGCCCCACCATTCCTGCAGGACGATCAGGCCGGGCACGGGGTTCTGCTTCGAGAGATTCTGCGGGTAGGCGAAGTAGAGGCGCACCTTGGTTTTTCCGTCCTTGGCCGGGCGGGTGATCCAGCCCGCGGTGACGCCGTCGACGGAGCCGGGCTGTTGCGGTTGTTGCATCTGCTGCTGTTGCTGTTGATTGTCGGTGCCGTTCATGGCGTTATTCAAGTCCTCATTGTGCTGTTCGACGGCATTGTTGAGGTTGCCGGTCACACGCTGCTTCACGTTGGGAATCTGCGCAAATGCTGAACCCGCGAGCAACACGGCGGCGACGACAAAAACGGTGCAACGCATGGTAATTCCTCCGCAAGTTTGGACTTCCGCCTTCAGGCCGCCAGCGCTGGAGTTCCGCCTTCAGGCGGCCGGCGCTGGAGTTCCGCCTTCAGACGCCGTCGTTGCAGCAGTCGCAGGTGAACGCCGCCTGCACGCGGAACTCCCTTCCGCGACAATTTTATGATAACCCCTGCTCCGCCAGAGCGACGGCCTTCAGCAGCGCGGACGCTTTGTTGATGCATTCCTGGTGCTCGTTGGCAGGGACCGAATCAGCGACCAGACCCGCGCCGGCCTGCACGTACACCTTATGCTTGCCCAGCCCCGCGTTTGGGGTCACCACCATCGTGCGAAGGGCGATGCAGGTGTCGAGGTTCTGGTTGTAATCGATATAACCGACGGCACCCGCGTAAGGGCCGCGCTTGGTCGGTTCCAGTTCATCAATAATCTGCATGGCGCGGATTTTCGGCGCGCCGGAGACGGTGCCCACGGGCAGGGCGAGACGAAGGGCGTCGAAGACCGTTTTATCCTTCGCAAGCTTGCCCGTGACATTTGAGACGATGTGCATGACGTGCGAATAACGTTCAACAGTCATCACGTCGCTGACCTGGACGGAACCGAGCTCTGCAGCCCGACCGACATCATTGCGGCCGAGATCGACGAGCATGATGTGCTCGGCGCGCTCCTTGGGATCCGCAAGGAGATCCTCTTCGAGCGCTTTGTCTTCCGCTTCAGTGGCGCCGCGGCGGCGCGTGCCGGCGAGCGGGCGATTCGTGATCACGCCGTCCTGCACCCGGCACATGATCTCGGGCGAAGAGCCGATGAGGATGCATTCCGGACTGGAGAGGTAAAACATGAACGGCGAAGGATTGATGACGCGGAGGGCTCGGTAAATATCGAAGGGCCGGGCGGTGGTGGTCGTTTCGAGACGCTGCGAGAGAACGACCTGGAAGATGTCGCCGGACTTGATGTATTCCTTGGCGGCGAGGACGGCGTGCTCGTACTGCTCCTTGCTGGTGTTGGCGGTGTATTGCGGACGCACCTCGCGGGAGAGATCCACGCTCGTGAGCTGGAAATGCATCGGCTCCTGAAGGGTGGCGATGATCTGGTCGATGCGGGCGACGGCGTCGGCGTAGATTTCCTTGTACGTTCTCTTCTCGCCTTGGGAAATGTGCGCGTTGGCGACAATGAGGACAGTTTTCTGCACGTGGTCGAAGATGACCAGTTCGTCGTAGATGCCGAAGAGGAGGTCGGGAAGCCGGCGGTCGTCTTTCGGCACGTTGCCGAGCTTCTCCGGTTCAAGGTAGCGAACGGTGTCATAGGCGGCATATCCGACGGCGCCGCCGACGAAGGAGGGGAGCAGGGCGGGGGGAGGGAGTCGCTGGCCGTAGATCGGTTTGAGGAGGTTTTCGAGGTCTTTGAGGGGGTCGGCGGAGACGAAGTTTCGGGTGGAGGTGACGGAGTGGCCCGTGCGCTGTTCGATGGTGACGTCGTGGCCGTAGGCTTTGATGATCGTGCGCGGGCTGGTGGCGAGGAAGGAGTAGCGGGCGATCCGTTCGCCGCCGACGACGGACTCGAGGAGAAATGCGTGATCGCTCCGTTTGGCGAGGAGCTCGTACGCCGTGACGGGCGTGAGGTGATCGGAGAGGAGCGTGCGGTAGACGGGAATGGCAATGCCTGCACCCGACGAAGGGAGCGGTGCGGAGGCGAACGATTGGAATTGCTCGAAAGAAGGCGTCTGCACGGACTGCGCGGGTGGTGTCTGCGTGGCGGTGTGCGTGGTGATAGGCACGGAAAAGCTCCGGAGAAAGTGGGTCAGCCTTCGGGGGTATCGAGCAGGGCCTGCAGGCGGGCGCCGAGCGCCGGCGGAAAGCGCGCGGGCCAGGTGGTATCAATAAGACCGACGTCAATGAGATCGCGCAAGTGCGTGCGGTCCTTGTCGCGGTACGCGGTAAGCTTGATGCGGACGAGGGCTTCGAGGGAGAGAACGCGGAAGTCAGGGGCGGGCGCCGATTCGGAAACGTCGGGATTGGGGGCGTGTTCGTGGGGACGGACCATTTCGTTTGCGAAGATCAGGTGAATGCCGGTGCGCGGAGAGGCGGTGGGGCCGTCCAGGAAGACGTCCATTCCGGCAGCATGGCGATAGACGAAACCAGCCGATTCGAGAGCGGCTTTGGCGGCGTCGAAATCGGAGCGGCGGATCAGGATGTCCACATCGTGCGTGTTGCGCACCGCGTCTTCGTCGACGGACGAGACCCACGCCGCGACGGCGTTCCCTCCGGCGACGGCATAGTCGACCTGTGCGCCTTGGAGTGCGGCGATGGCGCGCAACAACCTCTGGCGGACTTTTTCCACGGCGTTCACCATCCGATCGAGGGAAATTTGTGCTGCTGAAGCTCCCATGGATTCGTTCATTATAGGGATTTTCGCACAAACCGTCAGCGGTTCCGCGGGGAATGGGCGCACCAGTCCGGGGGCGTGAACGAGAAGGGCGTATTTGATAGAATTCCGACCACCCGCCTTTTGGAGTTCACGGATGAAGGAATACCTCGATCTCGTTCGCCTTGTGCTCGACAAAGGGATTCGCAAGCCGTCGCGCACCGGAGTGGATACGATTTCCTATTTCGGGGCGTTTTACAAGGTCGATCTCGCCGCCGGCTTTCCGCTGCTGACAACCAAGAAGGTGAACTTCAAGTCGTGCCTGCATGAGCTGCTCTGGTACTTGTCCGGCGATGATCACATTCGGAACCTGCGGAAGGTGACGAAGATCTGGGATGCGTGGGCGGATGAAAAGGGGGATCTCGAGACCGCGTACGGGCGGTACTGGCGGCGGTTCCCGCATCCGATGCAGAGGTCGCATGCACCGATTGCAGAAACAGGGGAGGCGACCGCGCCGATCCAGGAGATCGATCAGATTCAGTACGTGATCGACGAGATCAAGCGAAATCCGTTTTCCCGCCGGCTCGTCGTGGTGGCGTGGGAGCCCGGGAATGCCGAGGTGAGCAAGCTCCCGCCGTGCCATTATTCGTTCGCGTTCAATGTGAGTCCTGATGAGACGGGCAACCCGCAGCGGTTGAACTGCCATTTGACCCAACGCTCCGGCGACATCGCCCTGGGAATTCCGTTCAATCTGGCCTGCTATGCGACGCTGACGCAGATGATCGCGCAGGAGGTGGGGCTCGAGGTGGGGCAGTTTGGGCACACGATTATTGATGCACATATTTATTGTGCGGATGCCGGGTCGGCGATGGCGGAATATGACCATGTGGCGGGCCTGAAGGAGCAGTTGAAGCGGGAGCCGCGGGCGCTGCCGAAGCTGGTGATTGCGAACAAGCCGTTCAAAGAGCTGACGTTTGAGGATTTCCGGGTGGAGAACTACGATCCGCACCCGGCGATTCAATTCAAGGTCGCGGTATAGGAACAACATGGCGATGCAGATCAGCATCATCGTGGCGATGACCCCGGATCGGTTGATCGGGGCGGCGGGGCGGTTGCCGTGGTATTTGCCGGAAGATTTGAAGCGGTTTCGCAAGCTGACGACGGGGCATGCGATCGTCATGGGGCGCAAGACGTTTTCGTCGATCGGCCGGCCGCTGCCGAACCGGAGGAACCTGGTGGTGAGCCGAAATCCGGATCCGCCGGCGGTTCAGGGGATTGAGTGGTTCAAATCGCTGGATGAGGCGCTGGAGTTTGCCCGGCAGGCGGGGGAGACGGAGTGCTTTATCGCGGGAGGAACGGAGATTTATTCGGCGGCCTTGGAGAAGGCGACGCGGATGTACATCACCTATGTACAACGGGATTTCCCGTTCCAGGGGGATACATATTTTCCGGTGTGGGATCAGACGCAGTGGAAGGTGACGAGCCATGAGCTGGTGGGCAAGGATCTGGAGTTTGTGACGTATGAGCGTAGCGGTGGGAGCGGGGAGCAGGTGAAGATGGAGGCGGGGAATTGAATTCAATTCAGAGTCAATGAATTCAGAATTCAGAATAGGTCATTGCTGGATGAGGCGGTCGTATTCGCCGTGCTTGCCGATCCAGAACCAGACGATGGACTCGCCATCTCGCAGGGCCAATGCGCGGTAGTTATCCGTGATGCGAATCGACCAAAGTGACGGTCGAAGTTCTTTGAAATGGAGTGAGGGGTGGGCGGGATCATTGCGCCAAAGTTGGTATTTTTGCTTTGCGGCCTTTTGAACGGAAACGGGAAGTGAGCGAAAAAGATTCCAGAATTGCCGACGGGCTCGTGATTTCACGGACCTTCCTCAAGCCGATCGTTTCGGATGTCATCGCGAACCTCGTTGAGGATAGCGTCCAGTTTTCCGGAATCGTAATCCCGCTTGATTTGTTCGTCCCATATATCGTCGAGGCATTTCGCTATCTCATCCCGTTCGGAGGGCGTGAGGTAGGGAATTGCGGCCTTGATTTGTTCGACAGTGACCATGTTGGAATTATATCGCGACCGACCTTGCCAGTGGAAGAATTTTTTATTTGTAGGCCAGCCAGTGGAGGGTGCACATGGCGTCGACGGCGTGGCGGCCCCAGTGGAATGACGAAACGGGGGGCCTCGCTTTGCATCGGCGGGGGAGGCCGCCTGAAGGCGGAACTCCGAACGTGATTACACGGGAATCGGGTGGCCTTTCTGGAAGTGGCTCTTGGTGTGGCCGCTGGGGTCGATGCTGCTTTTGAGGTCGCAGGCGTGGGCGTCGGGGCCGTAGCCGAAGTCGGATTCGACGAGGGATTGGATTTCGTTCATTTCGGCGGGGGTGAGTTTTGTGCCGTCGCAGGCGGCGGCGAATTCGCGGAGTTCCTGCTCGGTGAGGATGTTCGGCTGGACGCTCACGACGGTGGGCCAGGTGAGCAGCCATTTGATGGCGAGCTGGGACATCGAGCATTTGTGGGCGTGTTGGATGTGGCGGAGTTTTTCGACTTTTTTGAGGCCGTAGATGAGCCAGTTTTTGTCGCGAAATTTGCGGTGGTCGTCGAATTTTTCGTCGGGGGAGTAGATGTCCTGGAGGATGCCGGAGGAGTGCGGGACTCTCGCCATGATGCCGGCGGTTTTGGTTTCGGCGGCGACTTCGGCGAATTCGCGGCCGGGGTGCTGCTCGAGCATGTTGAAGACGGTCTGGACGGTGCAGCAGCTTTTCCACTTCCGCAGGGCGATGACGCCTTCCTCGCGCCAGCCGATGGCGGGGCCGAGGGCGATGCCCCAGTGTTTGATCTTGCCGGATTTCACGAGGTCTTCCATGGTTTTGACGAACTCGTCGTTCATCTGCGGCAGTTTGAGATTGTGGGCCTGGTAGAGGTCGACGTAATCCGTCTGCATGCGTTGGAGAGATTGTTCGAGGGCGTAGGCGAGGAACTTGGCGGAGAAGTCCTGTTTGCGTTCGCGGTGGGAGCCGGCGGTGCCGGGGTCGGTGTAGAAGTCGTAGCCGAACTTGGTGGAGAGGACGATTTTGTCGCGGCCGGCGTATTGGAGGGTATCGACCATGAGTTTTTCGGCGTGGCCGTTGCCGTAGGCGTCGCCGGTGTCGAAGAAGTTGACGCCGAGGTCGAAGGCGAGATTCTGGAGGCGGATGCCTTCGGGGGCGTCGGCGGGCGTTTTGCCCCACATGTGGGAGCCGTACATGAAATTGCCGAAGGAGAGTTCGGAGACGGAGAGCTGGGTGTTGGGGATGGTGCGGTAGTGCATGAGGGGCTCCGTGGTTGGGGGGGGGGGGGAAATCGTGAGCTCCGGATTGTAGCGGATTCGCCCGGCGGACTCACGCGAACCCGTTATGTTTTGCCCATCAGCTTCAACGCCTCTGCGGTCAACTCCCGCACGTCGGCGAGGGTGGATTCGCTGAATTTGCGGGGGTCTTCGTGGAGGGCGGCGTGGTTGGGGGTGGGGTTGTGGATGGGGTCGCCGTGGGCGGTGCGCCATTCGTTGGCGCTGGCCTGGCATTCGTGGATGGCGGTGGCGAGGGCGACGGATTTGCGGATCATCACGATGCGGTGACCGAGGGCCATGAAGAAGGGGAAGATGCGGGCGTGTTCGGAGACGATGCCGGCGAGGAAATCGAGGAAGCGTGTGGGGACGCTGCGGCCGACGGCGAGGATGCCGAGGCCGAAGCCGTAGGGGACGTTGATATTGGGGCGGCCCTTGGAGATTTCGGCCCAGAGTTTCCAGACGCCGAAGTCGCCGGTGCGGACCATGGTGTCGTGGAAGAGGATGACGCCGCGGTCGGACATTTTGGGGAGCCAGGTGTCGTAGTCGTGTTTGACGGCGTCGTAGGTGTGGTAGCCGTCGATGTGGAGGAGATCGACGGATTTTTCGGGGAATTCGCCGGCGGCGGAATCGAAGTCGGTGCGGAGGAGGCGGGAGAAGCTGCCGTATTTGGGGTCGTGGGTTTTCTGGAGGCGTTCGTAGAGTTCCGGGCCGTAGGAACCGGTGTGTTCGTCGCCGGCCCAGGTATCGACGGCGGTGCATTTGGTGGAGAGGCCGAGCATGGCGACGGATTGGCAGAACATCATGTAGGAGTCGCCGCCGAAGGTGCCGAGCTCGACGAAAGTGCGGGGCTGGAGGAGTTTGATGAGGATGGGGACCATGGGTTCGTGCTCGACCCAGGTGGAGGATGGGGTGAGCCATTCGGGGAGGGTGGCAGCTTCGGGGAAGTCGGTGAGATTGAACTTGGGCACGGGGAATCCTCGGGGGTTGGTGTCGGGGTTTTGAGAATACGAGGGAAGGGGCGGCGTGGCAAAGGGAAGCTGGGAAGGAAATTGGGGGTGCGGGCGTTTATGATCGGTGGTTTGCGATTGCGTGAGGAAGTCATGGCTGAGAAAAATGCGGTGGTGCTGCTGAGCGGCGGGTTGGATTCGGCGACGACGCTGGGGATCGCGGTTGCCGAGGGGTTCGCGATTTATGCGCTCAGCTTTGACTACGGCCAGCGGCATCAGCGGGAGATCGAGGCGGCCGCGGCGCTGGCGAAGCATTACCGGGTGGCGCGTCATGTGACGCAGCATATTGATCTGCGGGCGTTCGGCGGGTCGGCGTTGACGGCGGATATTGCGGTGCCAAAGGATGCGCTGAAAACGCAAAACACAAAACACAAAACGCAAAACGGGGTCGAGGAGATTCCGATTACGTATGTGCCGGCGCGGAACACGATTTTTCTGAGTTTTGCGCTGGGGTTTGCGGAGACGAGTGGGGCGTTTGATATTTTCCTGGGGGTGAACGCGGTGGATTATTCGGGGTATCCGGACTGCCGGCCGGAGTTTGTGGAGGCGTTCGAGCGGGTGGCGAATCTGGGGACGAAGGCGGGGGTGGAGGCGGCGGCTGGGGGAAAGGGCGGGGCGTTTCGGATTCATGCGCCGCTGATTCGGATGTCGAAGGCGGAGATTATTCGGAAGGGGCTGGAGCTGGGGGTGCCGTATGGGTTGACGCATTCGTGTTATGACCCGACGCTGGAGGGGAAGAGTTGTGGGCATTGTGATTCGTGTCTTTTGCGGCTGGCGGGGTTTCGGGAGGCAGGCACGCGCGACCCGGTCGCATATTTGGAGTGAGGGGGGGATCGCGAATGACGAATGACGAAGTACGAATGACGAAGCAAATCTGAATGACGAATGACGGAATGACGGAATGGGGGGAGAATCGTGGACGAAAAATAAGGAGTTGCGCGCGGTTTTGCGTGGGAAATTTTGTGGTGGGGGTGAAAAGTGGGTTTTTGGGGTGGGAATGGGGGTTTTTGCGGGAATGAGGGGTGGTTTTGGGGTGGGATTGGGGGTCGAAACGCGTTGTTCCGCTTCGATCTTGCTTCGATCCGCTTCGTTGAGGGGGGTATGTTGGAATGGGTGAGGGGAAACGCGAAACGCGAAACATGAATCGCGAAATGGGGTGGGGGAGTGGGGGAGGGAATGCGTTGGGGAAAGGGGGCACCGCGCCGGCTCCCCCCCCGATAGCCGGCGGGCTTTGGTGGTGGGTGCGGTGGATGTGGGCATGGTTTTGCTCCCTCCCCGTTGGGGTTTTTGCCCGTGGGCTAGTATACCTTACGGAATGCTAACGTCAAGTTTTTTTTGCGTGTGAGGCGTCATCGGGGGCGAAGCGCTGTTCCCGAGTCCCTTGATCCCGGTGCACTCCCTGAAGGTCGCGGTACCAAGGGTGGTCGCTGGTGCGAGGGGTGGTGGCGGTGGGGCCGCAGGGATTGCAATCCCTGGGCTTTGGGGTGGGGTGGTGTTGGCGTGGTTCAGGCGGGGGTGAGGGTTGGGGCGGTCGGGGGCGAAGCGCTGTGTCCGAGTCTCCTGATACCGGTGCGCTCCCTAACGGTCGCGGTACTAATGGTGGTTGGCGATGGGATAGGCCGGCCAGTGGGATCCCTGACGGTCGCGGTACCAATGGGCGGGGTGTGGGAGCGACCTGTACCGCGACCGTTAGGGAGCGCTTGAGGGGCACCATTGGATGGTGGGATGCCGGCTGTTTTTGCTCGGTGGCGAGGCGGAGTTTTGGAGGCGGGGGTCTTGGTGCGCTCCCTCACGGTCGCGGTACTAATGGTGGTGGCCGGTGGGGCGGCGCGGGGTCTGGTGGGGAGAGTCTTGGTGCGCTCCCTTACGGTCGCGGTACTGGTCGGCGGCGTGTGTGGGTGATTTGTACCGCGACTGTTAGGGAGCGCCTCGGGGATCGCGTATTATTTCGGCGGTTCGGACTGGAGCGTGTATGAGTGTGCCGCTGGCTTACTTTATTTCGTTTCGGACGTATGGGACGTGGCTTCATGGTGATTTGCGCGGATCGGTGGATCGGGAGAATAACCGTTTTGATATGCCGTTTGTTGAACCCAATGAGGCTAAGCAACGCAGCGAACGGGATCGGATGTCTCAGCCTCCGGTTGAACTCACGCGCGATCAGCGTGATGTCGTTGCGGAGACCATCGTCGAGGTCTGTACCCACCGACGGTGGCTCCTCCACGTCCAGAACGTGCGCACCAATCATGTCCACGTGATCGTGAGTGCTGTCGATGTGTCGCCTGAGAAGATCATGAATGATTTCAAGTCGTACGCTACTCGGCGGCTGCGCGAGGCGGGCCTCATCGGGTCGGATGCTAAGGTTTGGTCGCGGCATGGCAGTACGCCGCATCTATACGACGAATCTGCGCTCCTGTCTGCTATCCACTATGTGAGCAATCTCCAGTAGGTGCGCCTCGATGCGCTCCCTAACGGTCGCGGTACAGGAAGTCTGCGCCGAGATGAAGGGGTGACACTATGGGATGATCCCGGTGCGCTCCCTGACGGTCGCGGTACTACTTGGTTGGTGTGGGGAAGAGGTTGTTGTCGGTGGTGATCCATGTGTCTTTGTCTTTGATGATGGCTTGTGGGGGGAGGAGGGCGGATTGGGGGGTGAGGTTGGGGAGTTTTTTGACGGCGGTGCCGATGGCCATGAATTCGAGGAGGTTGCCGAGGTCGTGGATGTGGGTTTTGATGCCGACGACGTCGTCGGCGCCGATGGCATTGGCTTCGGCGCGGATGAGGCCGATGGCGTGTTCGCGGGCGTCGTAGATGAGGGAGGTGAGGTCGTTGACTTCGCCGCGGGAGAAGGATTTGAGGGCGGCCATGAAACCGCCGACGATACCGAGGGAGTAGACGGCGGTGCCGAGGACGAGTTTGAGGGGTGCGTAGCCCATGGCGGCCATGTTCCAGGTTTCTTCGGCGGTGAGGTCGGAGGTGACTGGGCCGGTGGCGGGGTTGGGGGGTGGGAGGTTGGGGTTGTGGCAGGCGGTGCCGATCATCATCATTTCGTGGACGCCCTGGAAGGGGAGTACGGAGGTTTCGATGCCGAGGATGGCGTTTGCGCCGTACTGCTGTGCGTCGGCGGAGATGCGTTGGAGTGCGAGGTGTCGGGTGTGGTTGAAGATGTCGGAGAACTCTTTGACTTCGCCGCGGGCCATGGATTTGAGGGAGCCGAGGAGACCGCCGGTGATGCCGACGGAGTAGGCGACGTTTCCGAAGACGAAGTGGTGTGGGGAGTAGTTGGCGTCGAGGATGCAGTAGAGTTCCTGGGCGTCGTGTGCGGTGGAGAAGGCGAGGGATTCGACCCCCCCCGCGGCGCCGCGCGACTGGCCTTCGGCGTGGATGGTGGAGCCGACGGAGAGGAATTCGATGTTTCCGTGGAAGCGTCGGAGCTCGGAGGAGACGCCGGAGATGCCGATGCCGCCGTGTTTTTGTGCTTCGGCTTGCATGCGTTGGAAGGATTGGGTGCGGCCTTCGTGGATGATTTGAGTGACCTGGGTGACTTCACCGCCCATCATGTTGCGGAGGCCGGCGCCGATGTTGCCGACGAAGCCGAGGGAGTAGACGGAGTTGCCGACGACGAGTTCGCCGGGGGTCATATTTTTGAGGTGGAGGCAGTAGATTTCGTTGCCGGAGAGGCCGGTCATGACGGGCATGGGGTGCTCCTTGGTTGAGACGCTGTTTGAAAAACCCATAAATGGCCACGAAAGACACAAAAGACACGAAAGGCCATTTGAATATGAGAGAACCTCTGAGAGGTGTGGCGGCATTGTAACGCGGTTGAGCTGGGCTGTGCAGGCGGCAGGATCGGCCAATCGGCATAGGTAGAATACGGCACGTGAATTGCGTGGGCGGCAATTGACGTGTGGCAGGGGGAGAGATACGGTATTGATGTTCATCTATATTGTGGAGGTTGAAAAATGACAACGACTCTTGCAGCGGCGCGACAACTGGGGAAATCGGAAGTGAAGGTGTCGCCGATTATTTTTGGGGCGTGGGCGATAGGCGGGTGGATGTGGGGCGGGCAGGATGAGAAGGAGGCGATTGCGGCGATTCATGCTTCGGTTGAGGCGGGGGTGAACACGATCGATACGGCGGCGATTTACGGGATGGGGGCGTCGGAGGAGATTGTGGGGAGGGCGATTGCGGGGAAGCGGGACAAGGTGGTGATCGCGACGAAATGCGGGATGCGGTGGAACACGGAGGAGGGGGTGGAGCCGTGGCCGAACAAGACGCCGGAGGGGAAGGATGTGGTGGTGCGGAAGAATTCGAAGCCGGCGTCGATTGCGTATGAGTGCGAGCAGTCGCTGAAGCGGCTGGGGACGGATTACATTGATTTGTATCAGATACACTGGCCGGATGTTTCGACGCCGGTGGAGGAGTCGATACGTGCGATGGAGAAGTTGCGCGCGGAGGGGAAGGTGCGGGCGGTTGGGGTGAGCAATTATGATGTGGAGTGGCTGGAGAAGGGGAGCAAGGTGGGGGTGATTGCGAGCGATCAGCCGCCGTATTCGTTGATCACGCGGAAGATTGAGAAGGGGGTGTTGCCGTGGTGTCGGGAGCATGGGGTGGGGATGATTGTGTATTCGCCGATGGAGCGAGGGTTGCTGGCGGGTGCGGTGCCTCCGGAGCGGGAGTTTCCGGAGGGGGATCATCGGCGGTCGCACAAATATTTCACGGTGGAGAACCGGAAGAGGATACTGGGGGCGTTGGAGCAGATACGGCCGATTGCGGAGAGGTACAAGGCGAGCTTTGCGCAGGTGGTGATCAACTGGACGATACAGGAGCCGGGGATCACGGCGGCGCTGGTGGGTGCGCGGAATGCGGAGCAGGCGAAGCACAATGCGGGAGCGCTGGGGTTTGTGCTGAGCGGGGATGAGCGGGCGATGGTGAGGCGGGTGTTTGATCCGGTGGCGAAGGAGCTGGGGGGGACGGCCTGAGGAACTGCAGAGTGGAAGGATCGATCAAATCCCCCGGGATGCGTGCTGGCAGGTATCCCGGGGGAGTTTGCTTTTTGGGGGGGGAGGTCAGTGGGAGGCGGGGGAACCGTTCTGGCTTGCCGGGGTGGCGCCATTTTTAGCGGCGACGGGGAGACGGGAAGGTGAAAGCGGTTGGGGGGTGAGGAGGCGGGAATGGGCGATGGTGGGGGCGTTTTCATGCTGTTCGATGCCGGGGGCGACGCCGGACCAGTGGCGACGGCGTCGCCAGGCGTGGTGATGGGAATCTGGTGCGGAGCCGAAGTGAATGCGGGCGCGGCTGCGTGGGACGACGATGTCGATGCTGCGGGTGCGTTCAACGGTGATGACGGTGGGCTTGTCGATGGCGGGGAGAAGGACGGTGGTGCCGGGGATCATGGCGATGCCGAGGTCGGTGGTGGCGTCGGGGGTGGAGCAGAGTTTTCGGAGTGCGAAAGCGTCGCGTCCGACGCAGGCGATGAGTGTGGACTGGTCGGAAAGGGAGAACTTGAGATCCGGGAGGTCGGGGGAGGGAGGGATTCCGGGCTGAAGGTGGATTTCGATGGTTTCGAGGGGTTTCTGATCGACGTTGAAGACGGCGAGGAATTGCTGGGTGTAGTCGACGAGGTAGCCGGGGAATTCGACGGTGTTGGCCATCCCCCCCGAGCCGGGTGGAGGGGGGAGTGCGCCGGGGAGCTGTGGGACGACGATTTCGACGACGACGGCCTTTCCGATGTATCGTTCGAGGATGGGCTCGTAGGCGTTGGCGGCGAGGTTGATGACGGAACCGGTGAGGTTGTCGAAGTCGACGGCCTGTGTGGAAATGACGGCGGCGGCGCGGCTGGACATGCGGCCGATGATGAGGCCCATGGTTTTGCTGATGGCGTCGCGCAGGGTGTTGAGAGTGGTGTGGAACCAGCGACGGGAGCGGTAGTAGACATTGGGCTGGAAAGTGCGTTGAATCTGCCGGCGGCGGTGCTCGCGTTCGCGTTCATTGATGCAGTGGACGGAGCGGGTCATGCAGATCATGGCGGGGAGTTCGTCGTCGTAGACGAGGGAGGAGGATTTGAGGAGTCCGCGGCTGGTTTTGTAGGGTTTGTCGAAAATGAGTTCGATTCCCTGGGAGAAGACCCAGAGGTCGCCCCAGGTGGTGTAGCGGTTCTCGGAGAAGAAGCTGACGTGATACTTATGGAAGAGTTTGAGGGCTTTGTCTTTCGCGATGCGGCGCAGGACGGCGGAGATAATCGTGATCAGGAAGATGAGAAGGATCGTTGCCCAGAAGATGTTGTTGATGAGAGAGGAGGAGAGATCGGCCTGCTGGGCGAGAAGGTGCGGGTGTGGGATGTTCATGCCGGGGGGATGTGCAAGAGCCGGGCCAAAGATCAGGGGAGCGAGGAGGCGGAGTACGTTTGCCTGAGGGGAGGCTGGGGAGTATTCTTTGGTGGCTGGAAATTTTCCCTCCCGGCGATGATCTTACCGTATTGAGTTTCAAACCGCTGGCGTTTCCGACCGGTGAGGTCGGCTTGAAGCGACGTTTTTGGGGGGTGGCCATTTTGGAGCGATGATGCCGTTTTCTTCTTTTGGATTGCATGCGGATATTGTGAAGGGGATCAAGGATCTGGCGTTTACGCGGCCGACGCCGATTCAGGCGGATTCGATACCGCCGGCGATGGAGGGGCGGGACGTTCTGGCGTGCGCGGCGACGGGGTCGGGGAAGACGGCGGCGTTTTTGTTGCCGACGATTCATCGGCTGATGACGCATCCGCCGAAGCATGGGGCGGGGCACGGGGGTGGGCGGATGGTGCGGGCGCTGGTGCTGACGCCGACGCGGGAGCTGGCGGCGCAGATTTACGAGAATTTGCAGGAGATGGCGACGCACACGCCGATCACGGGGGCACCGGTGTATGGCGGGGTGGGGATGGGTCCGCAGGAGCATGCGTTTCGGATGGGGGTGGATATTCTGATCGCGACGCCGGGGCGGCTGCTGGATCACTTGAAGCGGCCGTATGCGAAGTTGAGCGGGCTGGAAGTGCTGATCATGGATGAAGCGGACCGGATGCTGGACATGGGATTTTTGCCGGACATTCGGCGGATTTTGAAGGTGCTGCCGCCGCCGGAGAAGCGGCAGACGCTGTTTTTCTCGGCGACGATGCCGAACGAGATTCGGCAGTTGACGCATGAGTTGTTGAAGAATCCGGCGACGATACAGATTGAGCGGCAGGCGGCGCCGGCGGTGGGGATCACGCAGGCGATTTATCCGGTGCCGATGCATTTGAAGTCGGGGCTGCTGCTGGAATTGTTGAAGAATGAGGGGATGCAGTCGGTGATTTGTTTTACGCGGACGAAGCATCGGGCGAATCGGCTGGCGGATTTTCTGCGGCGGAATGAGATTGCGTGTGCGCCGATTCATGGGAATCGGACGCAGGGGCAGCGGAATGCGGCGCTGGCGGGGTTCAAGTCGGGCGGGTTCCGGGTGCTGGTGGCGACGGACATTGCGGCGCGCGGCATTGATGTGCAGGCGGTGAGCCACGTGATCAATTTTGATTGTCCGCACATTGCGGAGGATTACATTCACCGGGTGGGACGGACGGGGCGGGCGTCGGCGACGGGGGATGCGTTTACGTTTGTTTCGCCGGAGGAGGAGGGGGATTTGCGGGTGATTGAGCGGGCGATTGGGAAGCGGTTGCCGCGGGTGACGTTGCCGGGATTTGATTACAGCGCGAAGCCGACGGAGAAGCTGGAGATTCCGATTGCGGAGCGGATCGCGGCGATACGGGCGCAGAAGGCGCTGGAGCGTTCGCGGCGGGAGCAGAAGATGCAGGGTGGAGGGCATGGTCAGCAGGGGCGGCCGCAGCAGGGTGGCGGGCAGGGGGCACGGCCGCATGGGAAGCCGCAGCAGGGCGGGCCTGGTGGTGGGTTTGGTGGGCATGGTGGCGGTGGTGGTGGAGCGGGCCAGGGTGGTGGGAAGCGGTTTGGGAAGAAGTTTGGGCACGGGCCGGGTGGTGGGGGTAGCGGGTCGCGGCCTGGTGGTGGGAATTGGAAGGGGCAGCGCGGTGGGCGTGGGCCGGGGGGGAATGATGGGTATGAGAATCGGGGTGGGACTCGGCCGTGAGAGATTTGGGGGGGATGCAATGAATAGTGAGAGCACATGACGCATGCTTCTGGCCACCGAGGTTGTGGCCAGAAGCATGGCGCATTTTGAGATTCAACCGGGGATTTTGCTGGCAGTGCTCAACCGCTTCGCATAGTATCCCAACCAATAGACGAATGTTCCGCCTATTGTTGTACGTGAACACGCGGTCCCTCGTTGGAGGCACCTCGGTTGGACACCACGGACACAAACGTTCAGTCAGCCGTTGAAAAGCCGCCGCTGATTCGGTTCAAGCCGGGCGATCCGGTTTTTATTCCCACACTTCAAGACGTCCTCACTACCGATCCTGATCAATTCGTTGCGAAATACACGGATATTGCCGCTGTCAATATGGCGTGCGCTGAAGGGCTTTCGAGCACGCGGCCGATTGATGCTCCGAAGTATCTTGCGTTGCTCGATGAGATGGCTGCTGCGGTGCGCGTGCGAGTGGAGAAGAGCGCGCGGCTGTTTCGGCTCAAGCCTGCCGAGTTCAAGAACTCCGAGGCAGTGTTTCGCGTAATGACGATGGAACATGTGCTGCGGGTTGGGTTCGGCGTGGGATACGATCCGGCTGTGGCGGAATACACCAGAACCGGCAAGCCGTGGTTTTCGACCGACGCGACGGAAACGTTTGTTCATGGCATTCTGAGCGACAAGCGTTTGGGCACGTGTTCAACGCTGCCGGTATTTGCGGTGGCGGTCGGTCGCCGATGTGGGTATCCGCTTTATTTCGTGCGCGTGCCGCTTCACGGCTTGTATCGATGGCATGACGAGCGAGAAAAGTTCAATTACCAGCACCACGAAGGGGGAGGCGATATACAGCCGGACGAGTATTATCACAAATGGCCCATCGAGTGGACTGAGAGCGAATTCGCGATGAATGCGCGTGCGGGCGTGTGGTTGCGGTCGATGACGGCACGGCAGGAAGTGTCGAAGTTTTTGTGCAACCGGGTTTTTCAACTTCGGGATGAGGGGCGATACGCCGAGTCGCTTGATGCTGTTAGGGCGGCGAAGCGATTTGATCCGGTCAATCCGGCTTGCGGGTGTCTTGAGTACGAACTACTCGTAAAAATGAGCGTTGATCGGCTTGGGGCGACGTTTAATCTGGACTGCTTTGTTCGCATGGAGCCGATAGTTATTTCGTCTCCCGTTGAAGCAATGTGTTGCGCCCGGAGCCGTGCTGCCGCGACTGTGGATGCCACCGATACATCAGCCCATTGAGGAGCGTTTTGCCATGACCACCGCCCGTGCATTAGATCCTCTCTCTCCTTCCGCGAGGCAGTCGGTGCGGCCCTCGATCCGATTTGTGGAACCGGACACATATCAAGGCGTCATCAGCGACCCGGCCAGCCTCCATAAATACCTCTATGCTGATGCTGACCCGACGAATGGCCGTGACCCAAGCGGCCGCTTTGATCTTCCCGATCTTATGTTTGTGACGTTTACTATCGCGGTATTGGCCTCCTCGGAGGCAATCGCGTATCACCATATATTCCATCCCGGTCCCACGGGAGGGTCTCTGCACACCGGTCAGTTCACACTTCTTTACGATAACAAATTCGGCAGAGATGGCTTTCAGGTGCAGTACACTCCTGGGGCACCGCCGCCGCCGGGAAAGCATATTGTGCTAGTGCAGGCGGCACGTTCAAATGTTTCGAGCGTAGATTTGTTGACCACGGTGTTTAGCTCCGGCGGGGCAAAGTTTGATCTCTATGATTACCCTCATTGGATGGGGATTAATCAGGCTAGCGCGAATGGCATCCCTCCAGTTGGCTATCTTGAATCGTATTATCCCGGAGGAATTAATCCTGCCCGTGGGGCGACGACGTATTCGTACGTGGATGCTCCGAAAGGGGCAACAACGGACGATTTTTCCGCGGCCGCCCTGTTGGTCGACAACGGTGCCACGACGGGCACTCGCGCTTTCACGATTCTAGACGCCGTCAATTTTACTTTTGATGAAAGCTCCGGGCGTACCACCAGCGGTGGTTTGGGAACCGGTCCGGGGGGTGGTCCGATTGCGCCTGCGGCGGCTGACCCAGATGAGGTTTGGACGATTGCGCAGGAAAACTGGGATGCACGGAAATAGCAGCTCAATGCGGCGACGCTGATTATGGTCTTAACAGCATTCGGAGCTATGTTCGTATTTGTTGGTAGCACGCTCGTGTGCGTCTTTACCTTGGTCATGGTGCTGTGCATTCGTTCGGCACATCGATACCGCAGAGACAAATTGAAAGGTGCGTTTCCGGTTGAGCCCTCGGATGCTCATTCCAATACCAGAGAGAAGAAATAGGACGAAATGGACCAGGATCAACGAATGATTGACCAAGGGCCGAGCGATTGGCAGAACGCTGTCGCAAGGGCGTTCACAGCGCCGGGACGCGGTGTCGAGTGCCCAATATGTCATGCAGAATCGTTGCTCGCCGAATGGCATGTAGTAAACGTTGCAGTCCGAGAGGCCGTGGTGGACGCTCGATGTTCGTCATGCCACGCGACGAAGGGGCTAAGAGTTACACTCCCGAGCGGCGTTCCCGATTTTTTCCCGCCGGGTCGAAAGGCCATTGTCGGGCAATTGATTCGCCAGCAATTTTATCGAATTTCCCAAAGTGTTCAGGAGCACCTGAAGGCGATGCCGGCGGCGGCGTTTACAACGCATGAGCTTTGGGCGAAGGCCAAATGGTCCGGAACGACCTTTCACTGGCATCCAACAAGCGAAGCACCTCCAATCATGGGGATTGTGTTTGATGATGCCGAAGCCGGGTTGGAAATCTTCCGCGAGGCCGAGCGGCAGATGAACCATTCGGATCGGTTCGAGGAAATACGGGTTTCGATCATCGAAGGTCCGATGGCGGGGGGGGGAATGCGCCCTGGTTACAGCGTGCATATATGTGCGGATCCCGAAGCACTAGCCGCCCATGCGACCGCGGAAGATTTTGTCGTGGATTCAGCCATTGTTCCGTTTCTTGGGCAGTGGAATCGGCACTACCCGGTTCCCGGCGTGCCGGAATTATTGCCCGCGTTTAAGCGAGAGTTTGCGAAGCACAAGGAATTTTTACTTGCACCTGTCGTTCGGAAGCCTGATGGGCAGCTTTGGGTCGAGCCAAAACTTGGAATTATCAAAAACGAGATTCATTTCCGCATGCTGTCGGAAATTACGCCGGAAGACCCTGATGCGGCGGCGATTTTGTTGCCGCATTTCATCGTGCCTCCGGGTTGAGCGGTTTCAGCGTGACGCCCGGGCGGTAAGGAGGGGCTGCGGCCATTGCGGGCAGGATGCCCGCGTTACGCGGCGAGTTCGATGGGTTCGTAGTTGGTTTTTTCGAGGAAGATTTTGAGGGCTTCGACGCAGGCGGGGTCGAGGGCGGTGTTGAGGTTGCGGGTGAGTATGTCCATGACCTGTTCTTCGGTGAGGTCCTGGCGGTAGGGGCGTTTGGCGGCGAGGGCTTCGAACATGTCGGCGGTGGAGAGGATGCGGACTTCGGTGGGGAGTTTGGAGGCGTCGAGGCCGCAGTCGTAGCCGGTGCCGTCGAGGCGTTCGTGGTGGGCGGCGGCGATGGGGGCGAGTTCGCGGAAGCCGGAGACGCGTTCGAGGATCTGGCGGGTGTAGAGGGGGTGTTTGCGCATGAGGGCGAGTTCGTGGGGGTCGAGTTTGCCGGGCTTGTCGAGGATGAGGTTGGAGATGCCGAGCTTGCCGATGTCGTGGAGGCGTGCGGCGCGGCGGAGGAGGCGGGTGTTTTCGGGGGTGAAGCCCATGACTTCGGTGATGCCGGCGGCGATGTCGGCGACGCCCTCGCTGTGGCGGTAGGTCCAGGGACTCTTGGCGTCGATCACCTGGCCGAAGCCGACGGCGATGCTGTCGAGCAGTTCTTCGGTGACGGTGAGGCGTGTTTCTTCGGGCTCGAAGGTCATGGCTTCCTGGAGCGGGTCTGACGCGTGGAGGCGATCCCAGAAGGCAGTGTCGTTGCGGATGGAGTGGAAGGCTTTGACGAGGTCGGGGTCGAACCAGGTGCCGCTGCGGGCCTTGGCGACGGCGAGTGCGGCATTGAGGCCGTCACGGTGGTGGAAGACTTCGGCGGTCTGCGCGAGGCCGAGGATGCGGGAGAGCATGGGGATATCGTCGCCGGCGAGGCCGTAGGGGTGACCCTGTCCGTCCCAGTGTTCGTCGAGGCCGCGGATGGCGATGGCGGTTTCTTCGGGCATGGAGAGGTTTCGGGCGATGGTGGCGCCGCGGTCGCAGCGGAGTTCGACGAGTTCTTTTGCGGCGGTGGCGCCGGCGCGGGCGACGCGCATGAAGCTGGCGATGCGTGCGGCGAAGCTGCCGCCGGGGGCGGCGTTGCGGAGGATGTAGCCGAGTTTTCCGGAGAGACGGGTCCAGTTGGCGGTTTTGACATCGCGTTTGACGCGGCGGTCATCGGCGCTGAAGAGGTAGCAGACGCGGGAGGCGTTGCTGGAGCAGCCGAGGTCTTTGAGGAGGAGTGCGTAGAAGAGGGCGGAGCGTTGTTTGGGGGTGAGGTAGATTTCCCTGGCGAGGCGCATGCCGATGATGCAGGTGCGGACGGCGTGTCCTTCGGGCTGGCCTTCGGTGATGTCGAGCGCGTAGGAGAGGGCGGAGACGACCTCGGAGAGTCGCAGTTGGGTGGCGGCAGGGGGTGGGCGCAGGGTGAGCATGGAGACTCCGAAAAGGGGCTGATGAGAAGATCGGATGATTGGGGAAGTCACATGAGTCAGTATTGTCGAGGGGCGAATTCTCGGACGCTCGGGGAAACGCAAAACGCGAAACGAGAAACATGAAACGCGAAACGATTTTGGAATAAGGAAGCTGGATGGGCATGCCCATTGGGGCCCCTGCCGCAAAGGGCATGGCACCTGGTCGGGGATTCGTCATGGCGGGAGTGCGTCGCTAGAATTTGGGTCGCGTTCTGGTTCTTTTCGGACACTACTTTGATGTCGCAACTGCCGCTGACGCTGTCAACACCTGTGAACTACGCCAAGGGGGTGGGCGAGGTGCGCGCGGCGGAGTTGAATTCGCTGGGGATCAGGACGTGCGGGGATCTGCTGTTTCATTTGCCGCGGGATTATGTGCATTACGCGGATGAAGCGCCGATTTCGGAGATGCGGGTTGGGGAGATGGCGACGATTCGGGGGACACTTTTGCAGACCCGGCTGATTCCGCGGAAGCCGCGGCGGTTTGAGGCGCTGCTGGAGGATGCATCGGGGAGTGAGAAGGCGGGGGGCGGGGGGGTAGGGGGGGGGGCGGGGCGGTGTGTGTTGACGTGGTTCAATCCGTTCGGGCTGGATAAGAAATTGCAGCCGGGGATGCTGGTGCGGGTGACGGGGAAGGTGACGAGCTTTCGCGAGCGCCGGCAGATGGTGCAGCCGCAGTTTGAGATTCTCGACGGCAAGGAGGAGGAGGGGCCGAAGTCGGCGCGGATTGAGCCGGTGTATCCGGCGACGATGGAACTTCCCTCTGCGGTTCTGGCGAGGGTCATTGCCGGCGTTCTCGACACGCTGATTCCGCAGGTGCCGGAATGGTTTTCCGCGGAGTTTCTGAAGGAACGGAATTTCTACACGCGGCAGGAGGGGCTGCGGAAGATCCATCGGCCGGGGACGCTGAAGGAGGCGGTTACGGCGAAGCGGACGCTGGCGTATCACGAGTTTTTCCTGCATCAGGCGGCGGTGGCGATCAAGCGGTTTCATCAACGGAACAGCAGTCCGGCGATTCCGCTGCGCGTGGATGATGCGGTGGATGCGCGGATTCGGAAGTTGTTGCCGTTTGGGCTCACCAATGCGCAGACTCGGGTGATTGAGTCGATCCGGAAGGATTTGACGGGGACGAAGCCGATGAACCGGCTGTTGCAGGGGGACGTTGGGTCGGGGAAGACCGTCGTTGCGCTGTATGCGATGCTGGCTGCGGCGGCGACGAGGAATTCAGAATTCAGAATTCAGAATTCAGAATTTAAGGGGCATCAGGCGGCGTTGATGGCGCCCACGGAAATTCTGGCGGAGCAGCATTTCATCACGCTGTCGAGGCTGCTCGAAGGGAAGAAGGTGCAGATCGGGCTGCTGACCGGGTCGGTGACGGGGAAGGATCGCGAACGCACGCTGGCACGCATTGCCGACGGCTCGCTGCATCTGGTGGTGGGCACGCACGCTTTGCTGTCGGAGGCGGTGCAATTCAAGTCGTTGGCGCTGATCGTCATCGACGAGCAGCACAAATTCGGCGTTGAGCAGCGGTCGCTCATCCGGACGAAGCAGAGCGGCGCCGGTGGCGGGAGCGGCTCCGGCATTGCTCCGCACACGCTGGTGATGACGGCGACGCCGATTCCGCGCACGCTCGCCATGACGGCCTTTGGTGATCTGGATGTCTCGGTTATCGACGAGCTGCCTCCGGGTCGGCAGCCGATCTTCACGAAGACCACGCCGTCCGCGAACCGCGAGGACGTTTACAAATGGCTGGCGCCGCGGCTTAAGGCGGGTGAGCAGGCGTATGTGGTCGTTCCGGCGATCGACGAATCGGAGTTGGAATTGCGGACTGCTGCGGGCGTGCAGGAGGAGTTGCAGAAGGACTGGCTCAAGGAGTATCGCGTCGGCCTGATTCATGGGCGGATGGCGCGGGAGACGCGGCAGCACATCATGGAGCGGTTTCGGCAGCACTTGATCGATGTGCTGGTGGCGACGACGGTGATTGAGGTGGGCGTGGATGTGCCCAATGCGACGACGATGATTGTCGAACACGCGGATCGGTTCGGGTTGTCGCAGTTGCACCAGTTGCGCGGGCGTGTGGGGCGCGGGAAGAAGCAGTCGTACTGCATTTTGCTGGGGGATCAGACGACGGATGATGGGATTGCGCGGCTGCAGGCGATGGTGAAGCATTCGAGCGGGTTTAAGATTGCGGAGGATGATTTGAAATTGCGCGGCATGGGGCAGTTGATCGGGACTGCGCAGTCCGGGCGTACTGACCTCCACTTTGCCGACCTGCTCTTTGATCCGCATCTGCTCCCGATGTCGCGCCGCGATGCGTTTAACATGATTGCCGCCGATCCGCGGTTGCTCGATCCGTCGCACGCGCAGCTTCGCACGGAAGTGCTGACGAAATTCGCCGACTCCATTACCCTCGCCGATGTAGGGTGAAAGATGACTTACCCGCCGAAACCTTCGCTCATTTTCCCAATCGTCGTATGCCTGTCCACGCTGACCATTGTCACGAGTGGAATATGGGGCACGATGTGGTTCTGCGCTCGCGTTCGTCCATTGTTATTCTTGGATATTGTGGGAAACGTCTATCTGAATGAATTCGTCCCGCTCTCGCTGGGAATAGGGGTTCTGTTCCTCGACTTCTTCTTGCTTCGTGGCTGGACGAAGAAATGGACTCGATACTCCCGTTTCCGCAACGGTGCCTGTATTGAATGCGGCTACGACCTCCGCGCCCACAACCTCGGCGGCAGCTGCCCCGAATGCGGCACTCCAATTCCGCTCCAACCTGCTACAATAGTCCCGACCAAAGGGAACCTGTCATGAGTACCGCCACCAAGATGACCGCGAAACAATTTCTCATGCTCGGCGAAGATCCGCCCGGGCTGCGGCTTGAACTCGTCCATGGAGAAATCGTCGTGAGCCCAAGCCCCTCTCTTCGTCATTCTTACGCCGATAACCAACTTCGGGCAATCTTGACAGTCCATATCAATGACCATGATCTTGGCATGCTTCTGGGCGACGTCGACACCATCTTCGACGACCTCAACGTCCGCCGCCCCGACATCCTCTTCATCGCCAAATCCCGCCTCCACCTGATCAAAGGTCACGGCATCCCGATCGTCCCCGATCTCTGCGTCGAAATCCTCTCCCCTTCCAGCGCCACCATTGATCAGACCGACAAATTCGATCTCTATGCCAAAAGTGGCGTTCCCCACTACTGGATCGTCGATCCTAAAGGCCACACGTTCGACGCCTACAAACTCTCCAGCAAAAAATATGTAAAGGCGGCATCAGGCCGTGAACGGGACATCGTCAAAGCACCGCCGTTCCCGACGTGCAAAATCTCCCTCGCCCAACTCTGGTCGCCGATCGAGTAAGCACACTTCGTCGGTCGCCGCGGGCTAATTCGCCTCCCCCAACTCCGTCACAAGACTCCAACCTCTTCGTGCTCCTTCGTGCTCTTCGTGTTTCGTCTCCCCCGCTCCCCGCTTACAATCATCTCCGTGTCCTCCGCGTCCTCTGCGGTAAAAAAATGCCCGACCAACTCTTCGACCCCGCCTTCCTCAAAAAACTCGAAATGCTCACGCTCGTCGCGCGCCAGCTTTTCCGCAGCGACACCCGCGGGGAGCGGCGATCGACGGCGCACGGGGCATCGGTGGAGTTTGCGGATTTTCGCCCGTATGTGCAGGGCGACGATTTCCGCCGCATCGACTGGAACGCCTACGCCAAGTTCGAAACGCTCATGCTCCGCTTGTTCGTCGAGGAACAGGAGCTCTCGGTTCACATCCTGCTCGACTGCTCGCTGTCGATGAACTACGGCGACCCCGTGAAGTTTGACTACGCCCGCCGCCTCGCCGCCGCCCTCGCCTACATCGCTCTGGCCAACACCGACAAAGTGACCTTCACGCCCGTTTCCGTCGATACCGAAGAAGAAACCTTCCTCGGCCCGCCCTCCGGCACCATGCGCGGCAAGGCCGGCATTCTGCGTCTCATGGACATGCTCCAGGGCCTCAAACCGGCCGGGAGAACCGACCTCAACGCCTCACTCTCCCGCTTCGCCCTTCGCACGCAGCGAGCCGGCATGGTCATTCTCATCTCCGACTTCCTGTCCGAAAACGGCTACGAGGAAGGCGTGAAGCGACTTCGTTACGGCAAGCACGATGTGGTCCTGGTGCAGACGCTCGCGCCGCAGGAACTCAAGCCGGAGCTGGTCGGCGATGTGCGTCTGATCGACATGGAGACGGACGCCGGCATTGACATCTCGGCCAATCGCGCCGTGCTGCAGGCCTATGCAAAGCGGCTCGCGGCATTCCTCAACGATCTCCAGACGTTCTCGCGCAAGCATGGCTGCTCGTACGTGCTCGCCGGCACCGCGAGCAACTTCGAAGACCTCGTTCTCAAACAATTTCGCGCGCTCGGACTGGCGCGCTGATGCATTTTTTTCGGCGCGCATGCGCGCCGCATCACAAAAAAAATGTAGAAGATCGCACGCGCAATCCGATAATTTCCATTGACAAATTTATTCCTGCACACACAATGAGTTCATAAAAGTTTTTTTCATGTCACTCAACCCAATCGAAAGGGGGTGATAGCAATGGCAAAGAAGAAAGCAGCAGCCAAGAAGCCGGCGAAGAAAGCAGCCAAGAAGAAGAAGTAAGCCGCTCCGTTGCGATCCCCTCGCGACCGAAACACAAAACCCGTGGTGGTTTCTCCATCGCGGGTTTTTCGTTTTCTCCGGCGGCCCGCAGATCTGGACTGCCGGGACGCCGAGAACAATGGGGATGACGTGAGGGGAGCCGTGAAGGCTTGGTTCTCTCGCGCACTGGATTCCCAAGCCCCCTTGCCGCAAACTACTCCTCACGAGATTTGTCCTCCTCTTCGGAACCTCGCTCATGCGCATCATCGCACTCTTCAACCAGAAAGGCGGCGTCGGGAAGACGACCACGACCGCCAATCTCGGCGCCGCCCTCGCCGACGCCGGCAAAAAAGTCGTCCTCGTCGACCTCGATCCCCAGGCCAACCTGACCACGCACATGGGCATCGATCCCGAATCTATCAACATTTCGACCTACCGCGTGCTGACGGACGGCATTCCGCTGGCCGAATCCCTCAAAGAGGTGGAGAGCGATCAGAGCAAGCTCCACGTCGCGCCAGCGGTGACGGAACTCGCGGCCGCGGAGGTGGAGCTCGTCTCCGTCGTCGGCCGCGAGACGCTGCTGCGCAAGATGGCCGAAGCTCATAAGATTGATGCCGACGTTGTCCTGATCGATTGCCCTCCGTCGCTCGGATTGCTCTCCCTGAACGCGCTCGTGTATGCCACGGAGGTGATCGTGCCTCTCCAGGCCCATTTTCTGGCGCTCCAGGGCATGGAGAAGCTCTTCGACACGATCGGTATGGTTCGCCAGGCGCTCAACCCGCGCCTGCACATCTCGGGCATTCTCTTCTGCCAGTACGAGCCAGCCGCGAAACTCACGGCGGAAGTCGCGGACGAGGTCGAAAACTTCCTCACCCAGGCCAAGGGGACCACCCACCCGGCGGCCAACGCCGTGATCTTCCGGACGCGCATCCGCCGGAACATCAAGCTGGCCGAGGCACCGTCGTTCGGACGTTCGATTTTCCAGTACGCTCCCAGCAGTGCGGGCGCCGCGGACTACGGGGTGCTCGCGCAGGAAATCCTGGAGATGAATCCGGAATAAAGCCGGCGATGACATCGCCGGAATGTGCGTCCCCATTGGCGAAACCCCCGCCCCTGAGAATCACTCCGCGTTCTGCAACTGCTCAAGGCAGTCGTTGGTGCGATCCCACAGCGTGTTCTCCTGGAAGACGCTCGGCGCGCCGGCCAGGAGTGCGTGCCGCTGGGTGTGATGCTGCCAGTGCGCCTGCGCGTGCTCCAGGAGATCCGTCGCTTCCGTGGCGAGGGCCGAATCGGTGCGCCCGCCGCGATGCCACTGTGCGAACCGGATGAACCCGATGAAGAGGCTCACGACGGATCCCGCGAAGCTGCTGTAATACGCCAGCGAGTTCGAGAGCGCCTTTGTCTGGCTCTGGTTCGGCAAGCCCGGCGCCGCCAGATCAAACAGATGCCGGATGCGCTCAGCGCCTTCGTGTGCCGCGCGTTTCTCGGCAATCGCCTCCTCCGCATTGCCGGCATCGAGCACCTGCATCGCCGAAGCCCAGATTGCATTCACATCCAGCAGATCATCCTTCAGCCATGGCATGTTTTCCGACGCCACGCCGCTCACGTAGAGGAGTTTTCGGATGGTCGGCGCCGAGAGCATGAGCAGCTCCGCGATCGCCGGCGACTGGGGAGATGATTCCGCCACGCCAAAAGTCGCTGCAATCCAGGATGCCGCGATGTCCTGCATCGCCGCATCCGCCGACTTGTACAACTGCGACAGCCCGTAGACGTTCGCGTCGATCCATTCTTCGCGCTGGACATATGGGCCGCCCCATCCGCCGCCGCGCGACCACCCCCAGAAGTTGAAGCGCTTGTGCAGTTCGGAGAACTCCGCCGCGCCGGCGTCCCGCGCCAGTTGGGTGAGGAACTGCTGCCACACGGGGGGCTGAAAATTCGGAAACGCCCCCTTGCCCTCGTACTCGCGTTCGCACTGGAATTCGATCCACTTCGGCCGATCGTCCGCCAGGAGGCAGGGATTGAAGCGCTGGCCATTGAGAAAATCGCCGCGGGTGAACTTGAAGGAGAACGCGAGGTCGGGCGACTGCGGGAGGCGGCTGGAAATCTGCCGATAGGCTTCGGGATCGTCGTGCATGTTCGGCAGGTTGGCGATCGACGGCTGCCAGGCGCGATGGATGTAGGACTTTTTCAATTCGCCGACGACGACGTCGTACATGGCGCGGATGAAACCGGTCAGCCGGTCCATGAGGCTCACCGCCCGGCAGAGGGGGCAGTTGGATGCGTGCAGCGGGGAGCCGATCATGTGGGGCGTCGCTTCGGGGTAGACCTCGACGGTGCGCATGATCAGACCGGAGGCGGCGGGCCAGCGGTCGAAGAGTTCGTGTACCTGGTCTGCGAGCGCTGCGAGCACGGCGGGTTTCGCGGCGCAGAGGCGGCCGGAATTGTCTTCGCAGAGGTAGGCCGCCGGATTTTTTTCCACGATATGCCGGGGGAGCAGCAGGGCGTCGGCGTAGAAGAAGACCTGCATGTTCAGTGCGAGCGCGGCCTGGACGCGGGTGTTGATTTCCGCCTCGATCGCTGCGGGGTCCTGCGTGTTGATCGTTGACGGCTGCCGCAATCCTGTTGGGTAGGCGGCGGGGATGTGGGCGAGGGCATCGGGAATGACGATGGCCTGGTATCCGCGGGCCTGGAGCGCGGCGGGGTCGCGGTAGCGGGTTTTGAACGGCGGTTCGCCGTGGTTGTCGTGGATCATGTCGATGAGCATGGCGGATTCCCGGGAGGGGGTGAAAGCAATCGATCGCGGGAGGGTAAGGCGCGGCCGGATGGAAGGCAAGCAGGAGAGGGGGAGGAGAGGGGGAAGTTGCCGGGGG
>DATKPA010000086.1:0-9383 GCA_035524355.1 Phycisphaerae bacterium | reverse complement strand
CGAACCCAAGGGCGTCGCCGCGAGGCGGGGTCTGAAAGCAGGGGTAGGCAAAGACGCGGGCCGATGAACAAGAACCGGATAGGAGGCGTGAGGGCCGGACGAGCAGGCATGAATCTGCGAAGTCCCAATCCATCAAAGGCCACGCTGCAAACGCTCAACGCCTTCGCCGCGACTTGGGCCTGCCCCGGCGTTCGCCGCGACACGCTCTACGCCGCGATTCTCAAGGCCATCGCCACGCACCGTGTCGGCAATCGACCCGACCGCATCGAGCCACGCGCCGTCAAACGAAGACCCCGCAAACAAACCTTCCTCACACAACCCCGACACGTCGCGCGAAAGCGTTTGCTCGCAAAGATTTGACGCTTATGGAAGTGCCATTCCATCTTGACCCCATTTTTCTAGAAATATGTCTTGCATTTGCTTTGTCTAATCGTTAGTTTCCTTATCGACGGTGTAGGTGTTGTTAACATTGAGACACAACGGGAAAGAGGGAGAAGGAACTGCAACATGGAACGCTCCGGGGTCCTTCGCGCCGAAGACGTCGATCAGATCATGAACCTGGCGGGGGAACTCTTGGAATTGCCGCCGGATCGTGTCATGAGAACGCGACATATGCTGGCGGGACTCTGTCGGCTTTTGCGGACCGATTTTGGCAATGACGCCGACACCCTCGACCCGCGCAATGGCGGCGGGGAGGCCATTGCCCGGGAACGGAAGCACGTCTGTGCACATTACAACGAAGTGAGGCGGCCGGGAAAGCTCGACGAGCCGGTAAACGTCAGGATGCGCTTGCCCGACGGTGAGCGCGTCACGAGCGTGGCCATCCACCAGTGCGTGAGCACGCGGCCCTTGACCCCACGCGAGCGAGCGTTTCTCGACCTCTTCTGCCGCCATATCGTCCCGAGAATCCACGGAGGGGTGTGGGAAGATTTGCATGGACAATATGCCGGGCTCTCGCCCCGGCAGCGGGAGACGCTGGAATACCTGGTGCAGGGCAAGAGTGCCAAAGAAATTGCCGGCGCCATGCGGTTAAGCCGCCACACGGTCAACGAACACCTCAACCTCATCTATAAACACTACGGCGTCTCTGGAAAGAGCGAACTTCTTGCAAAGTGGTTGAACAACAATGGGCGCGGCGTCTTTGCCGTGGATGACGCCGCTGAGCCCATGTGCAAAGCGCCGATGAGTTCAAATGACGGCGCTTCCCCCTACACATTACCGGTTCTTCAAGCGAAGCCTATACGAATCGCTTAATCCACGTATTTTTAATAATCGCCGTGATAGCTCCGCATATCAGGACCGTCAGGGCAATGACGGGGACCAAATTCCATCCTGGCCGATGAGTATACCAGAGCACCATCGGGTGCAGCAGATACACGCCGTAAGTCAGTTCCGCCCACTTATCCAGAATCTCAAAGGATTTGGCGCGGATGCACCACAACGACCCGAGAAGGGTCGCTCCGATGAACACCGGTTCGATTTCGTTCCCGCCCCACATGTAAGCCATGGCGCATGCCACCCACACCGTTCCAACAGCCATCGCCACGTCCGCCGCGGAGCCTTTCTCTCGCCTCAATATGTTGAATACGATGCCGAGAGCGAGTGCCGGCACTGCCAGTATCCACTGTCCAAAGGGGGCCGTGTGAACGTGTCCAATCGCCATCGTCGCAGCGAAAACCAGAGCCCCTGTCGCTGCCACCCACACCCACCTTTGGCGGATGCATCTCATTCCAAAAGATGTCGCCACGGCGCCGCAAAATGCGTATGGCAGATACCACAAATGTACCGATGTTCCACATAACAATGTCGTTGCCGGAAATACCTGACTCAGGGATTGTCCATGCCTCAACACGTGAATCCCTTTCACCGCCCCATACACCGCCGACCAGAACAACCACGGCAGCACGAGCCGCTTCCCTCGGTTCTCGATCAGGCCTCTGTAGTCGCCGCTCGTGGACGTAAGCGCCACCGCCAGTGCCGCAAAAAGAAATGCGCCACCTGGCGACGTTCCGCCGATAGTATGAAAGCTTACCACAACAATGCATCCGACGAGCCGTAAGAGCGTGATCGACAACCGCTTCTCCGACTGTTTGCATCGCCACACGAGCGGTATTCTTGCACTCCACCCTGCCGAAGCTAATTCAGTCGATGCTATAGTCATGGCGGCTCCTCAATCGCAGCGCAACACTCCTCAACAGCAGCTTCTTGCGCGCAAAAAGTACTATCATTGGATAAATGAGATCTATATGCGTTGATTACAACCGTTCGGTTGCTGCCCACAGTCTAACTATAAGTCGCCTCCACAAGTCGGGCTGATAAGAGCAGTCTCGACTATCCTTCTCCGGCCGTGTTTATCGCTCTTATGAGGAGAAAGATAGCCCAGGTCTTCCGCATGGCAACCCCCAAATATTGGGGGGTATAAGCGATTTTGCTGCGATCATACGTTTGTGTTGTTGTCCATGTTTTCCGGATAATGCTCCCACATTCACCAACAAGCGACTCGCGGATATCAGGGTTTTTAAGGCTTTCCGCGTTGCTTTGACTGCGCTCTTATATCTGCATGCATTCAACCAAACTTCACGATGACCGATAGATCGCCAGCAGCAGAATGATAGAAGTTGACCCCCACGCCTGCGCAGCTAGCCACCATCTATTCGGTCGATGTCGATCTGGGCATCTTGATGATGCTGGACGCACATGACCTTGAATCGCCGCCGAAGGCCACGCCCCCGGCCTGCGCTTCACCGGCCGCGAATGCCTTCAATGCGTCCGGCTTTCGTTGCCAGGCCTTTCGTGGTTTCGTCGTTCAGTGCATTTCCACAGGGATCGCTCGTTTTCCATGGCCGAGCACCCCCATATCTGCCGATAACATCCAATAGCGTCTTTTTTGGAACGGAGTCCACCAGATGCCCCTGCTGATCGACCAATCCCCCGTCACCGCCAATCTCCCCGAATCCCACACCCTGGCCGACGCCATCGCCTGGGCACAAACCCAGCTTCCCGAAGGCAAAATCATCACCGCCGTCGCACTCGATGGCGTTGCCCTGGAAGGGGAGCCCCTCAACCAAGCCCGCCCGCAACCCCTCGGCGGCCGTACGCTCTCCCTCACCACCTCCGACCGAAAGGAACTCTCCCTCTCCATGCTCGGCAAGCTCTACGCCATGGTGGAATGGCTCGCCCCCCAGCACAAGGAAGTCGCCGCACTCCTCGAAAAAGGCGACCAGTCCGCCGCCTTCGAAAAGCTCGGCCACATCTTTACCGCCTGGCAGCAGATCCAGAACGCCTTCTCCGGCCTCGCCAAGCTCAACAACATCGTCCCCTCCGAACTCCCCGTCCGCGAGCTCACCGGCGACGCCATCCTCAACGAATTCTGCCGCCAGCTCGCCGAGATGCAGAATGCCCTCCAGAACCGCGATTTCGTCCTCCTCGCCGACATTCTCCAATACGAAATGGACGGCGCCACCGCCAACTGGGTCTCCCTCCTCGAATCCACCCTCGCCGCCGTCGCCCCCGAAGCCGCTGCGGCTTCGTGACAAGGTGACCTGGTGACTTCGTGACAAGGTGAACGGCGAGAGGCACACGCGTGAAGAAGATCAGATCGCACCGGGATTTGGACGTCTATAAGCGTGGTAGTTCTGCGGCAATGGCGGTCTTTCAATTCTCGAAACGCTTCCCTCCGGAAGAGAGATATTCGTTGACGGACCAGATTCGGCGATGCTCGCGCACTGTCTGCACTAACATTGCCGAAGCCTGGCGGAAGCGGCGGTATGAAGCGGCGTTTATTGCCAAGCTCTCCGACGCCGAAGGCGAAGCCGCGGAAACACAGGTATGGCTCGAGTTCGCCGTGAAATGTGGCTACCTGCAACGCGAAAAGGGCGTCGAATTGTACCGTGAGTACGACGGCATCCTGCGCACAATTGTCGGAATGATCAACCACCCCGAAACCTGGGTAATTGGATACGGCGACCATTAAAAATCACCTTGTCACCCGGTCACCGTGACACCGTGTCAACGCAGCCCTAAAGAACCCCCGCGTCGCTGTCCGATAAGAGCTACTGGATCAGTATTCACATAATTGGCTGCACATGCCCGACGTACTCGACCAATCTGAAGTAGACGCCCTCCTCGCCGCCGTGGACTCCGGGGCCGTCAAGGAGGAGACTGCCGCCAAAGTCTTCTCGCGCAACAAGCGCCTCGCCGACGTCGAAATCCGCACCTACGACTTCAAACGTCCCGAACGCGTCTCCAAAGATCAGATGCGCGCCCTCGAAGCGCTCCACGAAGGCTTCTCCCGCAACTTCGGCGCCGCCCTCTCCGGCTACCTCCGCACCATCGTCGAAGTCTCCGTCGCCAACATCGAACAGCTCACCTTCTCCGAATTCATCCACGCCCTCCCCAACCCCACCTGCTTCAACCTCCTCGCCGCCAAACCCCTCGACGGCCAGATGTGCCTCGAAATCTCCCCCCTCATCATCTACCCGATCATCGACCGCCTCCTCGGTGGCTCCAGCGCCGACCTCTTCATCCCCCAGCGCCCGCTCACGCAGATCGAATGGCGTCTCGTCAAACGCCTCACCGACCGCGCCCTCTCCAATCTCTCCGAAGCCTGGTCCAACATCACCAAGATTGGCTTCGAACTGACAGAGACCGAATCCAACCCCCAACTCGTCCAGATCGTTCCGCCCAACGAAGTCGTCGTCGTCATCGGCTTCGAAATCAAAATGGGCAATCGCGCCGGCACGATGTCCCTCTGCATCCCCTACAACGTCATCGAGCCCGTGATGAGCAAGCTCTCCCAGCAGAACTGGTTCACCTACGCCAAGAAATCCGCCACCGACGACCACATGAAGGCCATCCAGAAGAACCTCGAAGGCGCCCCGCTTCTCGTCAAATGCCTTCTCGGCCACACGACCATCAAAGTCGATGAATTGATGAACCTTGCCGCCGGCGACATCCTGCAACTCGAAAAGCCCTCAAACGCCGAGATGATCGTCCAGGTGGAGGGGAAGAACAAATTCACCGGATTGGTGGGGCAATTCAAGGGAAAGCGCGCCATCCGCATCAAGCGCGCCGTCCAGTCCACCGATCGCCTGAGCTGAGCCTGGCATCGCCGGCGCAGCAAGCAATCCGTGCGAACAGCGTTTTAAATGAGCGGGCGGCGTGAGACTTCGCGCCGCCCGCGCTTTTTCTGGGCAATCGTTCTTGTTGAATTGCTTATGATGTCTGAACGATTTCTTAGTGATACTGCCCAACAATGCCCCCTCTTTTTGATTCCTGAAAGCGAGCAAATATGCGTTACCGCACGAGTATGGTTCTTGTTTTGGCTCTTCTTGGAACGTCAATCGCCCGCGCGGAAACGCCGGTGGCGCCGGCACCTGCGGTGGGCCCGTTCCTGACCGCTTCGTCCGTCGACTGGAAAACGATCCTTCCCCCGCCGGTTTCCAAGGACTCGCCAGAGCAGGCTGCGGAACTGAATCTGATCGTCGCCGTGCAGAAGTCCGCATCGCCGGAGGCGCTGGCGGAAGCCAAGGAGCAAATCAAGAAGATGGATGTGAACACGTTCGCCGACATCATTGGGCCGTGGTTTGACGCGAAGCAACTGCCCAAGACGGAGGCGCTGTTTCACGAGATTGAAGCGGAAAGCAAGAAAATGGTCACGGGTCCGGCGAAGAAATATTTCGGCCGGGTGCGTCCGGCGGATAGCGACAAGCGGGTGAAGGGGTATGAGGCGGAAGAGGAATGCAGCTATCCGAGCGGGCATTCGACACGCGGAACGATGGACGCCTACGTGCTGGGCGCTCTGTTTCCGGAACTGAAGGACAAGCTGATCGCGCGCGGACAGCAGGTCGGGTTTAACCGGATCATCGTGGGGGCGCATTACCCGAGCGACCTGGTGGCGGGGCGGGTGATTGGAAAAGCCATCGCCGACCATCTTCTGGCGGATGCGGCGTTCCAGAAGGCGCTTGCGGAATGCCGGGAGGAAATCGCTGCGGCGCGCACACACGGGCGGGGAATGTGAATGCGGGCAGTCATAGCTGAGAAAATCCGTGGCTTAGCGCAATGCTTACAATGAATTGACGGCAGCTTTACCTTGTGGGTGTAAAAATAAGGTCTGGCAGCGAGGGAGAGAGTATCCTCGTTGCGGATCCCGCCTGCCCGTGATCCGGGCTTTTGATCCGCCAGAAATAGCAGAAGTAGACGTTCACGGATGTAATCCGATTGTTTCGGCATTCTCCGGGCGTTTGGATGTTCATTGCTCCAAGGGGAGCAGAAAGGTTCTGGAGGTCATGGAGAAAAACCTTCTTACCCGCCAGGTTCTGGCGTTGTCGGCGAGCGCGATTCTGTTGGCTGCGGCATCGGGCCGGGCGGCGGTTGTGATCACGGAGGTCGATCCGAGCGGCAGCTCTTCGACGTCGAACACGTACAATGCCGATTGGTTTGAATTGACCAACACCGGCGCCACCGCGGTGGACATCACCGGTTGGAAAATGGATGACAACTCGCATGATATTACGAAGGCGGTTGCCCTCCGCGGCGTGACGTCGCTCGCGGCCGGGCAGTCGGTGGTGTTCGCTGAGGGATTGGCTGATGGGTCGACCGATTCCACCATTGACGGCAACTTTAAGAACTTCTGGTTCGGCAGCAACGTTCCCGCGGGCTTTGTGATGGGCAACTACGGCGGCACCGGTGTTGGATTGAGCCAGACTGCGGACGAAGTCAACATCTACGATTCGACCGGTGCGGAAGTGGTTGGCGTCGGATTTGGCACGACGGGGCTGGGCGTCAGCCTCGACGATCTGGCCGGGGTCGGGAGTGCGACGCAGCCGGATCCGATCATTTCGACGAACAGCGTGGTCGGCGTGAACGGGGCGTTTGCTTCGTTCGGCACTGGCACCGGCACGTCGGCCGGGATCAATGAGGTCGGTTCGCCGGGAATTGCCGTCGCCGCTCCGGAACCGGCGAGCCTGCTGATGCTCGGCATGGGCGCGGGGCTTCTCTCGTTCCGCCGCTCGGCCAAGAAGGCCTGAACAGCAATCAACAGCTAATAGCCCCGCCGGCATCGCGCCAGTGATGCCGGCGGGTTCGTTTTTGCATCAGTAGATCACGATTTTTCCTCCCACCCCTATGCAAGCCTCAGGGTGATTTATTGGTCGCAAGTTCCCAGTCGATGCGTTCGACGGTGGGGTCGCGGTGGCGCTGGAACTGCTGGGTGAACATGTCGAAGTAGGTGCCGTGCTTTTCCATCAGTTCGTCGTGCGAGCCTTGTTCGACGATATTGCCGTCGACGAGGACGACGATGCTGTCGGCGTGCATGATGGTGGAGAGGCGGTGGGCGATGACGAAGGTGGTGCGGTTGGCCATGAGCTCCTTGAGGGATTCCTGGATGAGGTGTTCGGAGTGGGAGTCGAGGGAGCTGGTGGCTTCGTCGAGGATGAGGATTTTGGGGTCGGCGAGGATGGCGCGGGCGATGGAGATGCGTTGCTTCTGGCCGCCGGAGAGTTTTGAGCCGCGCTCGCCGACGAAGGTTTCGTAGCCTTTTTCGAGTTCCATGATGAAGTCGTGGGCGTTGGCTTTTTTGGCGGCTTCGATGATTTCGTCGCGGGTGGCGTGGCGTTTTCCGTAGGCGATGTTGTCGGCGATGGTGCCGTCGAAGAGGTAGACGTCCTGGAGGACCATGGCGAAGAGGCCGCGGTAATCGTCGATGCGGAGGTCGCGGATGTCGGCGCCGTCGAGGAGGATTTGGCCGGCGGAGACGTCGAAGAAGCGGGCGACGAGGTTGACGAGGGTGGTTTTGCCGGAGCCGGAGGGGCCGACGATGGCGACGGTGGCGCCGGCGGGGACGTTGAGGTTGATGCCCTGAAGGATCTCGCGGCCAGCGGGCAGGGGATTGTAGTGGAAGCGGAGGTTGCGAAGTTCGATGTGTCCGCGGACGTCGGAGACGGGGCGTGCGTTGGGTTTGTCGGGCATGTCGATGGATTGTTCGAGGACGTCGACGACGCGGTCGAGGGCGCCGAAGTTCTGCTGGACGTTCTGGATGGAGTCGATCATCTGGGTGACGGGGCCGAGGAGCATGAAGATGTAGGACTGGAACATGACGAGGTCGCCGACCTTCATCTGTCCGCGGAGGACGAGCGAGCCGCCGTACCAGACGATGACGACGCCGATGGCGGGGGCGAAGATTCCCCAGCCGGTGCCGAGGAGACGGCCGAGGACGGCGGTGTATTGTTGTTTGCGGATCATGGTGTCCTGGGCGGCGCCGAATTCCTTGAGTTCGGAGCGTTCGCGTTTGAAGGAGCGTACGACGCGGATTCCGCCGTACATATCGGTGAGGCGTGCGGAGAGGAGGGAGCGGTCGTCCTGGATGTTGCGCCACATGGGGCGGAGGCGTTTGAAGAGGAGCATGTGGATGAAGACGATGGGGGGAATGAGGAGGGTGATGAGGAGTGCGAGTTTCCAGTTGGTGAAGTAGAGGATGGCGACGATTCCGAAGACGCGGAGGAGTGCGGTGTAGGGGACGACCATGGCGTTGTTGATGCCGCCGACGACCTGGTCGACGTCGGACATGATGCGCGAGACGAGGCCACCGGTTTTGTAGTCGGAGAGGAGGGAGAGGGGTAGGCGGATGAGGTGGTTGTGGAGGCGCTGGCGGAGTGTGCCGGCGAGGCGGTAGTTGATGCGCTGGGTGGCGAGGAGCTTGATCCAGTCGAAGACGATGGAGACGGCGGCGATGATGATCATGACCCAGGCGAGGAATTCGAGGGAGCCCCAGGCGTCGGAGGGGAGGATGTTTTGGAAGGGGTGGAGGAGGGGGACCTTGTCGAGGCCTTTCTTGGTGGCGACGTAGTCGATGAGGAGTTTGAGGACGTAGGGCATCATCATGGTGGCGAGGGTGGAGCCGGTGATGCAGAGGAAGAGGGTGGCCATGGGGCGTGCGTAGCCGCGGAGCATGAGGCGGTATTCGGCGACGAGCTGGGTTTTTTTCTTTTTGAATTTGTGGGGGACGCCGCCGCCCCCGTGCTTGCCACCTGGGTCGGCCACGGGTTCGCGCTTCACGTTGGGGTCGGAATAGCGTTGGGGTTCGAGGAGGCCCTTGCGGACTTTGTCGCGAAACTCCGCGAAACGTTGGCGACTGGATTTCATTCCTCGGACCTGTGAAAGACGCGGCTGCTTACGGGGTATTGTAGCCGGTCGGGACGCGGGCGGAAGGGGGGTGGTTGGGATTGAGGGTTGGGAGTTGCTGGGTAGCGGTGGCGGCAGGGGCATTAGGGTTTGATGGGTGCAACGGGTTGCACCCGTGGTGGATTTTGCCCTGAAAATGAGGGCGGTGGCGGGGGATGGTGCACCCCGGTGCACCCCTGGGGGTGGGGTGAGGTGCACCCCGG
>DATKPA010000085.1:0-42962 GCA_035524355.1 Phycisphaerae bacterium | reverse complement strand
TATGGATGACGGTCTATGGATTTTTGGTCCCCTTTCCCACGCCTACCCCACAAAGCCGCATTCCAAAGGCGGTTTCGGAGGTGAAAGTGGGGCCAGAATCCTCGAATATTCATGGACGAGGTTCCATATGCGTTTGCCCTGCCTCCCAGTTACCTAAAGCCGTGCACGGGTTGTCGCACGCCGGGCTTTGCTTTAGGCTGGGCGGTTCAAAACCCGGATGGAGAGGCGGCATAGCGTGCTGCCTCCCGATCCTGTTCTTCTTTTATCTGAGAGCTGCCATGAAGAAGCCCATTCGAGTCGCGATCACCGGCCCCGCCGGACAAATCGGTTACGCCCTTCTCTTCCGCATTGCCTCGGGCCAGATGTTCGGGCCGGATCAGCCGGTCATCCTGCAACTGCTCGAAGTGCCCGTCGAGAAGGCGATGAAGGCCCTTGAAGGCGTCGCCATGGAAATTGACGACTGCGCTTTTCCGCTCGTCCAGCAGATGATCCTCACCTCCGACCCCGCCGTGGGCTTCAAGGACGCCAACTGGTGCTGCCTCGTGGGCGCCAAGCCCCGCGGCCCCGGCATGGAACGCGCGGACCTCCTGAAGGACAACGGCAAGATATTCATCGAACAGGGCAAGGTCATCGATCGCGTCGCCGCCGATGATTGCCGCGTCGCCGTCGTCGGCAACCCGGCGAACACCAACGCCATGATCGCCGCGTCGCAGGCCAAGCGGCTCCCCGTCGATCGCTTCACCGCCATGGTCCGCCTCGACCAGAACCGCGCCGCCACCCAGCTCGCCAAGAAGGCCAACGTCGCTCTGACCGCCGTCAGCGACGTCTACATCTTCGGCAACCACTCGCCGACCATGTTCTCCGCCTTCCACCTGGCCAAGATCAACAACAAGCCGGTCCCGCAGGTCATCGGCCATCAGGAATGGCTGCGGAAGGAATTCCAGGAGACCGTCGGCAAGCGTGGCGCGGCGATCATCGCCGCCCGTGGCGCCTCCTCCGCCGCCTCCGCTGCCAATGCCCTCGTCGATCACGTGCACGACCTCATGACCCCCGGCAAGGTCCACTCGGTGGCGGTGAAGTCCAACGGCGAGTACGGCTTCGACCCCGACGTCTGGGCAGGCATGCCCGTCCGCACGACCACCCCCGGCAGCTACGAAGTCATCAAGGGCCTGCCGATGGACGAGTTCGCCAAGGAAAAGATCGCCGCGACGAACAAGGAACTCGTCGAGGAACGCGAGACCGTCAAGAGCATGCTGTAAGCGCGGGAAAGATCTTGTAACCGAAGGGCCGGGCTTCAGTCGCTCAGCCCTTTTTTTATTGTGCTTTCGGCAAATTTCCTTGAAGCTAGCCTTCATGGACCCACAAAAGCTTCGCTATCGCCTGTACATCGACGAATCAGGTGATCATGCGCTCAACATGCTGGATGACCCTTCGCGCCGTTACCTGGCCTTGCTCGGCGTGTGGTTCGACCAGGAGCAATACATACTCTTTGCCGACGCTCTCGACAAGTTGAAACGCCATTTTTTTGGCCCTCGGCCCGATCGTCCGGTCTCGTTGCACCGGTCTGACATCATTAACCGGAAAGGTCCTTTCGTCGTCTTGCGCGACGACGCGATCCGCCAACAGTTCGACGACGAACTGGTGAAACTGGTTTCAGAATCGCAGTTCACCCTGATCTGCGTCCTCATTGATAAGAAGCAACAATCAAACCGCTACGCAGGACTCTCCTCTCCATTCAGCCTGCATCCCTACCACTTCTGTCTAGCGGCCATGCTCTATCGCTACAGCCGATGGCTTTTGGCAAAGGACTCCGTGGGCGATGTTATGGCGGAATCAAGAGGCCGCGAAGAAGATCTGCAGTTAAAGAATGCGTACAAAAATGTGTATGAAAGCGGGACCAATTCACTCGGCCATGATGCCTACCAACGCGCTCTGACTTCCAAGGAAATCAAACTACAGCCGAAACGCGCATGCATCGCCGGTCTCGAACTGGCTGATATTCTTGCTCATCCAATCAAAATCGCCTGCCTCCATGAAAAACTACTGATCACCGAACCGCTTGCGCCATTCGGGCAACGGCTGTGTGGCGTCGCGTTTCCCAAATTTCTTGTGGGCGGCAATGGAGCAGTCGAAAATCATGGCTGGATGTGTTTTTAACGGAAAAAAGAAAAAGCCCTGTTTCCAAGGCCTTTTCACGCCAGCCCTTCACGGGCTGTCCACCTGCGAGCAATCGCATTACTCACAGTATCCGATGTCGTCCGCCCGGTTGCAACAATTTTCAGGATATTCATGACACTTTATCTCTTCCTGAGAATCCTAGGCGTCCTCATCCCCCTCCTCCACGTTGCAGGGATCATCGCGGCGATTCACGCCACGCTCTTTGGCCGCACGAGCCAGGGCGCGATCGCCTGGGCACTCTCGCTCATCTTCTTTCCCTACGTCGCGCTGCCGCTTTATCTCGTCTTCGGGCGGCAGAAGTTCTACGGTTACGTCGAAGCCCGCCGCAAAGGCGACCGCCGGATCGACCACGTCATCGAAAAACTCCTCGCGCGGCTCGCCGAATTCAAAATCCCCTTTCCCGGCGACACCCGGCGCTTCTCCGCCATCCAGAAGTTCACTCTCCTCCCCCTCACCTCCGGCAACGATGCCCGCCTCCTCATCGACGGCGACGCCACCTTCAACGCCATCTTCGCCGCCATCGACGCCGCCCAGTCCTACATTCTGCTGCAGTTTTTCATCGTGCGCGACGACAACCTCGGCCGCGACCTCCAGCGGCGCCTCATTGCCAGGGCGAAGGCCGGTGTCCGCATCCACTTCCTCTACGATGAAATCGGTTCGTTCCGGCTCCCCTCCCGATACATCGCGGAACTCCGCGACGCCGGCATCGACATGCAGCCCTTCAACACCCGCCGCGGCTGGTGGAACCGCTTTCAGATCAACTTCCGCAATCACCGCAAAATCGTCGTCGCGGATGGCCTCGCTGCCTACGTCGGCGGGCACAACGTCGGCGTTGAGTACGTCGGCAAAAGCCCCCGCTTCGGCCACTGGCGCGATACCCACGTCGCGGTCCGCGGCCCCGCCGTCGCCGCCGTCGAATTCTCCTTCCTCCAGGACTGGCACTGGGCGACAGGCGTGGTGCTCACGCTGCCGGCGGCAGCGCAACCCTCTGCGAGCGGCAACATCCCGACGATCGTCGTCCCCAGCAGCCCCGCCGACGACATGGAAACCTGCACCTTCCTCCTGCTTGCCCTGATCAACGGCGCCCAAAAACGCCTCTGGATCAGCAGCCCCTACTTCGTCCCCGACGAAACCCTTTACGACGCCCTCCAGCTCGCCGCCATGCGTGGCGTCGATGTTCGCATCCTGCTCCCCGCCGTCGCCGATCACCTCCTCATTTACCTCTCCGCGTTCTCCTATCTCGAAAGCGGCGAACGCGCCGGCGTGAAGTTCTACCGCTACACCTCCGGCTTCCTCCACCAGAAAGTCTGGCTCGTGGATGATGACCTCGCCGCCGTCGGCACCACCAACCTCGACAACCGCTCCATGCGTCTCAATTTCGAAATCACGCTGCTCTTCGCCGACCCCGCCTTCGCCGCCAAGACCGCCCAGATGCTCGAGCGAGACTTCGCCGACGCCACCCCCGCCCGCGCCGGCGACCTCCAGCGCCGCGGCTGGATCTTCCGCTTCGCCGTCCGCCTCGCCCGCCTCCTCGACCCCGTGCAATAAGCAAGTTCGGCGTTCCGCCTCGTTCGGAGCTCCGCCTTCAGAGGGTCCCCCGCCGATCGGCAGCGAGACGCAAACCGGGCCTCAGTATGCCGGGTGCTTCTTGTTCTCCATCACGGTCATCAAACCGCTGATCACCGCCACCGCCATCACCACCCCGCCCGCGATCCGATGCGCATTGGTGTAATTCGCATTCCACTCCATGTGCAGCCAGTGCGGCATCAGCAACACGAACAGCCCCAGCGGAAACAGCACGATCTCAATCCACTCCGACCGATACGCCACCAGCACTCGAAACGCCCCCAGCACCGTGATCAACGCCCCCAGCGTCACATGCAGCATCGTGTCAAATCCCCCCGGATACCACCCCAGCGCAAACGGCGCCACCCACACCGACAACCCGATGATCGTCGTGATCGCATCCAACGCCATAATCCGCATCACATATCCGGGTGAGTACTTGTCCATGCGTTCTCCTTTTCTGCTCTGCTTACGTCACTTTGGGGCCGGGGGGCGGATACTGGCTCGCATTCCACGTGAACGGTACATCCTTGTCCCGCCCGAACGCCTTGCCCGCCTGGTACAAACATTCCTGGCACACCACCGCTTCCGGATGCTCCGGATGGCTCCACCGCGGCAGCGACGGCGGTATGTTATACCGCAGACACAGCGTGCAGTTGTACTTCCCGTCGCCCGTGCTCTGCTCAACCAGCGCCCGCTTCAAACACTCCAGGCACAGCACCGAACCATGATGCCCTTCGATCATCGGCTCCTGCCCGTCCCAGTCGCGGCGGCAGAAATCACACACTATTACAATCCCATCAGGCTCTTCGCGCTGCATTCGTTTCTCCGCTGCGGCCAAGCAGTGTAGTCCACCAAACCCCTCCCGCCAAGCCCAAGGCTTCCGCGCTGTCGGTGCCCGGTACCGCCGGCGCCCCTGTCGGCAAATCGATCCGTCCAAAGCGGCCGTTCCCACGATGCCATCCGCAAAAACACAGGGAGGGCGATGCTGCGGAATCGCCCTCCCTGCTTCGGGAGCTCATTCAATTCGTCCCCGTTACTCCCCGGGACGCGCCAGGTGCGGGTGCGGACCGACCGTCCACTTCGCCGCAATCACCGGAAACGCCATCACCAGCATCCAGATCCCCGACGCTACAAACTGGTTGATCACAATCCCGCGGTCCAGCAGAATCGCCGGCCCCGTGATCATCAACGCATGCAGCGCCCCGGTCCCGATCGAGTTCAGCCAGTGCCGGGCGTAAAGATCTTCCGGGAAATGATCCGCCCGCACCTTCAACCCGACGAGCAGCAGCGATGCCGCCACGCCATCAATGCCGACCAGAAACGCCAGGTAGGTCGCCACCATTCTGCCGAAGTCCATCCCCGGATTGTGCGCATACTTGAGCATCAGCGCCGCGATGGTCGCGCACGCCCCAAACAGCATGAACCCCAACCCAAACCCCGCGATCGTCTTCGGTATGAACTCCGCATCCGGATCCGACTCCGCGCGATACTCCAGCAACCGCGGCACTTCCTGCAGCAGCGGCTGAGCGGCTTGGGTGAGCGAGGGCGCGTGAATCGGGTAAGCGGTTGGTTCGAGTGCAGCGGACATTGTGCTGCGTCCTTTCCGGAATGGTTTTCCAAAACAGATACTATGCATTGAAGATCGGCTTTGTGTCCAGGCAAAACTATCAGAAATCATTGCCAGGCCACGATTTAGGTAAAAATACATTGTGAAGCATTTCTCGAACTTCTTTGTGAAATCAGGCACGTATTCGCAACCCCCGGAACACACCGCAGTTTGCAATCGAGAAGCATTTCACAAGGAAAAGTCCGGCCATCGACCCCACAACGACGCGCGCTCGGCAAATCTACTCACCGAAAAATCCCACCAACCCCCGCGCACACCCCGCCTCCCCCTCCCCCTCGACGTTTTGTGTTTTGTGTTTTGCGTTTCGTGTTTTGTGTTTCGAGTTTCACGTCAAACTGATCCGCGGATCCACCGCCGCATACGCCACATCCACCAGCAAACTGAACACCACCACCAGCACCGTGTACATCATCACGCTCCCCAGCACCAGCGGGATATCCAGGTTCAAACACCCGTTCACAAAGTGCGTCCCCAACCCCGGCACATTGAAAATCTTCTCGACCACAAAACTCCCCGTCAGCACATTCGCCGCCGCTGGTCCGATATAACTCAATATCGGCAGTCCCGCATTCGCCCCTACGTGCCGCGAAATCACCTCCCGCGGCGACAACCCCTTCGCCCGCGCCGTCCGCACAAAATCCGCCCCCAGCACATCCAGCGTGCTCGTTCGCGACAGCCGCGCTATGTACGCCAGGAAAAACAACGCCAGCGTCACCGCCGGCAACACGATCTGCTGCGGCGTACCCCACCCGCCCGACGGAAATATCGGCACAAACACCACAAACGCCATCAACAGCAACGCCCCCACCACGAACGTCGGCAAACTGATCCCCAGCAGCGTCACCACCGTCAGCACAAGGTCCTGCCATTTGTTCTTCCGCACCGCCCCGCTCACTCCCGCCGCCACCCCGCCCACCAGCGCCACGAGCAGCGCCACGCACCCCAGCGTCGCCGACACCGGCAGCGACGTTCCGATCACCTCCGTCACTTTCCAGTTCTCATACTGAATCGACGGCCCCAGGTCCCCCACGCACGCCCGGCTCAAATACCGCCAGTACACCCGCGAAAAATACACCACATCCTCCGCCGCAGTGTAGTTCAGACGCTCCGATCGCGGCACCAAACCGTACTCCGCCGCCAGCGCCTTGAGCACCGACTCCGGCGGCTTCTTCTCCCCAATGAACGGATCCCCGGGCGCCAGCATCAACAGCGCAAAGGTCACCGTGTACACCACCCACAGCACCACCACCGACTGCACCAGACGCCAGAATAAAAACCGCACCATCAACTCACCCAATCATTCCAAACCGCAGGTTAGCCGGCGGTTTTAACCGCCTCTTCCCCCGCTCAATTCCAAACTCCCTTTTCGTGTCCTTCGTGTTTTTCGTGGCCATTTATCCGTCGTCACTTCCGGTAAATCCACTTCAATTCCGTAAGCATCCGCACATTCATCTCCAGCCCGCCGATCTTCTTCCCGTCATACATAAACCCGTCGCAGTACTGATACAGATACAAAAACGGAAACTCCTTCTGCACCAGCATCCCCTCCGCCTCGCTCAAAAGATCCAGCCGCATCTGCGCATCCGGCGCCGCCGCCGCCTTCGCCAGCAGCGCATCGTACTCCGGATTCGAATACAGCCCGTCGTTGTTCTCGTCCCCCGTCGCCGCCAGGTTCAGCCACGTCGTCGGATCGGTGTAATCGCCGTACCACCCCGCCCGCGCCACATCGAAGCTGTGCTCAATCTGCCGCACCGTCGCAAAACTCCCACGCTCCAGCGCCCGGTAGGTCACCTTCACGCCGAGGTTCGTCTCCCACATCTGCCCGATCGCCTGCGCAATCTTGCCGTGACTCCCCTCCGTGTTGTATACGATCTCGATCGACCGCATCCCCTTCCCCCCCGGATACCCTGCCTCCGCCAGCAGCCGCTTCGCCTCCTCCACGTTCGGTTCCAGCGCCTCCGGGCTCTTGTACCCCGGTATCGCATCCGGCGGAACGAACAACCCCAGCGGCCGGTTCCGCATCCTCATCACATCCGTCGTGATCTTCTCCCGGTCCACCGCCAGCGACAGCGCCTTCCGCACCCGCGCATCGGTCAACGGCGCCTTCGTGCAGTTGAAAATGTAATAGAACGTCCCGAACACCGGTCGGTAATGAATGTCCGTCCGCCCCTCATCCATCTGCTTCAGCAGATCCTCCCCAAACTGCTGCGGAACCGTCGTCAGCACATCCACCGTCCCCGACTGATACGCCAGCAGCGCCGCCCGTTGATCCGCTATCGATGTGATGACCAACTGATCGCACTTCACATTCCCCCGGTCCCAGTAATACGCGTTTGGCTCCATCAGCAAATGCTGCTTGAACTTCCAGTCCTTCAAAAAGTACGCCCCATTCGTCACCAGGTTCGGCGATCGCTCCCACTGCTCGCGAAACCCCTTCGACGGATCACCCGGATCATTCAGAAACGGCGCCATCGCCTTCTCATTCACCGGAAAAAACGTCGGAAACGCACACAAATCCAGGAAATAACTCCGCGGATACTTCAGCTTCACCACCAGCGTATACGGATCCGGCGCCCGCACCCCCACCGTCGACCAATCCGCCGGCTTGTTGTCGCCCCGCAGCTTCGCATACTCCTCCGCCCCTTCGATCACATACATCAGCGTCACATAATTCGCCCGCGTCGCCGGCTCAAACACCCGCTTCCACGCAAACAGAAAATCCGCCGACGTCACCGGATCCCCATTCGACCACTTCGCATTCTTCCGGAGATGAAAGGTATACGTCTTCTGGTCCGGCGAAATCTCCCACGATTCCGCCGCTCCCGGTATCGGCTTCAACGAGTCCGGCCCATACGTCGCCAGCCCCTCCCACAACGCCATCGCCGTCCGTATGTCGTTCATCCACGACATCTGCCCCACATCCAGCGTCTTCACATCATCCACATAACAGACCACGATCGGCCGCTGCTTCCCCACCCGCAACGGCCCCGCACTCGCAAAATACGCTACCACCCCCAGCAAAAGCAGCAACAAACACGGAATCAACAGCACACGCTTCATGCCCCGCAGCATACCCCAACGGAACCCGCAGCGTTAGCGCCGACCGGTCCCACTCTCAAATTCAAAATCCGAATTCCCCAAGCATCACCCCGCCCCTCCTTGCCCGGCTCTCTGTGCGTCTCTGTGCCCTCTGTGAAACTCTGTGGTTTCCAACCGCTCAGCAAAAACCAGCGCTCCAAACGCTCCACCCACGCCCCCCCCCATTTCGTCATTTCTGCGCCCCTTCTCCCAGATCAATCCCCCAATTCCCACCCTTCGGCAAGCTCGTATCCACCATCGTCGACTTCCCCGTATTCACCGCCATCTCCGAAAACTCCACCGTCGTCACATCCCCATTCCGCTCCGTCCGCACCACTTTCACCGGCAACTCCAGCTTCCTGTCCACCGTCAGCACCAGCTTCTTGAATTCAAACTTCCCCCGCACCTCCTCCCGCGGCACCAGCTGCAACACCACCTCATCCGCCTTGGCTCCCGCATCGCCCGGCAAAGCTGTCACCGCAAAATTCCTCCCTACCTCCTCCACATTCAACCCGATCGGCAGCGGCACCCCGCCGTTCAGCGACGTCGCATCCCCCGGCTTCCCCCCCGGCCCCAGCACGCTCCGCCGCGTGTACGTCTTCCCCGCATAATCAATCACCGTCACGTTCGTCCCATCAAACACCAGGTCCTGCCGATGCTTCTTGATCGGTACCCCCTCCGACGTATCAATGTCGAACCGCGCCGAAAACGTCGGCCCCGCCGCCGAATCCATCACATAATCCACCGTCCCCAGCTTCCCCTCCCGATCCTCCGTCTTCGTATGCACCACGTCGTAATTCACCTTCGCCTGAAAATCCTTCAGCGTCCCCTTCCGATCCTGCAGCATCTTCAGCGCCTCCCGCGCCACCGGATCCATCTCCGCCGGCGCGCTCACCGCTGGTTCACTCGCCGCCGGCTCCGTCGCCGGCGCACTCGTCTGCCCCGCCGCCGAAAGCGTCACACACATCAAACCCGCCGCCACCACCATCCGATTCCATCGCATCACAAAGCTCTCCAAACTGTTATTCACCTTGTCACCCTGTCACCTTGCCACCTTGTCACGCCCCCCCCTCCACCAGCCGCAACACCTCTCGCAACTCCCGTATGCAATACGTCGCCATCGGTGCAAACGCCGGCAACTCCCGCTTCCCCTCCAGCAGCAGCGCCGAATCCGTCCCCGCCGCCTCCGCCGCCTGCAGATCATACAGATAATCCCCCACCATCAACGTCTCCCCCGGCGAAATGCCGAGCCGCCGCGTGATGTTCAAAATCGAATCCGGATGCGGTTTGTGCGGCCGATTGTCGCGCGTCGCCACATAATCCAGCTCCAGCGAATGTCGCGACAGCACCCGCTCCGCACACGCCGCGGAATTCCGCGTCAACAGCGCCGTCTTCACCCCGCGCTCACGCAACCCCGCCAGCACCTCCTCCGCCCCCACATGCAGTTCACACGCATCCGCCGCCGTGATCTCGTGCCGATGCAGTATCTCCTCCGCCCGCCGCCGCTCCTCCTCTCCCAACTCCGCAATATGCTCCAGAATCCCCTTCACTTCCGAAGGCACCCCGATCTCCTCCCGAATCGCCGCAAAATCCAGCAGCTCCTCCGTCAGCGTCCCATCCATGTCAAAAATCACAAGTCTGTATTGACGCTTCTTCATTTCTTTACCTTCGACGTTGCACCCGAGCCGCGGTTCCTACATACTTTTCGCACATATCCCGCGGCGATTGCATGTTATCCTCAAGCGGACCTTTCGCCGACTCACCCGAGGTGCAATAACCCATGACGCAGTGGACACCGCTGACAGGTCTCAAGACGTACAGCCTCGTTCTTGCTCGCAAAATCGGCCTCATCGCCCTCGGCTGGATCCTCGTCTTCTTCATCTCCAAACCCTTCCGCTACGAAGGCGACCTCAACGTCCTCATGCTCTTTGCACCCATGATCGGCGCCATCGCCGGTCTCATCGCCGGCTGGTACATGGCCACCGACTCCGTCGAAGACTCCGGCCTCACCGGACTCCCCCTCTGGACCATCCTCGTCGTCGCCACCTGCATCCCCATGTGGGGCATGGAAGGCCTCCTGCACCTCCTCCTCCCTCACTGGCCCTTCGGCTTCGGCGGCTGGATGCTCCTCTCCGCCGCCACCCTCATCGCCCTCGCCACCTGCGTCTGGCACTCCTCCTCCCAGGAATGACCCGTTTAGCCGGCCCGCTCGTCGGGCCGCGTTTCATGACCCGCGAATGAGATTGACCCCCCAAAACCGCAAAAAAAAGAAGGTGCCGAACAGTCGTCCGGCACCTTCTTTCATTTCCTCAACACTGATCGCTCAGTTCTTCGCCACAGGCTCCACAATCGACTGCGTCCGCACCAGCACGCGGGCTTCGCCCAGCAGGTGGAACCCTTCGATGTGCACGGCCCGGCGATGCAACTGCGCCACGATGATCGACAGATATTCCGTCTGCCCCAGCTCGTTCTTCTTATGCGAAACCAGTCCGCCCTGTTCTTCAGCAAGGCGAAGGAGTTCCGTAACCGAATTATCGAACAGGGCTTCCGTCACATGCTCTTCGTTCAACGCCAGGTAGTACTGGAAGTGGTTCCCCAGCGCCTTCTCGTACTGCTTGTCACCCTTGCACGGCAGTCGTTCGATCAGGCCGCGATCAGGCAGCGCCTTGCTCGGAAAACAGGCCAGCTCCGACACCGTCTTGCCGCCACTGGAAACCGCGACCAGATGCCCGCCGTTGGCCAGCAACCACATGGACACTTCCAAACTCCCCAGGACGCGCGCCCGACGGGCGTCGACGGTGAAGAGTTCGGGATGGAGACCACGGTCGTATACAAGGACCGATAAACCCGCGCTACGCGGTTTCTTTTGATGAACACCCATGATTCGTTTACACCTCGCAACAAAAAACAAGTCACGCATTATACGCGTTTCCTGCCGCCAATCGAAGAAAAAAGTACCCCTTCGTGCGACCCTTCACAAAGATGATCTAAACTGCAGAGAGGCAACAAGTAAAGTGGGGTTTTCGCGGGTGTTTTCCAAGAAAAAATGGCAGGACCGCCTATTTGCAGGGTTTTTCTGGATGCGAATTGGAGGCTTTTTATCGGTCAAAAGGGGCCTCTCTTAGGGGGGGAGAGCTTCCCCACCCCCGTCGATCCCTATCCCGGAGTGGAAAACGGTCGGTCCATCCATCACACTACCCCTTGCGTAGTGGCCGACGTCCCTCCACTTTCCGCGGAGGGCCCTCCCCACCTGTCGCGAACGGAGAGTCCCATGTCTGCTTACCGCTCCAATGCCCGGATGCAGCGCGTCGATCAACACTGGCAGGCGACCGATGCCGTCATCTGCGGCGACGTCTCCATCGGCGTCGATTGCTCCTTCTGGTTCCAGACCGTCGCCCGCGGCGATGTCGCTCCCATTCGCATCGGCAACCGCGTCAATGTCCAGGAGCACTGCGTCCTCCACTGCGACACCGGCAAGCCCCTCGAAATCGCCGACGATGTCACCCTCGGCCACGGCGCGGTCGCCCATGGCGCGAAAGTCGGACGTGGCTCCCTCATCGGCATGAACGCGGTCATCCTCGGCGAGTGCGTCGTCGGTGAGGAGTGCATCATCGGCGCCGGGGCGGTCCTCAGTCCCGGCATGGTCGTGCCCGACCGTTCCGTCGTCATGGGCGTCCCGGGAAAAATCGTGCGCCAGGTGCGCGATTCGGACCTGGAATGGATTCGCAACAACTGCGCGCACTACGTTGAACTGGCGCGCGAGCACGCCGAGCATCCGGAAAAGTTTTACCGCTGATGCACGATCTGACGCAGCGCCGCGGGGGCGTCTGACTCGCGAACCGCCTGCTGGAATTCCGCGCCCATTTCGTACATCCCCCGCCGCACGTATCGTACGAACGTGATCTTCGCCACGATAATTTTTCGTTCGTCATTCGGCCACTTCAGCGGGATGGCGATGCTCTCGCCCAGTTTGAACGGCCGCCGCGAAACAAAACCCAGGCCGGAGGTCGAGATGTTCCGCGTGAAGATGCGCACGCTCGGATGGTTCTCATGATTCAGCAGGAACGCGGACATGGTGGTCCGGACGTCGATCCGTTGCGCTTTTCGGCGATTCGCACGCGCGCTCGGCGGAGAGCGATCGAGATGCTGCATCACCTCTGCAACCACTGCGAATTGTTCTGCGGAAATGCCCGTGATCATCATGCCTCCCACTTGTACCCCTACAGGGTAGACGCCATCGCCGGATTCTTTCTCCGGGCCAGCCAGTCCGATTGCACCACCGTCGCCAGCCACCGCGACGGAATGCGCCGCTGCCGCTCCGGATCGTATTCGATGGCCTTGAACGCGAGCCCCACCTCGTAGATCGCGTTGTCGACCTTCCGGCAAAAGCAGACGCTCGCCAGCACCAGCAGCGGCGTGTGCTCCTTCAGCTCATGCGAAATCACCAGGTGCTGATCCACATAGAAAATCCGCCGGCTCAAAAACGCCAGCCCGCCGGTGGACAGATTCCGCGAAAAAATATGCACCCACGGCGCCCCCGGTTCCGTCGGCAGATTGAGCCACATCGCATGCGCGAAGTCGATCCGCGGATGCACACGCCGGTCCGCTTCAGCGCCGGCAGGTTGCCCGTCGAGCCTGTCGATCAGACTCTGCACGTGGTCAATCTCTTCGCGCGACAGGCCAATGTGATGCACGGTCCCGAACCTCCGTAAGGCGATACCGCCCCCGGAATTTAACGTCGGATACATTTATAGGTGGGGCTAGAAAATGTCGCTTTTTACCAGCAAAAAGCGGATATCGGACGTGGTGCGGCACGGCGAATCCCGGGCGCAACGACTCCTCCGAACTCGTCTCTCATCCGGCTCCCACTGGATTATCGTTCAGCCGTCGATCGAAGATCGACGCGCGCTCGGCGCGAGTTTCAGTTGGGAGCCGGATCATTGGTTGTGGGCGAAGAGAATGTGATGCCACGTCACGCGGTTGCCGCAGCCGGTTGTGACCCGGATGAAGGAAAGGATGATGCGTGGTGAAAGGGCTTGACAATGGTTCGTTACCTTTTTTTCACCCCGGGCGTTCTGGCCGTTCGCGGCCGTGTCACCGAAACTGCAGGACGTAGTGCTGGTGATCGCTGATGCCGATGCCAAAGAGCAAAAGGTGATTCTGGAAAGCTACAGCTGCATCTGGCAATTCGGTCGTGCTACCGTTCGCAATAACGCTCCAGCCGGCCCAGTTCTGTCCATCGAAAGAATTCACATAATGATGGTGATCGTTGGTTCCGATGGCGAAGAGATACAAGCTATTACCGAAAGTGATTGCCGCGTCGGGCAGTTCGGTGGTTCCACCGCCTGGTAACGCACTCCAGCCGGCCCATTTCTGCCCATCAAAGGAATTTGTGTAATGATGATGGTCATTGGTTCCAATGGCAAAGAGGTAGAGGCGGTCGTTCAAGACCGCAGCAGTATCTGCCAAATTAGTCGTGCCCGTCCCTGGTAGGGCCTTCCAACCGGACCAGTTTTGCCCATCAAACGAGTTCACATAGTGATGATGGTCATTCGTCCCAATTGAAAAGAGATAAAGGCGGTTCTTGTAAGTGACGGCTGCGTCTGCAATCTGCGTCGTTCCTCCGCCAGGTATGGCGCTCCAACCGGACCAGTTTTGCCCATCGAAGGAATCGAGGTAGTGGTGATGGTCCTTGATGCCGATCGAGAAGAGGCATAGGCGATTTTGGAAAACGACGGCGGTGTCGGCAAGTTCGGTGGTTCCATCGCTGGGCAGTGCGCTCCATCCGCTCCAGTTTTGCCCTTCAAATGAATTGACATAATGGCGGTGGTCATCTATCCCGACCGCAAATAGATACAACCGATTATTATAAACGGCGGCTGTGTCGCGCAATTTCGTAGTGCCGCCGCCCGGGAGCAGGCTCCATGTCGGTGCTCCGTAATGGCTTAGCGCCTCGATCAAGCTCGTCCCATTGGGCGTTCCCCAGCCGGTGCACAAGTCGTACCCGACGGCAGCGCTGTATTTGTTGGGATTGGTGCTGTTGAAATTATGGCCGCTGGTGATGTCGTGGAAACATTTTGAATAATTGGCTCCCTTGCCTATTGCGTAGAGCGCCGGATTGAAAAATCCAATGCGTGTTCGACCGCTTGCCGCAGCATGCTGGTTGGCCAGCGCGGCGAAGCCCGCCCACAGTGGCGCGGCGGCGCTTGTACCTCCTGACCACTCCCAGGTTCCGTTTGCGCATCTGATCCAAAGATTGTTGGCGACCATGGCCACGTCAGGACAGTTTCTAACCGTCGTCGACCCCTGAATCGACGACATGTTAATCCCTGATTGCCAAATGGGAATTGCAAATTCAGGGTTGCCCCCCCAGGGGCTGTATCCACCCCCACTAAAGGGCCATGTCACCTCGGATTGCCAGCTTCCGCCGGGGCCAGTCGTTGACAGGTCCGTTCCACCCACACAGGTAACTAGCGGGTGATCCGCGGGCGGGAACGCGCCACTTCCCGTGGCTTCGTCATATGAACCGTAATCTCCGGAGGCCACGAAGAGGGCTTGTCCCTGAACGGCCAGCTGCTTCAACGCCTTGTAAACATTGTCATCATAGTAGAAGTAGAAAGACGTGCTGATCTGGTTTGGAAGAGGCTCCCCTTGGGTCGGATTTGCGATTTCGTCCAATAGCTCAACGCAGGAAGCGTCGCTCGGAGCGCCGTAGACAACGACTTTTGATAATCCGGGCGCCATCGAGATCGCCAATTCGATATCCATCGACGATTCCTCATTACCCAACGCGTCGCCCGAGTCTGGAGTCCCGGTGTAACCTGACAAAAAAACATTTTGGATGGGCACGTTAGGAAAGCCAGCGTTCGTTTCGTAGGCTTGAATGTCTGCGGGGTAATACCCAGCAAACTGAATGATTCCGACAACTTGGCCCTTGCCCGTTTCGGAAACGTCCGGGGCATACGCGGCCCTGAAATCCGTTCCCGTAAACCAGCCGTTACTGCCCGAGCCGGCATTGGGGGTGGGATTATGCGGCGTAACGGGCAGATCCCTAAGAGGGGTATGCGGCACAATAAAATTGTTCAATCCGCTAATGTATGAAATCGGAACACTTGCGTCCATCGAGGGTTCGCGATCGGGAGAGAAAAACAATCGGTTTTCTGAAGGGTGTTGATAGAGATTCATCGTTACATGAAAGATCTTTTCTACATTCGCGACCGGCATTCTCACATGCAATAAGCTTCGATTGGCGTGCCTGGTTACTATGGTCATCTGATTTGCTTTCGCGAAATCCATGAGGGCCTGGTAATCTTGTTCCGAGGGAGCATACGTTGCGTTGAACTGGGATGGCGTCAACCATTGGTGATAGTTGGGGCTTGACGGGTCATAGACTTGTTGCAGCATTTTGTTCAAGGCATCCGTGTTTCGCAATGGCAGTCCGATCACCAGATCCAGATTCGTATCCTTGGCCAGCGGGCCCATGGGTTGGAGCGAGCGATGTTTTATTGCAGGCGGCACATGTCCCTGTAATAGGTGTGTTTCCGCCGCGCTGTATGCGAGTGTTCCAAACAGGTGGAGTGACAATATTGCTGTTATTGCCCTTAGGCTGGATCCCAAGTTCCGCATGGCTATGCCCCTTATAGAGTACCGGCAACGAATGACTTGGAACTATTTCAATCATCTCTGCGCAACTAAAGAGGTACTGCAGCGTCCAATGCATCGCTCCAACCCCGACCAGATGGGAGTGACAAAGATGGACAAGCTATGCAAAGACCAGATGTCGAAAGAAAGCAGTTAAACCGCCCACTGCGTGACAGCTACATATGTTTAATTGCACATATTGTACTTGGAGGAAGTATACCTAATTCATTTCTTGATGCAAGATAAAATCGCGTATTCGACAAAAAATGCCGCATGCGGTGATTTGTACCTGAGCTGCAATACAGAACACGTGTAAATTGTTCACATCTCTATTAGTTGAGATCTCAGTGACACACCTGCCGTTTCAACACAACCACGACGAAGAATCGTTTTACCAGTGACACCGGTCTGCAAAAGCGGCTGTGACATTTTTCAAGCGTTTTTCGGGCACAAATTCTCCTTCCAAAGCTGATTGGTTTTGACCATCGAGTTGAGGATCGTCAGCAGCTTGCGCATCGCCGCGGTGATGGCCACCTTGAACGGCTTGCCTTCGCCGATGAGCCGCTGGACGAACGCCTTGATCACGGGATTGTGCTTGCTGGAGCAGAAGGCCGCCATGTACAAGGCCGTCCGGACCGAGGACCGTCCGCCCCGGATCGCACGCTTTCCCAGCATCTGCCCGGAGTGAACGTTCATCGGCGCCACGCCCACCAGTGCCGCGAGTCGCGCGATCCGTTTGGTCAGGCCGTCAGCACCTGAATACCCGCCCTGCGAAACAGGGCGAGTTGTTCTTCCGTCGCGGCGCTGTCGGTCACGAGATGCGTCAGCGACGTGGCCGGGGCGAACTGATACGACGAGACTTTGCCGAGCTTGTCGGACGTGACGACGGCGATCACCTTCGCCGCCGCGGCGAGCATCCAGCGTTTGACGTTCGCCTCTTCGAAGAGCTGGTCGGTGAGGCCCGCTTCGATGTGCAGGCCGACGACGCCGACGATGCAGACGTCGGCATGGATGTGACTGTAGGCTTCAATCGTCTGCGCGCCGACGGCGACCTGCGAAAACTTGTCGAGCTGGCCGCCAATCATGATCAGGTCGGCGAGCGGATGTTCCGCGATGGCGGTCATGGTCGGAACGCTGTGGGTGATGATGGTCCCTTTCCAGTCGAGCGGGAGGTGCGTGGCGACCTCGCGCGGGGTGGTGCCGCCGTCGATGATGACCACCTGCCCGGCCTGGATCAGCTTGGCGGCGGCGGCCCCGATGGCGGATTTCACCGGGAGGGATTCGGCCTTACGTTGGGTGTAACCCTGCACGAGGGACGTTTTTGGGAGCGCGCCGCCGTGGACGCGCTGGAGGAGGCCTTCGGCGGCCAGTTCGCGCAGGTCGCGGCGAATGGTATCCTCGGAGACGTGGAAACGGGTGCTGAGTTCCGCGGCGAGAACCTTGCCGTTGTGGGATAAGCTATTGAGTATCAGTTGTTTGCGTTCGGCGGCGAGCATGAGTTTGGGTCGCTTTCGTCGGAAGTTTTGCCTAGAAGTGCCTGTTTGTCATTGATTGTGCATGATTGTACCTATATCGTAACAATCGTGCAAGAAGGAGAAGATCATGAAGACCTTCGGATTCCGGCTGGCGGCCATTGATCTGGATGACACCCTGCTCGGGCCGGACAAGCAGATCAGCGCGGCGAATCGCCTCGCGATACAGAAATTGCAGGGATATGGCGTGCAAATCGTGCTGGCCTCCGGACGCAAGCATGAGAACATGGCGCAGTTTCTGGCGGTGCTTGGAGGGACAGGATACCTGATTTCCGCACAAGGTGCACTGGCAAAACATGCAGAAACGGGCGAAATCGTGTATCGGGCGTATGTACCGCCGGCGCTGGCTCAAACGACCATCCTCACGGGCCTCTCCCGCCAGATGACGGTGTTGGCCTACCATGATCGCGCCATCTTCGCCCAGGGAAATCCGGCATTTGTCGACCTGTACGCGCGGCTGTCGAGTGACCGTGCGGAGGTGCGCGACCTGCGCACTTTGGCGGGGGAATCGTTTCAGAAGATTCTGTGGCTGACGTCGGCGGAGCGCGTGGAGCAGATGCACGCGCAGGTGCGGGAGGAGTTCGCGGGGCGGTTGGATCTCGTGGTGACGGAGCCGGAGTTCATGGAGTTCACGATGCCGGGGGTGAATAAGGCGTCAGCGCTGGCGGCGCTGTCGAAGCGGTTGGGAATCGCGCGGGAGCAGACGCTGGCGTTTGGGGATGGGAATAATGATGTGGCGATGCTGGAGTGGGCGGGGTTGGGGGTGGCGATGGATCATGCGAAGGAGGCGGCGAAGAGGGCGGCGGATCGAATTGTGGCGAGCGGCGATCCGGCGACGAGTTTTGCGCGCGGGGTGGCGATGGTGCTGGCGGAGCAGATTGGGGAGCATGCGGCGGCGTGAATTTCTGGAGAAGTCGGAAGTCGGAAGTGAGAAGTGAGAAGAAATGACGGCTGAACTTTCTGTTGCGATTCCTTTGACGAGCACTGCGGCGCAGCGGGCGCGGGGGGCGACGCTGGCCATTTTCTTCATACAGGGGGCGGTGTTTGCGACGTGGGTGTCGCGGATAGCGGTGGTGCAGGAGCGGTTGGGGTTGTCGAATTCGAGGCTGGGGTTGGCGCTGCTGGCGATTTCTCTGGCGGGGATGGTGGCGATGCCGGTGACGGGGCGGGTGGTGGCGCGGGTGGGGTCGCGGGCGGCGGTGCGGGTCGCGGTGATGCTTTATTGTTTGATGCTGCTCTTGCCGGGGGTGGCGGGGAATTATGCGGAGTTGTGGGCGGGGTTGTTTGGGCTGGGGGCGATGTTTGGGGTGATGAATGTGGCGATCAATTCGCAGGCGGTGGTGGTGGAGCGGGCGTATGGGCGGCCGATCATGGCGGGGTTTCATGCGCTCTTCAGTCTTGGGGGAATGGCGGGGGCGGCGGTGGGGGGGCTGATGGCGGCGCGTGGGGTGCCGGTGTTGATGCATTTTGCGATGGCGGCGGGGGTGCTGGGGACGGTGGGGGCGGTGGCGGCGCCGATGATGTTGGCGGAGCCGGCGCGCGAGGGGACGCATGAGGAGCATGGGTCGGGGTGGCGGGCGTTTTTGCATCCGCGGCTGTTGATGCTGGGGGTGGTGGCGTTTTGCGTGCTGGTGGGGGAGGGGGCGATGGCGGATTGGACGGCGGTGTATCTGCATCGGGGATTGGGAACGGGGTTGGGATTTGCCGCGGCGGGGTATGCGGCGTTTTCGCTGGCGATGACGGGGGGGCGGCTGGTGGCGGATCGGGTGACGGCGGCGATTGGGCCGGTGCATTTTGTAAGGTATGGGGCGGCGCTGGCGGCGGTTGGGTTGGCGGTGGGGCTGGCCTCGCATGTGCCGATGGTGGCGCTGCTGGGGTTTGCGTGCGCGGGAGCGGGGTTTTCGGGGATTTGTCCGATTCTGTTTTCGGCAGGCGGGCGGACGAAAGGAGTGGCGCCGTCGGAGGGGATTGCGGCGGTGGCGACGATGGGGTTTGTGGGATTTTTGATTGGGCCGCCGGTGATTGGGGTGGTGGCGGATTGGACGAGTCTGACGTGGGGGTTGGGGGTGGTGGTGTTGGCGAGTGGGGTGGCGGCGGGGTTGGCGGGGCGGGTAGGGGAGGGGGGGAATTCAGAGTAAGCGAATGAGTGAATTCAGAATGGGGTGGGGGGGGAGATTGCCAATGACGTACCCACACTTGGCAATTCCCCCCCCCCCATCTCCGATAGGAATTGTAGGGGTTTGATCCGGGCGATTGCCGATAGTGGGGAATCTCGTTTCGGCAATCTCCCGCGCGGCCCCATTCCTGCTACAATGTCCCTCTTCAAAATTCCCCCCACCGGCATTGTGGTCCCCCGACCCCCGAGGTTCTTATGTTCATTGATCAAGCCGACATCCTTGTCCACGCCGGTGATGGCGGCCGCGGGTGCGTCTCCTTCCGCAAAGAGAAATACATCCCCCAGGGCGGCCCCGACGGCGGCGACGGCGGCGACGGCGGCTCCGTCTACTTCGAAGCCGTCCACGGCGTCGACACCCTCCTCGACATGGTTGGCCGACACCACTGGTACGCCAAGCCCGGCGGCCCCGGCATGGGCAAAAAGAAAGCCGGCGCCGACGGCACAGACCTCACCATCAAGGTCCCCCCCGGCACGCTGATCTACGACAAAACCTCCGCTCTCCTCATCGCCGACCTCAAAGAACCCGGCATGAAGGTCCGCATCGCCAAGGGCGGCAAGGGCGGCAAAGGCAACGTCCACTTCATGAACTCCGTCCGCCAGGCCCCCGACTTCGCCGAGCCCGGCGGCAAAGGACAGGTCCGCGAAATCCACCTCGAACTCCGCCTCATCGCCGACGTCGGCATCGTCGGCCTCCCCAACGCCGGCAAATCCACACTTCTCTCCCGCTTCACGCACGCTCGCCCCAAAATCGCCGACTACCCTTTCACCACCCTCTCCCCCCAGCTCGGCATCGCTGAACTGGATGCGGAACGCCGCCTCGTCATCGCCGACATCCCCGGCCTCATCGAAGGCGCCTCGGAAGGCGCGGGCCTGGGCCTCGACTTTCTCCGCCACATCGAGCGCACCCGCGTTCTCGTCCACATGATCGACATCCTCCCCGTCGACGGCTCCAAACCGATCGACAGCTACCGCGAAATCCGCAACGAACTGGAGCAGTACTCCCCCAAGCTCGCCGCCAAACCCGAACTCCTCGCCGCCAACAAGATGGACCTCTCCGGCGCCAGCGAAGCCCTCGCCGACCTCCGCAGCGAACTCCCCGGCAAGCAGATTTTCGCCATCTCCGCCGTCGCCGGCACCGGCCTCCGCCCGCTCCTCGAAGCCCTCTGGCAGCAAGTCCAAAAGGCGCCGCCATCCAACCCACTCATCGAAGAACGCCCCTACGTTCCGCCCGTCTCCGCCAAGAAACGCAGCGACGACGAAATGTTTGAATACGTCGAAGCGGATTCGAATGAAGGCGACTGGGAACCCGTTGACGGCGAAGAAATCGCCATCGAGCCCGATCACAGTGGCTTCATCAATGCCGCCGGCGAAGAAGTTCCGCCTCCCAAGAAAGCCCCGACGCGCCGGGAGCTTCGCAAAGCCAAGCGTAAGATGATCGAACCCGCCGCCCCGAAAAAGCGCGGCAAAGGCGGCGAACGCATCACTGCCAAAGAACGAAAGACCGCCCACGCCACCCGCGTCAAAGCCAAACTCGTCCCCGCCGAATCCCCACCTCCCGCCACCGACCCCGAGCTCGATGCCGAGATCAAGGCGATCAAAGCTGACGACAAACGGAAGGGAAAATTCTACAACCGGAAAAAGACAGACATCTGACCAGACGCAAGAATCAAGGAGCAGGAAGCAAGAAGAATTCCCAAGAGGCACCGTGTCCTTCTTGATTCTTGCTGCTTGCTTCCTGATTCTCTCCCCATTCCCCGAGGTTCTCATGAGCGTACTCGCAATCGACATCGGCAACTCCCGCGTCGGCCTCAACGTCTTCACCTTCGGCAAGGCCCAGGACCCCGCCGTCCGCTTCCACCACGTCGATCTCGACAAAGACCTCGCCACCACCCTCCAGACCCTCTGGGAAAAAGCCCGGCGCGAGAGTCAGGAAAACGAAGACGATGAACCGGAAATCGTCATCGCCTCCGTCGTCCCCGAACTCACCGAGCGCATCGAAAAATCCGCGCGGCAGCTCCAGGCCAAAACGCAGCTCATCGGCCGCGACATCAAGGTCCCGCTCAAAACCATGCTCCGCGACGAAACCACCGTTGGCCAGGACCGCCTCCTTGCCGCCCTCGCCGCCTACGTCAACGTCGAAGCCGCGTGCGCCATCGTCCAGGTCGGCACCGCTCTCGTCGTCGACTGCATCGACGATGAAGGCATCTTCCGCGGCGGCGCCATCGCCCCCGGCCTCATGATGTCGGCCAAGGCCCTCCACGAATTCACCGCCCAGCTCCCCGAATCCTCACTCACCCCGCCGGCAGATGATGTCCCCTTCGGCCGCTTCACTCAGGAAGCGATCAACCTCGGCCTCTACGCCTCGGCCCGCGGCGCCGTCCGCGAACTCCTCGAACGTTACGCCACCGCGCTGGGCAACTGGCCCCACGTGGTCGCCACCGGCGGCGATGCACAGGCCCTCCTCGGCGGACGCGCCGATGACGGCCTCGTGGACTCGTTCATCCCGGACCTCGTGCTCCAGGGTGCGGCGCTGACATGGGAAAAGAACCGCCAGGAATAGGAGGAGCGTTGGTTAATTGAGTTAATTGAGTTAAATGGTTAATTGGGACTTGGAGCGCATATGTGGCATCGAAAGTCCGAATTAACTCAATTAACCTAATTAACCCACTTAACTCCGATCGCAATGCGTATCATCGCCGGACAGCATCGCGGCCATCCGCTCCACGCCAACGAAGGCGACACCACGCGGCCGATCACGGATCGTGCCAAGCAATCACTGTTCGATGCGCTGCAGGAATGCTTCGTGGATCAGACGGTCCTCGACTGCTTTTCCGGCTCCGGATCGATGGGGCTCGAGTGTCTTTCCCGCGGCGCGGCGAAGGCGATTTTCGTGGAGCGCGACCGGGGAGCGCTCCGGGCGTTGAAGCAGAACCTGGCCGAAATGGGAATGGCGGAGCGGGCCGTGATTCTTCCGATCGACGCTTATGCCGCCGGCGATCATCCCGATCTGAAAAACCTCACCATCGCCTTCATCGACCCGCCGTACAGCCACACCGAAACCGGCCATCTCCGCCACAAGGTCGACAGCCTTCTCCGCGCCCTCGCCGCCAATTCCATGGTCGACGGCGGCATCCTCTCGTTCCGGCACCCCTCCAGCGTCTCCATCGAACCCGCCGCCCTCGGCGTGAAGATTGTGCGCGAACTCCGCTACGGCGATATGACCATCACCTGGCTCACCAAGGCCTGACGCTTTCGATGCGGCGGCGGTAAAATACATGCATGGTAGGAAACGGCACATACTCAGGCAGCTCAACAAAACGGTCACTCACGTCGCGTGAGCCAAGTTACAGACGTCTCGCACTGGTTCTTACGAAACTTGGGTACATCGCCGAAAAGCGAGTCGGGAGCCATATTGTTTTTCGCCGCAAGGGGAGCCCCAGCGTGGTCTTGCCATGGCGGGCTGCTACCCAGAAGGTCGATGAAACCAGGCTTGCGGGAGTGTACCAGATAGTATCTGGCGGTGGGGTGGCGAGCCGTCAGGAACTGGAGCAACTTCTGAACGGGCACTAAGCGTGCCGTCCCTTACTTCCAAGCCCCATCCACCGCTTCATCATACACCACCGCGATCACCGTATCCGCCGGTGAAGCCTTTCGATCAAGGCCGCGAATCGTCAACTTCGGCGAACCGTCATGATCCAGCGGCTTCCCGCTGTACACATCATATACCTTCGTGACGCGCAATTTCCCGAGCGGCGGCAGCTCGAACGTATCGCCGTGATAGCCGCCGAGTAGATGCACAAATACCGTCGAATTTTTGTAGCAGTACCCATACTGATGATCCACCGGCTGCCACGGCCCGGCGCGCGTGCCGTACACGGCATCACCCACCTTCCCCAGCCATGCTCCCACTTCCCGCAGCCTCTTCTGCTCCAATTCGGGAATCACCCCGTGCCGATCCGGCGCCACGTTCACCAGCATCACCATGTCGCGCACCAGGCAGTTCGCCAGGTACCCGATGATCTGATCGCGCGACATCACCCGCCCCTTCGCCACCGACTCCGCGTTGTATCCCCACCCGCCCTCCTGCATCGTGAAGTTTTTGTCGCAGATCTCGCTGCTGCGGATCGGGCCCGTCGTTTCCCGCGGCCCCTCTTCCTCTATCACATCCCCCATCCACCCGTACCGAAGATTGGTGATCGCGTCCGGCTGATATCGCCGCACCATTCCCATGATGCCCAGCGCCTTGCCCGTCGCCGGATCGAGGTCCTGGTACTGTTTCGAAATGGGCCAGCGGTTGTCCGGGTCGAGGAATTTCCCGGGCTCATGGAAAAACGCGGCATCCGCATCGGAGCCCTGCTGCGCCAGCCAGCCGCCATCCCAATAGATGTAGTCGATTTTGCCGTACTGGGTCAGCAGTGTTTTGACGTTGACGTAGTTCTCTTCCTTCATCAGCCGGGCGTTTTCGAGATGGGCGGGGTCGGTTTTGTAGCCGAACTTGTTGGGGAGGCAGTTCGTGCCGGTGACATCGTAGTAGCCGGGATAGCGCCAGCTCAGCGGCGAGTAATAAATCCCCACCTTGAGCCCGGCCGCACGACACGCGTTCACATACTCCGCGACCAGATCCCGATGCAACGTCTGCATGCTCGTGAAGGCGTTCGGGTATGGGCTGTCGAACAGGCAGAATCCGTCGTGATGCCGGGCGGTGAGGCACATCCATTTCATCCCGGCATCTTTGGCCAGTTGGGCCCATGCCTGCGGGTGATAATCGGCCGCATCAAAATACGCATCGCCGCTCTCCGGAGTCGCGTACTTCCGATACGGCTCCGGCAGAATCCCGGCGTTTTCCATGTACCATTCGCCCTTCCCCGGGCCGGAGTAGAGTCCCCAGTGAATGAACATCCCGATCTTGCCGTCGAGCATCCAATCGAGTTTCTCGTTCGGGAGTTGCGTGATTCCCATCTCCGTCTGCGGCACGCGTGGCGCGGGTCGCGGGGGGACTGCCGATTCCTCCGCTACCAGTCGTGTCGCCGCCGACAAAAGCAGAACGCCCGAAAGCACGCTCGCGAACCCTGCAAATCCCATCGTCCGCCCTTTCACATATAGACTTGCTGCTATAACAAAACAAAGTGGCCGATTCCGCAAGCCAAATGCCCCTTACCCTCGCGGGCTTGGGCTTTTCCATTGAGGCAAGGGCCTGCGAACGGTAAAGTTAACGCATGACCCAAACAGATGAAAAACGGTCAATTCCCGCGGAATGGCTGGCAGAGTTTGAAGCAGCGGCCCGGCGACCCCTCGCCCAGCGAATGAAGTACGCGTTCATTCGCACGTACAAGCCGGTGATGGATGATGCACCGTTTCGTGCATTCGAGACGACCGCGGACTATCGCAAGTGGTGCGAGGAAAATCTTCCGGATTGGCTGGGCTATGGCCGCGTTTGAATACCGTCAGGCGCAAGAGATCCGCGACGTGTTCGCGCGGCATGGCTGCCGATATCTATTTATTGGCAAGTCCGGGGCGATTTTGCTCGGCTTTCCGGATACGACGCAGGATGCCGACCTTTTCGTGGAGAAGGCCATCGTCAATGGTCGAGCCCTCGTAACAGCCCTGTTGGAACTTGGCTTCAATCTTACTGAAACGCAAGCCGAGGAAATCGAACGCGGGAAGGATTTCATTCAACTCAAAAACGGTCCTTTCGATCTCGATCTGATCTTCGCGCCAGATGGCATCAACAGCTTTGAGGACGCATGGCGACGCCACGTGGAAGTGGAAGGATTCCCCGTCTGTAACATCGATGACATCATTGCCAGCAAGGCTGCGACCAATCGCGACAAGGATCGTGAGTCACTGCCCCGGTTGGAATCCTTCCGCACCTACCTCCGGCAAAAATCATAACGGATACCCTTGGCACTGCACCGCTACAAATTCTTTCGCCCTCAACAAGCCGCGCAGCTTCGCCGGCTCGAATTGACGGTGCGCGGCGTGGTGGAGGGGGTTTTCGCGGGGCTGCACAAGTCGCCGCACAAGGGCTTTTCGATCGAGTTCGCCGAGCACCGCGAGTATGTGCCCGGCGATGAGATCAAGCATCTTGACTGGAGCGTGCTGGCCCGAACCGATCGCTATTACATCAAGCAGTACGAGCAGGAAACAAACCTTCGGGCGACGATCTGTCTTGATGCTTCCGCTTCGATGGCGTTCGGCAACGCTGCCGTCGGTCCCGAATCGATGAAGAAAAAGAGCAACGCTCCGAGTCCGCAGGGCGTCTCCAAGTTCGAATACGGAGCGGTGCTGGCGGCGTCCATCGCCTACATGCTCTCGAACCAGCAGGACTACGTCGGCCTCACCGTCTTCGACACCGACATCCGCCTGGAGATTCCGCAGGGGAACGGTGCGGGTCATCTCGATCAGCTCTTTACGAAGCTGGAAACCATTTCCCCGGGGAAGCAGACGAACGTCGCCGACACTCTGCACCACCTCGCCAACAAAATCCCTCGCCGCGGGCTCGTGATTCTCATTTCCGACCTGCTCGACGACGCAGACAAAATCCTCCTCGCCCTGCAGCACCTCAAGCACGCCCGCCACCAGATGATCGTGTTGCAGGTGCTCGACCGCGCCGAGACGGATCTGGCGTACAGCCGGCCGGTGACGTTCGAGGACATGGAGGACGGCTCGCGCCTGCAGATTGATCCGAAGCTGATCCGCGAAGAGTACCGCCGCGAGTTCGGGGCGTTCCTCGAAGAGGTGCGCACCCGCTGCGGCCAATTCCGCATCGACCACGTGCTCGCCTTCACCGATGTCCCGTGGGACGAACAGATTCGCGAACTCCTCCGGCGCACCGCGGGCAAGTGAACGGGATCGGCCCGTAATCCCCCCCCAACTGGCCGCAAAAAAGGTGACGCCCCCACACGGCCGTGTGAGGGCGTCTAGAGAAACCTGATTCGGCCCGACCCGCTTTTAGTTACTGCGGGTCTGGTCGTTGATTACCAATTCACCGAGCCGTTCCTCCACATGAAGGAACTGGCTCTTGGTAATGCGATACATCGGCATCACGCGGTCCGCAGCCTTGAACGGGCTGAGCGTATTCACGCGAAAGTGATGGTTGGTAATCTGGGTGACTTTGACGATGTCATTGGTGCGTTTGACCACATCCAGATGGTCAACGAGCCGGCGCTTCAGTTCCGTGCCTTTGCCACGGGGCTGAGCCTTCGTGCTCTCGTCAAACTGTTCAATCATTGCAGCCATTGGGTCTCCTTGTCTCTCCGGACGCGGCGTATACTGCGTCGAAGTTGTCACATTGTAGCGCCCATCCTGGGCGTTGTCGCCGCAACATCAGATTACCTATCGCACCTCTCAGCGGAAATCTTTAGCCTTCCATGCAGATTTCGTGGTGAGCGCGAAAATTGGTTAGGTCCGGACACCTCACGCCAACGGCTCACCGTTACCAGCCGTTGCGGTGGATCAGTTTTTCCAGCGGCAAGCGGGTCCGTTTTTGTGGGCCATCGGCGGAGTATCCCACGGGTATCACCATTACGACCACCATGTGGCCGGGTATTTTCAGCAGGCGCTTCACCCGCGCCTCGTCGAATCCCTCCATCGGGCAGGTCCCCAACCCCGCCGCCGTCGCGGCCAGCATAAACACCATCGCCGAAAGGCTTACCTGCTTGGCCAGCCAGTACCGGCGGTGAATCGCCGGCAGCTCGGGGGTGGGCACGCCGAGGCGCATCATCGGCGGCAGCGTCGCCTTCCAGATCCAGCCGAGCCCCACCGGGCCCGTGTGGAAGGCGAGCGGCACGAATTTTTCGAGAGTTGCGCGGTACTTGGGATGCAGGCTCCCCGCTTCTTCTTCGTGAGCCAGCATCATGCGGAAGTTGTTGGTGGCGACGCGGCGGTCCCCCAGGAACAGCACCGTTGCCGGGGCCTGCTCGATCTGCTTTTGATTCATGCACGCCACGCGCAGCCCGGGTTTCAGGGCGGGATCGCTAACCGTGACAAAATGCGTGGGTTGCAGGTTATACCCCGAGGGCGCCCAGCGGGCCGCTTCCAGCAGCCGGTCCAGCATGCCCTCCGGCAGCGGATCGGGCTTGAAGTTTCGCACGGCGCGGCGGGCAAGTGTCAGCCCGTGAAATTCATCGAGGTCCATAAGAGATACCTAAGTGCAGTGATCAAGCATTGTAGCGGTTCTCTGGCACAGGCGTCTGCAACGCGAAAGAGGCTCCGAGAAAACATTTTCGGACTCGAATCGGGGCGTGACTTAAAGAGGTTGGCGCGATATCGTGAAGCAGCATTTGCCGATACGTGAAAGAGAGCCCGCACCCCCCGGGCCCCGGCAAGGATGTCGGCACATCCGCAGATGCGCTCCGCTTGGTGCGCCCTTCACGGCGAGAACCGTATGACGGCACATCCGATGGCCGCTCTCAGCTCCTCGACTCCGGTGCAAACCGCGATGCCCCCGCGGGTAAGCCCCGAGATCGATCACGAAGCCGCTGCCCTGGTTCAGTTCGTGATGAAGAAGCGGTTCGCCACCGATCCGGAATTCCTGCATTCCACACATCTTATGAGTTCCGCCACGGCGCCGAAGGATGACGCACTTTTCGACTTCCTCTTCGCGGGCGGCAACGACCCGCACACGCCCGACGACGTCTTTGACCGTCTGCGGTGGGGGGGACAGTTTGTTTATGTCAGCCGGGACTGGGGGCAGATCGTCCACGCCGTCCAGCAATTCGCCGAATGGCGCGGTGCCAGCGGATGGGCCCTCGAACGCCGGCCGGTCACGTTGAAGATGTATCCGTTCGGGTTGCGCATGTTCGGTTTCGCCCGCATGGTGCATTACTTCGTGGCCCGCAAGGTGTTGCTGGTGCCGCCCGGGCAGTCGAGCGATCGGTTTACCTACAACGTCTACCTGGAACGGAATCACGAGCAGATGATTGGCGGATTGGGCGTGGCGACGGCGGCGCCGGTCTCCTGGCGGGATGAATATGAAGTGGTGAAGGCGGTGCCGACGTTGGAACGCGTTCTGGTACGCCTGAAGGAGAAATTCCCGGAGGCGGACGAAGAGACGCTCAAGCGGCGGGCGAAGAAGTTTACGGAGAAGATTTTCCCCGTGTTCCTGACGCGGGAGGCGGCGATTCTGAAGCTGCTGCAGCGGGATTTGCCGAAGGAATTTCGGGAACGGGTGCCGCGCGTGATTTCCGCGGAGCAGGACCCGAAGGGGTATGTGCAGACGCTGCGGATGAACTGGCTGCGCAATGGGGGCAAGCCGCTGACGCAGTTGCAGTTTGCGAAGCAGGCGGCGGAACTGCTGACCGCGCTGCACGACCAGGCGAAGGTGATGCACCTCGACCTGCGGCTGGATAATGTGGTGATCACCGAGCACGGCGTGGGGTTTGTCGATTTCGGTTCCGCCGTCCGCGTCGGCGAGGCCTTTCCCGAAGCGTCGCTGCTGGGGAATCTCTTCGGCGAAATGATGCGCACCAGCCAAATCCAACGCATGCTCGGCAAAATGACCGAGACGGGGCAGGTGACCTCGGAAGAGATTTGCCGGAGCTATCACAAGATCGACAAGGCCGTCGACTTCTTCTACCTCGCCGTGCAGATCAACGCGCCGCAGATGAACCCCGATTTCCGCGGGCTGGTGAAGTATGATCCGGAGAGCCGGGAGGCGAAAGAACTGGCGAAGCTCACCGAGGCGATCCTGCGGCCGGCGGATCCGGAGAAGCCGGCGTTCAAGTCGGCGGGGGACATCCTCGCCGGAATCCGTGAGATCGAACGCACACTCAAACACTCATACAAATGAACCCTTTCGTTTAGCCCCGGCCTTTGGGCCGGGGAGTCCGCACACCCGGAGCAACCTCCCACCATGTCCGAAAAAACCAAACTCCTCATCGCCACCGGAAACGCCGGCAAGGTCAAGGAAATCCGCCACGAACTCGAAATCGCCGGCCTTCTCGGCGACTTCGACGTCCTCGGCCTCAAGGACAACGGCTCGACCTTCCCCGACTGCATCGAAGACCGCCCCACCTTCATCGGCAACGCCACCAAAAAAGCCCGCCACTACGCCCGCCTCTCAGGCCATCTCACCCTCGCCGACGACTCCGGACTCTGCGTCGATGCTCTGAACGGCGCCCCCGGCGTCTACTCCGCAAGGTACGCCGGCATCGACGGCGACCGCGAAACCGTCGACGCCGCCAACAACAAAAAACTCCTCGATGCCCTCAAAGACACCCCCGACGAAAAGCGCCAGGCCCAGTTCGTCTGCGCCATGGCCCTCGCCACCCCCCATGCGGAACTCGCCGTCATGCTCGACCACGTCGACGGCCTCCTCCTCCACGAACCCCGCGGCACCAACGGCTTCGGCTACGACCCCCTCTTCTACTTCCCCCAATTCAAACGCACCACCGCGGAACTCGACATGAAATCCAAATCCCACATCTCCCACCGCGGCAAAGCCCTCCGCCGCATGATCAGTTGGATGAAGGAAAACAGCCGCGTCGTCGAAGTGTCTCCGGGTGCTCAAGGCAAATGAGAAAGTCATGGGTTATACTTCCCGCGATGTCGCTTGCCTTTCTAATCGGGGCCGCGATCCTTGCCTTTCGCGCACTTACGCTGGGAGACACCTGGGTTGTTCAACACGTGAAAAGAGTTGGGGGAGCAAAATCGGAACAATATCAAGAACTCTTTGTTCAATGCTCTGTGCATGGTTTGCTGATGGAGTACCGGTCACGTCAAGATCCTCTTGAGGGCGATTTGCCCACTTGGTTCACAAAGCATTACCGAACTCCGCCGAATACCTTCCGGCCCTACGAGCACAACCAGAACTGGATCCTCTTTGTGCGTTCGTGGCACCACGAGACCTGGGTCGGGGTGCCCATCGAGAGGGATGAGCAGTGGCTGCTGCCTGCGTGGGGAGTAATCCTGCTATGTGCCTGTCCGATGCTGGGGTACGTGTTCCCGATGTTCCGCCACATTCGAAATCGTCGACGCAAAAGGGCGGGCCGCTGCGGGAACTGTGGGTACGACATCCGATTCTCCCCCGGTCGCTGCCCCGAATGCGGAACAGAACGGGGCGATGCACCCATCGCATCCACAGATGCGGCCGCACCTCTCACAAAGCACCTCGAGTGAAATTACGAGTACACCCCGTTACCCTCCTCTACGGTGCCAAAGACGAAAATCACAATGAAGCCCAAGTCCTCAAATCCCTCCTCGACCGCAACCCCGCCTGACGCGACACGCCCACCGTCCCTCGCGAAGCGCCCTTCATCCAGTTACAGTGCAAAGCGTATTTCCCGCGCCCAATCAGCGGGAGCTCTTGGTGCCTTAGTGTCTTGGTGGTTCAAAAATGACCTACAAACTGATCCGCGAAACCCCCTGGATCAAAGAATGGCAAACCCCCTGGGGCGCCTACATCGACTCCAAACTCCGCTGGCTCGGCGTCGAACCCTCCGCCGACGCCTTCCTCGCCGCGTGGAAAGCCGCCGCCGATCCCGAAAAATTCGACCTCGAAGCCGCCTTCGAGTTCTATCCCTACGAACTCGAAGACGACATCGACCTGATCCTCACCACCGTCGCCACCGAAGATGAAGAGCGAGCCAAGCGGATGTACCAGAAACTCTTCAAGCCCGACTCGCAACTCTCCCCCGAGCAGCAGCGCTTCCTCACCGGCCTCGGCGAACACCTCCAGCAGACCAACGCCCCAATGCGCCTCGTCGGCGAAAACAAATGGTTCGCCGCCTATGCCAACGATGCCGGCTTCCACGTCGATTCCAAAATCCAATCCCCCTTCGACACGCCCACCGATGACGAACTCCAGCAGCACATCGACGCCAGCCTCAGCCTCGCCTACCGCCGAATCCTGCAAACCGTCAAAGACAACAAATGGCTCCTCGAACCCCGCCAGGGCGAACATCCACTCCCCGGCCTCTGACCACCACTCATCCCGCAACCCCCTACTCACCAATAATTTACGCCGCACTTAGTGTACTTCGTACGAGAATGCCAATGACGTACCCACACTTGGCAATCTCACCCCTCTCCCTCTTCCCTGCCGCCCCATGCCCGCAATTGCCTTGCGCACCCCTCGCGGTATGATGTCCTTTTCCGTGCGATCTCCCCAAACGGCCCCGCTCGGAACCCGGTTTACCCAACGGAGCCTCCCATGGCCTACAGTATCGAAAAAGGCGCCCAGGATATTCTCCTCGAGAATCCGCTGGCCACGCCTAACCTCTCCAGTGACAACAACCTCTGGACCCTCAACTTCGGGCCGCAGCACCCCGCCACCCACACCACCATCCGCCTCGTCCTCGAACTCGACGGCGAACGCGTCGTCCGCTGCGTCCCCATCATCGGCTACCTCCACTCCGGCTTCGAAAAAAACGCCGAGGTCCTCAACTACAACCAGTACGTCACCATCGTCGACCGCATGGATTACGTTTCGCCGATCGTGAATGAAATCGCCTGGTTCCGTGCCGCCGAAAAACTCTTCGGCGTGGAGATCACTCCGCGCTGCAAGGTGCTGCGGACGATTCTGCAGGAACTCGGCCGCATCCAGAACCACCTCCTCTGCGTCGGCGCCGCCGCCCTCGACCTCGGGGCCTTCACCGCCTTCCTCTTCGGCTTCAACGAACGGGAGGCGATTTACGACATTGTCGAGTACGTCTCCGGCTCGCGCTTCCACACCAGCTACTTCCGCCTCGGCGGCGCAATGAAGGAAATTGATGACGCCATCTTCAAGAAAATGGTGAAGACGTTCATCGAAGGGAGCCTTCCGAAGGCGATCGAGGACATGGAAATCCTGCTTAACCGCAACCGTATCTTCCTCGATCGCACGCAGGGCATCGGTGCGATTTCGACGGAGGATGCCATCAACTGGAGCATCAGCGGCCCCGTCGCCCGCGGCGCCGGTGTCTTGCGAGATGTCCGGAAGGATGATCCGTACCTCTGCTTCCAGGAGAACTGGGACGGCCAGGGCGCTCCCGCGGTGAATTTCAAAGTCCCCATCATGAAGACCGGCGACTGCTTCTCCCGCTATTTCGTCCGCCTCGAAGAGATGAAGCAGTCGGTGCACATCATCAGGCAGCTCATCGACAACATTCCGACAGGGCCGCTGAGCGTCAGCGTCGAAGGGAAGGAAATCCTCCCTCCGAAGGAGCAGACCTACGGCTCGATTGAGGGGCTCATTCATCACTTCGAGCTGATCATGACCAACCGCGGCTTTGAGCCGCCGCGGGGCGAAGTCTACGGCTGCTGCGAATCGCCCAACGGCGAGCTGGGCTATTACCTCGTGAGCGACGGCGGCCCGGTGCCATGGCGCGCCCGCACGCGTCCGCCCTCGTTCATCCATTTGAGCGTGCTGCCCAAGATGATCGAAGGGCACATGATGTCGGACGTCGTGGCCGTGCTCGGTTCGCTCAACATCATTGCCGCGGAGCTGGACCGCTAAAGAATTCAGCATTCAGCATTCAGCATTTAGAGGTTTTATGGCCTGGATCGTCAACAACCGTCTGCAACCGTACACGCCGACGCGCACGGAGCCGTACATCACGGAGAAGATTCGCGCGGAGATCGAGCAGAAGTATTTCCCGCGTTATCCGACGAAGCGGGCGGCGCTCTTGCCGTTGTTTCACCTGATCATGCACGAGTACGGCTTTATCGCGGCGCAGGCGATTGATGAGGCGGCCACGCTGCTGCAGGTTCCGGCGGCGGAGGTGCAGGATGCGGCGTCGTTCTACGAGGAATTCCGGTTTGAGCCCAGCGGCAAATATGTTGTGAACGTCTGCCGGTCGATTGCGTGCGAGCTCTGCGGCAGCGAACAGATTTTCCAGCGGATCAAGGAAGTCTTCGGCGTGGAGAATTTCGAGACGACGGACGACAACCTGTTCACGCTGTTCGAGGTGGAGTGCATCGGTCTGTGCGAGAAGGCGCCGGCGGCGCTGATCAACGGCGAGATTCACGGGCCGCTGACGCCGGATGGGTTCATCCAGACGCTCAAAGAACTCCCCAAGGAGCCCTCGCATCACGGCAACGGACACGGACATTGAGTGAGAGCGCTGCGGACGCATGAAGCCGAAAGTCTACGTCGAAACCACCATCTTCAGCGTGCTTGTCGCTCGTCCCACCAATAACCTCCTCGATGCTGCCCGTCAGCAAACCACTCGCATCTGGTGGCAAAATGATGCGGATCACTTCGATCTGTTCACCTCCGAAGCTGTGCGCATGGAGGCCCTTGTTGGAGACCCCGAAATGGCCCGGCAGCGCCTCGAATACATTGCTTCACTGCCGCGATTGAGCGCCACGGATGACGCCCAACAATTGAGCCAGGAGATTCTCTCTCGCCGCTGGCTCCCCGCAAGAGCCAAAGTGGACGCTCTGCATCTGGCCATCGCGGCGGTTCATCGCATGGATTTCCTGTTAACTTGGAACTGCAAGCACTTGGCCAATCCCATGATTTCCCGACAGATCAGCCGCCACCTCGCACATTTGGGGTATAATCCACCTTTCGTATGCACTCCTCTGGGGTTTTCCGGAGCGACTACATGATCACCAGCCCTCTCATGGCGGAAATCTATCGCGTCAAAGACGAGCTCGGAGAACGGTTCAAAACCGTTCGTGATCTCGCCGAGGCCGTCCGCAAACTCGAAATTTCCGATCCCCTGCCCCCCCCAGGGCGGACCCGGAAATTGATCGAGGGCTTTCCTCGCGGCCAATCCATTGCCGACGAAGGCGAACTCATGCGAGAAATCTATGACGCAAAAGAAAAAGCGTCTCTTGAGTGCCTGAAACAAAACAAGCGGCTTGCCCCGCGATGCAAGCGAACTCCTTCGAAGCCTAAACTCAAAGTCCGCTTTCGTTCGCCGAAATCCGAATCTAAACATCCCCGCTAAATGTCCTGCAATTTAGGTGTTTCCATGGCCTTCACTGCTCCCGTCCTCCTGAAACGCATCCCCGATGACCCCGCCCAGCGCAAGCTCTTCAAATACGCCGACTACGTCGCCACTGGCGGTTACGCTTCGCTCAAGAAGGCGCAGTCGATGCCGCCTGCCGACGTCGTCAAGCTCACGCAGGACTCCGGTCTGCGCGGTCGCGGCGGGGCGGGGTTTCCGTGCGGGGTGAAGTGGACGTTTTTGCCGAAGGATCTGCATCCGCGCTATCTGGCGGTGAACTTTGATGAATCCGAACCGGCGACGTTCAAGGACCGCTATTTGTGCGACCACGATCCGCATGTGATCCTCGAAGGGATTGCGATTGCGGCGTATGCGAACTCGATCACGACGTCCTTCATTTTCATCCGCGGCGAATATCACCAGCAGTACAGGATTCTCGAAGAAGCGCTGCAGGAAGCCTACGCCAACGGGATCTTCGGGCAGAAGCATCCGAACAGCGAGATCGTGCATCAGTGTTACATTCATCGCGGGGCGGGTGCTTACATCTGTGGTGAAGAAACGGGTTTGCTCGAAGCGCTGGAGGGGAAACGCGGATGGCCGCGGATCAAGCCGCCGTTCCCCGCGGTGGCCGGCGCGTTTGCCAAGCCGACGATCATTAATAATGTCGAGACGCTGTCCTGTTTGCCGTTCATCGTCGAGAACGGGGCCGCGGCGTTCAAGGCGATGGGGACGGCGTCGAGCGCGGGGCCGAAGCTCATGGGCGTGAGCGGGCATGTGAACAAGCCCGGGGTTTACGAGGAAGAGCTTGGCATTCCCATGGGCAAGCTTGTCGAGAAGTACGCCCAGGGCGTGAAGGGGAAATACAAATCGGCGTTTCATGGCGGCATCTCGATGGGGGTGCTGGGAACGGATCAATATGATGCCCCGCTGGATTTCGACATCGGCAAGAAATACAACGTGCTCGGTCTCGGCACGGCTTGTGTGACGATCATGAACGACACCGTCGACATGGTGAAAGTGGCGCGGAACTGCGTGCGGTTCTACGCCAACGAATCGTGCGGGCAGTGCACGCCGTGCCGGGAGGGGTCGGCCTGGCTGCACAAGATGCTGAACCGGATTCTGGAGGATCGCGGCCGGCCGAAGGACCTCGACATGCTGATGGAGCTGGCGCTGGCCCAGGGCTCCATGCCCGGCACCACCATCTGCGGCCTCGCCGACGGCACCAACTGGGTCGTCAAAACCATCCTCCAGAAATTCCCCGACGACTTCAAAAAACACATCAAAAGCGATATGGTCCAGGGCGTTGAAATGACTGTTAGCGGCATGAGAGTGTAAAGGCGTGCTTTATGAGAACGAAGTCCGAAGACCGGTTCAAACCGAAGAAGTCTGCCGCCCCCAAAAAGACCAAACGGCCCAAGACACCCGAACCGCCGACTATCTATGAATTGCTGAAGGAATTTGTCGGCTGCGTCAAAGACGCGCCGTCGGATCTTGCGAAGAATCACGACCACTATGCTCATGGAGCACCGAAACGTTACAAGTGATCTTCGCTGATGCTTATTTTCTCATCGCACTTCTCAATGATAGCGATTCTGATCACGGGCCGGCAGTCGCTGCAAGCAGTTCCCTGAAAGCCCCGATGTTGACGACAGAATTCGTTCTGTTTGAAGTTGGAAACGCTCTTTCGGGTACGTCATTCCGGAGGCGTTTTGTCGAGTTCGCACACCAAATCGACCAAAATCCTTGGATCGAAATCGTTTGGTCATCGCCAGAATTGGTGTGGGCTGGTGTTCAACTGTATTCAGACCGCCCGGATAAACGATGGTCCCTCACCGACTGCATCTCCTTCATCGTGATGAAGCAACGCGGAATTACCCACGCCCTCACCCACGACCACCACTTCAAACAAGCCGGATTTCACATCCTGCTTTAACCCCATCCCCAGCCCGCTCTCCGGGTACAATATCCCCACCGTTCGGTAAAGAACCCAGGGGAAGGACCATGTCCGGAAGAAACCGCCTCCCGCAACACTCGGACGCCCGCAAGGGCTTCACCCTCATCATCGTCGGCCTCTGCTTCCTCGTCCCCTCCCAGTTCCACTTCCTCAAATCCGCCCCTTCCTTCGGCCTCGTCTTCACCGGCGTCCTCCTCACCGGCCTCGGCCTCCTCAAACTCGCGCCCTACCTCCCCAAACTCCTCCGCTTCCTCCCCTTCCCCAAACCGCTCCCCAAAAAGGAAGTCATGAAACTCGCCGAAGCCCGCAACGGCATCCTCACCCTCTCCGAAACCGCCACCGCCCTCGACATCGACCCCGCCCTCGCCATGAAAACCCTCCAGGCCCTCTCCAAAATGGGCATCGCCACCCAGCGCTGGCAGGATTTTCGGAAGAACGTCTGGGAATTCCCCGATTACATTCGATTGCCGATCGCCGAGACGATCGACCTGGCGAAAAAGAAGGGGGGCCGCATTTCGCTTTCGGACCTGGTGGCGTCGGGGCAGTCGATGGAGGTGGCGACGCAGACGCTGGATACGCTGTCGCAGAAGGGGCTGGCGCAGCAGGATCCGGCGGCGGGGACGCGGGCGGTGATTTTGACGTCGCAGTGATTGCGGGCGAAAAATAAGGAGTTGCGCGATTTTTTGCGAGGCAGGAAAAGTTTTTGGGGAGAAAAGTGGGTTTTTGGGCGAAAAACGGGGTTTTTGGGAGGATTGGGGTGGGTTTTGAGGGGTCGATTCGCTGCGATCCGCTTCGTTCACCGGGGTACATGGGGGGTGTTTTGCTTCGTTTGCTGTCGGAATTGACATTTTGCGGCGCGGGTGGGATGTGGGGGGTTGCGGGGGTGTGGGGTGAGTGGGCTTGGAGTGAGTTGTGCGCGTTTTGAGATGGTTGGCGTGTGTGCATGATTCCCCTCCCGTGTGTCCATTGGGTATATTGTACGGGGACCCTAACGGAATTCAAACAGATTTTCCGTGATTTTTCCGGCGCGCCGGTTCTAAAAATAACTTGACCATTCGCCAAGGGATCAGGGAGACTCGAATCGCTTCCCGGTGGCCCGGCACCGCCGGTCTTCAATGACGACTACACTCCCAAGACGGATAAGGTGACCGATGTCCCGAACAGTGCGTACCCTCCAAACAGTTTCTCTGGCGCTTTTAGGTTGCCATGCGATTGGTCAAGCAACTACCGAAACGGCGCGCCATTCGTACACCATCGGACCGGAAACGACGATCGTTTCGGGGCCCGTGAATGGCGATGGCACGATCAACTATGTGCAGGTCATCAATGATGTTCTGAGTAAAGGCGTGACTCCGGAAAACAATGCAGCGATTCCGCTGCTGCGGGCTACCACCAATTCGGCCAATCTCCAATTCATGGAGGGTGTAACACGCGAGTTGAAGGTCACGGTGGATGAAGGTGACGGGTTGATGTCGCTGGAGAATTTCGCTGCACAAAGACAGGTTGCACCGCTCCCGCCGGTTGATTCGGAAGCGTTGGACAAGCAGTACAGAACGTGCAGGGCAACTCCGTGGAAAGCGACTGATTATCCGGTGGTGGCTGAATGGTTGGCCCACAGCGAAAGGGCATTCACCTTGCTGGATGCCGCCTGCAAACGCGACCGTTGTTTCGTGCCCTGGGTCAGCAAATCTTCCCCGCCGATCTGGTATGACGCGCTCCCGCCGCTGACGATGTTTCGCCAGGCGGGCGACGCTCTTGTCATGCGGGCGATGCTGAATGCCGGTGAGGGTCGTCTCGCGGATTCTCTCGCTGACATCAAACGTGCGCGGACGCTCGCACGTTTTTGTGCACAACAACACACCGATGTTTCAATGCTGGTCGCGGTTGCGACGGAAAACGTCGCATTGCGCGGATACGAAGGGCTGGTGACATCGGGCACGCTCAACGGCGCTGATCTGAAGAGGGTGCGGGAGGAATTGACCGCGCTACGGCCGCTGCCCACGTTAGCTCAATCCGATGATATTGAACAATTCATCGGGCTGGACCTCGCGATGACGTGGGTTCGAGGTGATTACCAGCGGATCATTCGGCCCGCCGCGGGAATTCTGGATCAAAGCGTGATCATCAACACAGGCGATCTTCCGAAAATTGATGGGGATGAATTCTTGAGAGCGGTACGGCGGGAGGTCGCCGAGAGCGAAAGAAGGAACTCGCTCCCGTTCGCTCAGCAGATGAGAGTCGAGGATGAGCGAATCAAGGAGGCGGCCACCGAACAGATTCCCGAGGCATTTTCATTCGGGGACGATAACAGCGGCGGCATCAAAGACGTTGAGAGGTTTTTGGTCATCCGGCCGGGGGAATCTAAAGCCGACTTCACGCGGCGCATCGCTCGTTGGTGCGTTGCGGGATGGCCGGATATAGAAAAACGTATGTACAAATTGATCGTCCGGGGCGCGATTGAACGGGAGATTGCGTTGTTGGTTGTGTCGCTTGCTGAGTATCGATTGGTTCACGGGCAGTATCCGAATGCGCTCGACGCGCTGGGGGGGCGGGTGCTGCAGGATACGATGTCCGGTGGGGACGTTGTCTATCGGCGGGAGGAGGATGGATATGTCCTTTACAGTGTGGGGTTGAATCAAAAGGATGACGGGGGCACGGGGGATGACCTGCCGGTGAGAGCGGAGAGGTGAGGTGGGGAGGGCGATATTTGGGTGGGTGACGAGAGTCGGCCCGTCGGGCCTCAGACGAATCTCGTAGGCGTTCCGGTTCCATGGGCTTTCGCCCACCATGGGATGCCGCCCACCATGGGCTTCCGCCCATGGCTACTGATAGCCGCCGCGTTGCGGCTCCTTGCGTGAGCCGCGGAGCGGCGTTTGTCAGTAGCCATGGGCGGGAGCCCATGGAGAGGGGGGGGCGGAGGTGGGTAGGGAGGCCTGGGGGGCCGGCTCTTTTTTTATTCGAAGACGTATTGGGGGGAGTGCCAATCCAACTAAAACAATGATTCGGTTTCGCGGCAAATGATCGACACTTCTCGCAAAGCTTACGCGAGAACAACTCGCGTTCACGTCAGGCCTCACTACCTCCGATCTCCTCATCCCTTTTTTCCCTCAATGCAGTGGTTAATTGTCCCATGTTTCCGACAACCCTAACTGGAAATGCGCGTGGCTGATGCTTCGCGCGAACCCTCCGCCAAGCATATCCACATACAAGGAGAATTGTTGCAGAGACAAACCACATTGGCATCTCTCCAAAGAATGCCCAATTTCCAAGTACACCTCCAAAAACATCTCCGAAATGAAATCCAAATCCAAAACGCCGGAAATCAGATGCGCGATAGAAGACTTCCCATCCAGCGCCATAATCCCCGGCCGAGAATAGCTCACCTACGCTTACGCATTTCCAAGCATCGTCCACGCGAAGGCATGGTTCGTAAACGAAGAAATGCATCTCCCCGTGCCAAAACCCTATCGACAGAAAATCGAGAATTGGTGGCTTCATGCGAATGTCGCGGCAATAACTTACCAGCCAAATAAAGCCACAAGCCAGGCAGAGCGCCAACAAAAACGCACGAAAAAGTCGCCGCAGAATCATCGTGTCACATGAACCAGAAAAGGCCTACGCCGAGTTCAAAACTCGTTTTCTAGCCGCAGAGCATCGCAGCATTCTTCACTATTCAAGCGACCCCCACCTCACAATTATGGAGAGCTGCTATCCGATCGTTATTCTCGTCTTATTGTCTTCTCCGCCAGTACAGTCCCATGTTGCTGTTAAACTTCTGCTCATCGAAGCGGCTCCATTGCCAAATCCGGGGTCATTGTACGACACGGGGAGCCCGCCGGATGGGCTATCTGTAGGCATGGAGTCGAAATTGTCCGCAAATTTCTTCGCAAAGTTCGCATCTATCTTCTCGTAGAGGACAGCGGTAGCCGTTACCGTAATTTTGCCTTTTGTGCAGGATTCCCAGGCATCATCACCCCAAGTGTCATGAGGGGGGTCGTAGTCGATTTGGTGGCGTTTGAGGAAGTCGAGGTATTCTTCCTGGAAGGTGCGGGCGCGGTGGTGTTCCTTCTGGTTTTGGATGTAGGTGCGGATGGCGTGGTCGGCGGAGGGGCTGACGCTGAAGGCACCGTAGCCTTTTTGCCAGGCGAAGTCGGGGAGGTGGAGGGTTTCGTGGATCCAGCGGGAGGAGTTGGCTTTGAGGGCGTTGGTGATTTCGGCGAGGGAGAGAGTGGAGGGGAGGGAGGTGTAGAGGTGGATGTGGTCGGGTGTGCCGTTGGCGGCGAGGAGGACGCCGCGGCGGTCGGCGAGGACGGTTCCGAGGTAGGCGAAGAGGCGGGGTTCCCAATCGGGGGCGATGAGGGGGGTGCGTTTGGTGGTGGACCAGATGAAGTGGATGCGGAGGCAGATGTGGGAGGACATGGGGTGCTCCGTATCAACATGCGTTTCAGTTTTGCGTATGGAATAACACGAATGGCGGGCGGGGGCCAGAATATTTTCGTCACGGCGATCCGCACGCACAAAGAGTCGGCCCTCCGGGCCTCGTCGCCGTACGCGGTCGGCCATTACCCATGGGATCCGGCCCATTACCATTGGCTCCGGCCCATTACCATTGGCTCCGGCCCATTACCATGGGCTTCCGCCCATGGCTACTCAAAGCCGCCGCATTCGCGGCTCCGGGTGGGGCGTTGGGCTTTACTCCCCACGTCCAAACCCGGATGATATCGGGATTACGACTGCCGAATGGCTCAATGAGGTTTTCCCCATGCCCACGATGGAAATTGACGGTCAGAAGGTCTCCTGGGAAGGCAAGAAGATGATTCTTCAGGTCGCCCAGGACAATGGCATCGAAATCCCCTCCTACTGCTATCACCCGGGCCTGAGCATCGTCGCCTCCTGCCGGATCTGCCTCGGCGAAATCGAATCTCCCGACCCCAAGGATCCCACCAAGCTCGTTCGCGTTCCCAAGCTCGTCCCGACGTGCCAGACGCCCGCCGCGGATGGCATGAAGGTCTACACCAAGTCGCCCAAGAGCCGGGCGAATCAGAAGGCGGTGATGGAGTTTCTGCTGATCAACCATCCGCTGGATTGTCCGGTGTGCGACCAGGCGGGGGAGTGTTACCTGCAGGATTATTCGTACAAGTATGGTCGGGCGGAGTCGCGGTTCCTGGAGGACAAGGCGAAGAAGCCGAAGAAGGATGTGGGGAATCATGTGCTGCTGTATTCCGATCGGTGCATCATGTGCACACGGTGCGTGCGGTTCACGCGGGAGGTGTCGGGCACGAGCGAGCTGGCGGTGTTTGGGCGCGGGCATCGGGAGGAGATTGATGTGTTTCCGGGGAAGCCGATCAACAATCCGCTGTCGGCGAATGTGATTGATATTTGTCCGGTGGGGGCGTTGCTGGACAAGGATTTCTTGTTCACGCAGCGGGTGTGGTTCCTTAAGAGCACGCCGTCGATTTCGCCGTTGACGAGCGGCGGGGAGAACATTGAGATTCATCATAATGACGGGCGGGTGTATCGGATCAAGCCGCGGTTTAATAAGGATGTGAACAAGTGGTGGATCAGCGATGAGACGCGGTACGGGTTTGGGTTTGTGCATGCGGAGGAGCGGGTGCGTGTGCCGGAGCAGTTGAAGGGCGGGGCGGGGAAGGAGATCTCGTGGGAGGCGGCGTATGAGCAGATGGAGGATGCGTTGCGTGCGGGGGTGAAGGACCACGGGGCCGGGTCGCTGGTTTGCATTGTTTCGCCGTTCGATGCGACGGAAGAGATTTTCCTGCAGATCAAGTATGCGCGGTCGATCGATCCGGAGTGCTGGCTGGTGATGAACCCGGTGCGGACGGATGGGATGGATCAGGTTTTCAAGAATCCGACGACGGGTCAGGTGACGTTTACGATCAAGGCGGAGAAGGCGCCGAACCGGAAAGGTGTGGAGAAGATGTTTGCGCACTTTGGGGGGAACACGTGTGCGTTCAGCGAGTTGGCGGAGAAAGCGCGCGGTGGAAAAATCGCGGTGGGGCTGGTGTCGGGCGATCCGTTTGCGCCGACGCATGTGGCGGATTACAAGCAGACGCTGGCGGGGTTGCAGACGGTGATTCACATCGGGATGCGGAGCGGGGCGGTGTATGAGAAGGCGGTGCTGTCGCTGCCGGCGTGCAGTTGGGCGGAGAAGAGCGGGGTGTACGAGAATTTCGAGGGGCGGATTCAGCCGTTCGCGCAGGCGATTGCGGCGATGGGGGAGTCGCGGTCGGTGGGGCAGATTTTCTGGGATTTTATGGGACATGGGGGGCGGTATAACGCGGCGGGGACGCGGTCGATGATGGCGGCGGCGGGG
>DATKPA010000084.1:0-33971 GCA_035524355.1 Phycisphaerae bacterium | reverse complement strand
GGGAGGGGAAGTTGCGGCGTTCGGGCGGTGCGGTGGAGGTGGGGGAGCACATGGTTGGTGAGAGGTAAGAAACCACAGAGTCACGGAGGACACAGAGACGCACAGAGACGTACCGAGGGATTTTTGCGATGAGACTGTTTTTGTCGGGTCGAATGCGGAGTGTTGGGTGTGCGGTGGATGGAATTGTTTATCTGGTGCGGTCGCAGCGGAACGCGTGGGTGCATTTGCTGGCGAGTGTGGCGGTGATTGGGATGGGGTGCGCGCTGCGGTTGTCGGTGCGGGAGTGGTGCTGGATTGTGGCGGCGATGGCGGGGGTGTGGGTGGCGGAGGCGATGAATACGGCGGTGGAGGTTTTGTGTGATGTGGTGTGTGCTGAGCGGCATGAGGGGATTGGGCGGGTGAAGGATGTGGCGGCGGGTGGGGTGCTGATGGCGGCGGGGTTTGCGGGGGTGATTGGGGTTGTGGTGATGGGGCCGCGCTTACTCGTGTACCAGTGGTAGCAGTGTACCAGTGATATCAGGCAGGAGGTTTCGGCAGGGGCGTCAAGTCGGGTTCGACGAATTTGTGTTTGGCGTTGGGGTGCATGCGGCGTTCTGGGGAGTAGAAGAGGCGGAGGATGGTGGGGGAGAGGAGGTGGCGGTGGGTGTCGCAGAAGGCGTCGGCGGTGGGCGTGGGGAAGGTTTTGGAATAGGCGGCGAGGGTGGCGGCGATGAGGTGGGCGAAGGCGACGGTGGTGGTTTCGTTGTAGCCGGAGGTGGGGGATTCTTCGACTTTGTTGGCGGCGTTGAGTTTCTGGATGCCGGTGCGGATTTTTTCGAGGGCTTGTTCGAAGGGGAGTTTTGTGAGGTAGAGGTAGGCGATTTTGACGTGGGCGCGGTGGGTCCAGTCGGGGCGGGGGATGGATTGGGATTCGAAGGCCGCGAGCAATTCTGAGTCGGTGAGGGGCACAGGGGGAGAGAGGCGTTTGCCCATGCTGGTGCGGTTTTCGGTGGAATAACCGAGGGATTTGTAGAGGGCGATGGCGTCGGGATTGTTGGGCATGGTTTGGAGATTGATCTTGGGACAGTTGCGGGCGCGGAGTGCGGCTTCGGCCTCGTGGACGAGGGCGGTGGCGATTTTCTGACGGCGGTGGTTAGGGTGGACGGCGACGGAATAGAGCCAGCCGCGGTGTCCGTCGTAGCCGGCCATGGCGGTGCCGACGAGTTGGTTGTCGATTTCGGCGATGAAGAAGAGTTCGGGGTGGACGACGAGCTTGCGATTGATGGCGTCGTTGGGATTGTTGTGTGAGGACGTGTAGTCGAAGGTTAGCGACCAGAGGGCGAGGACGGCGGGGCGGTCGGATTCGGTGAAGGGGCGGATGAGCATTTGCTCATTATGTTTGAAGTGATATCGGTGTACCAGTGTATCAGTGATATCAGGGGATTGAGATTGAATCATCGGCTCTTGATCGGAGATCAATGGCTCAATGACCCGATGACTCAATGATTCAATTCTTACTGGCCTTTGCCGAACAGCTCTTTCAGCGTGAGCAGCACGATGCGCAAATCGAGGAGGAAGTTTCGGCGGTCGACGTATTGGGTGTCGAAGAAGATCCATTCCTGGAAATCGGTGGGGCCGCGGTCGCGGGAGCGGGAGATTTGCCAGAGGCCGGTGATGCCGGGGGTGACGGAGAGGCGTGCTTCGCGCCAGGCGGGGCAGAGCTGGTTTTCGTCGAAGGGTGAGGGGCGTGGGCCGACGATGGACATATCGCCGCGGAGGACGTTGAGGAATTGTGGGAGCTCGTCGATGTTGGTTTTGCGGATGAAGCGGCCGATGGGGGTGATGCGGGGGTCGTTGGCGATTTTGAATTGGGGTCCGTCGACCTGGTTGATTTCGCGGAGTTTTCGTTTGATGGCTTCGGCGTCGCGGACCATGGTACGGAATTTGAGGCAGCCGAAGGGTTTTGCGTTGCGGCCCTCGCGCGTGTGGATGAAGAAGATGGGGCCGCGGTCGTAGAGTTTGATGAAGAGCGCGACGGGGATGCAGATGGGGAGGGTGACGAGGAGTGCGAAGAGGGAGAAGGCGATATCGAAGAGGCGTTTGAAGAAGTCGTAGATGGGTTTGTGGTGGGTGCGCGGGCCGATGAAGTAATTGGAGGTGGTGTTGAGGTGGATGTGGGAGAGGTCGATCGTGGCGAGGGGGGAGCGGGAGCGTTTCAGGGCGCGCAGCGATTGCCAGGGACGGGAGTGTGGGGCGTGTGGCGAGAGGGTGGTTTTCCAGAGGAGGGCGAGCAGTTGCGGTTTGGCGGGTTGCCTTTCGTGGGGCCTGAAATGGCGGCCGATGGAGAGGACGAGGGCGTCGGCGTTGAGGCGGATGATCTCGCGGTAGGGGGTGGCGTGCCACGTGCTGCTCACGAGGAGAAGCGCGGGGGTGGAGCGGCGCCGGCGGAAGGATTCCAGCGCGTTGATGAGCGTGGAGATGGGGAGCGGGCGGGTGAGGTGGAGCGTGTAGTGGGGCGAGCGACGGGGCGCGGGGGCGTTGTGGCTGATGGGGGGCTCGGCGCCGATGGAGAGGGTGTTGGAGAAGCCGGCGCGGGCGAGGCAGCGGGAGAGGAGCCAGGTGTCGGAGAGGGAGTCGGGAGTGATGGCGCCATGCGGGGAGGGAGGAGAGGATTTTGGGGCGAACGTGGTCATGGCGAGTGTTGTTTCAAAGGGCTGGCCTTGCGTGATTGGGAGAGCACATTTGCCCCGCGCCGCCCGAGGCGGCGGGCGCCGGAATGGGGGGAGGGCGTGGTCAGATCAGCCGGCGTTGGTGCTGGTGGTTTCGGCGGCGGTGCCGGCTTCGACCTGGTAGTCGTTTTCGCTGGTGTAGGCGAATTTGTATTTGTAGTAGCTTTGGCGATGGGCGACGCCGTTGAGGATGATCTTCGGCGCTTTGCCGGTGACGCGCTGCAGGGCGTCGACGGTTTGATCGACATCCTTCTGGCTGGAGACCTGGGCACGGACGACCACGAGGACATCATCGCAGCTTCGCGCGATCAGGCGGGCGTCGGCGACGACGAGAGTGGGCGGAGTGTCGACGACTACGCAGTCGAACCGGTCCTGCAGGAGGTTCAGCGATTCGTGGAAGTGGCGGCGCTGGAAGAGTTCGACGGGGTTGCGATCGAGCTTGCTGCCGGCGCCCATGAGGCGCAGGTTTGGGAGCAGTTCAACGGGGCGGATAAGCTCGGGCGTTTTGCTTTGGAGCAGGTCGGAGAGGCCGGGGCGGAAGCCGACGTCGAACATGGTGGAGATGTCGCGTTTGCGGAGGTCGGCATCGATGAGGAGGACTTCCATGCCGGACTTGGCGAGGGAGAGGGCGAGCTGGGAGGCGATGGAGGTTTTTCCGTTGGAGGGGGTGGGGCTGGTGACCATCATGATGCGGCGCTGGGTGGGTCCTGGGGGGAGGAGGTTGGCGTGGAGGAGTCGCATTTCTTCGCCGAGGATTTTGCGGGACATGCGGCCGTTGAGACCGCGGGCGGCGGAGCCGGCGTGAGAGACGGTGCCGACGATGAGCGGCTGGTAATGTTGGCGGAGGTCATCGGCGCCTTCGATCTTGTCGCGGAGTTTCATGAGCAGGACGAGCACGCCCATGCCGATGAGAATGCCGATGCCGTTGGCGGCGAAGGCGAGCTTGGGGCGTTTGTCGACCTTGGGCGTTTTGGGTTCGACGGTGGGGCCGCCCGGGGTGACGCGTCCGGGGGCGCGGTTCAGGTTCTGGATTTCCTCGATGCGGTCGTTGTAGCGTTTGAGGGCATCCTTGGAATCGGATATTTGTTCCTTGAGGGCGAGGATCGGCTGCTCCTTGGTGCCGAGGTCTTTGGCGAGTGTTTCCTGCCGATCGACGTGCCTGGTCAGCGCCGCGATCTGCTGCTGGAGGCCGGTGAGCGTGGCGTTGAGGTCGTTGATTTTGTTGACGCGCTCGAGTTCGAACTTTGATTTGTAGGCCGCCCACGAGTTGTTCTGGAGTTCAGTTTTGCGGTTGGCGATTTTTCCGTCGAGTGTCTTGAGCTGCTTGCGAAATTCGACGCGGTCGGGGTGATCGATCGTGGCGTGCTTGGATGCGAGGACGTTGTCGGCCATCAGGACGCGGTTGCGTTCGGTGGTCCACTGCTGGATCTGCGGATCTCCGTCGATGGCGACGCCGGCGGTGTAAATGGATTCATCGGGGAGCTTGCGGTTTTTGAGTTCCGCCAGTTGGGATTCGATGGAGAGCTCTTCACTGTCGAGTTTGCCGAGGGTCTGCTTGGCGCTGCTGATGACGTCGACGAGAACTTTCTGATCCTGGTTGGACCAGACCATGTCGCCGTCGCTGGTGAGGCGGGCGAGTTTGTCCTGTGCGTCGCGGAGCGATTTGGCGGTGGTGGCCTGGAGGTCCTGCACGATGGAGAGCGAGCTTGCGAGGCTTTTGTTGTCGATGTCTTCGCGGTGGCGGAAGTAGGCGTCGATGATGGAGTCGACGACGGCGGTGGCGAAGCCGGCATCCTGGTGGGTCATGGAGATGCTGATGTTCTGCGTGCTGCCGATGGGGGCGACTTCCACGTGATCGGTGAGGTAGCCGACCTGGTCGGGAAGCTTCTGAAACCAGGGGTACTGGCGGAGGCGGATGTCGGCGGCGGCGTCGCGCAGCACGTGGGGGTCCTTCATCAGCTCCGCCTGCGTGTGGAGATATTCGGTGTAGAACGGATTCGGGCGCGAGTCGCCGTTGACGGGGTTCTGCACGACCGGCGCGACGGTGATGTAGTTGATCGCGAGGTACTGCGGCGGAATCGTCTTGTAAATGTAGATGCTGGCGGGAATGGCGATGATGGCCCAGATCATGGCGACGATCCACCAGAAGCGGCGGATCGCGCCCATGAGTCGCGAGGCGGCGCGGCTCTGGTCGGCTTCGCTGCCGGCGTGCATGGCGATGTAACCCGGCGCGGCGGGAGACCACTGCGGCAGGGTGTTGCTGTTCATGCGGGAAACGAGCGCGGATGTATTCATAGAGGCAACCTCCTGCTACAGGCGACGGCGACGCACCGCCAAGTGCACTACGGAAATGATTGCGGGATAGATGGATGCGGGAAGGGGATATGCGTGGTCGACGGTGGCGCGAAGCAAATAGAATCGCGCAGCATCGCTCTGTGTTCGCTTCGCCCGCTGCGCCCGCTGTACGTTCGAAGGTGGTGCGGGTGACGCGCTACGAGGAGGATCGCGGGGTACCGAACAGGGCGAAGAAACGGTCCATGCGGTCCCACAGTGGAGCGGCGAAACCGCGCGAGGGAGGATCGATCGGGGCGAATGCTTCGAAATTGCCGGCCGGCGCTGCCCTTATCACGGTGTTCGGGGCGACAACGGTGGAGAGCACTTCGGCGGCGACGCCGGCGGTCGCGCTTTCCATGAGAACCGCGCGGTGGACCAGGGCATGCCCCTTCACGGTGCTGCTTTCGGCAAGTGCTGTCGGGCCCAGCACGACCGCGTGCTCTTCGATGGTGACGTTCGCATCGATCCACGCCGGTCCGCTCACACGGGCTGTCGGATGGATGCGTGCGGATTCGTGGACGATCACGCCGGGCGAGCGCTGCATGTAGCCGGAGGGAAGAGGATTGGCCGCCCGCTGGATGGCGTCGCCGATCGCGGAAAGATAATGGCTGGGGCTGTGAATCAACGTGGCGCTTCCGCGGATGGTGTGGCAGCGCACGAGCATTCCCGCGGCGAGCACCTTCGGCAGGAATTGTTCCTTGAAGTCCTGGAAGCCGACGGGCTGGATGAGCGAGAGCGTCCTGGGCTCCACGAGATAAACGCCGACGGGTTCGAGCAGTTCCGGATCATCGCTGCAACGCCGCGCGCCCACGGTGATGGCAGCCCCGGTCCGGCGATGCTCGTCGAGCATGGCGTTGAGATCGAAGTCGTAGTGTGCCGTTCCCTGGATGGCGACAAAGGTCTCTTCGCCGATCCAGTCGTGCAGATCGCGGAGGCAGCCGGCTGGCCCGCGTGGCAAAAGATCTTCCGAGTAGCGCAGGTCGAGCCAGGGCGTGGCTCCGCTGGAGAGTTGGGAGGCGATCATCCTGGTTTTGCCGTTGGCGCAGACGGCGATGCGCCGGCAGCCGGAATTGCGCAGAAAGGCGAGCACGAGCGAAATCAGCGGCTTGTCCGGGAAAGGCCAAAGCGCCCGGGGAAGGCCGGAACCGGAGACTTCCCGTCCCGATCGCACTCCGCCGGCCAATATGACAGCGTTCATTGAAGGAACTCCCACTCGATGTCGCGCGGAAAAGGTCACAGCGCGTTTGCCTCGATCCGTCCGTTCCCACGCGGCGGTGAGAGACCGGCGACATCCGAATGAAACCGATTGGCAAACGGTGTACCGCTGCTGCGAGCGTATGCGAGTCCGGCGCCGCCGGCGCACGACACGGCAGAGCGGCGATTGCGCCGGGCTCCCTGGCCGTGAATTCGCGTGAAGCATCCGTCTCTCGCAAAGCCAATTGCCGCTGTGATGCGTAATGCACGGCGTCCGTTGTCGATCGCCGCCCGGTTCGGAATGCAGGACAAACTGGCTGTGCGAAGAAGGCGATGCGCGAGGACGGAATGTCATCGGGGAGGACCTTCGTGGTTGCCGAGATTGCGATTGTGCTGTGGATTCTGGCGTCGCTGGTGCTCTTCGCACTGCTGCCGCCGCTGCGGGCGTTCCTTCTCACCTACGTTGTCGGCATCCTCTTCCTGCCGGTGGAACTGCACAGCGGCGTTGACTATGTCGGCTCGATTGCCATCTCCCAGTCGCTCCATATCGACAAGCTGGCGGCCTGCAATATCGGTGTGCTCTTCGGCACGATCTTCTTCGCCCCCCACCTGATCACGCGCTTCCGCTTTCACTGGGTGGACGCCGTGTATCTGGCCGTGGTCGTCGGCATGTTCCTCACCTCGCTGACAAACGGGCTGGGCGCGAAGGACGGTTTGTCGAACGGCGTGGACAATCTGCGGGCGTTCCTGCCGGTGATCGTGCTGACGCGCATGCACATCACCTCCGTCACCGATCTGTACCAGGCGATGCGGGCGCTGATCGCGGGGGCGCTGGTCTATTCCGTCATCTGCATCATCGAGTTTCGATTCGCACCGCAACTTCACAGAATGGTCTACGGATACTTTCAGCACTCCTTCGATCAGTTCATGCGGTACGACCATTTCCGCCCCGCCGGCTTTCTCCGCCACGCCATTGAATTGTCCTTCTTCATGGGAACAACCGCGGCGCTGGCGGCGTGGCTCTGGTTCAAGGGGATGCTCAGGAGCATGTGGGGCCTGCCGGGGTGGGCGGTGGCGGCGGCGCTTGTCTTCGGATTGACGCTGACGATGACCTTCGCCGGTTACGCGGCTTTTCTGATCTGCTGCACAATGTTCGGCGCGAGCCTCCTGCTTCGCACCCGGTGGATACTGGTCATTCTGCCGATGCTGGCGATCGGCTGGATGGCGGGGCGGTATTTCAACGTGATCGACGCATCCTCGCTGCTGCAGGCCGCAGCGTATCTCGACCCGCACCGCTCCGAATCGCTCGAATACCGGCTGGAGGCGGAGCGGCTGAACCTCGTCTCCGCGTCGGAAAGCCTGCTTCTGGGCAAGAGCGCCCAGCAGGCGATCGCCGTCCACGATGATGGCAGCGTCGTGATGGCCGTCGACGCGTGGTGGCTGGTGACCTTCACGTTCTATGGTCTCGTCGGACTCGGCGGGTGGTATCTCGTCTGGTCGGCGGGATTGCTCTCGGCGTTCTTCAAGTGGCGACAACTGACGCCCGATGTTCGCATTCTTTCGATCGCGGTCGCCGTTCTGATCGGGGCGCAATTCATCGACTTCCTCTTCAACTCCTTCCCTTCCGTGCTGCTGTTGATCCTGGACATGGGGCTGGTCGGCGCCGTGCAGCACTACAAGCCGATGCCGGCGATTGCGCCCTGGATGATGATGCAGCAGGAGCCGCCGGTTCCGGAAGTGATTCCGCAAGGAGTGCCGGGCCTGTGAGAGATCCGCGTGGACAGAGTGCGAAACGGCGGCGGATGGCGGTGGTGATCGTGCACTACAGGACGCCGGACCTGTTGATCGACTGCATCGACACCGTGATGCCGGAGATTGATTCGGCGCGGGACGAGGTGGTGATCGTCGATGCCGCCTCCGGCGAGGAGCACGTGTCGCGCATCCGTCCACTGCGGGAAAGGCCCGGCGTCACGCTCATAGAGGCGGAAAAAAATCTCGGCTTTGCGGGCGGGAACAACATCGGCCTGCGGCACGTTCTGAGCGGTGGTGGGGGGGAGTACGTCATGCTCCTCAATCCCGACACGCTCGTGCGCCCGGGCGCGTTCGCCACCTTGCGAGAATTCCTCGATCAGCACCCGGAAGCGGCTTTCGTCGGCCCGCGCCTTGAGCATCTCGACGGGACGCCGCAACTCTCCGCTTTCGGCGATCAAACCCCCATCTCCGAATTCATCCGCGGCGCCAACATCGGGCCCATCACCAGGGCCCTCAATCGCTGGGAAGTCTACGGCGAAGTACGCAACGCGCCCCACCGCACCGACTGGCTCGCCGGCGCCTGCATTCTCATGCGCGGTGACGTGCCGCAACGCGTCGGCCTCCTCGATGAGCGCTACTTCATGTACTACGAAGAGGCCGACTATTTCCGCCAGGCCCGGCTCCTTGGTCTCAACGCCTGGTATCTTCCAACTGCCCGCGTCGTGCACCTCGTCGGCCGCTCCTCGGGAATCGTGAACGAGGAAAAGGGCGCCAAGCGTCTCCCCGCGTACTGGTTCGAATCCCGTCATCGCTATTTCCGCAAGCATTTCGGCTATCTCGGCATGATCGCGGCCGATGCGGCGTGGCTCTCCGGCCATGCGCTCAACGGACTCCGCCGCCTGGCGACCGGCGTCTCCTATTCCGCGGTCGCCCGGTTCGAAACACGCGATTTGCTTCGGCACAGCCTCCGCGAAATGACCAAAGTGCGAATGCAAGGAGCTCAAACCGCATGACCACTACCGCCCCCTTCATTACGGATTCCCCACCAACCACCGCGACGCCGGCAGGGACTCAACAGCCCTCGGTGTGGCACTTGCTCCGCGAAGACTACTCCGCCCACGGCCGCGACTGGACCAAACCCGGCTTCCGCGCGATCGCCGTCTATCGATTCGGTGTCTGGCGCATGACGCTGCGGCCGAAATTCCTGCGGGCGCCATTCTCGGTGCTCTATCGCTTCCTGTTCCGTTACGTGCGGAATCATTACGGCATCGAGCTGCCCTATTCCGCACAGGTTGGCCGCCGCGTCATCATCGAGCATCAGTCCTGCATCGTCATCCACGGAAATGCCGTCATCGGCGACGACTGCATCATTCGGCAGGGCGTGACGCTGGGCAATCGCGTGATGGAGCGGCCGCTCGAGGCGCCGATTCTGGGCCGCGGCGTAAACGTCGGGGCCGGGGCGAAAATTCTCGGAAAAATTCACGTAGGCGACGCCGCGGCGATCGGCGCGAATGCGGTTGTCTGCCGCGACGTCCCCGCACATTCCGTGGCGGTGGGAATACCGGCCCGCATCCTCCGGAGAGAAGCGCAGGGAGCGTGAGATGGACATCGTGGGAGTGGTGATCATTGGCCGGAACGAGGGATCGCGCCTCGCCGCATGCATCCGGTCGATTCGCGCCGGCGCGCCGCCGGAAACACCGGTCGTCTACGTTGATTCCGCATCCACCGATGACTCCGTGCAGATCGCCCACGACAACGGCGCCGACATCGTCCAGCTCAACCCGACGATTCCCTTCACCGCCGCCCGCGCCCGCAACGCCGGCGCCGAGTTCCTCCTGCACCGCCATCCCGCCCTCAACTATCTGCAGTTCGTGGACGGCGATACTGAAGTCCATCCCCGCTGGATCCTGCACGCGCTCGATTATCTGAATCATCATCCGCACGTCGCCGTGGTCTGCGGGCGCCGGCGCGAACGCTTTCCCGAGGCTTCCGTCTACAACCTCCTCGTCGACATGGAATGGGATACGCCCATCGGCATTGCGGAGGAATTCGGCGGCGATTCGCTGATCCGCGCGGAGGCGTTTCGCAGGGTCGGCGGATACCGGCCGGAATTCATCGCGGGGGAAGAACCCGACCTCGCCGCGCGCCTCCGCCTCGACGGCCACAGCATCGGGCGGCTCAATCATGAAATGACGCTCCACAATGTGGCAATGACCCGCTTCACGCAGTGGTGGCGGCGCACCTTGCGCTCCGGCCACGCGCTGGCGCAACTCGCCCACACCCATGGCCGCACGCCGCTGCTCTTCTACCGCCGCCAGTGGAAATCGACGCTTCTCTGGGCCGTTGCGGTGCCCCTCGCGATTCTTCTCCTCGCGCTGATCGTCACGTGGTGGGCGATCTTTCTCCTTCCGCTGGCCTTTGCATATCTGACCGCGCGAATCGTGCAGCATCGCATACGCCGCGGCGACGATCGCTACTCCGCCTGCGCCTACGGCCTCTTCACCGCGCTTGGAAAAGTCCCGCAGTGTGTCGGCTTGGCCCGCTTCTACCGCAGCCTCTGGTCAAAGCGCCCCGCCACCATCATCGAATACAAAGCAGCTCCCAATCCGGCGACCACTCCCGTCGGTAATACCTGACGGCCCCACGGGTCGTCGACATTGTGTTGTTCTCCGGCCGAGCACTGCTTCCCATGAAAATCGGTTATGTCATCTCCCGTTATCCCGCGGTGTCGCACACCTTCATCCAGCGCGAGGTCCTCGGCCTGCGAAAGCTCGGCTGGAGCGTGACGACCATTTCCGTGCGACGCTCCCCGGAATCGCAGCTCCTCACGGATATCGATCGCGAAGAATCCCGGCGCACGCACACGCTCGTGCGCTTTGCTCCATTTGCAATTCTCGCGGCATTCATCGACGCATTTCTCCATCATCCGTTCCGCTTCGGACGGGCGTTCGCCTGCTGCTGGAAGCTGCGCCGCCCCGGCGCTCGCGGCATGCTCTACGCCTGCTTCTATTTCGCTGAAGCGCTGCTTCTACACCGCATCTGCCGCAGGGAAAACATCCGCCACCTGCACGCCCACTTCGCGAATGTCGCCTCCGATGTGGCAATGATCGCCTCCGTTCTCAACCGCGGCACCTTCTCCTTCACCATGCACGGCCCGACGGAATTCTTCGATCTCCTGCACTTCCGCCTCTCCGATAAAATCAGGGCCGCCCGTTTTGTCGTGTGCATCTCCGACTTCGCGCGCTCTCAGCTCATGAGCATTCTTCCGCCGCACCAGTGGTCCAGGCTGCACGTCGTCCGCTGCGGCGTGGAACTGCGGCAATTCCAGACCGAGCGCGCCCCGCGCAACCCCGGCGCGGCCGCGGAAGACGCCACCAACATCCTCTGCGTCGCGCGTCTCGCCCCCGAAAAAGGCCACGCCATTCTGCTCCAGGCCCTCGCCGAACTCTCCCTCCGCGGCCACGAGACATTCCTCACGCTCATCGGCGACGGACCCGTGCGCGAGGATCTCACCCGCCTCGCCGAAGTGCTCGACCTGCAGGACCGCATCCGCTTCCTCGGCAATGTCGGGCAGAGCGTGATCCACCAGCACTACGCTGCCGCAGATCTCTTCGTCCTTCCCAGTTTCGCCGAAGGTGTTCCCGTCGTCCTCATGGAAGCGATGGCCGCGCGCTGCCCCGTGATCTCCACGCGCATCGCCGGCATCTCCGAACTCATCGAGCACGGCGCGAGCGGACTTCTCGTCGTCCCCGGTCGGGCCGATCTGCTTGCGGATGCAATGGAACAGCTATTGCTCAACCCACGCGCAGCGCAGCGCATGGCCTCGGTTGCCCTCGAAAAGATCCGCCGCGACTTCAACCTGGAGGGCATCATTCCACAACTGGCGCACATCTTCCGCCGGGTGCTTGCTCCGCAGACTGCCCCTGCTGCCCCGATCGATGCCCGTCATCGCGCGATGGATCGCCCGGTGGAAGAATCCCCGTCCCGCTCTGACGCGCTCACCGCGCTTCGCGAAGAGGTTGATCGATGATTTCCGCGTTCCTCATTCTCGCCATCGCGCCCCTCGCATTCTGCTGGGCCCTCTGGCTCCTCTTCGCCCTCCTCGCCCTCCTCCCGTCGCACGCCTCCACCCACTCCACCAAACCCGCCAGGGTCATCACCATCGACATCCTCATCCCCGCGCACAACGAAGAACTCCTCCTCCCGCGACTTCTCGAATCGATCGGCGCGCAAACCCTCATGGCCCCCATTGGCCGCATCCTCGTCGTCGCCGATCACTGCTCCGATTCCACCGCCGACATCGCCCGCACCTGGGCCGGCGGCGGCGCCGAAGTCCTCGAGCGCCACTCCGGCCCGCGCGGAAAACCCGCCGCCCTCCGCGACGGCCTCGCCTGGCTCAAGGCCCGCACCCACCTGCAGCCCACTGAACGCGCCGTCCTCATTCTCGACGCCGACTGCACCATCTCCCCCAACCTCGTCGAAACCATCCACCACGTGATGGCCGCCGGCACGCCCGTCGTCCAGGCCTCCTACCTCCTCGACGGCTCCTCCGATCGCTCCCCCCGCCTCCACCTCCCCGCCCGCATCGCCTTCGCTCTCAAAAACGTCATCCGGCCCCGCGGCATGCTTCGCCTCGGAATCCCCACGCAGCTCTTCGGCACCGGCATGTGCTTCCGCGCCGATCTCCTCGACACCCTTACCTTCGACGACCACCTCACCGAAGACCTCGCCATCTCCCACGACTTGCTCCTCGCCGGCATGCCACCCACGCTCGTCCCCGACGCCGTCGTTCATTCCCCGCTCCCCACCGAACGCAGCGCCATGACCACGCAAAAGCTCCGCTGGGAAACCGGCCAGGTCCAGACCTGGTCGAAGCTCCCCTCGATGCTCGCCCTCCTCCTCGCGCGCGGCCGCTTCCGCAATGCCGCCGCCCTCCTCGACTGGTCCGCTCCCCCCGTCGCCATGGCCGTCATGTACTGGATGGCCATCACCCTGCTCTTCCTCTGGTGCGCGATGGTCCGGTGGACGTCGCCCTGGCTGCTGCTGGTTCCCCTCGCCACCATCGGCTTCCTCGCCACGTACGTCCTCGCCGGTGCCGCGCAAGTCGCCGGACCGCGCGGCGTCGCTGCACTCGCCATCGGCGTCCCGCGATTCTTTCTCTGGAAGACCGCCCTCTACGCCAGAATGCTCACCGGCCACGCCGCCACCGCATGGATCCGCACCCCACGTCCCAGCCTGCCAACTCAACCGCTCGGGGCGAGCGAGTCGTTCGACATTCTCCAAATCGAGAATCAAAAATCAAAAATCGAAAACTCTCCCGAAACCTCGTTCCTCACCAGCCGCCTCCTCGGCATGCCTCTCAACGCCATGACCGAATCCCAGACCGTCCACTTCGTCGCCGACCGCATCGCCCGCCGTCAGGGCACGTGGGTCCTCACCCCCAACCTCGACATCCTCCGCCAGTATTGCACGGCGCCCGAAGTGCGCAGCTTCTTCCACGCCGATGAAGGCGGCGCCGACCTCCTCGTCGCCGACGGCATGCCCCTCGTCTGGGCCAGCCGGCTCGCCGGAAGGCCAGTCCCTGAGCGCGTCCCCGGCTCCGGCCTCGTGCTCCGCCTCGCCGAAGTCGCCGCCGGGAACAAATGGAGCATCTATCTCCTCGGCGGAAGCCCCGGCGCCGCCGACCGCGCCTCCGCCATCCTCCAGGCCCGCTACCCCGGCCTCGAAATCGCCGGCGCCTGCTGCCCCCTCCCCGGCTTCGAAAAAGATCCCGGGCAACTCGCCGCCATCCGCGAAAAAATCCGCGCCGCCGATCCCCAGATTGTTTACGTAGCGCTAGGTTTTCCCAAGCAGGAAACCATCATCCGTTACCTCCGCCCCGCTCTTCCTGCCGCCACTTTTATCGGAGTCGGCATCTCCCTCTCCTTCATCGCCGGCGAAATTCGCCGCGCCCCTCGCCTCGTGCAACAGCTGGGGTTAGAATGGGCCCACCGGCTGGTACAAGAGCCCCGCCGGTTGGCTCGGCGCTATCTTGTCGACGATCTCCCCTTCGCGCTCTTCCGTCTTTTTCCCCAGTCGTTCGCAGCCCGTTGGGACCGCGATTTTGAGAAGCCCGACCACAATCTCGCCGATACTCGGCTAAGACGATCCTCACGGATCAACCCCGTCGAAGGCTCAGAAGGAAGAACTTATGAAGGGCGTCATCCTCGCGGGCGGTCTGGGCACTCGCCTCAGTCCCCTGACCAAGGTCACCAACAAGCACCTCCTCCCCGTCTACGACAAACCCATGATCATGTACCCCATTGAGTGCCTGCGCAACGCCGGCATCTCCGATGTCCTCGTCGTCACCGGCGGCAAGCACGCCGGCGCCTTCGTCGAACTCCTCGGCAACGGCAAATCCGTCGGCCTCCGAAAACTCAACTTCGCCTACCAGGAAGGTGAGGGCGGCATCGCTGACGCACTCCGCCTCGCCGAAGACTTCGCCGACGGCGGCAAAATCGCCGTCGTCCTCGGCGACAACATCATCGAAGGCAACATCGCCGCCTCCGTCGACTCCTTCCGCAAGCAGGAGAAGGGCGCACGCATCCTCCTCAAGGAAGTCCACGACCCCCACCGCTTCGGCGTCGCCACCATGGACAAACCCGGTGGCAGCAAGGTCATCAAAATCGTCGAAAAGCCCAAGCAACCCGAATCCAACCTCGCCGTCGTCGGCATCTACATGTACGACAACCAGGTCTTCGACATCATCCGACCCCTCAAAGTCTCCGAACGCGGCGAACTCGAAATCACCGACGTCAACAACAAGTACATCGAGCAGGGCACCATGACCGCCGAAGTCCTCAAAGGCTGGTGGACCGACGCCGGCACCTTCGAGTCCCTCTACCGCGCCACCAAACTCATCGTCGAAGGCGGCGCCAACAAAATGTCCATGTGACCGGCGCTCCCGTTTAGCCCCGGCCTTTGGGCCGGGGAGCAATTCAAACCCGACTCTCGCGCCAAACCCACCGCTCCTTCCGGTACAATGCAGCGGTTCCGAAACCGAAGGAGACGCCCCATGTCCTTCTACACCGGTGGTTCCAACTCCGCCAACGCTGCCAGCCGCGAGGCCGCCACCGCTTCCGCCGAAGCCGCCGCCGCCAAGCGCGACGTCGCCTACCTCGAAGACCAGCTCGAACGCATGAAGCTCGTCTGCGCCGCCGTCTGGGAACTCGTCAAGGAAAAGCACGCCCTCACCGAAGAAGACCTCGTCGCCAAGATCGCACTCCTCGACGCCAAGGACGGCATCGCCGACGGCAAGTTCAGCCGCGCCCCCAAAAAATGCGTCAAATGCGGCCGCACCGTCACCGACAAACAACGCGCCTGCATGTACTGCGGCGCCGTCCAACCCTTCGAATCCGTCTTCCAATCCCTCTAAAACATCGCCGAAATGCGCCCTCAATCCCGCAACCGCTGCTGCCCTCAATAAAGTCTCTTCGTGGTCCTTCGTGCTCTTCGTGTCCTTTGTGTTTAACGTCCCCCCGACCGAGCCAAGCATGTCCGACCTCTCCCTCCACCGCGGCAAATTCCTCGAACTCCGCCAGCGCGACAACTGGGAATACGTCCACCGCGTCCGCGGCCAAACCCCCGTCGGCATCATCGCCCTCACTCCCGACAACCACCTCCTCCTCATCTCCCAGTTCCGCATCCCCCTCCAGCAAACCATCATCGAAATCCCCGCCGGCCTCGTCGGCGACACACCCGGCGAAGAATCCGAGCCCTGGCAACTCGCCGCCCAACGCGAACTCCTCGAAGAAACCGGCTACTGGCCCGCCCACGTCGAACTCCTCGCCGAAGGCCCCACCTCCGCCGGCCTCACCGACGAATGCATCAAACTCGTCCACGCCACCCAATTGCAAAAACGCGGCAACCCCACCCCCGACGGCGACGAACATATCACCCTCCACGAAATCCCCCTCCCCCAAGTCGACGCCTGGCTCGCCCAAAAATCGCGCGCCGGCCACCTCATCGACCCTAAAGTCTACTCCGCCCTCTACTTCCTCACCCGCCACACCTGAACCACGCCGCTCCAGCACCCAAGCCTCAGATGCTTGTCATTTGAAAATGAGCCTCTCGCCATCTTAAGACCACATTAGTCTCACTCCCTGAGCACTAGCCTTCCATATCCGAGAGAAGGTATAACCATCATGCTCGCAACCTGTTGAAGTCGAATCGCCGCTGCATACGCCGCGACACCCCCTGGAAATCAACTCCTGCCCCAGCGATGTCGATAACCGATGTACCCCTTCAGCAGGGAAAGGATTCACAAGTGTCTTTATCGGTCGCAAAAGACCAGGAATCAGCAACGCCAGTCGCTCCCAGCCTCGGTCAGCGCGCTTTCGGCGGTGCTCTGTGGACGCTTGGCCAGACAGTTGGCAGCAAAATTGTCGGAATCGCAGCTCAACTCATCCTCGCCGGCATGCTCGCCAAAGACGATTTCGGCCTATTCGCCGAAGCCATTCTCATCATTTCCCTCTGCGGACTGGGACAACAACTCGGCCTCGGTGAAATCCTCATCCGCCGACACCGCCACTTCGACAAGTGGGCCCAACCCGCCTTCTGGATCAGCCTCACTGCCGGCCTTGTTGGCGCTGGCGCAGTCATCGCCATATCACCCTTCGCTCCCATCTTCTTCAAAGACGCCCACGGTTTGACAACGCTCCTCCTGGTTGCAGCCTTCGGACTCCCCTTCGACGCCCTCATGGTCATCTCCCAGGCGAAACTCCGCGTCGACCTTCGCTTCCGCACGCTCGCCCTCATCGGCACCTGCAACATCACTGGAATTGCAATCCTCAGCGTCTCATTCGCCGCCGCAAAGCATTTCTTCCCCGGCTCCCCCATCTCCGGCGCCATGTGCCTGATCCTGCCCCGCCCCATCATGTCTGCAGCGACAATGGCCATGTCCCACAGCCTCAGCGGCCTCCGCATTCGATTCCAACCGCACTTCTCCCGCTGGCGATTCATCCTCCGAGACTCCAAATACTTCTTCATCACCACCATCTTCAACACGCTGCTGATGCAGGGAGATTACCTCCTCACGGGTATCTTCTTCTCCACCGAACAACTGGGGGCATACTACTTCGCATTCAATCTTTCGACGCAGACCGTGCAACTCGTAGGTGCCAACCTCACTTCTGTTCTATTGCCAAGCTTCGCGAAACTCGATAGAGACCCGCAACGGCAACAGAGTGCATATGTGAAAGTCTGTTCCACAATCGCCTTCGTTGGGACAATCATGTGCATCCTGCAAGCGGTGATCGCCGGACCCGCTCTCCATTGCTTCTTCGGACATAAATGGGACGAGGCGATTCCGCTATTTCAGATCCTGACGGTTGGAATGATCTTTGTCCTCCCAAGCGCACCCGGAATGAGCCTGCTTCAGGCGCAGGGCCGCTACCAAACAGGAATGATTTGGACTGCAATTACGGCCGCTTTCTTTTTATTGAGCGTGACCTTCGGCGTCCTTGGGGGATCAACCCAAACAATTGCCCTCGCAGATTGCATTTTCTATCTGATCTTCGGACCATTGGGCGTCCTGATTCCATTACGATGCTCATTCAAGAGCTATCTGAGCACCCTCAACGCTGTCTACTCTTTCCCCGTCGCTATTTGCCTTTTGATCGCAATTGCGATCGCCCTCGCCGGGCACTTCTTTCGCGTCGGAAATGAATTCCTTGACGCGGCTGGAAAAGCTTCGCTGGTGCTCTTCGTATATATCGCGCTTGTACTTCTATTTCGAAAGAGAGATGCGCAAGAACTACTGGAGCGGGTTAAACCGCATTTCTCGGGAATCTTTGCCAGACAAATCACGGGAGCAGCCGGTAAATGAACAACTCTAGCCCCACCTGTCCATTGTGCGGATCTGAAAGCATCTCTTCCCGGCATTGTGTCCCTGAGATGATGTTCGGAACAAAGGAGCATTTTGATTACGCCGAGTGCGGCCAGTGCAAATGCCTGTATTTGGCCCGCATTCCAGCCGACATGAGCAAGTATTACCCTTCCAATTATTACTCCTTTCAAAATGCCACCCGTTCACACTATCCATGGTGGATGCTCGCATTAAAGCGTGCTCGCGCCGAATACGAGATTACGGGACGGGGGTATCTGGGGAGGCTTGTGAGTAAATACCAGGGGAAGTGGCCGTATTTCTCATGGTTTAGAGAAGCTGGATTACACTTCGATTCCAGCATTTTGGACGTTGGATGCGGGCGGGGCGACTATCTGCGCCGCTTTTACACAGACGGATTCAGCAAGCTGACCGGTGTTGACCCTTATATCAAGGGAGATTTGACGCTGGATTGTGGTGTTCACATATACAAGCGTGAGCTCCATGAAATGAGCGGTCAATTCGACTGCATCTTCTCCAAGGATTCCTTTGAACACATGAGCAATCCGAAGGCCGCATTGCAGGCGATGTTTGGATTGGCAAAGCCAGGGGGGGCCGCCCTCATTGCGATTCCGGTTGCCGAGTCGGACGCGTGGAAGGAATATGGTACCAATTGGTTCCAGATCGATGCGCCAAGGCATATCACGATACCTAGCCGGAAATCTATGCAAGTCCTCGCGACGGCAGTCGGATTCACACTGGAAAAAGTGTTGTTCGATTCCATTGAGGACCAATTCTTAATCAGCGACGCTTATCGGCGCGGCATTCCGCTTAAACAACTTCAAGAACAAGGGGCGGATCATTTGTTCAGTCGGGAGGAGAGAGAACGCTTTCGAAAGAGGGCCGAAGCTGTGAATCTCTCGGGCCGAGGCGATCATGCGTGTTTTGTGCTGAGGAAACCCACGTGACAGAACCGGCGAATGTGCCCCTGGTCTCAGTCGTTATTCCCACCTACAACGCTCCAGCAATGTTGCTGGAGACATTGGAGACGGTTTTCGCGCAGACCTTTCAGGATTTTGAGGTCGTGGTCATCAACGACGGCAGCACCGATGGAACTGCCACAAGCCTCAAGCCACTCGACGACGCCGGCAAAATACGTCTCATCAATCAGCCTAACGGCGGCATCGGCGACGCGCGAAATCGGGGCATCGACGAGGCTCGCGGGAAATACATCGCCCTGCTTGATCATGATGACCTTTGGCACGCCGAGAAATTAGCCGCCCAGGTCGCTTTCATGGAATCCCACCCCGACTGTGCCGCCTGCAGCGTCCCCTGGTCCATGTCGCCCTCTCCCGAAACGCCCGTGTGCGACTTTTCGGCCATCACCGACGACAAAGGCATCGTCAAAGAACCGCTGCAGGAATTGGCTCACGGCCGCGTATTCCTGATTTCCTCCAGCTTGATGGTCCGGCGCGACAGGATCGAGGGCCTCCGTTACATGCGCGAACGGCGCTGCATCGAAGACACGCCCTTTCAGGTCCGCCTCTTCGCACGCGGCGACTTTGGCATCGCCGGCGACAAAATCCTGATGGTCTACCGCGTCCATGCCTCCAACTATTCCTCCCAGGCCGATTTCTTTTATAACGGAATTAAATTGCTCCGCCGCCTGGATAGAGAGCATGAATTCAATGAACTCACCGGCCACAATCGCCGTGCGATGCACGCCTTCTTTGCTCATCTTGGCCGCTCCGCAGTCGCAGCGCAATTGACCAACGGCCTCCGGAAACGAGCTGCCGAGATCTACCTGCGAGAAATGCTGGAGCAGGCAAAACTCGGCCGGTGGAAGTTCCTGCTTTGCACGCCAGGACTGCTTTGCGTGCCAACCGCGTTCATCAAGCGTATATTTCCAAAGAGTTCTACTGTTGCATGATTTCTCCAGGGGCCACCAGATCACTCGGCAGTTCAAGGATATCCCATTGCGCTTTCCGCTCATGGACTTTCATCGCAGGACTTTGTCTCGCCGCCATCGTTATCTGCACATCCATGTGTGCCGGTCCTCTACGCGGGCGAGCATTTGTTTATGACGTCGGCAACAGCCCTGAAGCCATGAGCATCGCAGTTCTCCTGGCTGGATCAACATGAGTCTTTCCAAAGAGGTTTTCTCAAAATGCGAATCGGAATGCTGCTCTCCTCCCACTACGCACTCCACGACCCAGGCGACGGCCGGCTGATGCAGGCCAAACGACAGGCCGAAGCCTTGGAAGAACTGGGGCATGAAGTGATCCGAATGGAGACTTGGAATGCCCGCCCTCGCGAAGATGTTGATGTTCTCCACGTGTTCGAAGGAGGCTTCGGCAACTACGTTCTCATGCCCTCGCGACCGGATCGTTTCCGCCGAATTGTCCTGGCGCCCTTTATTGATTCCAACATGCCGTTCTGGCTGTATGGTCTTGCGACCCGCGCCCACATCGGATCGCGACTCTATTCCGCACAGTACATCCTCCGTCGGCAGGCCATAAACTCAGATGTCGTGATCGTTCGATCTGAACACGAACGACACAGGTTTTTGCGCAGCTACGGTGTCCCCGAGTCAAAGGTGGCGATTGTGCTCAACGGCGTGAATCCGCCACTCAACGCCGATGCTCAAAAAGCCCGACAGTCGCTGGAACTCCCGGACAAATTTGTGCTCCACGTGAGCAAGTACACGGACCCCCGGAAGAACATTCTCCGTTTGGTGGATGCTGCCTCCTCTCTGAACTACCCGCTTGTCATCGCCGGGTCGCCAAGCCCAGGCCCTATTCTGAACGACCTCAAAAAGCGGGAAGCCAACGGCCTCATTCGTCTGCTGAACTTCGTCGACCGTCCTACGCTGGAGGGAATGTATGCAGCGTGCCATGTGTTTGCACTGCCCAGCACACATGAAGGAACGGGACTCGTGGCGCTCGAAGCCGCCAGTTGCGGCGCTAACATCGTGATCACCAGAAATGGCGGCCCTCCTCATTATTTCGAAAAACATGCCGAGTATGTTGATCCCTCAAATACCGCCGACATCGCACGCGCACTCAAGATTGCGTGGGACAAACCACGGAATGGCACGGCAAAATCACACGTGCTAAACAATCTGACCTGGCGACAGTCCGCAGAACAACTCGTACGAGTTTACGAGGGAATCCGTCGGTAGCGTCCACGGCTGCCCAAAAAAAGCGAGAACTGCCCCCAAAACCCCCACAATCTTCCATGAATAACACCACTTCGCCCCGCGCTACTTCTTCTTCACCCGATGCACCCGCACCGCCGCCGACTCCACCGGCGCCGCCCAATGCCCGCGCCCATGCGACCCCACCCCACGCGACCCCTGCCCACCGTTCAACGCCCCATTGATCGTCACCTCCAGCTCCGCCGACGTGCTCGTCCCCAACTGCCCCGTCCCGTTATACGCCGCCACAATCGCATGCGTCCCCGGCCGCCACCCGCTCACCGGAATCGCCGCCGTCCCCTCCGCCAACACCCGCACCGTCCCCAGCACCTTCGTCCCCTCAAAAAAACTCACGCTCCCCCCGATCGCCGGTACCCCGCCAAAAGTGACGGTCGCCACAACACTCCCGCCCACCTCCGCAAGCGTCGTCACGGTCTCCGCCTTGGCGATCGTCACATCCTGCGGCACGCTCCCCCCGCCCGTGATCGCCTGCCCCGTCTCAAGCTGCGCCGTGATCGAATGCGTCCCCGCCAACCCTGTGCTCCACGTGAACATCGCGCTGTTATTCGTAAGCTTCTGCGTCCCGACGACCACCGGCCCCGCCGAAGTGTTGTCCACGAAATCGATCAGTGTGCCGTCGGTGCTGCTGCCATCGCTCGAAAGAACATGCGCGACAAACGTAATCCCCGCCCCAAACGCCGCCTGGTCCGTCGATTCGGAAAGAAACACCGACGCCGCGCTCCCCACGCTGACCGTCGGCAACGGCCGCCCCGACATCACCGCCGTCGAGAGCAAAGTGCGCGATTCCAGCGCCTCAAGCCTGCAGCCATGGGAGTGCGAAGAAATAAAAGAGCAACGACGCCGGCGATTCTGCGGACCCATAGGTCGGACTCCCTCGCCGCCCGCGCGCGACCCAAACAGCCGCGCCATCGGTACGAGTTTCTCGAATCATCAAAGTCCGACGAACCGGGGTCCACTCCGGCCGTCGAGCCCCTGATATACCCCAAAAACCGCCAGAACTCGAAACAAATCCCGCGGAAAACTTGAGAAAATCTCGGAAAATTCCCATGGTCTGATAAAATTGCAACTTTCAGCCCCATCAGTGCTTCCGATCACATGCCGCCCCCGCCCCATCACCCCGGCCAGACAAAATAATCATCGGTTGTGCTTGTATTTGAGACTTAGTCTCAATAGATTCTCAGTCTCAAGTGGCGGCCCCAGCCTTTCCTTACAAAGGAGCCTTCTCATGTCCACCCCCGCAACCGTCAGCCCTTCCACCAAAGCCGCCCAGGCCTTCACCCTCATCGAACTCCTCGTCGTCGTCGCCATCCTCGCTCTCCTGATCTCCATCCTCCTCCCCTCCCTCGGCCGCGCCAAAAACCGCGCCACCGCCACCCGCTGCCTCGCCAACCTCGCCTCCATCGGCCGCGGACTCGTCGCCTACCAGACCGCCAACGACGGCTACGTCGTCCCCTCCTACAACATGACCGGCTCCGGCGGCGCCGGCCCGCTCACCGTCGACGGCTGGCCCGCCATCCTCGATCGCGACGGCGTCGTCCCCTCCTCCGGTGGCCTCACCAACAACGTCTTCTTCTGCCCCAACACCCTCGACAAAGTCGGCCTCACCGCCTCCGCCGCCTCCGCCATCCCCATCGGCTACCAGGACTACCCCACCACCTTCCTCAATGGCACCGACGGCGGCGGACAGGCCGACCCCACCCTCCCCACCCCCGGCTTCGGCAACGCCTCCGGCCCCTACCTCCACGAAATCCGCTGCAGCTACTGGATCAACGCCAACAACCCCCTCGGCTCCGCCAAAGCCCCTTCCCCCAATCCCTACTACACCCAAAGCGTTGGCTACACCTTCTCCGACGGCTCCAAAATGACCCCCATGAAAGCCTCCCTCATCCTCCGCCCCTGCGCACTCATCGTCGCTAGCGATGGCATCTACGCCGGCCAGCAGAAAAACACCCGCCTCAACGAACCCAGCTCCCGCATCGGCTATCGCCACCCCGGCACATCGGCTTCCGCCAATACCGTCACCAACGCCGTCTTCGCCGACGGCCACGCCGAAGGAATCGAATCCTCCACGTTCCCCCACGCCAGCAACACCGCCGAAAACAACAGCCAGTACAGCGTCCTCGCCGCTCAATGAAATGGCATTGAATCATTGAATCATCGGGGCATTGACTCATTGACCTTCGATTCGGCAATCAATCGCTCAATGATCCGATGACTCAATGGCTCAATCGGTTCTCACCGCCGCCGCTTCGTCGGAAACCGCCCCGACAATGGCCGCACGCTCTTCGTCGGCGTCACATTCCCAAACCCCGTCGGCATATAACCGTCCGGCCCCGGCGGTGTCGTCGGACTCTCCGGCACAGCCGCCGGAGTCTCCGCACTCGCCTGCGCCGCCGGCGCACCCGCCCCATGCCCAACGTGTTCCCCATGCGCCCCTTCCCCCTCATGCCGCCGCCCGCCCGGTTCCGGCGAAGCCACAAACCCCTCAATCCGATACTCCGTCATCAGATTGTTGATCAGCTTCTCAATCTCCGTCTGCATCTGCCCCTGCCCGCGCGAAATAAACGTAAACGCCCGCCCCGTCGCTCCCATGCGAGCCGTGCGTCCCACGCGGTGCACATACACCTCCGGATCTTCCGGAATGTCGTAATTCACCACGTGCGTAATCTCGTGCACATCGATCCCGCGCGACGCAAGATCCGTCGCCACGAGCACATGAATCTTCCCCGTCTTGAACCCGCGCATCACCCGCTCTCGCTTGTTCTGCATCAGATCCCCGTGGATCGGCGAGGCCGCAATCCCATCCTTCTCCAGACCCGCCGCCACCTTGTCCACGCTCCGCTTCGTCCGGCAGAAAATAATCGCCAGCGCCGGCTTCTCCGCCTTCATCAGCAGCCGCAACGCCCGCTGCTTGTCCCACGGCTCCACCCCCACGTAAAACTGCGCCGCCTCCGGATTCGTCAGTTGCTCTTCCTTCGACGACGTGAACACCCGCGTCGGGTTCGTCATGTGCCTCGACACCATCCGCTCGATGTCATCGCTGATCGTCGCCGACACAAAAATCGTCTGATGCTGCGCCCGACAGAACGACAGGATCTTCCGGATGTCGTCGCGGAACCCGATGTCGAACATCCGGTCCACTTCGTCGCATACCACAAACCTCACGTTGTCCAGCACCAGCGCCCCGCGCTCCTGCAGATCCATGATCCGCCCCGGCGTCCCCACCACCACGTGCGGCTGGTGCCCCATGTGCTTGATCTGCCCCTGCAGCTTCGTCCCCCCGTACGCCAGCGCAAAACGCACCGGCTTGTGCTTCGCAAACCGCCGCATCTCCGCGTCCACCTGCACCGCCAGCTCGCGCGTCGGCACAACAATCAACGCCTGGAACGGCTGACCCCCCCCGGCCAAATCCAGTTTCTGCAAGATCGGCAACCCAAACGCCGCCGTCTTCCCCGTCCCCGTCCGCGCCTGCCCCAGCACATCCACCCCCGTCAACGCCACCGGAATCATCTTCTCCTGAATCTCCGACGGCGTCACAAAGTTGATCTGCGCCAACGAATGCAAAATCGCCGGCTCCAGCCCCAACGTCGCAAACGCCTCCGGCAATTCAATCTTGTCATGATGCATCGGGGAGGCTGGAGCATGTTCCGGCGCAACGGCGCCCGCCTCAGGCGTCGCATGCTGCTGAGCCCACGGATCTTCCGGCTCATCGTCGTACCGCACCGGTGCCGGCGCATTCTGCGGTCCCTGGTTGTTTCGATTGCGATTGCGATTCCGTCCCCCGCGCCTCCGCCGTCGCTGCCCCCCCTCGCCCCCACCCCCTTGCGGAGCGCCTCCGGGACCCGTATTTCCTGTTTGCGACGGTGGAACAAATGGCACATGCGGTGGGGGGAGTGATTCGCTCATAGTCCAGTAAGTCTAAGCCCCAACGCGGTCAGCGACAAGCCACACTACACGCATAAATCATATTTCAGGTTCCAGGTTCGGAGTTCCGCCTTGAGGCGGCCACGCCCACGCGCAGCGCCACGCACTTCCCTTGCCCCCTGCCTCCACGACAATTACGCTACCCAATCTGTTTACCCCCCTGACCCCAGCGGAGTCCCACATGCCCGGTTACAACCCAGCCTCCACCGAAAAAAAATGGCAACAGTTCTGGTCCGCCAACCACACCTACGCCACCAACACGGCTGACCACTCGAAACCCAAATTCTACGCCCTCGACATGTTCCCCTACCCCTCCGGCCAGGGCCTCCACGTCGGCCACCCCGAAGGCTACACCGCCACCGACATCCTCTCCCGCTACAAACGCGCCCAAGGCTTCAACGTCATGCACCCCATGGGCTGGGACGCCTTCGGTCTCCCCGCCGAACAATACGCCATCAAAAACAACGTCCACCCCCGCGAAACCACCGCCAACAACATCAACCGCTTCCGCACCCAGCTCCAATCCCTCGGCTTCTCCTACGACTGGGACCGCGAAGTCGACACCACCGACCCCCACTACTACAAATGGACCCAATGGATCTTCCTCAAACTCTACGACACCTGGTTCGATGAGACCCAACAAGAAGGCCGCCCGATTTCGGAGTTGATTGAAGAGTTCAAATCCGGCAAACGCGCGATCCCCGAAATCGAAAATCGAAAATCGAAAATCGAAAATTGGAACTCCCTCTCGCCGACGGAACAGCGCCAAGTCCTCGCAAAATTCCGCCTCGCCTACGAATCCGAAGTCCCCGTCAACTGGTGCCCCGGCCTCGGCACCGTCCTCGCCAACGAAGAAGTCATCGACGGCAAATCCGAAGTCGGCGGATTCCCCGTCGAACGCCGCCCCATGCGCCAATGGATGCTCCGCATCACCGCCTACGCCAACCGCCTCATCACCGGCCTCGACAAACTCGAATGGTCCGACTCCCTCAAAGAAATGCAACGCAACTGGATCGGCCAATCCGAAGGCGCCGAAGTAGCCTTCCAAATAGCCCCGGGCTTGCCCGGGATCCCTCCCAACGCGACATTGACCGTCTTCACCACCCGCCCCGACACCCTCTACGGCGCAACCTATATGGTGATCGCGCCAGAACACCCCCTCGCCAACAATCCAACGCCCGACAAAGCCGTCGAAGTTAAAGCCTACCAACAATGGGCCGCCTCCCGCTCCGACCGCGAACGCCAGGAAGACACCAAAAAAACCGGCGTTTTCACCGGCCTCTACGCCATCAACCCCGTCAACAACAAACAAATCCCCATCTGGGTCTCCGACTACGTCCTCATGGGCTACGGCACCGGCGCCATCATGGCCGTCCCCGCCCACGACGACCGCGACCACGAATTCGCCACCAAATTCAAACTCCCCATCATCGAAGTCGTCGCCCCCACCCAAATCGAAAATCGAAAATCGAAAATCGAAAATGCCCCCTTCACCGAAGAAGGCATCGCCATCAACTCCCCCTGGATCGACAACCTCCCCACCCCCGAAGCCAAGAAAAAAATCACCGCAATCCTCGAAGAAAAAGGCATCGGCAAAAAAACCATCAACTACAAAATCCGCGACTGGCTCTTCTCCCGCCAACGCTACTGGGGCGAACCCTTCCCCATCGTCCACCTCAACGACGGCACCACCGTCGCCCTCGCCGATTCCGAGCTCCCCGTGAAACTCCCCGAACTGCAGGACTTCAAACCCACCGGCACCATCGACCCTCCACTCTCCAAAGCCAAAGAATGGGTCAACATCAACGTCCGCCTGCAAACCGTCAACGGCGACACCAAAGCCACCACCGCCGACTGCGGCGACCCCGACGCCCTCCCCGCACGCCGCGAACTCAACACCATGCCCCAATGGGCCGGCTCCTGCTGGTACTACATCCGCTACCTCGACCCCAAAAACAACGACCGCTTCGTCGACCCCGCCATCGAACGCTACTGGCTCGGTCCACAACCAATCGAAAATCGAAAATCGAAAATCGAAAATCCCCCCGGCGGCGTCGACCTCTACGTCGGCGGCGTCGAGCACGCCGTCCTCCACCTCCTCTACTCCCGCTTCTGGCACAAAGTCCTCTTCGATTGGAATCTCGTCTCCTCCGACGAACCCTTCCGCAAACTCGTCAACCAGGGCCTCATCCTCGGTGAAGACATGCAAAAAATGTCCAAATCCCGCGGCAACGTCGTCAACCCCGACGACGTCATCAAAGACTACGGCGCCGACGCCCTCCGCATGTTCGAAATGTTCATGGGCCCCCTCGAACAGGTAAAGCCGTGGTCCACCGCCGGCGTCGAAGGCGTCTACCGCTTCCTACAGCGCATCTGGCGCAACATCTTCGACGAAAACGACAACCCCAAAGTCACCGACGCCCCGACCGACGAATCCATCAACCGCCCTCTCCATCGCCTCATCAAAAAAGTCGGCGACGACATCGAGCGCCTCAGCTTCAACACCGCCATCGCCGCCATGATGGAATTCAACAACACCCTCGCCAAGTCCCCCACCATCAGCAAGGAAACCGCCCTCACCTTCATGCGCCTCCTCGAACCCTTCGCCCCCCACTTCGCCGAAGAAGTCCACGCCCGTCTACGTGGCACAGGCGTCCCGCCTGTGTCCATCACCACCTTGCCCTGGCCCACCTACAACCCCGCCCTCCTCATCGACGCCACAATCGAAATCCCCGTCCAGATCAACGGCAAACTCCGCTCCCGCATCACCATCCCCAACGACGCCGACGAACCCACCGCCCTCGCCGCCGCCCTCGCCGACCCCGAAGTCCAGAAACACCTCGCCGGCAAGGAACCAAAGAAGAAGATCTACGTCAAAGGCCGCATGGTAAATCTGGTCATTTGACCCTTGCCGTATGCTATAATCCGCATAGAGGTGCATAACATGGTGAGAACTGTCGCAGTCCAAGCCGATAAAATCACCGTTAACGGCGACCAGATTGAAATCCACGCTGACGTCGGCCCCGGCCGCATCATCAGCGCGAACCTGACGATCGATGATGGCGTGCCAGCGAGCACCGCTGCCGGCGAAACCGATCCCTCCAAAATGTCCTTCGAAGAGTGGGAGAAGAACTTCAACGAGATGTGTGCGCTCGCGCCCATCAATGAATTTCCTGCCGACGTATCCCGTGAATCGATGTACATGTCCGACGAAGAGCTTGGATATAAGCAACAATGATCCTCGTCGACACGAACGTACTCCTGCGGATTGCTGATCCCATATCCTCAGACTGCAAACCTGCCCGCGCGTCAATAAAGACATTGCGCCACCGCGGCGTCGAACTGGTCATTGCCCGGCAAACTATCTATGAGTTCTGGGCCGTCGCCACGCGCCCCGCCGGAAAGCCACCGCTCGGTTCCAATGGCCTCGGGATGTCGGCCAATTCCGCAGACCAATGGCTCAGCTACGCGTTACGCGCCGTGAAGGTTCTCCCCGATCCAGCCGATCTCCCCAACCGCTGGCGAACCATCGTCCGCAGCTTCAATGTCCTCGGCATCAAATCCCACGACGCCCGCCTCGTCGCCGTAATGCAGGCGTATAACATCACCCAACTCCTCACCTTCAACACCGCCGACTTCAAACGCTTCCACTTCATCACCACCCTGGACCCGTGCGCCACCTCCTGATTCGTCCCGTCGCCTTCCAATTACTATTTACCAATTACCAATTACAATCCCCCTCATGGAACACTGGTACCGCAGCATCATCTCCGGCGAACGCGCAGGCGCCCTCCCCGCCATCCTCCGCTTCCTCTTCGAAATCATCTCCTGGTTCTACGCCACCGCCGTCGGCATCCGCAATCTCCTCTACGACGCCCGCATCCTCAAACAAACCAGGCTCCCCGTCCCCGTCATCTCCGTCGGCAACATCACCACCGGCGGCACCGGCAAAACCCCCACCGTCATCATGCTCGTCAAGGAACTCAAAAAACTCGGCAAAAAACCCGCCGTCCTCACCCGCGGCTACGGCGCCCCCAAAAATCCCGACGGCACCCGCGGCAAACCCGACGAAGTCATGGTCATCGAATACGAATGCCCCGGCGTCCCCGTCATCGTCAACCCCGACCGCATCGCCGGCGGCCGCGAGGCCATCGCCAAACACCACGCCGACGTCCTCGTCCTCGACGACGGCTTCCAGCACCGCCGCCTGGCGCGCGATCTGAATATTGTCCTCGTCGACGCCACCGCACCCATGGGCATCCCCGGCATCGTCCCCCGCGGTTCCTGGCGCGAGCCCCCCTACAACCTCCGCCGCGCCAACATGATCATGCTCACCCGCTGCGAACAGGTCTCCGAAGAACTCGCCACCCTCGCCGCCGGACTCCTCACCCAATGGGTCTCCCCGCGCGCCATCTTCCAGCAACGCACCTCCGTCATCGGACTCCACGACGCCAACGACAACCCCGTCCCCCTCATCGCCAGCATCCCCGGCAACGGCCGCAAAGTCATCGCCTTCGCCGGCATCGCCAACACCAACGGCTTCGTCCACACCGTCCAATCCCTCGGCTTGCAGCTCACCGTCGCCAGTTGGTTCGACGACCACCACAACTACCAACTCCCCCACGACCTCGAAAAAATCGCCACCCTCGGCCAGCAGCGCGGCGTCGAAGCCCTCATCACCACCATGAAAGACTGGGTCAAACTCCGCGGCCGCAACCTCCCCGAAAACTGCCCCCCCATCTGGCACGTCCGCATCGAAACCCGCCTCCGCCCCCACGAACAAGACCTCCTCCGCGCCCGCCTCACCCTCCTCACCAACACCCCCGCCGCCGAACCAACAACACCCGCTCCATCCGTGTAGCCGGCCCGCTCGCACCATCTCTACAATCTCTGTGCGTTCTGTGCGCCTCTATCACTCCGTAACAATTGCGATCTCATCCGGATCCCATTGGATTTTCATCCTCAAAATGTTTAGCCGTCGATCGAAGATCGACGCGCGCTCGGCGCCACTTTTACTCGGGAGCCGGATCAGTCATAACGTCGTCTCTGTGCGTCCTCAGTGCCCTCTGTGACTCTGTGGTAAAGAAGCCGCTCGCCAAAGGAAACCCAATCATTTCTGGAAAAACCAGCGCACAAAAAAAGCCCCGCTGCTTTACCGCGGGGCTTCCAATCAATCAGGACAAACGGCAGCGATCAATACCGATGCTCCCCCGGCATCTCATCCGGCACGCTCCCGTCATCATCATCATCATTCTCATCAAACTGCGACGACACCTGCTGCGCGAATCCGGCATTGCCGCCCGCACCCGCCTTGCCCCCCGTAGAACCCTCCGTCCCATCCCCGCCCGGAACATGCCCGCCCGCCGCCTTCTCCTCCAACTTCATCTGCTCCCACTCTTCCTTCGATATCGTCACCTCGGAAGCCATCGAACCCTTGTACGCCCCCACAATCCCCAGCCGCCGCATCTGGTCAATCAACCGGCTCGCACGCGAATACCCAATATTCAGCCGCCGCTGAATCAACGACACCGACCCGCGCCCCGTCTCGATCATGATGTCCACCGCATCGTTGTACAGCGGATCCTTCTCCTCGCCCTCCGCCAGGCCCTGCGCCGCGCCGAGCTGGAGAAGTTCCGGATGGAATTCGGGTTGGGCGATTTCCTTGAGGAAGCCGCAGACGGCCCGAATTTCCTTGTCGTCGACAAACGCCGCCTGCGCGCGAATGAGCCCGCCGCCCGTGGGCCGCAGCATCAGCATGTCGCCCTGTCCCAACAGCAGTTCACCACCGGACTGATCCAGCATGATCCGCGAGTCGAGCCGCGAACGAACCTGGAAGCAGATGCGCCCCGGCATGTTCGACTTGATAAGCCCCGTCACCACCTGTGCCTCAGGCCGCTGCGTCGCAAGAATCAGGTGAATCCCGACTGCACGCGCCTTCTGTGCAATACGCACGATATGCCCTTCCACTTCCTTGGACGTCATCATGAGGTCCGCCAGCTCATCGATGATGATCACGATGTACGGCATGTGGAACTGCAGCTTCGCCTTGTCGTCATCAGTAGTGGCGTTGAACCGCGTAATGATCTCTTCGCGCGACAGCTTGTTGTAGTCCTTGATGTGCCGGACGCCCGCCTCCGACATCGTCTCATACCGCTCGTCCATCTTCTGCGTCGCCCATTCCAGGATCGACTCCGCCTTCGACATGTCATCGATGATCGGCGCCATCAAATGCGGAATCGCCTTGTAATCCTGCATTTCCACCATCTTCGGATCCACCATGATCAGCTTCACATGGTCCGGCCGCTGCGTCAGCAGCAGCGTCATGATGATCGAATTGATGCACACCGACTTGCCCGAACCCGTCGTCCCCGCGATCAGCACGTGCGGAATCCGCGCCAGGTCCTCGATCATCGGATTCCCCGACGCATCCTTCCCCAAACACATCGGCAACGCCATCTTCACGATCTTGTCGTCCGACAACTGGAACAATTCCTTCAGACGCACCCGCTCGCGATCCAGGTTCGGCACCTCGATCCCCATCGTCGACTTCCCCGGAATGTTGTCGATGATCCGCACCGGCGGAGACTTCAACGCCCGCGCAATGTCCTTCGACAACGCCGCCACCTGGCTGCTCTTCACCCCAGGCGCCAGGTTCAGCTCATACAGCGTCACCACCGGACCCGTATCAATCGCCTCCACCTTCCCATCAATATTGAACGACTCCAGCGCCGCTTCCAGCACCTTCGCCTTTTCACGCACCCTCTGTTCCTGCCCGGCCGTGTCCACCGGTTCCGCCTCGTCCAGCAGATCCAACCCCGGCAGCCGGTAATTCCCCAGGTCCTGCGCCTTCTGCTGCGCCGGCTGCGGCTTGATCGGCTGGTTCGTCCGCGGAACCGTCGGCTTCCTGACCGGCACTTCCGCCACGGCCGTCGGAGCCTCCTCCTCGTCCGATTCCTCCGCCACCGGCTTCGCCTCCACCTTCGCCGGTTCGGCGGGGTTTTCAATCTTCGACTTTCGATCCTCAAATTCGTCGGCGGAAACAGATGCTTCCGCCGGGTTCTTGTTGGCCGTCGCACTCTCCGCCCCCTTCTCCGACGCATCCTTCTTCTTCCGCCCGCTCACCTTCCCCATCTTCTTCGAACTCCCCCATCCCTCGAACGAACTGCAGATCGTCCCCCAGATCCCCGTCGCCGCACCCGTCGCCGCCGCCGCCACCGGTTCCGTCGGCAACTTCTTCCCCACCCACAGCAGCCGCGCCGGAAGCGCCAGCATGAATTCATCCGCCGCCAGCAGCCCGCCCACCACAAACGTCGCAATCAGAATAAACCACGACCCGTGCCGGAATTCCACGAACAAAAAGTGCCCGATCGCAATTCCCAGCATCCCGCCCGCTCCCTCCCCCCACGGTCCCGGAGCACCCGACATGTTCGACAGCGTGCTCACCCCCGCCACCAGCAGCGCGCACCCGATGATCCGCAGCGGCAACTGCGTGATCGCATCCCCCCGCGTCCACAACACCAGCGCCACCGCAAAAAAAGCGATTGCCACAAAAATCCCCGGCCCGATCCCCTGCAGCGTCGAATACGCAATCTGCGCACCCACCGCCCCGCACCAGTTGTGATAGCTCTGCGCCCCAAACGTCGCCACCATGTGCGAAGGCGGATCCGACGCATTGAACGAAATGCACGCCAGCGTGAACAGGATGTACCCCACCCACACGAACATCATGAAGATCACCCGCGAAATGACCGCCTTGTTCGGATTGCTGTTTTTTCTCGCTGCCATGCGTTGCTACGACTCCATTCTGGTTGAGAAGTCAGGAGTCAGAAGTGATAAGTCAGAATAACGCCGCCCGCTTTGCTTCTGACTACTGACTTCTGACTCCTGACTTCCAGTTCAATGTCCCGTACTTCCAAACCCGCCGCTGCCGCGCTCACTCGTCGGCAGCTTCTCAATGCTGGGCGCTTCGTCCCAGACCGCTGTCTCATGCCGCGCAATCACCATCTGGGCGATCCGCATCCCGCGCGTAATCGTGATCGGCTCCGTCCCCAGGTTGATCAGCAGCACCTTGATCTCTCCGCGATAATCCGCATCAATCGTGCCCGGCGAGTTCGGCATCGACAAACCCTGCTTCAACGCAAGACCCGACCGCGGCCGTATCTGCGCCTCATATCCCGGCGGCAACGCCATCGCGAATCCACACGGACACGCCACCCGCGCCATCGGTGCCAGCACCATCGGTTCCTCCTCGCCCACCGCCGCCAGTAAATCCATCCCGGCGGCATGCGGCGTCTGGTACATCGGCAACGGCAAATCCCGCCCATGTTCCAGTCGGACGATACGAACTCTTATCGGCTCACTCATGAAAAATCCTCTAGCCCTTTCAGTCCCTTAAAAACCACCACATGTCCTGACAATTCGCGGAATTATAACACACCCATCCCCACAGAACCCGTAGCGTAAGCGCCGGTGCGCCAACCCCTCGAATCCCCAACCCTCTCCCCGCGCACGCGCTGCAAAACACCACACCCCAAAAAAACGCAAAATTCCCCTTGCAATGAACCTAACTAAACCCGTACAATATTGTCAGCAAAAAGTACGGAACGTTAGCCGTCGCCGCAGCGGCGACGTTTTTCAGCCGCAACCAGGGGAGGGGAACATGCCCATCATCGACTTCTCCAATCAACCCACCGCCACCGAAATGCTCGCCAACTCCGAATCCCAAATGCGCGACCTCATCGCCTACATCCAACTCCCCAGAAACCTCACCACACCGGTCGACCTCCCCCAACCCACCGCCGAAAAACTCGACCAATACAACCCCAAAGCCGACAGCTTAAAACTCAAAAAGCACCTCCTCGCCCTCCAATCCCAGACCATGACCCTCCAGCACTCCGCCAAAGCCATCACCAAGATCGTCGAACTCTGCGACTCCAAAAAACCCGAAGTCGCCCGCCGCGCCGCCATGACCATCCTCAAA
>DATKPA010000083.1:0-144003 GCA_035524355.1 Phycisphaerae bacterium | reverse complement strand
CACCCTCAACCTCTCCCACCTCACCTTCTCCGGCCCCGCCGCCAAGGACTTCTCCTTCACCAGTTCCATCGCCAACCTTTCCCTCACCCCCGGCCAAAGCGCCACGCTCACGATCAAATTCCTCCCCAAAGCCGCGGGCGCCCGCCTCGCCACGCTCACCCTCCCGGGCACTGACGCCAAGCATCCCTTCCTCCTCCAACTCGCGGGTACCGGCGTCGCCGCCAAAACGATCTCCACCGCCGCCGCCGGCGCCGGCGGAATCGTCCAGGTCGCCACCACAAAGGCCGGCAAGGGCAGCGCTGCCGCCAACGGCCAGATCGTCTCCATCACCTACGTCGGCTACCTCGCCAACGGAACCGTCTTCGACTCCTCCGCCGCCCATCCCGCTACCGCCAAGACCGGCCTGATGTTGCGCCTCGATAACGACTACGCGCAGAACCAGCCATTCCTCAACAAGGACAAATCGATTTCCTACATCGACGGCAACAATGTCGACATTCCTGTCATCGCGGGCTGGGAGTTCGGACTCCAAGGCATCAAACCCGGCGAAGGTCGCACCTTCATCATGAACGCCGCCGCCGCCTACGGCGATCAGGGCGCCGGTTCCATTCCTCCCGGCGCTACCATCCGGTTCGATGTGCAGTGCGTTTCCATCCTCTCCGCTCCACGGCTCAACGTCACGGCTGACGATTCCAATGGCAACCCGACCGCGCTTGTAGGCTCCGGACAGACCACCATCTCCGCCAACGCCGGCACGCTTCTCTCCCTCTCCGCCAACCAGACCTCCGCCTCCCAGAAATTCTCCCTCTTCTCCGTTTTCAATGACAACGCCAACGGCATGCCGCTCGCCAACATCACGATCTCCAACATCAACCTTTCCGGCCCCGCCGCCAACGACTTCTCCATCATCCGCACCGGCAACGTCCTAACGCTCACGTTCCATCCCACTGCCGCAGGCAACCGCAACGCCACCGTCCACATTCACTCCAGCGACAAGACCCACCCCGACTTCACCTTCGCGGTCCAAGGCAGAGTCACCGCCAGCAATCTCGCGCTGGCCAAAATCTCCTGAATTATCGATGGCGAAAGCAGATTGCCAATGATGTTCCCACGCTTGGCATTCTCCCCTCCCTCCCATTACCCCTCCGACGCCGCCTTTGATTCCCACGCGGCCATCAGCTCGGCGAGTTCTTTTCTGCCGGCATCGTACTTGCCTTGGAGTTCTTTCATCGCCTGGGGATTGGCGGCGACCTTGGGGTTGCCGAAGGAGCCTTCGAGGGAGGCGAGGTCGGATTCGAGGCGGGCGATGCGCTGCTCCATTTCCTGGACGGTCATCTTGGCGAACTTGAGGTTGTTCACCTTTACCTTGGGAGCGGACGCGGGTTTCTTTTCGCGCTCGCGCTGTTCGCGCTTCTTCGCCTCGTCGGCGGCGCGCTGTTCGGCGGCGATGCGTTCCTTGCGGTCAGATTCTTTCTGCTGCACGAGGGCGGCTTTTTCTTTTTCGACGGTGGCAAGGTAATCGGTGTAGCTGCCGTTGTAGAGCCGCCAGGGCGAATCGGGCAGGTGGGTCGGCTTGATAACGAGGAGCTGGTCGACGACCTGGTCGAGGAAGTAGCGGTCGTGCGAGATGATCAGGAGCGAGCCGTCGTAGGTATCGAGCGCCGTTTCGAGGACCTCGCAGGTGGGCATGTCGAGGTGGTTGGTGGGTTCGTCCATGAAGATGGTATTGGCGGGGTTGAGGATCATTTTGCCCATGGCGACGCGGGCGCGTTCGCCGCCGGAGAGGACGCCGACTTTCTTATCGGTGGTGTCGCCGGAGAAGAGCAGCAGGCCGGCGAGATCGCGCATCTCCTGCTGGGTCGCGGTGATCTTGGCGGCCTGGAATTCTTCCATGATGTTGTTTTCGAGGTTGAGGGTCTGGTGTTCCTGGCGGAAGAATTCGAGGGTGACGCCATAGCCCCACTTGAAATCGCCGGTGTCGGCGGTGTTTTCGCCGGCGAGGATGTTGAGGAGGGTGGACTTGCCGGAGCCGTTGGGGCCGATGAGGCCGATGCGTTTTCCGCGGGTGAGATTGAAGGAGACATCCTGGAAGAGGGGTTTGTTGGGGTAGGATTTGGAGAGGTTGTTGACCTTGAGGACATCGAAGCCGGAGGGCTTTTTGACCTCGAGGTTGAGGATCATCTTTTTGCCGTCGCGGCGGACATTGCTGATGAGGGAGGCGGTGGTGACGAGGCCCTGATCGCCGCCTCCGGCCTTGAGGCGGTCGAGGCGTTTCTTGCGGCCGCGGGCCTGGGTGGCGCGCTGGCCGGCGCCGAAGCGGCGGATGTATTCCTCTTCCTTGGCGATGTAGGCCTGCTGCTGGTCGAAGGCGCGCTGCTGCGAAAGCTTTCGTTCGGCCCTGAGGTCGGTGTAGGCGGAGTAGTTGCCGGGGTATTTCTCGATTTTGCCGTCGACCATGTCGAAGACTTCATCGACGACGGAGTCGAGGAAGTAGCGATCGTGGGAGACGACCATGAGGGCGGTGTCGGCCATTTCGGCGATGGTGTTTTCGAGCCAGTCGAGCATGGGGAGATCGAGGTGGTTGGTGGGCTCGTCGAGAAGCATGAGGTCGGGGCCTTCGAGGAGGAGGCGAGCGAGCTGGGCGCGGGCCTTCTGGCCGCCGGAGAGGCCCTTGATGGGGGTGTCCATGTCGCGTTCGGAGAAGCCAAGCTCATGCAGGACCGCATCGACACGCCGGGCGATATCGTACCCCTGCATGTGGTTGAACTCGGTCTCGAGGCGGGTGTAGCGTTCGATCGCTTCCTCGTGCTTCGGGCCTTCGGTGTATTTGCCGAGATCCTCGGCGGCCTGGTGAAGCTGGCGTTCGATTTCGTGGACTTCCTCAAAGACCTGGCTGACCTGGTGGTGGAGGGTTTGTTCGGGGTCGAGGCGCGGGATCTGGGAGACGTAGGCGAGTTTGCAGGAGCGGGCGATGGTGACGGAGCCGTGGTCGGGCTGATCGACGCCGGCGATGATTTTAAGGAGCGTGGACTTGCCGGAGCCGTTGGGACCGACGAGGCCGATGCGTTCGCCCTTCTGGAGGTCGAAGGAGATGCCTTTGAGGACGGAACGGCCTGCGAAAGCTTTTTCAATGTCACGGATTTCGGCGAGCGCCATGGAGACTCCTGCTACGAACGCTTGCGGCGCTCAAAAAAGTTAAACACAAAGAGCACGAAGAGCACGAAGGACCACAAAGGTCTGGTGCTGTGATTGTATGCCCGCTTTGCTTTGTGGGCCTTTGTGCTCTTTGTGTCCTTCGTGTTTAGAGTTTCAGCCGTGCGATGCGGTCGACGGCTTCCTTGATTCTGCTGACATCCACCGTGAGGGCCATGCGGAGGTAGCCTTCGCCGGCGGGGCCGAAGCCGGCGCCGGGGACGGTGACGACGTGGGCGTCTTCGATGAGGCGGGTGCAGAGGGCCATGGAGGGGAGGTAGTTCGGGGTGTTGGCCCAGCAGAAGAAGCCAGCGGTGGGCTTGCGGAATTTCCAGCCCAGTTGGGTGAGGCCGGAGTGGAGGGCGTCGCGGCGCTCCTTGTAGATGGTCATCTGCTTTTTAACGTCGGGGTGGTCGTAGTGGTTGAGGGCGAGAGCGCCGGCGACCTGGATGGCGTTGAACTGGCCGGAGTCGGAGTTCCCTTTGACCTGGCCGAGGGCGGCGACGATGTCGGGGTTTCCGACGGCCCAGCCGATGCGCCAGCCGGTCATGTTGAAGCTCTTGGAGAGGGAGTGGAATTCGATGGCGACATCCATCGCGCCGGGGATTTCGAAAATCGAATGCGGGGCTTCTTCGAAATAGACTTCACCGTACGCGAGATCGTTGGCGATCACCCAGTTGTATTGTTGGGCGAGCGCCACGACGCGTTTGTAGAACGAGAGCGGGGCGGTGGCGGCGGTGGGGTTGTTCGGATAGTTCAGCCAAATGAGTTGCGTGGCCTCCTTGACTTCCTCGGGGATGGAATCGAGGTCGGGGAGGAAGTCGTTTTTTTCACGCAGCGGCATGACGTACGGGGTGCCGCCGGCGAAGAGGGCACCGGAGTTGTAGACGGGGTAACCGGGCTGGGGGACGAGGACGACATCACCGGGGTTGATGACGGCGAGGGGGAGGTGGGCGATGCCGTCTTTGGAGCCGATGGTGGTGATGATGTTCTTGTCGGCGTCGGCATCGACGTTGAAGCGTTTTTTCATGAAGGCAGAGGCGGCCTGGCGGAAGGCGGGGACGCCTTCGTCGAAGGGGTAGCGGTGGTTTTTGGGGTCGTAGATCGCCTTGGCCATCTCGTCGATGATGAATTTGTGGGTGGGGAGATCGGGGTCGCCGACGCCGAGGTTGATCACGTCCTTACCCGCGGCGAGGAGGGCGCGTTTTTTCTTGTCGATTTCGATGAAGAGGTAGGGGGGGAGTGCCTGGAGGCGCTCGGATTTGGTGAAGGGCATGTGTCGGCTCCGTGGTTCATGTTCGGCTGATGTCGAATTCAGCCAAGACCGGTCAGTGTACGGAAATTCGGTGGGGGGGTAAAGGAACCTCGGTGTCAGAATCTCGGTGTTTGTGAGCGGCAAAATATTCGTGCTATTTGAGGGGAGTTCGGGCATAATTAGGCCCCGCGATTGCATTTGGAATAGGGAACATGCGATGACAAGCCCTGCACCTGTGGTGAGCTACGATACCGGCGGCCGGGGGGAGAAGTGCCCGTTGTGCCGGTTGCGGCCGGTCAGTAAGAAGACGTATGGCCACGATGTGTGCAAGAAGTGCTATTATGCTTTCGCGAACCGCCGGCAGCTTGGATACGTGATCGATGCTTTGATCATGACTGGCATCAACTTCGCGCTGGGGTATGCACTTGGGGCGGCGCTCGCTGCGGGACACGTGGGAGAGTTGGTAGAGAACCTTGCGATGTACGGCCTTGCGCTCGTGCTCACATCAATTTTCATCTGCAAAGATGGTTTTGGGGGTTATTCGCTCGGCAAATACGCGATGGGGGTGCAAGTGCTGGACAGCAAAACACACAAGCCCGCAACTTTCCTCCAGTCATTCAAACGGAATTCCTTTCTTCTGTTCGGGGTGATCCCGTTCGTCGGTGCATTTATTACGCTGATCTATATTTTGGTCATCGCCGTTCAAGAGGCGAAGGGCCCGCGGGTGGGAGACGGGATGGCGGGGACGTACGTGATCTGGAAGAAGTATGCGCATCTGCCGGTGTTTGGGGGAAATGCGCTGGTGTGCGAGGCGTGCGGTTACGATTTGCAGGGGAATGTTTCCGGGGTTTGCCCGGAGTGTGGGACGGGGGTTTCGGAGCGGAATCGAGAGTTGCTGGCGGGGGCGGCGGCCGCTGCAGCGCCGGCGGGATCGTGATGGAAAGGTGGGATCGCGAAACGTTCTGAGCGATACCGGAATGGGCTGCGGCCCATCATCGGCGGGACGGCGATGCCACAAAGTGGGCTACGGTTTGTTGTCGGATTGTTCGCGGATTTGGTCGGCGGCGCGTTTTTTGGCGCTCATGAGGCGATTGGTGTAGCCGGCGGCGGGTTCTTCCTTTGCGGAGGATTCCGTTTTCGACGCGGGGGCGGTGGGTTCGTCTGGGAGGATGATGGGGGTGGTTTGGGACGGCGCGGCTTTGGCGAGGGCTTCGACGCGGTCGCGGAGGGATTCGCGCTGGGTGTCGACATCGCGGCGGGAGGATTTGATGGAGCGGAAGGCGCCCAGGCTACCGCCCTTCGCTGCGGCCACACTCTGGGCGATCACCGGCATGCCACTCACATGATGGCGGGCACGGAACCAGTCGGCGACGTTGAGGCGGCGCCAGGCGACGTCGGCGACGAGTCCGGAGGCGACGAGGATGAGGAGTGTTTCCCAGAGTGGCCAGAAGGTGCGGACGGGGTCGGGCTTGGGGGTGAAGATGCCCCCCCCCGCGTCGAGTTGGGAGAGGTATTGTCCGCCGGTGGTGTCGGCGATGGCGTGGAGGAGACCGGCGTTGGGTTTGAGGTCGCGGAATTCGGGGGGATACGAGAGGACGCCGCCGCCGGTAGCGAGGGCGTCGTTGGATTTGCCGTCGGCGACGCTGACGAGGTAGGTGCCGCGCTGGGAGGCGCTGAAATGGCCCTGGTAGCGTCCGGGGCCGATCTGTTCGAGGGGGACATCCTTGGAGGCGGCGGTGGCGTCGGGGAGGATGACGTCGGCTTTGAGCTGGAGGTTGTTGATCGGTTTGCCGGTGTCATCGACGGCGTCGACGACGACGCGGCCTTCGTTTCCATCCATGACGGTGGTGGTGGTGAGGCCGTTGTTCTGGTTGGAGCGTGCGACCCAGCGGACGATCTGGGACCAGAATTTGGAGTAGCCATTCCAGCCGATCCAGTCGCGGCCCCAGCGGGCGGTGGAGTCGGAGGTGTAGGCGACGCACTTGCCGAGGCCGGTGGACCAGTTGGCGAGGAGGGGGTCGTCGGGTTCATTGCCGTGCATGACGAGGCTGGCGCGGGGTTTGAGGGTGGTGCCGACGTAGCCGTAGACCTTGGGGACGCCGCCCCCGCCCCCTGCCCCTGGCGTCAGGAAACCTTCGAGGAGCGGGGAGTTGTAGACGGTGGGTTGAATGCCTTTGGGATTTTCGACGAAGGCACGGCGGGAGACGAGGAAGGCTTCCTTGGCGAAGAGGCGGGGGAGGTGGGTGACATCTTCGGCGGCGGCCCAGCGGCCGTGGCCGGCGCGGGCGACATCTTTCTGGAACTGGGCGTCGGGATCTTTTTCGGTGCCCATGCCGATGACTGAGGTGGTGACGCCGTGGTGGCGGAAGTTGTCGTCAGCCATGCGGACGCAGTTTTCCTGCTGCTCGGAATCCTGGAGGTCGGCGAACATGATGACGTGCTTGGCCATGGCGTTGATTTTGGGATCGTTGACGAGGTCGTAGGCGGCGGCGAGAGCGGTTTCGCAGTAGATGCCGCCGCCGCCGGCTTTGACGCTGCGGGTGAGCGATTGCATCTCGCTTTTGTTGCGGGCGTTCATGGGGAGGGGGTGGACGGCGCCGCTACCGTTGAACATCCATTTCACTTCGGTGTCGACAGCGCCGATCATGGCGTAGTCGGTGGCGTCGAGCAATTTGAGGACTTCGCAAGAGCCTTCGTTGGCGAGGTCCATTTTTTCGCGGCCGCCGCCGATGGGCATGCCCATGGAGCCGGACTTGTCGTTGACGATGACGATGGCGAGGGAGGCGAGGTGCTTCTCGCGTTTGACATCCATTTCGACGGGGGAGACATCCTCGAGCGGGGTGCCTTTGTAGCCGCCGGGGCCGAAGGAGGAATCGCCGCCGATGAGGACGAGGCCGCCGCCGAATTCTTTGACCCAGCGGGCGAGTTCGGACATTTGCGTGGGGGCGAGTCGGCCGGCGTCGACATCGTCGAGCATGACGGAGTCGTAGCGGGCGAAGTCTTTGACGCTGGTGGGGAGGGAGTTGACTGTGCCGACGTCGACGGGGATTCCGGTGGATTGGAGGGCCTGGTAGAGCTGGGTCTGGATGTCGGGTTTGCCGCGGATGAGGAGGACGCGGCCGGGGGCTTCGACGTTGGTGAAGGCGTAGCCGGTGTTGTTGGCGGCGAAGGTGTCGTTCTCGGGGTTATTGGGGACGACGGTGACCTGGAATTCGTGGTAGCCGCCTTCGGACATCTGGTTGGGGAGATCGATGACGTTGGTGCCGGTTTTGAGGCGGGTGGTGATGGGGTCGAGGGGGACGCCGTCGCGGGTGATGAGGATCTGAACGTCCTGGGGTGTGTCGGAGGAGATGATGGCGCGGACGTTGAAGTTGGCGTCCTTGCGGACGCGCGGGGGAACGATGACCTGCTCGACCATCACTTCGTGGCCTTGCTGGGCGGAGAGCATGAAGACGTCGACGTCGACATCTTTGGCAGCGGCGAGGCGGGCTTCGCGGAGGGCGTCGCCGGAGTTCTGGTTGCCGTCGGAGAAGAGGACGATGCGCTTCTGGCGGTCTTGGGGGAAGGAGGCGAGGGCGAGGCGGAGGGCGCGGCCGATGTCGGTGCGGCCGGGATCGGCGACTTTCACGGGCGGAGGCATCTGGCCTTTGGAGGAGGGGAGGGAACCGAGGACGGCGTCGCCGCCGAACTCGACGACGAGGAAGCGGTCGTCCTTGGTCATCTTGTCGACTTCGGTTTGCAGGCGTTCGCGGACGAGATCGCGGGCCTGGCCGGGGACGGATTGGGACTGGTCGAGGACGAAGACGACGCAGATGCCCTTGTTGAACCAGACAAGGCGGGTGCCGGCGAGGGAGAGAATGAGGGCGAGGATGAGGAGGGAGCGGAGGGCGAGGGTGACCCAGCGGCGCATGGGGGTTGCGGGGACGCGGGAGGTTTTCCAGAAGTAGAGGATGGGGATGAAAACGAGGAGGGCCCAGAGCCAGACGGGATCGGAGAAATCGAGCGGGCCGGCGCGAAGGGCCAGCGCGTGGAGAGAGGGAAGCATGAGCGTCAGGGGCGTGAACATCTGCTTCATTGTACACAGACGTTGGCGTCGGGAAACACGAAGTGCGGCGGGTTTCGCCGGCGTGCGCGCGGAGGTGAAAATCATCGCGAACCACAGAGTTGGCACTGGAGCAATCGGCTGATCCGTGTATGATAGGCCCCCGTTGGCAGGACCTTTCTCGAGGAAACTTTGCATGAAGCTGATTCCCACTCCGGCTGTTCTCGTGTGCGCAGCAGTCGTGGCGTCGTTTGGTTTGACGGGCTGCATCGGACAGGAAACGATTCGCGCGAGCGCCTATGGACCGACGGAGGCGGAGGCGAAGCAGCACGCCAAGGACCAGCTTGATGAGCAGGCGAAGGGGCGGAAGGTCATGACGAATGTGGCGTACAAGGTGAAAGTTTTGCCGCAGGGGAATGGCGGGGAGGTTTATATGGCGACCGCGGCGGAGCGCGTGAAATAAATTTGGCGGAACATTGCGGAAAAAAAAACGCCTCGGGCTTGCCGAGGCGTTTTTGTTTCTGAACTTTTTAGTTCGCAGAATCAGTTTGGTGCGAGGGCACATTCCGGCGATGCCATCGCCGGCCTTATTTAGTGGCTGCCCTTGGGGGTGAGGATCATGATCATGCGCTTGCCTTCGAGCTTGGGTTCGCGCTCGGGCTTGGCGATTTCGGCGAGGTCGGTCTTGAACTTTTCCATCAGGGAACGGCCGAGGTCGACGTGGGCCATCTCGCGGCCGCGGAACATGAGGTTGAACTGCACCTTGTGGCCTTCTTCGAGGAATTTTTTGGCCTGATTGAACTTGGTGATCTGGTCGTGATCGTCGATGCGCACGGACTTGATGCGGAGTTCTTTGAGCTGCGTGACGTGGGCGGCGTGGGCTTTCTGTTCCTTCTTGCGCTGTTTGTATTTCCACTTGCCGTAGTCCATGAGGCGGCAGACGGGGGGTTTTTCGTGGGGAGAGACTTCGACGAGATCAAGGCCGGTCTCGCGCGCCATGCGCAGCGCTTCAAGCGTCGCGACGATGCCGACCTGTTCATTGCTCTCATTAATCAGGCGAATGGGCGAGATGCGAATCTGTTCGTTGCAACGCAAACCGTGCTGGCTAATGGCGATAGCTCCTTCTTCTCTCATCTCCCGCGAACGGCCGACCGTCGCTGGGCAGGCGAGTGACAATACTGCTATTTACCTCATTGTGGTGCGCAGGTCAAATTAGAGGTTTTTTAACGATCAGGTTGAGTAGGGCGGGGGAGGGGTAGGAAGTGAATCCAAATGCAGAGCAATTGTCGGGTGAAGATGTTTTCTGGAAGCTGTCCGCGGAGGGGCGGAGATAAGCTGTCACTGTGGATTGACGATGCCCCCGGGGGTAATTACACTCTAGGACTCGACTGACCGGGGATTTCGTGCCCGGGTCGGTCCGGGAATACGGTGGTGTTAGCTCAGTTGGTAGAGCATCGGGTTGTGGTCCCGAGGGTCGCGGGTTCGAGTCCCGTACATCACCCTTATCAGAAGGCCGGCGTGGAGAGGGCAGGGTTTGGTTTTTCGCGAACCGCCTTGCAAGTAATTACCGCGCCCGGTATTCTAACTGGTCTTACTCGGTTCGGGCCTGGCTCGAAGCGGGTTGGCAGAGGCTGTTGTAGCTCAGTTGGTAGAGCACGTCCTTGGTAAGGACGAGGTCAAGGGTTCAAGTCCCTTCAACAGCTCATGTTGCTGTAACCAACAAGAACGGAATCTCCGGACCCTGGAATGGAAAAGCGTCGGTTGGTGACGTGGGTTTCGGTATCCAGACATTCCGCTGAAAATTTCCGAGACGGAGGTTTTATCCATGGCCAAGGGAGTATTTGAACGCAAGAAGCCGCACGTGAACGTCGGGACCATCGGTCACATCGACCATGGCAAGACGACGCTCACTGCCGCTCTGACCACCGTGCTGGCCGCGAAGGGCCTGGCCCAGGCGGTTGCGTACGACACCGTTGCGAAGGCATCGGAAAAGCAGGGTCGCCGCGACCCATCGAAGATCGTGACGATCGCCGTCTCGCACGTCGAATATGAGTCGGCTGCCCGCCACTACGCTCACATCGACTGCCCCGGCCACGCCGACTTCGTGAAGAATATGATCACCGGCGCCGCCCAGATGGACGGTGCGATTCTGGTGGTTTCCGCCGCTGACGGCCCGATGCCGCAGACCCGCGAACACGTGCTCCTGGCCCGCCAGGTCAACGTGCCGCGTCTGGTGGTCTTCCTCAACAAGGTCGACCTGGTTGACGATGCGGAACTGCTCGACCTGGTCGAGCTGGAAGTTCGCGAACTCCTCAACAAGTACAAGTTCCCGGGCGATGAAGTCCCGATCATCCGTGGCGCCGCGGTCAACGCCCTCAAGAATCCGACCGACGCCAAGGCGATCGAGTGCATCATGAAGCTCGTCGAAGCCCTCGACACCTACATTCCGGAACCGGTCCGCGAAACCGACAAGCCCTTCCTCATGCCCGTCGAAGACGTCTTCTCGATCAAGGGTCGCGGCACCGTCGGCACCGGCCGTGTCGAACGTGGCGTGATCAAGGTCGGCGATGAAGTCGAAATCATCGGCCTCAAGAAGGACAACATGAAGTCGGTCGTCACCGGCGTCGAAATGTTCCAGAAGACCCTGGACCAGGCGATCCCCGGCGACAACGTCGGCCTGCTGCTCCGCGGCGTCGAAAAGGAACAGCTCGAGCGTGGCCAGGTTATCGCCAAGCCCGGCTCGATCACTCCGCACACCAAGTTTGAAGCGGAAATCTACGTGTTGACCAAGGAAGAAGGCGGCCGTCAGACGGCGTTCTTCACCGGCTACCGCCCGCAGTTCTACTTCCGCACGACGGACGTGACCGGTTCGATCGCCCTTGCCGCCGGCACCGAGATGGTCATGCCCGGCGACAACGTGAAGATCACCGTCGACCTCGGCGAAACCCCGATCGCGATGGAACAGGGCGTTCGCTTCGCCATCCGTGAAGGCGGCCGCACCGTTGGTGCGGGCGTCGTCACCAAGATCATCGCCTAACGTTGCATGGGCATCCGGCCCATGTTGAGAATGAACACAGGCGAGACGCCTGTGCCACTTGCAGCAGTGCGAATCGGGGCGGTTTTCCAAAACCGCCCCGTTCTTGCTAAAATGACTTGTTCGGCAAACAATGCTGAACCTTTAGACCAGTAAGGAATCCGTCATGGCACGCGAATGGGTATGGCTCCAGTGCACCGAGTCCGGCGACCTGAACTACCGCATCTCCATCAACCCGAAGGAATTTGATACCAAGAAGATGGTCGCGAAGTTCTGCCCCAAGCTCCGGAAGCACACCGAGCACAAAGTCAAGAAGGGCAAGTAATAACGGTGATATCAGTGTATCAGTCGTAACAGGACCTGATATTACTGCGATGCGGATTCACTGGTATTACTGCGTGATACGTCGGTAGCTCAATTGGCAGAGCAGCGGTCTCCAAAACCGCAGGTTACAGGTTCGATTCCTGTCCGACGTGCTTCGAAGTCTTCGGCAAGGACCACATAGTGACAACCCTCGACGGCAAAGTCGAAAATCGCGGTCTCTTCTCGGTGTACAAGCCCGGGCAGGGCAAGTACGTGCGGTGGGGCACGGTCGCCGGTCTTTCGATCTTCATTCTGACCGGGGCGTATTGGCTCGGTGAAGTCGTGCTGGCGATGTACGGCACGCCGGTGAAGGCCGCGGCCGTGGTCGTGTGGGTCGGCGTGTTCGGAATGGCCACGTTTCTGCTCGTGAATTCGCCCAAGTTCGGCGAGTTCCTGATCATGACGGAATCGGAGATGCGGAAGGTCACCTGGCCCTCCCGCCGAGACGTGATCAATTCCACCAAGATCGTCATCATCATGACCCTGATCCTCGCCCTGATGCTCTGGATCGTCGACATCGGCTTCTTGAAGTTGTTTGAGTTGCTGCATATTTTGAGAGCCTGAAGGATTTTACGCCGGCTTCTTCCGCCGGCAGGTTCACTGGGATAATTGCGAATGGCCACCACCACCACAAAGAACTGGTACGTCCTGCGAGTCGCCTCCAACCGAGAGGACCAGGTGCGCGATGCGCTGGAACGCAAGGTGAAGATCGAGAACCTCGGCGACCTCATTGGCCGCATCCTCGTTCCCACGGAGCGCATCAAGCGCGTCAAACAGGGCCAGCAGAAGGTCGCCGAGCGAAAGCTCTACCCCGGTTACGTCTTCGTTGAGATGGAAGTGAACGGCGACGGGACAATTCCGGAACGTTCGTATTATCTGTTCAAGGACACGCAGGGCGTCGGCGACTTCATCGGGCAGCGCAACAAGCCGGACTCGATGCGTCCGGATGAAGTGGCGAAAATGCTGCAGGACGTGGAGAAGAGCGAGTCGCAGAGCGGGCCGGGGCAGGTCAAAGTGGAATTCAAGAAGGGGGATCCGATCAAGATCAAGGAAGGGCCGTTCGAGAACTTCGAAGGGACCGTGGACGAGATTTTCCCGGACAAGGGCGTGGTTCGCGTCATCGTGACGATCTTCGGCCGGTCTACGCCGCTGGAACTCGAGTACTGGCAGTTGGAGAAGGTCGAAGGATAATTGATGTTCGTCACCAACCATCCTCAATTCAATCGCTGGCAGGCGCGGCTCGCGCGGATGCCACGATGGGGATGGATCGCGGTCATGATCGGCATCGCGTTGCCGATCCTGGCGCTGCTGATGGTGGCGTTTTTCTCGGGGATCATCGTCTTTGCCATCGTGGCGGTGATCGCGTTTGTTCTGAGCTTCTTCCGCCGGCTGTTTACCGGTCGGCGGAACGATGGCCGCGAGAATGTGCGCATCGTTGTGCATTCGGCGCGGGTGATTGATCCATAACTCCGTTTCTGGTCGCGTGGCCGAGCCCTCTTGTTCGGCGCTTCTCTCGCGGCTCAAAGCGGTTTCGTACCGCGGGCATCCTGCCCGCATCGTCGTCAGTGTGTTTGATTCAATGACTGGAAACGCAGGAAGATAATCATGGCCAAGGTCAAAGAAGTCGTTAAAAAGTTCAAGATGCAGGCCCCCGGCGGCACCGCGACGCCTGCTCCTCCGATCGGTCCCGCGCTCGGCGCCAACGGCGTCAACCCGGGCCAATTCATCACCAAGTTCAACGCCGCCACCGCCGCCCTCAAGGGCAAGGTCGTCGGCGTCGAAGTGACGGTCTACTCCGACCGCACCTTCGATTTCATCATCAAGACCCCGCCGGCCTCAGTGATGATCAAGGACATCCTGAAGCTGGAAAAGGGTTCGGGCGAACCGAACAAGAACAAGGTCGGGAAGATCACCAAGGCGCAGCTCAAGAAGCTGGCCGAGGAGAAGCTGAAGGACCTGAACGCCTACGATGTCGATGCGGCGATCAAGATCCTCTCCGGGTCGGCCCGCTCGATGGGTGTCGACGTGATCGACTGACCCCCCGGCGGTAAAAAGCCGGCGATGGTATCGCCGGAATGTGCTCTCAATACCAAAGAAAGCCCCGCATCTCTGCGGGGCTTTTTTTTATGCGCTGTTTGTTTGAGCCGAAACGCTGCATCCCCGTCCCATCGGTCTCACCGATACGAGATGCCGAGCAATATCATCAGGATCATCACGATGATCGCCAGTCCCATGGCGATCATGAACCAGAACGGTTTCCTGGAGGACCGATCGCGCTGCAGATGTTTGCAGTAGGGGCAGCGGTGGGTCATTTCGAGGATCCACTTGCCGCAGTCCTGGCAGCGGACGGTGGCCATCTCGTCGGGGACGAGATCGCGGGGATCGGGTTCGTCGCGGGAATCGTCTTCGTCGTACTCGCCGTCGCGGCGGCGCTGGGCGTCGCCCAGTCGGTAGTTTTCGAAGTCATCATCGTCGACGGCCATAAATCGCCTTCAGCGTTTCAGGATGTCCTTAAGCGCCGCCAGCACGAGCGCCACATTCCGCCGGCTCGACCCGCTGCCCATGAGCCCGATGCGCCACGCCTTCCCTTTGAACGCCCCGAGCCCGCCACCGATTTCTATATTGTACTCCTCGAGAAGGCGTTTTCGCGTGGCGGCGTCATCGATGCCGTCGGGTATTCTCACCGCATTGAGCATCGGGAGGTGATGCCCCTCCTGGGAAACGTACTCAATGCCAATTTCTTTCAGGCCGGCGCGCAGAAGATTGTGCATGTCGCGATGGCGCGTCCACCTCTTTTCCAGACCCTCCTCCAGGATGATGGTTAGCGCTTCCTGCAAGGCGTAAAGCATGTTGATGGGGGCGGTGTGGTGGTAAAACCGCTCCTGGCCCCAGTATTGCCGTACCATCGTGAGGTCGAGGTACCAGGACTGCACTTTCCTTTTGCGTGCGAGGAGGCATTCGACGGCGCGGGGGGAGACGGTGACGGGGCTCAATCCGGGCGGGCAGGAGAGGCATTTCTGCGTTCCTGAATAAGCGGCGTCGATACCCCAGGCGTCGATTTCCACGGGCACGCCGGCGAGCGAGGTGACGCAATCGAGGAGGAAGAGCGCTCCTTCGGCATGGGCGGCCTCGCCGATCTTGTCGACCGGCTGGTGGGCGCCGGTGGAAGTTTCCGCGTGGACGAGGGCGACGGCCTTGGGCTTGATGCGGTGGATGGCGTCGATGACCGTTTGCTGATCGAAGACCGTCCCCCATGGCGCTTCGATCTTCTCGACGATGGCGCCGCAGCGTTCGGCGACGTCGACCATGCGGCCGCCGAAGACGCCGTTGACGCCGATGAGCACCTTGTCGCCCGGCTCGATCAGGTTGACGAAGAGGGTTTCCATGCCGGCGGAACCGGTGCCGGAGACGGCGAGCGTCATTTCATTCTGGGTGCGGAAGACCTGTCGGAGCTTGGAGCGGATGTCGTCCATGATCTGGAGGAAGACCGGGTCGAGGTGGCCGATGGTGGGGCGGGCGAGGGCTTCCAGGACGCGGGCGGGCACGTCGGAAGGTCCGGGGCCCATGAGGGTGCGCTGTGGGGGAATGGTGGAGGGGACGACGGTGGGGGCGACGGCCATGCAGGGCTCCTGTGGCAAGAAAGAAATGCAACCACGCGAGTATACCCATCGCCGGAGGGGATGGAAGCGGCAGTTGCGCAAGGGATGTTGCGCAAGGGAACTGCGTTGCGATAAGAGGACTTGAGCAGGTCGCGCGAGGGCTGGATGCGCTTTCGCCCGAGGTGCGTGGGGGGGCGAGCGCTTCGAGGATCTCATTGCGGATATTGCGTGAGTCGCTTCCGCGGGGATCGTTCGGAAGCCAGTGTCCGTACCCAGTGAAAAGCAGATGGAAGGCGATGACGGCCACGGTGGGATTGCAACGCTGACACTGCGAAAAGGCGAGCCGCTTCGGTGCCAGCGCTGATATCTGACGACCATTCAGGCCGAACGTTCATTAGCGATTCGCCAGATCGCGTTGGCGCTGGCGTTCGGTGGCTTTGCGCAGGGTGCGCTTTTCGCCCCAGGTGAGGGAATGCAGTCCCTTCTCTTTGACCTTCGCCAGGATCGCGTCGATCTTCAACTGCTCCTGCTGCTCCGCCTTCGCCCTCTTACGCGCCTTGTTGAACCAGCTCTTCTTGATCTTTTTGCGCCGCGTTCGTCCTTCATCGGAGTAGTCATTGTACGAGGCGCTCCACGCAATCGCCCCCTCCATCTCCTGCGGGCCCGCCGCCTTGAGCTGTTGCCGTTTGGTGTAGGAGGATGCGAACAGGAGCACGCAGAAGAGTGCCGCAATGATGCCCATGGGGCCCGTCAGCAGGCTCAGCATGATCATCGGAACGGCCAGCACCATGCCGATGATGCACGTGACGTTGATCGCCTGATAGAGCTTGAGAAATGGCCAGAGGATGGCTTGAAGAAGCGGGCCGCCGTCGAACCAGTAATACGGCAGCAGGTTGATTCCGATGATGCCGAGATTGATTGAGCCGAACGAGAAGAAAATGTCCAGCAGCCACGCGGCGGCGTTCGGGTGGTTCAGTCGCGCCATCCCGAAAAAGTACGTGAGCGGATTCAACGGAATCGCGTGGCGGTCCGCGGTCATCAGGTAGATGACGCCGGCGCTGAGCGCAGCCAGCACCGCGTTGACGAGAATGCCGCCGACGTGGGTGACGAAATAGGGCCACGGAAACGGAGGCGCATTAGGAGGGATCATTCCGCCCGGCGGCCAGAGCATGAACTCATCATGAGAGCCGCCCATACGCCGCGCAAAGAAGCGATGCCCGAATTCATGGGCGAGCAAAGCAACCAGGGTCAGAGCGCACTCCATTGTCGGCCAGATCAAATCGCCGGACCGAACGCCGTCGATGTAGATAAAGAGGAAACTCAGCAGCAGCCAGAAGTGCAGACGAACCCGCACCCCGAACCAGCTTCCGAAGGGGACCGACAACTGCAGCAATGCCAGAGGATTGCCAAAGTAGTTGGAGGTCGATCCACCGCTTGTGTTATAGCCTCGATCTTGCCAGCCCATAGCACAACTCTTTCAGCAACCCTGCATCGTTCCGATCATTCTAGCTCCGGTCCGCGCCTCCGGAGCCCACGAGGTATTTTAACAGTGTCGCAATCGATTTCGCGTCGACGATCCGATTTTCCTGGATCAGGCGCAAAACCTCGTCCCGCGTCGCCAGTTGCACCTGAATCTGCTCGTTGTCCTCAAGATCCTGCCGGCCGGGCGTGAGGTCCGTTGCCACGTAGGCATACATCTTTTCGGTCAGAATGCCCGGCGAGGTGTAGAACCACCCAAAAGAGACAATTTTCCCGGCGGTGTACCCGGTTTCCTCGGTCAATTCCCGGGCGGCCGCGAGGGCCGGGTCTTCGGTCACGTCGCCAGGCTCCCCCGTTTCTGCGGCATACTCCAAAGTGCCCGCGGGCAGTTCGAGCAACGTGTCAAAAACCGTATGGCGGCGATTGCGGATCAGCACGATCCGCCCATCCGGCGCGATCGGCAGAATGATCACCGCGCCGCGATGCAGGCAAACCTCCCGCGTCACCGTCTTGCCCGAGTTGGTCGTCACCGTGCGCAGAACGAGATCCACACGATCGCCTTTGTGGATGAGCTGATCTGAAGCGATCCGGCCGTAGAAAGGCTTCCGCGGGGGTTCGGCACCGGAAATATTGGAGGGCATGGGAACCTCAAGAAATGCCATCGCCGGATGATACGACACCAGATCGTGGCTGCAAGCCGCCCTCGCCATTGCTGAAGGGGACGTTTTGCAAACACGGGTCCGGAAAAGTGCCAAAGTCGCCCCCGAGGTCGTCCGATAGCTCTATGGCCGGGGTGACTCAACACGTCTGAATCCTTTTCTCGTCCACCGGCGAATCGACGAGAAAGCCTTTGGGAGGTCCGCATGCCTAGCGTTGCCACGAAAGAGATGACCAGAACCGTTGGCGCCGAAACAGTCGCAGATGCGATCGAAAATACACTGGAATGGCTCGACAAGCAGGGGTGCGGCGCGCCGGAATCGGAGCGCCGGAACACCCGTCGCAGCCGCTATCGCGTCGGGGCCAAGATCGCCTATGTGCCGCCCGGCGCCGATAAGACGCACGCATTTGAAGTGGTCACGCGCAATTTGTCCCGCACCGGCCTCTCGTTCATCCACAAGACCCTTATTTATCCGCGGCAACATGTAGATGTGCAACTCCCCTTGCCCGATCGCAGCGTCCGGCATTTGCGCGGGCGGGTGATTCGCGTCCGGCCGGCCGGAATTGGGATATATGAAATTGGAGTGGAATTCACCGAACTGGAAGTGGCCGTCGTCTAAAGACCGGCTTTCCGGGGGCAAGCGACGCCGGCTGGGCGGGGGCGCGTTATCGGGTTAAGTCCCGTTCCGAAATCGCCGACGAAGGGGATAGGCGACGTTGTCCACCCTACGCAGGCGTGGGGCGACTGCATCGCCTGCCGGAGCGGAAAAATGCGGAAATTTCGAAGCTCTACTGGACGGGGATCTCGGGCATTCACCGCGTTTGAAGCGCTGATTGCGGCGACGATCCTGGCATTCCTGACAGCCGCCGTCAGCGGCGCGCTCATGGCCGGCCGGCAGCAGTCTAAACTTGGCCGCGATACGCTTTATGCCTCCATGCTCGCCAAGGCAATGATGGACGAGATCATGCGACTGCCCGCAACGGATCCGCACGGCTCGGTCACCATGGGGCACGATGCCGGCGAAACCCGCACCGGCACCACCCCCTTCAATTGCGTCAAGGATTACAACGGTTATACCGACGGCCCGAACAACATCACCGATCTTGCCAGCAATGCCTACCCGGCGGTGTATCAGTATTACGTGCGAAGCGTGACCGTCGTGCCGGTTACCTACGCGCCCACGGGGTGGGGTCAGTCCATTAGCGGTCTGCTGGTGACAGTCACGGTGAGTCGCGACGGACAGGCGCTCGTGACGCTGCAACGCGTGGCGTTCTATTGAGGCGACGATGAGACTCCCGTTTCGCCAGCCACGTTCACGCAGCTCTTCACGGCCGAACAGAAGGCCAGGCGGCTTCACGCTCTTCGAACTGGCGGTGGTGGTGTTGATCATTGGGATCGCGGCGGCGGCCCTTGTTGCTGCCGTGGGGGGGGATATCCGATCCTCCCGGCTTTCGATAGCGGCAAACGTGCTCGCCTCGGATATCGAATTCTGCCAGGGCGAGTGCATCAACCGCCCGGACACGCCACGTCAGATCACGTTTGATCTCACCAACAACAAGTATTCCGTGCAGGTTAAATCGAGCGGCACGACCATCAACCACCCCGCCGACGGGCTCCCCTTCATCAACGATTTTGCAACAGGCCGCAACGCGCAGCTCTCGGGCGTGACGCTCTCCGGACTGAAGATGGGCTCGGGGTCGCTGAACGTGCTGACCTTCGACTCCTACGGCCGACCTTCCATCACCGCCGATTTCGTCGTGACGCTGGGCTACAACGGCCAAGCGATGAAAGTCACCGTCAAACAGACCACCGGCGACGTCAGCATTCAATAAAGAAGTCAGAAGTGAGAAGTCGGAAGTCAAAAGGGGGAAGGCTGTTCCTTCGGCGCTTCTGACTTCCGACTTCTGGCTTCTGACTTCCAAAAAATATGGGCTCGCCAGGGGAGGCAATCCTGACGAGCCCCGATCCAGGGCAGATCGTAATGGACTGCGTCGCTGAGCCAACCCCAACTGCTGGGGTGCGGAAACCTCCGCGAGGGCAGTCCATGTTTTTGCACTACGCGCTGTTCGCCGTGGCGTCAGCGGTTCGTTCAACCTCGTAGCGAGGTCGACGACACTCATGATTTACAATTCGGTCTACCGCGTGGCAAATTTTTCCCGGCAATTCGCGCCGAGCGTTCGGAGCGGTTAAAAAAACATCGATTTCCCGCCCTCCGGCTTATAATGTTGCTGCATTTGCTGGCAAATAGCGTAAGATGTTCTACTTGAACTGGTGTCGCGTGGGCTCGCGGCTTCCGCACATTGTTGACCCGAGGAAGAAATCGAAAATGGATCTCATGAAGGCAATGAAGGCGTGGAGCGTTCAGGATTCCGCCGATATCTATAACATCCGCAACTGGGGCAAGGGTTACTTCGGCATCAACAACGACGGCAACGTCTCCGTCTTCCCCTCCAAGCGCGAAGATCAGCAGATCGATCTCAAAAAACTCATCGACGAACTCATCCTCCGCGGCATCGGCTTGCCTGTCCTCGTGCGCTTCACCGACATCCTCAAGCACCGCGTCGGCGAAATCCACGACGCCTTCAAAAACGCCATCGCTGAGAACAACTACGCCGGCACTTACTCCTGCGTCTATCCCATCAAGGTCAATCAACAGCGACACGTCGTCGAGGAAATTGTCGAGTTCGGCAAGCCCTTCGGCTTCGGACTAGAGGCTGGCTCCAAGCCCGAACTCCTCGCCGTCCTCGCCCTCATGAACAACGGAGAAGCCCCCATCATCTGCAACGGCTTCAAGGATGACGAATTCATCGAGACCGTCATTCTCGCCCAGAAGATCGGCAAAAAAGTCATCCCCGTCGTCGAAAAATTCACCGAGCTCGAACTCATCGTCAAGTACGCCGAAAAGCACAATGTCCGACCCGCCATCGGCGTCCGCGTCAAACTCGCCACCCGCGGCTCCGGCCGCTGGGAATCCTCCGGCGGCATGCGATCCAAGTTCGGCCTCTTCGTCGCAGAAGTCCTCCGCGCACTCGACTACCTCAAAGAACGCAAAATGGAAGGCTGCCTCAAGCTCATGCACTTCCACCTCGGAAGCCAGATCACCAACATCCGCACCGTCAAAACCGCCCTCAACGAAGCCGCTCGTATCTACGCCGAACTCGTCCGCGCCGGCGCCGGCATGGAATACATCGACGTAGGCGGAGGCCTCGGCATCGACTACGACGGCTCCCAAACCAACTTCGAATCCTCCATCAACTACTCCCTCCAGGAATACGCCTCCGACGTCATCTTCCGCATCAAATCCGTCTGCGATGAAGCAGGCGTCAAACATCCGAACATCATCTCCGAGTCCGGCCGCGCCATGGTCGCCTACCACTCCGTCCTCATCTTCAACGTCCTCGGCGTCTCTGGCTTCGACCTCTTCGACATCCCCAAGGGCCTCCCTGAACCCAAAAATGGCGAGGAAATCCCTCAGCCCGTCCGCGATCTCTTCGACTCCTACCGCGAAGTCACCAAAAAGAACTTCCAGGAAATCTACCACGACGCCGTACAGCAGCGCGACGAAGCACTCAACCTCTTCAACCTCGGATACCTCTCCCTCGAACTCCGCTCCCTCACTGAAAAACTCTTCTGGGGCGTCTGCGGCAAAATCCTCAAGGTCCTCAAGGAATCCGATTATGTCGGCGACGACTTCGAAAACCTCGAAGCCCAGCTCTCCGACACCTACTTCTGCAACTTCTCCCTCTTCCAGTCCATGCCCGACTCCTGGGCCATCAAACAGCTCTTCCCAGTCATGCCCATCCACCGCCTCAAGGAAGAGCCCACCCGCCGCGGCGTACTCGCCGACATCACCTGCGACTCCGACGGCAAAATCGACTCCTTCATCGACCTCCGCGACGTCAAGAAAACCCTCGAACTCCACGAATACTCCGGCCAGGAATACTACATCGGCGCCTTCCTCGTCGGCGCCTACCAGGAAATCCTCGGCGACCTCCACAACCTCCTCGGAGACACCAACGCCGTCCACGTCACCGTCTCCGACGATGGCACCGCCAACATCGAGGAAGTCGTCCGCGGCGACACCGTCCGCGAAGTCCTTTCCTATGTCCAGTTCCACAGCGAAGAACTCGTCGGCAAACTCCGCAAGCAAGTCGAAGCCGCCGTCCGCGAAAAGAAAATCACATTGGAAGAAGGCACCCAGCTCATGAAGTACTACGAAGAAGGCATGCGCGGCTACACCTACCTCGAAGAACCCAGCGCCTGAAGTTCAGAGTTCCGCCTTCACGCGGCGTCGTGTTGGAGTTCCGCCTTTAGGCGGCCTGGGGGGGGGGCTGCTTCTGGCCCAATCTCGGGGCCAGAAGCAGGCCTCATGTGCTTTCCCCGACCCATTGCATCCGCGCTGCTCACTTCTTCGCCCACCGCACCTCCAGATGATTCGAAAATCCCCCGTCACCGCCTCCCTGCGAAACCCTGAAAATGGAAAGAGGCTCGCAGTGATTAACCGCGAGCCTCTTCGTTGGCCTCAGGGCTTTTTTCACCCTTTCATTTCCGTCTCGAGTTTCGTGAGCTGATCCAGAATGATTTTGACTTTGGACTTCATCTTATCAGGCGTCACGGCGTCGGAGATCCATTTATCGCTGGACATGCCGGCATTGCCCCAGATGGGAGACCACTTCACCTTGAGTTCCGGAATGTTTGAAACGGCCGTCCCCATGCCGCGGACCTTCTGATAGAGCTTATCGTTGTAGGTCTTGATGTTTGGGTCGGAGTTGACCGCCGACGCGCCGGTGCGAATGGAGTTCGCCCACGTTTTTACCATCTCGCGGGCCTTGGCTTCATTCGCCCTGATTTCCTGTTTCATCTGCTCGAATGACTTCATGTCCATGGACTTGCAGGAGAGCGCGAACGTCTCGCACGTCTTCCCAATCTCCACCACGTGCTTGACCGACGAAGACGGGATGATCTTCGATTTACCCCATTCCGCAGCCACCGCATTGGCCCTGTCCCGAAGCGCAAACGCCGCCTTGCGGACGCTTTCCACCTTCGGGTACTCGGCCTTTGCATCGTTGAAAGCCTTGTCGACCGCCTCAATCGACCGCATGTTGTTGTACGGCAGCGCGCGAAAGGCGTCGAATTTGTCCCAGGTAACCTTCTTGTATTCCTCGTCCAGTTTCTTCATCAGGGCGCCCAGCCCCGTTTCACCCTTCGAGAGTTTTGCCACGATGCCCTTTTCTTTTTGCCAGTCCGCGTCCGTGAGGATTTTTGGAATTTCGGGATGTCCAGCCATATTCTTGAAGCCTCCAAGTTCAGAAAAATGCGATCCCCGGCGGAGTCGCAATGATCCATTCAGACACAGAACATAAGCGAAGCGAACGCTATTTATCCGCAAAACAAAAATGCGTCAATGAGAAATACGGGAATTCACGCCTCGCATGCGCTCAAAATTCGAGCTTCATCTCCCCCCGCTCCCGCAAAAAATTCCCCACCATCGCACTATAGCTCTCCCGCACCGCCTGCAATCCCCCCAATCCCAGCTTCCCCTGCACCGCCTTCACCGCCTCCTCGCTCGGCCCCTCCACCTCCAGAAACTTCCCAAAGTGAGGCAACGTATCCAACTCCACCTTGCACCCCTCCACCTCCCACGAATCCCGATCCTTCTCAAACGACATCACCCGCTCAAAACCCAGCGCCTCCAGCAACGGTATCACCTGCTCCACCGGCTCACAAAAAACATCAAACGCCTCCCGCGACCGCAGCCCCGTCTTCCCCGCCGGCCCCTTCAGCGTCACCAGCGCCTTCCCCCCGGCCCCCCCCGCCTCCGTCAGCCGCACCCGCAACCCCCGATCCTCCTTCCGCAGTTCCCCGCCATTCCGATCAAAAAAAATATTCTTCTCCCGCACCTTCCCAACATGCACCGCCCCCAACGCCTTCAGCTTCGCCAGCACCCCCTCATGCCCCTCCACCTTCAACTTCACCTCAATCTCCAACGGCATTTCAGTCCTCCGACAAACTCAATCCCTATAATTCCTACCGGGAATGGGGGGAGATTGCCAATGACGTACCCACGCTTGGCAATGTGGGGTGGGGGGGGCGACCCCCTCACTCCGCTGTCTCCGGCTGCCGGAACAACGCCAGCACCGCCGTATGTCCGTGAATAAAATTCTTCTGCCCCACCGGCCCCAGTTCCCCCGCCGCAAAGAACCCCGCCACCGGTATCGCCCCCAGCACCTGCCGCGTCAGCGACACATCATGGTGCGGCATATCAAACAACCGCGTCCCTCGCCCATTGCACGTGATCAGCAGCGCCCCCAGCGGCGGATCTGCACTCGTCAAAAGCGTCTCCCCCTCCAGCAGCAGCCGCATCTCCTCCTCCGCAGTCTTCGCATCCCGCACATGAAACTGCAGCGTCTCTCCGGTCTGCACCATGTCCCCGATCAGAATCGCCCCCGTATCCCGCCGCACGCCCACGAGCGACCGAATCAGAAAATCCCCGCGCCCATAATTCCCCTTCCCCTCATCAATCACCCGCCCGATCTGCAGTCCACCCGTCGCCAGGAGTTGCCGATCATGCACCGGCAGCGTCGAGACCATCTGCTCAATTGCCGTCAGCGCTGGCTTCCCGTCCAGCTCTTCGATTACATTCTTGTGACAGCGGGTGATGGCAAACGTGCAGCCGATCGGCCGGCACCCCTGCGACACGACCGTGTCCACTTCGATGTTGCCCGAGAACGACATCCCGATCAGCCCCGACGTATGCACCGCATCGTCCAGCGCCAGCCGGGTCTCGCCCGCCGCCTTCACGCCGGAGGACATGCCGCCGATCACCGGCGCCGCGGGAAACACTCGCGAAGAGGCATCCAGCAACTGCACGATCGGCGTCGTGAACGGATCGGCGATAAACAGGAATGCCCGCAATTCCTCCGCCTCGATATCCTCGGGCGTCAGCCGGCGTCGGAATTCCTCATCATCCGTCAGCAGATCCCCCCACTCCTCCTCGGCCAGATGAAACGTGTTCAACGTCGCCCCCGGCAGCGACAACGCCAGCGCCGAGACCGCCCGCATCCGCTCAATCTCCTGATCCGTCCCGATCACCGATTCCGCGATGACGGCCATGAAATGTTGCGGCTCCAGCGCCGCCTTCAGCGGCGTGATCAGCAGTTGAAACGCCGGCGCCCAATCCGCGGAAACAAACACCAGCAGCACATCGACAGATTCCCCGGCCAACTGATCTTTCAGTTGTCGTTCGAGGTCCATCCAGATTTCAGCAGTGCTATCGAGCGTCGAGAGGGCGGAGGCGATTCGCATGCAGAACCTTTCGCTGACTCCAAAGGAGTATAGGCGAAGCGCCGACGCCTACAGCACAAAAAACGCCCGAATTCTCAATTTGTTTTCGCCGAAGGAACCTCTATTCCCAATTTCGCGGCATATCGGGTGAGATCCATGGGAAGCGGGGCCGCAAAATGGATCCACTTCCCCGTCGCCGGATGCTTGAACCCCAGCCGGCCCGCATGCAGACAGAGCCGCGGGGGGCGAGGGTAATCCTTCAGGTCAAAGCCTGCATCCTTTGACGCCGGCGCGTACAGGCTATCGCCGAGCACCATGCAATGGAGAAACATCATGTGCGCGCGAATCTGGTGCAGACGGCCGGTCTTGATCTTCACATGGACCAGCGCCGCGGGAGTATTTCCCTCCGGGCCGTTCGTTTGGGACAGCACGCGGTAGGCGCTGAGCGCTTCCTGACCCTGGCGATGGATCACCACCTTTTTCAGCGAGGCGTGGGCTGTGCGGCCCTCCGGGTTCGGCACCTCGATCTCCTTGAGCCGGGCCTGCACCACGCCCTGCACGGGCTTGGGAATTCCGGCGGTGATTGCGAGATATTCCTTGTCGACCTGGCGTGCCTCGAAATCACGGCGCAACTGGTCGTAGGCGTTCGGCGATTTGGCAATCACCAGCAGGCCGGAAGTTTCCCGATCCAGCCGATGCAGCAGCCCGAAATCGCGTCGCTCGCCGAGATTGTGCAGCAGCTTCCCCATCGCCCCCTCCCGCATCGCGAAGAGGCCGTTCAGCAGGGAATCATGCATGTGTCCCTTGCCCGGCTGGGTGACCATTCCCGCCGGCTTCTCCACCACGAGAAACTCCGGGTCCTCGTGCACCACCGGCACGACCACATCGGGATTACTCCGCACGGCCAATTGAGAAGATCGCTCGTTCATGCACCCGAGAATAGACCAATCGCGGGCGACCGTAAACACCGCCGTGCGAAGTGGCATTTCTCCCGCGTTTCCCCCATCATAGTGCTCCGTCCAAGGAGAACACGCTTGACCGAAGCCACCGCCGAACCGATTACGCACAGCAGTCCCGAAACGTTCTGGGACGTGTTTCTGCGCCGCGTCCGTTATACCGGCGCCGTCGCCATTTCCGGTTTTCTCTTCTGGATCATCGGCTGGCAGCTTGTCGCGCCGCCGCCCGAAATGGGGGGCATCTCGCTGATATTCTGGACCAACAGCAGCGGCCTGTTCGTTGCGCTCGGGCTGGTCCTGCTCATCATGGCGGTTACCGCAATTTCCACGCTGCTTGTCCATCCCGATTCGCCGCACATGGGCATGTTCTGCGCGCTGCTGGGACTCGCTGCACTTTCCATCCGCGGGGGCGATTCACACATGCTGATGGAGATCGCCCAGGCCGGCGGCGCTGCGAAATACGCGAACTGCCTGCTGGCGCTTGCGGTTGAATGCGTTCAGTGGGCGATCCTGTTTCTCATTGCGGAGATGTTCGCTCGCACGCTGCACGACCGGTTTTTCACGAACATTCACTGGCTCACGCGCAGTGGACCGGGCCACAGCACGGAGGCGCTTCACAAGTTTGCCGCCGACCGGTCGGCCCTGGGCGTATCCCTCGCCGTCTCTCAGGCCCTCAAGACCACGACGCTTCGCCGGCGCATCGCAACACCGCTGGCCATGATCGGGACAGGCATTCTCGCGTACATACTCCTGTACGTGCTCCTGCAATCCCCGCTGAAAGGGCAGGTCTTCTTCGCGTGCTTCGTCGCCTTTTTTGGTTCCTCGGCACTCACTTATCTTGCCTTTCCGCGCGTTCCCGCGATGGCCTTTTGCCTGGCGGTTCCTCTTACCGCGGCGGTCGCTTACTTTCTTGGAAGAAACGACCCCGGCCAGTTTCCGGGATATGGCGGGGCGTTTGTCACTTGCGCCCTCCCCATTGACTTCGTGGCCACCGGCATCCCCGGCGCCATCCTCGGGTACTACACCGCGATCCAATGGTCCCTTCATTCCCATGATTCAGCCGTGTAGCAGCGTCGCCAGGCGTCGAGGCCTCGCGGCTTCGTGTGCGTTCCCATCCATAACCTCTGTACAATCCCATGATGGCCAAAAAACGCGGTATCTCGATCTCGCTTGCGGCCAAGTGCCAACTCCTCTTCGGCCTTGCCGTGCTCGTGATCATTGCCGGGGCACTGGCGGTCCCGTGGCAGCGCATGGAACAGCTCGCCGGACAGCCCAACGTCAAGGCCGCGCGTTTTGCGGCCGATCTTCTCTTTCGCCAGATCCACGCGCAGGCTCCGGATCGTTCGCATTCCTCGACGGCGGCCGTTGCCGCAGCCAGCACTGCGCCGTGGACTACCGCATCACTTGCCGACATCGATTTTCCGGAGCCGCGACTCTATCCCGTTTCCGGTCCCGCGCTGGGTTTCCTTCACAAAGCCGGCGCAGAGGATTCCCTCGGCAATCAGTCGCTTGCGCTATTTCGCGCCCACCCGCAGGAGACGGAGACGGGGAACGTGGTCAGCACCACCGGCAAGACGGGAGAAAAGAGTCTCATTTACCGCTATTTCGCTGCGGTGCGCCTCGATGCGTCCTGCCTCAAATGCCACAGCGAGTACGCCTCGTGGGTTCGAGAACCGTTGTCCGCCCACGCTGCGACGCGCGACGCGATGCCTGAGTCCGCACCGCTCACTGAACCAGCCACCGAGACGGCGCTGCATTCAGCGCTCCCTGATGCTTCCACTGAGCCGGCGCCAACAGTGGTCCCGGCGCCCACGGGCGAGACTGCCAGTTGGCCGGTGGTGGCCGTGATCCGCGTCGATGTTCCGTATCAGACGGATGAGAATCAGTTGCTCCTGAATCGCATTGTGATCGTGGTCGCGGGGATGGTGGGCGGGACGCTGGCAATTGTCGTGTTCTATCTGATTACCAGCCGTCTTATTCTGCAGCCAGTGCGTGTTCTTAAGAACACCGCGGAAAAGGTTGCTGCCGGCGATCTGAAGATCCGCTCGGCCATTTCGACCGGCGATGAATTTCAGCACCTTTCCGAGACGTTCAACACGATGCTCGCGACGCTGCAGGCGTCGCAGAACCAGCTTGAGGCGACCAACCGCTCCCTCGACACGCGCGTCGGGGAGCTCGCGCAGTCCAATGTCGACCTCTTTGAGGCCAATCGTCTCAAGTCCGAATTCCTCACGAACGTGACGCACGAACTTCGCACGCCGCTCAACGCGATCATCGGTTTTGCCGACCTGATGGCCGAAACGGCGAAGACCGGCGGCGATGCGAAGCAGCAGCGTTATTGCGAGAACATCCGCCTGAGCGCCAGGCAGCTTCTCGATCTCATCAACGATCTGCTCGACCTTGCCAAAATCGAAGCGGGCAAACTCGTCCTCCGGGAAGAAAAGGTGAACGTCGCGGATGTCTGCGAAGCGATGGCGAACTTCATGCGGCCGCTGGCACAGAAGAAGAACATCGACTTTGTGCTGAACATTTCGCCGGATATGCCGCTGATTACGACGGATCCGGGGCGATTCCAGCAGATCCTCTACAATTTTCTCTCCAACGCCATCAAGTTCACGCCGCCCGACGGGCAGGTCACCATCATGGCGAGGAATGAGGACATTCGGGGCGGCGGCGAGAGCGCAATCGTCGGGGGCGTTCCTTCGGGCGAAGGTCTTGGTGCCGGTGGGGGGGATGCGTCCATCGCAGCGGCCGGAGTAGGAGCAATCCGCGTCGACATTTCGGACACGGGGCCGGGGATCTCGGTAGAGGATCAGCGGGTCATCTTCGAGAAATTCCGGCAGATTGACGGGTCTGTTACGCGTCAGCATTCCGGTACTGGACTGGGATTGGCCATTTCGCGGGAGCTTGCCAACATGTTGGGCGGGCGCATCGAGCTGAAGTCCGAGGCGGGCAAGGGAGCCACGTTCTCGCTGATCATTCCGCAGCTCAATCCCCGCAGCGGGCCGGTGGAAGTTCGTCCCACCCTGGAAAATGCGTGACCTTTCTACTGTGTAGAAATAGCCTCATTTCGGTAACTGGTTCCACCCCGGGATCGTTGACGGCTTGAACTGCACCTGCTGCGCCGTCCATTGAAGCGTCCAGAGCGTCGACAGTTTGATGTTTTCCGCGTGATTGTCGGCAAATGCCATGTCCACTGAATGTCCTACGTGCCGGTCGATCGCGAACCGGATCATGTAATTTGTGGGCCCCAAATCCTTGTCGCCCTGATTCTGGCTGCCGACGTCGCCGTCGGGGTTGTATTTTCCGGTAGTCGGGTCGATGACGGTGTCGGTGTTGTGCGGCCAACTGACCCAGAAATCGGCGTCGCCGAAGACCGGCACAAGTGATTCGGTCAAGTTTGCGATGGGTTGCTTGATGAAATTGATACCGGTACCGGTGTAATTCTGCAAAGATGTCGTGCCGCCGTCGGGAACATGCAGCCAGCCGTTAAATCCGAACGATCCCTGGTAGAACTTGGTGGTGGCGGTCGCGGTGGGTGTGTCGCTGCTTTCGACGCAATCGAGGCGGTTGGCCGGCGTAATACCGGTATTTCCCGCGTCCCAGGACATGGTTGCACCACCGACGTGTTTGGAATTGGTCGAAGGAGTAATGGCATCCGGGCAGAACATTGCCTTGTGATTCAGCCCATACGCCCGAAGGTTCCCCATGTACTGCGTGAAGGAATAAGGATGCGACGGAGTGATGGGGTTTGTCGCACTGATTGTGTCGGCGTTGTAGAACAACCCTCGTGATCCTGTGTCCTGGCAGTAGGTTCTGTACTCGATTGAGAGTTGTCGAACATTCGACAAGCACTGGCCGATCCTCCCGCGTTCGCGCGCTTTGCTGAGGCTGGGGAGGAGGATTGCGATGAGCAGTGCGATGATGGCGACCACTACGAGCAGCTCGATTAGCGTGAATGCGGCCTTGGAGCGGCGCGTGGACATGGGGAGCCTCCTTCCTGATCACTGGCGCAAAGTGCGCAGCTTGTCATGAATTGCGCCCAACCCGACGAAGTGCCCCCGCCCTCGGGCGGCTGAAAGTGCTCACTCATGGTCAATATGGACGGTCGATCGTGCGACCGATCAAATTTGTGATGGTATCCAGTTGTGAACATTCGAATGCGAATATCGCACGCATGGTTCCCCCCGTTGTTGCCTTAACCGGCGGCGGCCACCGCCTGCGGCTGCAGCTTGGGTTTGAGGTATTGTCCGGTGAAACTGAGGGGGTTCTGGATGATTTTTTCGGGGGTGCCTTCATCCACGATGGTGCCGCCGCCTTCGCCGCCTTCGGGGCCGAGGTCGATGATCCAGTCGGCGCACTTGATGACGTCGAGGTTGTGTTCAATGACGAGGACGGTGTTGCCCTGGTCGGTGAGGCGGTGGAGGACGGAGAGGAGGTTGTGGATGTCGGCGAAGTGGAGGCCGGTGGTGGGTTCGTCGAGGACGTAGAGGGTGTGGCCGGTGGAGGGCTTGCCAAGTTCGGTGGCGAGTTTCACGCGTTGGGCCTCGCCGCCGGAGAGCTGGGTGGAGGCCTGTCCGAGTTGGACGTAGGAGAGGCCGACGTCGTTCATGGCCTGGAGGAGTTGCTTGATGTTGGAGAAGGAGTCGAAGAACTGCAGGGCCTCTTCGATGCGCATGGCGAGGACATCGGCGATGGATTTGCCGCGGTATTTGATTTCGAGCGTTTCGCGGTTGAATCGGGTGCCTTTGCATTCTTCGCAGGTGACGAAGACGTCGGGAAGGAAGTGCATTTCGATGCGCTTGGTGCCCTGGCCCTGGCAGGATTCGCAGCGGCCGCCCTTGACGTTGAAGGAGAAGCGGCCGGATTTGTAGCCGCGGATTTTGGCTTCGCGGGTTCGGGCGTAGAGGGAGCGGATGAGGTCGAAGACGCCGGTGTAGGTGGCGGGGTTGGAGCGCGGGGTCCGGCCGATGGGGGACTGGTCGATTTCGATGACCTTGTCGACGTTCTGCACGCCGGTGAGCTTGGTGTGGGCGCCGGGGCGTTCCTTGGAGTTGTAGAGTTTGCGTTTGAGACCCTTGAGGATGATTTCGTTGACGAGGGTGGATTTTCCGGAGCCGGAGACGCCGGTGACGCAGACGAAACCGCCGAGTGGGACTTTGACGTTGATTTTTTTGAGGTTGTTTTCAGAGGCGCCGATGACTTCGATGTTTTCGTCCTTCTTGAGGGCGCGGCGCTGTTCGGGGACGACGATCTGGTACTCGCCGGTGAGGTACTTGGCGGTGATGGAGTCTTTGGATTGGAGGACTTTCTGGACGGGGCCTTCGGCGATGATGTTTCCGCCGTGGGAGCCGGCGCCGGGGCCGACGTCGACGAGCCAGTCTGCGGCGCGGATGGTGTCTTCATCGTGTTCGACGACGATGACGGTGTTGCCGATGTCGGTGAGGTGGCGGAGGGTTTTGATGAGGCGGTCGTTGTCGCGCTGGTGGAGTCCGATGGTGGGTTCGTCGAGGACATAGGCGACGCCGACGAGGCCGGAGCCGACCTGGGTTGCGAGGCGGATGCGTTGGAACTCGCCGCCGGAGAGGGTGCCGGTCTGGCGGTCGAGGGAGAGATAGCCGAGGCCGACGTCGTTCATGAATCCGAGGCGGGAGCGGACTTCCTTGAGAACGGGGATGGCGATCTGGGCCTGCTCGGTGTCGAGCTGGAGGGTGGCGAAGAACTCGAGGGCGCGGGAGATGGTGAGGGCGGTGACTTCCTGGATGCTCTTGCCGCCGACTTTCACGGCGAGGGCCTGGGGCTTGAGGCGTTTGCCTTTGCAGTCTTCACAGGGTTGTTCGGACTGGTAGGCATGGAGGCGGGATTTGACGAATTCGCTTTCGGTGTTTTCCCAGCGGCGCTGGAGGCTGGGGAGGACGCCTTCGAACTCGGCTTTGTAGGTGGATTCGTCCTTGGCAGTGGTGCCGTGCATGAGGATCTTGCGGATTTTTTCGGGGACTTCGGCGAGGGGGGTGGATTCGTCGACGTTGAAGTCGCGACAGAAGAGGCGCATGAGGCGGTTGTAGTACATGTTCATGCGGCGGCCGTTGCGGCGGAAGGGTTCGACGGCTTCCATGATAGGGAGGGAGTCGTCGGGGATGAGGAGATCTTCATCGAATTCGAGGATGGTTCCGAGGCCGGAGCAGGTGGAGCAGGCGCCCCAGGGGGAGTTGAAGGAGAAGAGGCGCGGGGAGAGTTCTTCGAGGGAGGATTCGGGGTGGTCGGGGCAGGCGTATTTGCTGGAGTAGGAGACGTCGATCCATTTGTTGCTGCCTGTGGGCTCTTCGATGGTGGCGATCGCGAGGCCGTCGGCGAGTTTGAGTGAGAGCTCGACAGAGTCGGCGAGGCGGGTGCGGATGTCGGGTTTGAGAATGAGACGATCGACGACGGCTTCGATGGTGTGTTTGACGTTCTTGTCGAGTGCGGCCCCCCCCTGGGCACCTTTGATTTCCATGACTTTGCCGTCGATGCGGCAGCGGACGAAGCCCTGGCGGGTCATGGCTTCGAGGACTTCCTTGTGGGTGCCTTTCTGGCCGCGGACGAGGGGGGAGAGGATCATGAGCTTGGTGCCTTCGGGGCGCTTCATGATGGAGTCGACGATTTGCGTCGGCGATTGGGCGGCGATCGGTTTGCCGCAGACCCAGCAGTGGGGTGTTCCGGCGCGGGCGAAGAGGACGCGGAGGTAGTCGTAGATTTCGGTGGTGGTGGCGACGGTGGAGCGGGGGTTGGAGGAGCCCTGGCGTTGCTCGATGGCGATGGTGGGGGGGAGGCCTTCGATTTCGTCGCAGTCGGGTTTCTGGATCTGGTCGAGGAACTGGCGGGCGTAGGTGGAGAGGGATTCGACGTATTTGCGTTGGCCTTCGGCGTAGATGGTGTCGAAGGCGAGAGAGGATTTACCGGAGCCGGAGAGACCGGTGAAGACGATCATTTGATCGCGTGGGATTTCCAGGTTGACGTTTTTGAGGTTGTGCTCGCGGGCGCCGAGGACGCGGATGTACTTCAAGGCCATCGAAGGCTCCAGGGGTGAGGGGGTGTAAGAGGTTGAGTTATAAGACCCTAATGAATCCCGTATTGTAGTCAGGGGAACGAGGGGAATCCAAATGTGAATTTTCTGTGTGGTAGGGAGTGCGGGGGAGAGGAGGGAAAAGGTTGAGTTGGTCGCAGCGGGGTGCGAGGCTGGCGTTTTTGAAGCAGGAATGAGGGTTTTGGGAGAGTGGGTCGCAACGGGTTGCGAGTCTGAACCGGGATAACAGGCAACGGGTTGCGACCCTGGGCGAGAGTGACGTGCAGCGGGCTGCGAGTCTGGATTGTGGTCCGGGCGGTTTTTCGCGTGGGCTGGGCGCGGATGAGTGGCTTGGGGGATTGTGTTGGTGGGAAGTTGAAGGTGGGGCTTTCGTAAACGAGCGTGCATCGCGGTTCCCCTTCCCTAACCGGGTTGAAGCGATGGTGATTATACCGTACATATTACGAACGTCAATTTGAATTTTGAGTCGCGGCCGTTCTGCGCGGGAGCACAATCCGGCGGTGCCATCGCCGGCTTTTTGCGATGGCGTTCAGGGATTTCGGAGGACGAGGATCCAGGCGGGGATGGGGTTTTTGTTTTCGGTGCGGAGTTGGCGCTCCTGGGCGTGGAGTTCTTCGAGGCCGTGGCGGTGGGCGAGGGTGCGGAGGTAGCCGAGGGAGTGGGCGTAGCGGAGGGAGCGGAGGAGTTTGAGGTCATCGGTTTCGGATTTTTCGACGGTGAGGGCGAAGAGGCCGCCGGGGCGGAGTGCGGTCTTGACGGCGGCGAAGAGGTCGTCGGCGTCGCCGATGTAGATAAGGACGTCGGCGGCGAGGATGAGGTCCCATTGTGCGACGGCCTCGCGGAGGACAGCGGTGAGGTCGGCGGTGCGAAGTTCGTCGTAGATGGCGCGGGCCTTGGCGTGGTCGATCATGGAGGCGGCGAAATCGACGCCGACGAGGCGGGTGGCGATGTCTTTGAAGGGGGCTCCGGAGAGGCCAGTGCCGCAGCCGATGTCGAGGATGTCGAATTTTCGGGCGGGGGCAACGGCGTTGATTGCTTCGCGGAGGAATTCGGGGCCGCGGTAGTTGAGGTGGGCGAGGTGCTCGTCGAAGTAGGCGTAGGTTTCGAAGAGGGAGGCGACGAATTGTGGGGGGGCTTTTTTCACGGAGTGGTCGCCCTTGAGCGCGGCGAGGAGGAAGCGGAGATTTTCGGAGTCGGGATGGAGCTGGAGGCCGGTTTCGAGGACTTTGCGGGCGTCGTCGTCGCGTCCTTTGGCGGTCAGGGTTGCTGCGAGCTTTTCGAATGAGTCGGCGAATGCGGGCTGAAGTTCGACGGCCTTGCAGTGGCAGGCGAGGGCTTCTTCGGTTTGGCCGAGCTCGGCGAGGGCCATGCCGAGGTTGTAGCGCGCGGGGGCGAAGCTGGGCATGAGTTCGATGGCGCGGCGGTACTGGGCGATACCTTCTTCGATGCGTGTTTTCTTGACGAGGAGGAGGCCGAGGTTGTGGTGGGCTTCGGCGTAGTCGGGGCGGAGCGACAGGGCGAGCTGGTATTCGGATTCGGCTTCGGGCCAGCGTTTCATGGCGGCGAGGACTGCGCCGAGGTGGTTGTGGGCTTCGGCGTAGCGGGCATCAGAGACAAGGGCGCGGCGGAAGAGTTGTTCGGCGTCGGCGAGTTTGCCGAACTGCATGGCGACGGTGCCGAGGAGATTGAGGGCGACGGGGTGGTCGGGCTGGAGGGCGAGGACGCGGCGGTAGAGTTTTTCGGCGTCGGGGACTTTTCCGGCGGCGTGGAGGCGGCGGGCGTGATCGAGGAGACCGGTGACGCCCGAGATGGATACGTTCAACATGATTGTCTCCGCGTCTGCCGGGGTATCGGCTTCGGACGGTTTTCGCGATCGGCACAGAATACCGCGCGGGTCGCCGCGACGCCGCGCCTTGCGGTTCTTATAATGATGCGTTGTGCGGATTTGAGCGAGAGCACATATCGGCGATGCCCCCCCGCCATCGCCGGCTTTATGCATTCGCAAGCTGTTTTTATTCAGGAAAATCATGACTGTTACGCCTATCGAGACTGCTGATCCGACGAATGCCCGTATCCTGGCTGTATCGGAGGACAAGATTAAGGGGTTTCTGCCGGACCCGCTGACGGAGATTGCGCAGCTTTCGGGGGTGGCACGGGGGATGGTGGTGGAGCGGATTGCGGCGATGCTGCGGGCGGGGACGATTCGGCGGGTGCGGCAGACGTTGATGTCGATCAACCTGGCGAAGGGGGCGCTGGTGGCGTGGAAGGTTCCGGCGGAGAAGCTGAACGGGGCGTTTGATTTCATGTGGGAGCAGGATCCGTTTTCGGGGCACATCGTGATTCGTTCGACGGATAAGGAGACGGCGGGGAGCCAGTATCGGTTGTGGACGACGCTGAAGGTGCCGGACGGGCATTCGATGGAATCGCATTGCGAGTTGTTGTGCCGGATCACGGGGGCGGAGTCGTTCAAGTTGATGCCGGCGAAGCATGTGTTTGCGCTGGGGGTGGGGCATGTGCGGCGGCGGGGGATGGAACCGGGGTCAAAGTCTGAGGAGTTGGCGGAGCCGCACGATACGGAGTATGTGCATCTTTCGACGGAGGAGTGGAAGGTCTTGACGGAGTTGAAGCGGGAGTTCCTGCCGGAGGAGATTGAGGGGGCGGGAACGCGGGCTGCGGGGGAGTTCTGGGGTGAGCGTGCGGCGGGTGCGGGGGTGGGGCTGGAGGAGTTTTTGAAGGTGGCGCGGTCGCTGCATGAGCGCGGCGTGATTGGGCGGTTTTCGACGTTTCTGGAGCATGTGAAGCCGAATGCGGCGGGGGAGCGGGTGACGCAGTACAACGCGCTGTTTCACTGGGCGGTGCCGAAGGGTCGTGAGATGGATGCGGGCCGGCAGGTGGGGCGGTTCCATATCATGACGCACTGTTACTGGCGCGAGGGTGGGGCGGAGTTTAATCATGTGAACATCATGGGGGTGGCGCATGGGACGGATCGGGAGAAGGTGCTGGCGCACAAGGCGGCGATTGATGCGCATTTGAAAGAGGTGGGGATTCCGGTGACGTATACGAATGTGTTCTGGGGTGGGCGGAGCGAGATCAAGCCGAGTGAGATTTCGCCGCTGGCGTATGAGGGGTGGTTGAAGCGGATGGAACCTTCCCGGGGCTGATGGTCAAAGACGGATAAATGGCCACGAAAAGCACTAAAGACAGGAAAGTGTTTTTGGATTTTTGAAACGGGCTGTTAACGGAGGATTGTGCTGGCCATCCAGGCGACGACGAGGGGGACGGCCTGGACGACGACCAGGCAGCCGAGCATGACCCAGAAGAAGTTCTGGGTGAGGGCGAGGGGGCGGGTTTGGGGGAGGGGCATTTCCCGCTGGGCACCTTCGGATGTGAATGATCGTGTATCCGCACGCATCATAAGAATGCTCGCAATCTCTCGTTTACCTCCGGCCATGGATCGAAGACGGTCTATGCGAACGGCATGCCGGTTGATGGGTTTTGTCTGCGTGTGGTGTGTAAGTATTTGTCATTCGGATGGATGCATTGACGCAAGTGGGGGATGGTGGGGGGGGAAGCTCCGGAAATGGTGTGCGCGGGTTGGAAGCAAAATTTTGGGGCTCATTTGGGCCTGCCGTGTTTTTGCGCAAGCTGCGTTTATTCGGCGTACCATTCCCAGGCGCTGAGGGCGTTGGTGAATAACTCCGCGGTGGAATTTTTTTTGGGGATTTCGCAGATGAAATATCGTGTTCTTGGGAAGTCGGGTCTTCGGGTTTCGGTCATCGGGATGGGCACGTGGCAGTTCGGGGGGGAGTGGGCCAGGGAGTACTCGCCGGCTGAAGTGACGGCGATTTTTCGGAAGGCGCTCGAGGTGGGGGTGAACTTTGTCGACACGGCGGAGTGTTATGGGGATCACACGTCGGAGGCGCTGATTGGGGCGGCGGTGAAAGAGCTGGGGGCACGCGATCGGTTTATTATCGCCACGAAGTTTGGCCATCACTTTGTGAGCAATTTTCAGCGGACGGAGCCGCGGTCGCCGAGCGATGTGGAGAAGCAGTTGGAGGACACGCTGTGGGCGCTGCAGACGGATTACGTTGATCTGTATCAGTATCATTCGTGGGGGGACAAGGAGTTTGCGAGCGAGGGGGTGCGGAGCGTTCTGGAGAAGGCGAAGGCGGCGGGGAAGATCCGGCATATCGGGAATTCGATTCGTGCGGCGGTGGACAATACGTATCAGCTCGATCGGGCGGAGGAATTTCATATCGAGACGGCGCAGGTCGTGTACAACCGGCTGGATCGGAAGGCGGAGACGCTGCTGTTTCCGATTTGCCGGGAGAAGAATATCGGGGTCTTGGCGCGGGTGCCGCTGGCGTCGGGGTTTCTGACGGGGAAGTACAAACCGGGGGATCGATTTCCGGAGAACGATGTGCGGACGAAGTGGCAATCGAAGGGGATGGACGAGCGGCTGGCGGAGGTGGAGCGGATTCAGCAGACGGAGGTTCCGACGGGGGTGCCGCTGGGGCAGTGGGCGCTGGCGTGGTGCCTGCGGAATCCGGCGGTGCAGTGCGTGATTCCGGGGTGCAAGTCTCCAGAACAGTTGGAGCAGAATGCCGGGGCGGCGGGGTTGGTGGAGTCCTGATGGCGAGAGGTTACGCGCGAACGAAAGCCGACGGATTCGAATCCGTCGGCGTGCCGGAAGGAAGAATTTACATCCCCACTCAGGTGAGGATGGTGCCTGCCTGCAGGTTCTGATTGAGCTGGCTGAGTGTCATGGTGACGAGGCCATCGCCGGGGTTTCCGTCGTTGCCTGCGCCGTCGTAGCCCCAGGGGTTGCGGAGCTGGATGTACTGGACGCCGTTGGAGGTCCAGGCGGCGGTGACGGTGTAGGTGTGGCTGTAGATGAGGGGTGCGCCGGCGGAGATGGAGCCGTTGGTGCCGATGGTGACGCCCTTGCCGCTGTTGAGGGCGTTGACGATGTTGTTGTAGCTGGCGTCGCCGGCACCGAAGGCGGTGTAACCAACGCCGAAATCGGAGAAGACGGAGCCGAAGTAGCCTTGATTGAGGGAGGAGTAATTCCAGGCACCGGTGCGGAATTCGGCGTAGGCCTTTTCGATGATGGGGGCCCAGAGGTCGCCGGAGGAGCCCGGGTGGGCGTACATGAGGCCGTTGGCGTAGTAGCCGTTGGCGGGGAGATCGCCGTCGACGCGGACGTAGGTGGTGGTGCCGCCGCGCTGGAACTGGACGGCGTAGGTGCCGTCGCCGAGATCGACGGCGAGCTGGCGGAGCTGAGCGGGCTGTGTGTCAGCCATGGTCTGGAGCGCTCCGAGGAGGAAACAGTCGGAGACCTGGCCCTGGTTGACGTCGGACATGGTGGGTCCGGTGCCCCAGAGGCTGGCGTTGGAGATGCGGGTGGTGGCGCCGGTGCCGACGGGATCGGAGAGGTTCTGTCCGGAGAGCTGGGTGCTGACGCCGCCCCAGAAGTTGGAGACCTGGTGGACGTCGCCGGCGTTCCATTCGGTGGAGGAGGCGTTGACGGAATCGGAGGAATCGACCCAGTAGGCGGTATTCTTGCCGTTGCCGGTGACGGAGTCATAACCGCCGCCGATGGAGACGATGGTGGCATCGGCAGAGGTGAAGTTTTTGAGGGTGTCGCTGCCGTTGCCGCCGTAGAGGAGTGTGTCTTCGGCGACGGAGGAATCGACGGTGATGGTGTCGTTGCCGCCGCCGGCCTTGACGACGATGTTGCCGTAGGAGCCGGTGTAGGAATTGGTGACGCCGTTGACGTTGACGTAGATGGTGCTGCCGGACTGGGAGACGTAGATGTTGTCGCTCAGGGAGCCGGCGACGATGTTGAGCTGGTTGAAGGAGGTCATCCACTGGGTGTTGACGGAGGCGTCGAAGCTGGAGCCGCCGCTGGTGGATGTTGCGGGAACGCTGGTCGAGGCGGTGGTTGTGGCGGTGGTGGTTGTGCTGCTGGAGGCGGGGGTGATGTTGATGGAGCGGATGTTGTACTGGGTACCGTAAGCGGAGGAGAGCCGGAGGGTGACGGTTCCGGAGGGGAGATAGACGCTGTTGGTGGTGGTGGTGGTGAAGGAGGTCCAGGAGCCGGTCTGGTTGAGGGAGTAAGAGGCCTCGGAAGTGCCGTTGACGGAGACGTTGAGGGAGGACCAGCTTGGGGCGGCGGTGTTCAAGGCGATGTTGTAATTGCCGGCGTTCTGCACGTTGAGGGTGTATTCGACGTAAGCGCCGGAGGAGGAGACGTAGCCGATGTCGGGGACGCCGCCCTGGTATTCGATCTGGGAATTGGAGATTGCGGAGAAGCTGGTGACGGGGACGCTGACGGTCGAGTTGCCGATGGTGGTGGCGGGGGTGCTGGCGCTGGCGGTGGTTGGGGCACCGACGCTGATCGGTGTAAGGGAGATATTGCGGATGTTGAATTGCGAGCCCCAGGTTGGGTTGATCCGGAGTGTGTTGGTGCCGGCGTTGAGGGTGACTTTCTGGGTGGTGCCGGTGTAGGTGGTCCAGGAGTAAGTGGGGTTGAAGGCGTTCTGCGCCTGGAGGGAGCCGTTGACATCGATGTCGAAGGAGCCCCAGCGGGAGGCCGCGGCGACATCGAAGTTCAACTGGTACGTTCCAGCGGCGGCGACGTTGAGCGTGTACTCGATATCGGCGCCGGAGGAGGACATGTAGCCGATGTCGGGGGTGCCGTTGACGGTTTCAATCTGCGCGCCGCTGAGGGCGGAGTATCCGGTTACGGGGATGGCGGTGCTGCTGCCGGCGCCGATCGTCGTGTCGCCAAAGGAGAGCGAGTGCGGCGAGGTGGCACTCTTTTGGCCGCCGGTTGAGGGGGTGGTAGTCGTGTTCGACAACTTCAGCGCACTCTGGCGGGTGGGGGTGTAGGTGCTGCGATGGGTTGTATGGGAAAGGCTCGCGGTTTGCACTTTGGGGACAATGGAGGTTCCGAGGGTGGAGAGATTGAAACGGGATTCAAGGTTTTCGATCGAGAGGGAACGCTTGCGGGAACGAGCGGTTGTGGGCATGGGATACGGCTCCGTGCGTAAAAAGGGTGGCCGGTCCGCGGTCACAGAATACACAAGTGATCGCGGCGGCGATTTATGTAGAAACGCGTGGTGGTGAATCGCTCCCGGCGCTCGTTTGGGCCGGGGAGAAATCAGGGAGTGAGGGGCTACGGAATAGAGAACCCGAGAACCTGGACGATGCGCTGGAAAAGTTCAGCCGTCATGTCGGAACCTCCTTCTTGGAGCCGGAACCATCTGCCTGCGGCATCTCCCGAAATCGCTCCAACAGTCACGTCCACTGTAGACCTGAACGAGGAGGGAGGAATCGCCGTCCGAATGCGCTGGCCTGTTCTCGTCGAACAATCCCGACCAGCGGTCCCGAAGGATGAAGCGTTTGGTTCCATGAACCAGAACGATTTTCTGGTGCTGAACGATCCAGATTTGTGACGGTTCAGCAAAGAAAATGCGCTGGCCGAGGAAGGGACGCTCCTTTTTTGGGGTTGAATCGTGCACGTTTCTTCGGGGAAACGCTGCGACGGAGCGCTCCGTGTGTGCCTCAGGGCAAAGTGTCGCGGCGGTCCCACCGAATGTTAGTGCTCGTCAGTGTCTCAACTTATCACAGTGTCCTCTCAGACGCCGCTTGGCCGTGTTGGTTAGTGGGTGAGTGGAAAATTTTGTGCGGAGCGGAATCTTTTTGTGATGAGCCCCACACTGAGTTGGTCGTGTGAGACGGCGGTATTTCTCGAAAATCATGCGGATTTTTCGGAGCTGCTGCTATTGGTCCGGAGTTGAATGTGATCGTTATTGCTGAGGTGCTTGCGATGAATCTCGTCCGAAGTGCGGACGCACGACCGGCGCGGAGTCAGGCGATATCAGGATCTGCGACGCTGGTCGAAGGTTGGTCGGGGCTTGGGACTGTCCAGGCGGTCCCGATAAATCCGATCGATGCGCTTTACACCTGCCCCTGGGTTTTGGTATCACTCGCGATCCAACCCGGCGTCCAATCCCGCCGCAGAAAGATTCTTCGCAAGGACGGAACGGATGCCGCCTCCCACCACGCATCGACCTGCACAGCAACGACTTAACCCTGAGCAACAGACGGTGGCGGAGCATTTTACGGGGCGGGCGCTGGTGATTGCGGGGCCGGGGTCGGGGAAGACTTCGACAATTACGGCGCGGGTGGGGCAGTTGCTGTTGAAGCAGGTTCCGCCGACGGCGATTCTGTGTCTCACGTTCACCAACAAGGCGGCGGATGAGATGCGGGAGCGCATCGCGCGGCGATACACGGTGGGGAAGAAGATCAAAATCTGTACGTTTCATGCGCTGGCCGGGGAGTTATTGCGGCGGCATGGGGTGATTTTGGGTTACACGCCGCGGATGACGATTCTGGACTCGACGGATCAGGAGGATCTGCTAGCCCAGATTGCGCGGCAGAAGTTTGCTTCGCATGCGGATGTGGATTTCACCAAGCCGCGGTTGAAGAAGCTGTTGCTGATGTTGAATGCGATGCGGGAGAACCTGGAGCCGCTGGAGAAGCTCGATCAGCTCGTTCATGACGAGGAGCTGAACGAGGAAGATACGGTCGTGATGAAGGAGTACGTGCGGCGGCTGCAGGCGGCGAATTCGACGGATTTTTCGGGGCTGCTGTCGGAGACGGTGCGGTTGCTCAAGTCGCAGCAGGCCGATATTCCCGAAGAGCAGCAGGTGCTGGCGAAGCTGCATAAGCAGTGGCGGTTTATCCAGGTGGATGAGTACCAGGACACGAACGTTGCGCAGAATGAGATTGTGGAGCTGCTGGCGGGGGCGGGCGACAATGTGATGGCGGTGGGGGACCAGGATCAGTCGATTTACGAGTGGCGCGGGGCGAATCCGGAGGGGATACAGAAGTTCATCAATCGGGGGCGGGGGAAGCATGGGACGGCGACGTATCACCTGGCGACGAATTACCGGTCCACGCCGGAGATCATTGCGGTGGCGGACAAGCTGATCAGGCATTCGCCGAACCGGATGGCGATCGATTTTGTGGCGGCAACGCCGAGCATCGGGAAGGCGCCGCGGCTGGATGCGTATCCGACGCCGGAGGAGGAGGCGAATGGGATTGCGGAGAAGGTGAAGGCGTGCATTAATCTGTTGAACGTGCATCCGAAGGAGATTGCGGTCTTCTTTCGGCTGAACGACATGTCGCGGCCGATAGAGACGGCGCTGGCGCGGCGGGAGATACCGTTCAAGGTGCTGGGAGGGCTGTCGTTTTACGACCGGGCGGAGATACGGGACTGCATATCGATGCTGCGGATGCTGTCGAATCCGAAGGATTCGGCGGCGTTTTCGCGGATTGTGAACAAGCCGAAGCGGGGGATCGGGGAGAAGTCGATCGGGTTGATTGAGAATTATGCGCACATGAAGTCGATTTCCCTCATCGAAGCCTGCGCGCATGCTCATGAAATATTTACAGATGATGATATCATTGATGCAGTCAGGCAACTGCATTTCATTTACGGGTTTGATCAGCGGAACAAGACGGTCGCGGATCTCCTTTCCGAAGCGGTGTCACGGTCGAATTACAAATCGCACCTTGATGCGAATGAGAAGGAGACGCCGGAGAAGATCGAGGAACGGAAGCGGAACGTGGACGAATTGATCAATTCGATTGCGTTGTGGTGCCAGGATCAGTCGGACGCACAGATAGGTGACTATATTGCGTACATCACGCTGCTGACGTCGATGGATGACAAGCGGTCGGATGATGCGGTGCGGTTGATGTCGCTCCATGCGAGCAAGGGGCTGGAGTTTGATGTGGTGTTCATGGCGGGTGTGGAGAACGGACTGTTGCCGCACAAGAAGGCGGTGCTGGAGCGGCCGGATGCGGGTCTGGCGGAGGAGCGGCGGCTGTGTTACGTGGGGTTCACACGGGCGCGGAAGCAGTTGTTTGTGAGTTATTGCCAGCAGCGGCAGGGGGCGTTTGTCCGGGGCAAGGGGGTCAAGTTCGAGCAGGTGCGGCCGAGCCAATTCCTGCTGGAGGCGGGTTTAATGAGTGAAATCGAATATATCCGCAAAGCGCCGGCACCTATTGTGTCGTGATTGTGTCATAACGACTGTGAATGAGAAAACTTCAAGTGAGGAGAGGCTAAGTAAGAGCTGTATAAGTATCGCGGGTGGATGTTTGTAGTCGCGTCGTTTTTGCCGTATTTGATGGTGTGGAGAGAGCATTTCTTTGAACCGGTGTATTTATGGCAATCGTGGCGCTTCGGGCGGAATCGCGGGTGGCGGAGCAGAAGGACCGGAGTATTCTTGCGTGCGAACGTCAGCCGCTGGAAGAGGAAATGCCACCGCTGTGGGCGATCCTGCTGTTGCCGGTGATGCTGATGTTCGTAGGACTGGTGGTTGGGATTCGCAAGTTCGTGGGGAGACTGACGGTTTAAGGGGCGGGGCATGGAGTGGGGAGCGGGTTGGGGTTAAGGCAAAATTCCCATTTGGATGAGAATGGCTTCCTGCCGGACGGTGAGGACGGAGATGAGGTCCTGCTGCGCTTTGGCGAGTTGACGGGAGGCGGTGGTGCGCGCGTCGCGCAGGGCGCGGATGGAGGTGGAGATGTCCTGCTGGGAGGCGTTGGGGTCGCGGAGGAGCTGGCGGAGGGCGTCGCGGGCGTTTCGTACGTCGGAGCTGCGGCCGCCGCCCTGGGCCTCTTGCTGGAGGTTTTGGACTTTGGCGATGAGTGGGACGAGGACAAGGCAGTCGTCGTCGGAGATGCCGAGGAGTTCCTTGAGCTGTGCGCTGCTCGGGCGGTTGGCGTTGTTGCGGCTGGTGACGTCGACGGCGATCCCTGCGGAGTTGACGTTGGCGCGGACGTCGTCGCCGATCTGTACGACGTCGAGGAAGGTGCCGTCGTCGCGGCCGAAGATGAAGTGGGTGGCGCTGTCGACGACGACGTTGATCTGGTTGCCGGAGCGATCGGCGAGGGTGAAGCAGCGGTGGTTGGGGGCGATGTAGGTGACGGTTCCGCGGAGGCGGGTGAGGTTGGTTTGGGGCGGCGTGGATTGGGCGCCTGCGGGCAGTGAAAGCAGCGAGCAGAAGAGGAATGGGATGAGCATTGTGCGGGGGTTGTACATAAAGAGCCTCCAGTATTCATAACGCTGGGTGGGCACTGGGATTTCATGCGACATTCGCTGAAGGGGGGCGCGGGGATGGGAAATAAGAGGGGGCAGTTCCGCGAAGAAAGTGCGGAATCTTGATGATTTCTTGATATCGTCTTGGGTGTTATTGACGCCCGCCTTATCACACTTGCGTTCGAAATGTGGTTGACTGGGAGACGTCGAGAAAGGAGTTCCCATGGACCTGCTGTACATCGCTGTGGTGGTCGCATTCTTCGCCCTGACGTGGGGTCTGGTGGTGCTGTGCACGAAGCTGGGAGGGACGGAATGACGCCGCTGTATTGGATCGGATTTGGGCTGACGGTGTTGCTGCTGGCGTACCTGCTCGCGGCGCTGCTTTTTCCGGAGAAGTTTTCATGACGCTGCATGGCTGGATACAGATTGCGTTGTACCTGGGGGTGCTGGTGGCGTTGACGAAGCCGCTGGGGACGTTCATGGCGCGGGTGTACGAATTCAAGCCGCTGTTTGGCCTGGAGAAGGTGCTCGGGCCGGTGGAGCGGATTGTGTATTCGGCGGCGGGGGTGAAGAAAGAGGATGAGCAGGATTGGAAGGGGTACGCGCTGGCGTGCCTGGCATTCAACCTGCTGGGGCTGCTGGCGGTGTATGGGATACAGCGGGTGCAGCATATGTTGCCGCTGAATCCGGCGGGGATGACTCCGGTGAGCGCGGACTCGTCGTTCAACACGGCAGTGAGTTTTGCGACGAACACGAACTGGCAGGGGTACGCGGGGGAGCAAACGATGAGCTATTTGACGCAGATGGTGGCGCTGACGGTGCAGAATTTTGTATCGGCGGCGACGGGGATGGCGGTGCTGGCTGCGTTTGTGCGCGGGATTTCGCGCAAGACGGTGTCGCAGATCGGGAGTTTCTGGGTGGACCTGGTACGGAGCACACTGTATGTGCTGTTGCCGCTGTCGGTGATTTATGCGGTGATTCTCGGCGCGCAGGGGGTGCCGCAGACGTTTTCGAATTACAAAACGGTGAACGTGGTGCAACCGAGCAGTTACCAGGCGACGCAGGTGGATGCGAGCGGGAACCCCGTGAAGGATGCACAGGGGAACGCCGTGACGAAGGCAACAGCGGTGACGCAGCAGACGATTGCTGTCGGGCCGGTGGCATCGCAGATTGCCATCAAGCAGCTCGGGACGAATGGCGGCGGGTTCTTCAATGTGAACTCGGCGCATCCGTTTGAGAATCCGAATGGCTTCACGAACTTTCTGGAGGCGATCGCCATCCTGCTGATTCCGGCGGCCCTTTGCTACACGTTCGGCGTGATGGTGAAGGATACGCGGCAGGGGTGGGCGATTTTCGCGGCGATGGCGGTCCTGTTTCTGGCGATGGCGATTCCGTGCGTGGCGTTTGAGCAGGCAGGGAATCCGACGCTGAATTCGCTGGTGGATCAGCGGGAGACGGCGCTGCAGCCGGGCGGAAACATGGAGGGGAAGGAGGCACGCCTTGGGCCGGTGAATTCGGCGATCTGGGCGGTGGCCACGACGGGTGCGTCGAACGGCTCGGTCAACTCGATGCATGACTCGTTCACGCCGCTGGGCGGAATGATGCCGATGTGGATGATGCAGCTTTCGGAAGTCGTGTTCGGCGGCGTGGGGTGCGGGCTGTACGGGATGCTGATCTATGCGATCGTGGCGGTCTTCATCGCCGGGCTGATGGTCGGGCGGACGCCGGAGTATCTCGGGAAGAAGATTGAGTCTTACGAGATGAAGATGGCATCAATCATCGTCTTGGTGCCGCCGGCGCTGTGTTTGATCGGGACGGCGATTGCGTGCGTGTCTCCGGCGGGATTGCTCGGGCCGCTGAATCCGGTGGCGCATGGATTTTCCGAGATGCTTTATGCGATGAGTTCGCAGGGAAACAACAACGGGTCGGCGTTCGCGGGGCTGAGTGCGAATACGCCGTTCTACAACCTGCTGGGGGGGATTCTGATGTTGTTCTCGCGGTACTGGATCATTGTGCCGGCGCTGGCGATCGCAGGGTCGTTGGCGCGGAAGAAGCAGGTGCCGGCAAGTTCCGGGACGCTGGCGACGCACACGCCGCTGTTTGTGTCGTTGCTGGTCGGGACGGTGGCGCTGGTTGGCGCCCTGACGTTCCTGCCGGCGTTGGCGCTGGGGCCGATTGTTGAGCACTTGATGATGGCGCACTAAGGCATGAGCCATGCGTATGAGATTTCAATACTGACAGGAGTGAAGGTCCATGTCTACGCATAAGAGCCGCTCGCTGTTCGATGGGCCGATTGTCCGGCGGGCGATTGTGGATTCGTTCAAGAAGCTGGATCCGCGGATACAGGTGCGGAATCCGGTGATGTTCGTGGTGTTTGTCGGGAGCATCCTGACGACGCTTCTGTGGTTCCAGTCGCTCACGGGGCACGGCGAGGCGCGGCCGAGCTTTATTCTCGGCGTGACGCTGTGGCTGTGGTTCACGGTGCTGTTCGCTAATTTTGCGGAGGCGATGGCGGAGGGGCGCGGCAAGGCGCAGGCGGATACGCTGCGCAAAGCGAGAAAGGATACTCCCGCGCGTAAACTGGCCGGGCCGGATCGGCACTCGAAAGTGAGCCAGGTCTCGGCGGCGACGCTGCGGAAGGATGACATTGTGTTGTGCGAGGCTGGGGATTTCGTCCCGGCGGACGGCGAGGTCGTCGAGGGCGTCGCTTCGGTGGATGAATCGGCGATCACAGGTGAATCGGCACCGGTGATCCGGGAATCGGGGGGCGATCGTTCGTCCGTCACCGGCGGCACACGCGTGCTTTCCGACTGGCTGGTGATCCGGATTGGCGTGAATCCCGGCGAGGCGTTTCTGGATCGGATGATTGCGATGGTCGAGGGGGCAAAGCGGCAGAAGACGCCGAATGAGATTGCGCTCAACATTCTGCTGGCGAGCTTCACCATTGTCTGTTTGCTCGCGACGGTGACGCTGTTGCCGTACTCGATTTATGCGGTGAATGCGGCGAAGCAGGGGACGCCGGTGACGGTGACCATTCTGTGTGCGCTGCTCGTGTGTTTGATTCCGACGACGATCGGCGGGTTGCTCTCGGCGATCGGGATTGCGGGGATGGATCGGATGATCCAGGCGAATGTGATTGCAATGTCGGGTCGCGCGGTGGAGGCGGCGGGGGATGTGGATGTGCTGCTGCTCGATAAGACCGGGACGATCACGCTGGGAAATCGGCAGGCGGTGGCGTTTCATCCCGCGAACGGGGTGACGGAGACGGAAGTTGCGGACGCGGCCCAGTTGTCGAGCCTGGCGGACGAGACGCCGGAGGGTCGGTCGGTGGTGGTGCTGGCGAAGGACAAGTACAAGATTCGGGAGCGCGAACTGGAGGGAGCGCATTTTGTGCCGTTCACCGCGCAGACGCGGATGTCCGGGGTGAACATGGAGAACCGCGAGGTCCGCAAGGGGGCGTCGTCCGCGATTCAGGCGTATGTGGAGGCGGATGGTGGGAGTTTTCCCGTGTCGGTGAAGGAGACGGTGGAGTCGATTTCAAAAAAGGGGGGCACGCCGCTGGTGGTAGCGGAGCGGAATGGGAGCGCGCCGCGGGTGCTGGGGACAATTGAGTTGAAGGACATCGTGAAGGGGGGGATCAAGGAGCGGTTCGCGGAGATGCGCGAGATGGGGATCAAGACCGTAATGATCACGGGGGACAATCCGCTGACGGCGGCGGCGATTGCAGCGGAGGCGGGGGTGGATGATTTCCTTGCGCAGGCGACGCCGGAGGCGAAGTTGAAGCTGATTCGCGAGTATCAGCAGGGCGGGCGGCTGGTGGCGATGACGGGAGACGGGACGAACGATGCACCGGCACTGGCGCAGGCGGATGTTGCCGTAGCGATGAATTCGGGGACGCAGGCAGCGAAGGAGGCGGGGAACATGGTGGATCTGGATTCGAATCCGACGAAGCTGATTGAGGTGGTGGAGACGGGGAAGCAGTTGCTGATGACGCGCGGGGCGCTGACGACGTTTTCGGTGGCGAACGACGTGTCGAAGTATTTTGCGATCATTCCGGTGATGTTTGTGAGCATTTATCCGCAGTTGAAGGCGCTGAACATCATGGGGCTGCATGAGGAGACGGCGGTGTTGAGCGCGTTGATCTTCAATGCGCTCATCATCATTGCGCTGATTCCGATTGCGCTGAAGGGTGTGAAGTATCGGCCGCGACCGGCGAGCGTGCTACTGCGGAACAATATTCTGATCTATGGCATCGGCGGGCTGATTGTGCCGTTTATTGGGATCAAGTTGATCGACATTCTGGTGAATTTGGTTTGAGTTTGCACGGATATCGAGAGCAGATTCCGGCGATGCCATCGCCGGCTTTTTGAAGGGTTTGACTATGTTGAAGGTTGTTCGGCAGACGGTAGTGATTTTTGTGTTGTTGACGATTCTCACTGGGATTCTGTATCCGCTGGGGATAACGGCGATCGCGAAGATCTGTTTTCCGAACCGGGCGGAGGGTTCGCTGGTGGATAAGGATGGGAAGCTGACGACGGATGAGAAGGCGGCGGTCGGGTCGGCGCTGATTGGGCAGAACTTTGATCAGCCGCAGTATTTCTGGCCGCGGCCGTCGGCGACGGCGGTGACGGGCGGGGCGGATTCGCTGCCGTACAATGCCGCGCAATCGACGGGGTCCAACCTTGGGCCGACGAATTCGGCGTTGACGGATGCGATCAAGGGGCGCATTGACGTCTTGCGGAAGGCGGATCCATCGAACAGCAGTGCGATCCCAGTGGACCTGGTGACGGCATCTGGGTCGGGGCTCGATCCGGACGAGTCGGTGGCGGCGGCTGAGTTTCAGAAGAACCGGGTGGCGGCGGCGCGGGGGACGACGCCGGAGAAGATTGAGGCGCTGATTATGGCGAGCACCGAGGAGCCGACGCTGGGCCTGTTGGGGGAACGGGTGGTGAATGTGCTGGCGCTGAATGTGGCGCTTGATCGCCAATTTCCGGTGAAAACGGCGCCCGCCACCGGGCCGGCCGCGCAGTGAGCTGCTTTTCGCGTAGAATTGAGGCGAATCGAGAAACACATGAATGAAGATCGCCCGAATCCCGATGCCCTGCTCGCGGAGGTTGCCGCTGAGGAGCGGAAGGCTGCGCGTGGCAAGCTGAAGATTTTCTTCGGCTCGAACGCCGGGGTGGGGAAGACGTTTGCGATGCTGGACGAGGCGCGGAAGCGCGCGGCGGAGGGGGCGAAGCTGCTGGTGGGGTACGCGGAGCCGCACATTCGGCCGGATACCGAAGCGCTGCTGCTGGGGCTGGACATCCTTCCGTACAAGCTGGTGGAGCACAAGGGGGCGACTCTGAAGGAGTTCGACCTGGATGCGGCGCTCGCAAAGCACCCGACGCTGATTTGCGTGGACGAACTGGCGCATTCGAACGCGCCGGGAATGCGGCATCCGAAGCGGTGGCAGGATGTGGAGGAACTCCTGAATGCCGGCATCAATGTCTATGCGACGTTGAACGTGCAGCACCTGGAGTCGGTGAACGACATCGTGGAGCGGATCACCGGGGTGAAGGTGCGGGAGACGCTCCCGGACCGGGTGCTGGACGAAGCGGATGAAGTGGAACTGGTGGATATTGCGCCGGATGAACTGATCGAGCGGCTGCGCGAGGGGAAGGTGTATAAGCCGCAGCAGGCGGAACAGGCGCTGAAGCACTTTTTCAATCGGGGGAACCTGATTGCGTTGCGCGAGCTGGCGCTGCGGAAGACGGCGGAGCGGGTCGATGCGCAGATGCGCGAGGCGCGGCGCACGAATGCGACGACGCAGACTCCCCCCCCGTGGGCGGCGAGCGAGCGCATCCTGGTCTGCGTGGGGCCGAGCCCGTTTGCCGCGCAGCTGGTGCGGGCAACGAAGCGGCTCGCGATGGGCGTGCGGGCCCCCTGGGTGGCGGCGTTTGTGGAAACACCGTCGAGCGTGAACATGACCGAGGCGGCGCGGGCACGTCTGACGGAGAACATGCAACTCGCGGAGCAATTGGGGGCGGAGACGGTGACGCTGTCGGGCAACAACGTTGCGGATGAATTGATTGCGTACTCGCGGCAGAAGAACATTACAAAGATCGTGGCGGGGAAGCCGGAGTTGCCGCGGTGGCGGGAGTGGTTGTTTGGATCGATCGTGGAGGAATTGATTCGGCGCAGCGGGTCGATCGATGTCTACGTGATCCGCCACGAGGGAGAGAAGAATCGTCCGGCCCGGGTGGCGCAACAGCCGGAGAAGGTTGGGTGGCAGCCGTATGCCTATGCACTGGGGATTTGCACGCTCGCGACCCTGCTGGGAATGTTTGTTTATCACGTGCTCGGCAATCACGGCAAACGGTTTTCGAACACGAATACGCTGATGATCGAGCTGCTGGCGGTGCTGTTTGTGGCCACGCGGTTTGGCCGGTGGCCGGCGATTGTCGCATCGCTATACGCGGTGGCGGCGTTCGATTTCACGGTTGTGCCGCCCTACTACACGTTTTCCGTTGAAGATTCGCAGTATGTTTTTACGTTTGCCGTAATGCTCGCGACGGCCCTCTTGATCAGCACCATGGCCGATCGGATCCGGCGGCAGGCGGTCGCGGCGCGGAATCGGGAGCGGCGGACGGCGGCGCTTTTGTCCCTGAGCCGCGATCTGACGGCGAAGCGGGAGCGGACCGAGATTGTGGAGGCGGAGGTGCGGCATGTGTCGGGGGTGTTTGACAGCATCGCGGCGGTGTTTCTGCCGAACGCCAAGGGCGAGTTGGCCATGGCGGGAATGAGCCGCGAGACGCAGCCGCTGGACGAGAAGGAATTGAGCGTGATTCAGTGGGTGTTCGATCACGGGCAGGCGGCGGGGCGGGGGACGGACACTCTGCCATCGGCGACGGGTATTTATCTCCCGATGTCGGCGATGCGCGGAATTGTGGGGGTGCTCGGGCTGCTGGACTCCAAGGAACCGCAGAGTCCGGAGCGGGTGCATCTGCTGGAAGCGTTTGCCAACCAGTCGGCGGTAGCAATTGAGCGGGCAGCGCTCGCGGAGGAATCGCGGCAGGCGTGGGAAAGGGTGGAGGCGGAGTTCTTGCGGAATACGCTTTTATCCGGGGTGTCGCATGATCTGCGGACGCCGCTGGCGACAATCACGGGCGCGGCGAGCAGCCTGGTGGAATCGAACGGGATTGCAGAGGATGCACGCAAGGAACTGGCGCAGAGTATTGTGTGCGAGTCTGAGCGGATGGAACGCTTGATTACGAATCTGCTGGACATGACGCGTCTGGAGGCGGGCGGGTTTCCGCTGAAGCTGGATTGGTATGCGCTGCAGGACATTGTGGGGACGGCGATTCAGAGCACGCGGAAGAAACTGGGGGATCGGAACGTGAAGACGCATTTTCCTCAGGATCTGCCGCTGATTCGCGTGGATGGCATGGCGATGGAGCAAGTGCTCATCAATCTCCTGGACAATGCGGCAAGCTATACGCCGCCGGGAACCGAGATTGTCATTTCGGCGAGTGTGAATGCAGAGGAGTTGGAGCTGCAGGTGACGGATGGGGGGCCGGGCCTCCCGCCGGCGGATCCGGGCCAGGTGTTTCAGAAGTTCTTCCGCGGTGCAGCTTCCAATGGTAACGCTCAGAGCGATAATGGGTCGCGGCATGGCGCGGGGCTGGGACTGGCGATCTGCAAGGGGATCATTGGGCTGCATGGCGGTACAATCAGGGCCGAAAATCGGGCTGAAGGCGGCGCCAGGTTCTGCATCCGGATTCCCACCGGGGGCCGGCCGCCGGCGGTGCCGATCGAGACGGACGCTGAGAACACTCTATGAGCTCATCGCAGGCGACGATTCTGGTGATCGAGGATGAAGATCCGATTCGCCGGTTTTTGCGTGTGATGCTCGAGGCGCATCGGTATCGCCTGGTGGAGTCGACGACGGGGAAGGACGGGTTGCTGCAGGCTGCGACGGCCCAGCCGGACTTGATCATTCTCGACCTCGGCTTGCCGGACATTGATGGCGTGGAGTTGACGCGGCAGATACGGGAGTGGTCGCATGTGCCAATCATCATTGTGTCGGCGCGGGGCAGGGAGCAGGACAAGGTCGTCGCGCTTGATGCGGGGGCGGACGATTATCTGACCAAGCCGTTCGGCGTGAGCGAGCTGATGGCCCGGTTGCGCGTGGCGCTCCGGCACAGCGCGGAGAAAGGGGGGGGGGCGATGGATGACAAGAGCGTGTTTGAGAAGGATGATCTGCGGATCGATCTGGCCCGGCGCGAGGTCAGCATCGCAGGCAAGGCGATTCATCTGACGCCAAACGAGTATCGGATTTTGTCGATCCTGGCGAAGCATGCGGGGCGGGTGCTCACGCACACGCAGTTGCTGAAGGACGTATGGGGGCCGGGCAGTGCGCACGAGACGCATTATCTGCGGGTGTACATGAATCAGCTCCGACAGAAGATTGAAGCCGATCCGGCGCAGCCGAAGTATCTGATCACCGAGCCGGGCGTGGGGTATCGGCTGGCGGAGCGGGCCGGGTGAAGTGTGAGGGGCGGAAAGTGCAACGCATTGGTGGAAAATGCACGCCGCCAATTTGTCAAAGAAGTGATGAAATTTACAACAGCACTTGCGCAGAAAAGCAGCCGAATTTGCGGCATCTGCGGGATATCAAAGGTGCTATGCGGTAGAGTGCAGAGCAATCAGGCGGACTGAGAACAGGGCGGCGGGCGTTGTCGTTTGTGATTGCACGGGAGTGAAACTGTGGAGCGGCGGCTGTTTGCAATAGGTTTGGCGTTGATGGTTGGGGCTATGATTTCGATGCGAGGGGCGCTGGGTGCCGCCGAAGAGGAGCCGTTGAATATTGCGGTGGCGGCGACGCCACGGGCGTCGTTCGTGTCCGGGCATGAATCGCTGGCCGCGATCAACGACGGCTATGAGCCGCGGAGCAGCGCCGATCACCGGCACGGGGCCTATGGTAATTGGCCGCAGCATGGAACGAAGTGGGTCGAGTACGACTGGAACAAGGCCATCAGCACCAACGGGGTGGATGTGTACTGGTGGGATGATCACCAGGGGGTGCGGCTGCCGGTGGCGGGGCGGGTGTTGTACTGGGATGGAAATGCCTTTGTGCCGGTAAAGGCTGGATCGGCACTCGGGGTGGCGCCGGATCAATACAACTCGCTTAAGTTTGACGAAGTGACAACCACGCGGCTCCGGCTCGAGATTGATGCACAGGAGGGGCAGTCGTCGGGGATCATCGAGTGGAAAGTGTATGACAGCGGAAAGTCGCCGGCATTTCCGCCGACGGCACATGCGGGTCCGGATCGCGTCGTCGTGATGCCCGCGGTGACGTATCTGCAGGGCTCCGGCAAGGGCGTGAGCGGCAAGGGGGACACTGCGACCGGGGCGTGGAGCAAAGAGCAGGGACCTGGCGACGTAACATTTGAGCACGCGGATGAGATCAGCACGACGGCGAAGTTCAGCGCGCCCGGAGATTACGTTCTGAAGTTCTCGTACACGCTGCGTGGGCAATCGGCGGACGACCGGCTGACGGTGCACGTCGAGGAGCCGCCCGCGGTGGAGAAACTCAAGGCCGTGTATGTGTCGAATTATCAGGTCAGCAGTCCGTTCTGGCGGGAGCCGCTGAAGAATGAGATCGTGCACTGGATTCCCCATTGCATTGAGACGATCGACGAGCCGAATCTGCCGGAAGGCGGGATTAACAACATTATTGAGGCGGGGAAGAAGCTGCGCGGGGAACCATCGCGGCCGCACGTGGGCTATCCGTTTTCCAACGCGTGGGTGCTTAACACGGTGGAAGCGATGAGCGTGGCGCTTACAGTGGATGCGCAGGGGGATCAGCAAATCATCGACGCGCAGAACAAGTTCCGCGCAAAACTCGACGAGTGGATTCCGCTGATCCTGGCGGCGCAGGAACCGGACGGTTATTTCCAGACGCGGTTCACACTGGGCATGTCCTACGAACGTGCCGCCAATGTGACGCCGAAGCACTGGAACCCGGCGACGCGCGGGGAGCACGAAGGATACATCGCCGGATATTTCATTGAAGCCGGAATCGCCAATTACATCGCGACGCAAGGGAAGGATCGGCGCTTGTATGATGCGGCGATTAAGCTGGCCGATTGCTGGTGCGCGAACCTGGGGCCCGCGCCGAAAAAGACCTGGTTTGACGGACATCAGGAGGTGGAGCAGGCGCTCGTGCGGCTGGGGCGGTTCGTGAACGATCAGGAAGGGGGCGACAAAGGCCGGAAATATATTGAGCTGGCGAAATTCCTGCTGGGGAATCGGGGCGGCGGCTCGGAATACGATCAGTCCTATGCGCCGGTGTGGCAGCAGTACCAGGCTGTCGGCCACGCCGTCCGCGCGGCCTATACGTATTCGGCGCTGGCGGATGTGTGCATGGAGACCGGCGACCCGGCCTATTGGAGCGCGATGCGCTCGATCTGGGACAACCTGGTGAATCGAAAATACTACGTGACGGGCGGGATCGGGTCCGGAGAAACTTCGGAAGGTTTCGGCGGCGATTATTCGCTCCCCAGCGCGAGCGCTTACGTCGAGAGTTGCTCGAGTTGCGGTCTGCTGTTCATGCAGTACAAACTGAACCTCGCGACGCGCGATGCGAAATACGCCGACCTGTACGAGACGACGTTGTACAACGCCATCCTGGGGGATGTGGATCTGGCGGGAGAGAACTTCACTTACACCAATTCGCTGGATTCAAGCGAGGCGCGATACAAGTGGCATGTCTGTCCCTGCTGCGTGGGGAATATTCCGCGCACGCTGCTGATGCTGCCGACATGGATGTATGCGACCGCGCCGGACGAACTGTACGTGAATCTGTACGCGGGCACCCGCGTGAATGTCGGCAAGATTGCCGGCACCGCCGTGGTCGTGGAGCAGACGACGAATTATCCGTGGGATGGGAACGTGAAGATCACGCTGAATCCGGCCGCGGAAGCCGCGTTCGCCGTGCATCTGCGCTCGCCGCGCCGCGAGGTCAGCACGCTCTACACGGACAAGCCGATCGGCGACGGAATCACGACGCTGAAGGTGAACGGGGAGTCGATTTCGCCGGCGGCGGATGCGTCGGGATACGTGACGATCCACCGGACGTGGAAGCCCGGCGATGTGATCGAGATGGAATTGCCTCTGCCGGTGGAGGAAATCACGGCGAGCAACAAGGTGGCGAGCACGCGGGGACGGGTGGCGTTGCGGCGCGGGCCGCTCCTGTACAACGTGGAATCGGTGGATCAGAACTTGCAATTGCCGCTGGGGAAGAATCCGGGTTTGCAGGCGAGCTGGATGCCGGACCTGCTCGGCGGCGTGGTCGCGATTCGCGGGGCATGGAGCGACGGGAGTGCGCTCCTGGCGGTCCCGAATTACGCGCGGTTGAATCGGGGCGGGCGCTCGCTGGTATGGATGAAGCAGTAATTTCCTTCCTGATCGATGGAGTGTTGTTTGATGCGCATTTCGAAGTTGCGGGCCTGTTGCCAGACGTTCGCGGCGATTTTGGCTTGCACGATCGTGTTGGCGGGTTCGCGAGCGCTGGGGCAACAGGCGGGTGACAAGAAGCTGGGGCCGGCGGAAGTCGAAAGGGATCGTGTTGAGCCCCATTGGCTCGATGAGGGGCATTTCTGGTATCAAAATGAGCTGAACGGAGGGGGGGAGCGGCGGCGCGAGGATGTCTTCGTCGATGCGGAGGCTGCCAAACGCCTCGCCGTTGATGACAATCGTCTTCTGGAGGCGGTTGCCAGGGCGATGCATCGCGGGAACGGGACCAGGGGACTCTCGCTCAGTTTTATTTCGTTCGCTGGTGATAGCGTTGTCGTTTCGGCCGAGGGGAGTGCATGGGATGTGAATCTCTCCACGCTCGGCGCAACGCCTGCGGTTCCGCGGACCACCAGGCCTGCCACTTCAACTGCGGCCACTCGTCCGATGCGGCATCGGCGGCGGGACATGGCGGACGAAGCGCCCGACTCAATGGTTGCGCCGAATCATGCGTACACCGCCGTCTTTCACGATGGAAATATTTTTCTGCGGAAGGGGGACGCCGCCGAAACGCAGTTGAGCCACGACGGCACGGAAGCGTTCGCGTACAACCGGGTCTTCTGGTCGCCCGACTCAACGACGCTGGTGGCATACCGGATGGAGCCGGGGGATCACAAGCCGGTCTATCGGCTGGAGTCGTCGCCCAAGGGTCCGAATGGCGCGACTGGCGGCGGAGTGGGGCGGGCCGTGCTGCATACCGACGAGTATGCCTTGCCCGGCGACAAGCTCGATAGTTTTGAGCTGAACCTGTTCAGTGTGCCGACGGGGAGCCAGATCAAGCCGGCGGTGGAGCGGATTGACATGTCCGCGGATGGGCAAGATCCGTGGCCGGAGATTCGGTGGCGGCCGGATGGTAAGCATTTTCTTTACGAGAAGTACGACCGCGGTCACCAGCGGCTGCGCATCATCGAAGTCGATGCCACGGACGGGCACACGCGCACGGTTCTCGACGAACAATCAAAGACCTTTATCTGGACCGCGCACACCGAGAATCTGAATCTTCACCCGATCAATTACCTGCGGAACGACAACGAGATCATTTACGCATCCGAGCGGAGCGGATGGCGACAGCTTTATCTGCTCGATATTGATACGGGAGTGCTCAAGCCGATGACGTCGGGGAATTGGGTGCTGCGGGGCATCGAGCGGATCGATGAAGATGCCCGGCAGATCTGGTTTTCCGCATGCGGAGTCTATCCAGGTCAGGATCCGTATCTGCTGCAGTATGGTCGTGTGAATTTTGATGGGTCGGGGCTGACGTGGCTGACCGAGGCGGATGGGAATCACACGATCAAGTTCGATTCTCCCAACACGTTCTCTCCGGGCGGCAGCTATTTTGTGGTGTCGTACAGCCGGGTCGATTTGCCGCCGGTGACCGAGCTGCGGAGCGCGCAGTCGGGAAAGCTCATTCTGACGCTGGAACGGGCGACCGTTTCCGACGACTGGTTCCCCCCCGAGGTCTTCGTCGCGAAGGGGCGCGACGGTGTGACCGACATCTGGGGGATCATTTGTCGGCCGCGGAATCTCGACCAGCACAGAAATTATCCGATCATCGAAGAAATCTATGCGGGGCCGCAGGGCTCCTACGTGCCCAAGACGTTCAGTCCCTGGCAACTGCATGCGAAACTCTCGAGCATGGGCTTTATCGTCGTGCAGATCGACGGAATGGGGACGGCAAACCGGTCGAAGGCGTTCCATGATGTCTGCTGGAAGAATCTCGCCGACGCCGGCTTCCCCGATCGCATCAAGTGGATCAAGGCGGCGGCGGCAAAGTATCCTTACATGGACATCGACCGCGTGGGGATCTTTGGTACTTCGGCTGGCGGGCAAAATGCGGCCGGCGCTCTGCTGTTTCATCCGGAATTCTATAAAGTGGCCGTCGCGAACTGCGGATGTCATGACAACCGCATGGACAAGGTCTCCTGGAACGAGCAGTGGATGGGCTTTCCGGTGGGGCCCCAGTACTCCGCGTGCTCGAATATCGATCATGCGGCAAACCTGCGCGGGCGGCTGCAGCTTGTGCTCGGAGAGATGGACAGCAATGTGCCCGTGGAAAGCACCTATCGGTTCGTCAACGCGCTGGTGCAGGCGCGCAAGGATTTTGAATTTGTGTTGATCCCCGGGGCCGACCACGGAGCCGAATCACCCATTACCAGCCGCAAGCTCTGCGACTTCTTTCAACGCTATTTGTTGGCGACCGAGCCACCCAATCACAATGATGGGTGAGGACCCTCTCGGTTTAACGGCCGGGATTTGTGTGCACCGGCGGATGATTCTGCAGCATGCCGCCCTGCGTCATTAATTCCTCCACCGCGTCCATCTCGCGCGGGCATGCCGCCGTCAGGTTTTCGACGCCGGTACTGGTGACCAGCACGGTGTCTTCAACGCGGATGTACAACTGCTCCTCGGGCACAACCAGTTCCGGATCCACCGCGAAGACAAGCCCAGGCTCGATCGGACGCGAGGCCCACTCATCGGACTCGTGCACCGGCATTCCAACGCCGTGCGACAGCGGACGCTTGCTCTGCAGCAGGTTAAGGGCGGCCGCTTTGTAGATCGGTTTGGACCACCGCGTGGCTTCGACCACGGGCCGCAATTGCGCCGCCGCATCCGCAAGGACTTCATCCTTGGTGCGTCCCGGCTTGATCGCGTCAAGCAGCGCCGCATGGTGCTTCAGGACGAATCCGTAAAGCTCGCGCTGCAGCGGGGAGTACTTCCCGTTCACCGGCCACATGCGGCCGATGTCGGAGGTGTAGTAGTTGTAATCCGGAGCATAATCGAACAGCACCAGATCCCCGGCACGAAGCTGTGTGTTGTTGCGCCAGTAGTGCATCATCCAGATGTTTCCCGCGGTGGCGATGATGGGCCGATATCCGCCGCTGCGCGACCCGTTGACGAGGAAAATGTAATCCGCGACGGCGCCGAGCTGAAACTCGTAAATGCCGGGGCGGGTGGTTTTGATGGCTTCGATCGTCGCCTTAGCCGTGAGATTTCCGGAAATGCGCATCACCTGCGCCTCGGCGGCCGATTTGATGAGCCGCAGGCGGTGAATGATCGGCGAAAGATTCCGGAAGCTGGCACGCGGTGAAATCTGCGCCAGGCGCGCCATCAGATGCGTCTCGCGGCTCAGGCGGCCATCGAGCGGATCGGCGAGGATCGCCTTGTGATAATGGCGCAGGGTGTCCTGGCACTGCCGTATTCCTTCCGCGGGGGCGCGGGGAATCCAGAGTTCGCCGTCAACTCCCGAGAGATCCGCGACGAGGCGCGAAATCGGCCTCACTTCGTCGATGCCGGTGCGGGAAAGGACAAACTCTCCATCCTCGTCGCTCAGCGTGGGGCCATCCGACTTCTCGTGCTTTTCATCCCGCGGAGGAAGGTACAGAATGCTGCGGTTGGTGCCCGCATCCATGGTCATATACGCATGCGGCACTTCCACCCCAGTAAGGTAGTAAAAATCGTTGTCTTGCCGCACCGGATCGAAACCTGGAATTTCTGTCCCCGAGACGAGGACGGCGATTCCGCTTCCCACCGCGGCCATCACCCGCCGACGACGCTCCTTCAGTTCGGCAGCAGCGAAATCCTTCTGAAAAAACAGGGTGTCGTCACGCGACATGAAAACCTCCTAGTCGTGAAGAATGTGAACAAATGGCGGTCATACTTCCTCTGCGTCAGGTCTGGCGAATGCTCTGGTATTGGGCGCGGTACGCCGATGGCGTCGTGCCGAGGGTTCGCTTGAAGAGGACGCTGAGATATTCCGGAGTGCACACGCCAACACGGCGGGCGAGCGTCTTTATCGGCAGGTCCGTGTCGCTGAGAAGCTGTTTCGCCCGTTCGACGCGGCAACGAAGAATTTCCGAATGCGGGGTGCGGCCGAGAAGCCGCATGAAGCGGCTTTCGAGCGTACGCCGTGAAAGGGATATCCGGGCCAGCACCTGCTCGACCCCAATCGGGCTGCAGCAATTCTCACGAATGAAGTGCAGCGCCGCCGCGACATCGGGGTCGCCGATTGAGAGGGCGTCCGTGGATTTCCGGGCGATCACGCCGATGGGCGGGACGAGCCGCAGGCCAGATGCGATCTTCGTGCCTCCCATGAGCTGCGAGAGCAGCTCCGCCGCGAGGAATCCGACGCGCGTCGTATTGGGCGCGACGCTCGATAGCGGCGGATCAGATAGGCTGCAGCGAACAACGTCGTTGTCGACGCCAAGCACCGCAACATCGTCGGGAACACCCAGACCAGCGAAGCGGCACGCATCCAGGACCTGCTGCCCGCGGAGGTCATAGCACGCGAAGATGCCGACCGGCTTGGGGAGCTGTCGAAGCCATGATGCGAGCGCCCGGCGGTCGTCGGCCCATCCGCGGGCGCGCGTCAGGCGGAACGGCTTCACGTATTGTGCAATCTGGATGCCCGCTTTGCCCGCGAGCTTGCGGAACTGCTCTAACTGCCACCGCACCCAGTGGTAGTTGCTGACCCCGCAGAAGCCGAGATTTCTGAATCCCCGTTCCCACAGGTGATCGAACGCGGTGGCTGCTTCGGCTCGCACATCGCTGTGCACGGCGGGGACCTGCGGGAGCAGGCCGGCGGCGCTCAGATCGACGATGGGGCATCCGCACGAAAGTGCCGCGCGGGCGGTGCGCGGGTCTTCTGCGCGGACGATGATCCCGTCCCCCTTCCAACCACGCAGTCGGCCATCCATGGCATCGGCGCGGCGCGATTCCGGAAGGTAAATCGACCACGAGCCGTGCTGCTGGATGTACTCCGCGATGCCCGAAAGCAGGCCCCGGGCATAAGCGTTCGAGGTTTCAACGAGCAATGCGACGCGAGGGGTTTTCATAGCCTGTAATCTTAGAACAGAGGAATCCGGTTCACAAATGGAGTTGCAATATATCGCAGGCGAAATGCGCGATATCGCAGAGCATTCAGCTTCGAGAAGAGCTACATTCTGAACAGTCTTAGTATCGATTCTGTACAGGCCACCCGCGACGCATTCTCGCGTGGCCCAGGGAGTGAACCATGAAAATCGCTTGGCGTGGTGTCTTGCCGGCAGCGTGTACGCAGTTCAAGGCGGATCAGTCGCTCGACATTGCCGCGACGCTCCGGCATCTGGATTCGATGATCGCCGCGGGAATCCACGGCCTCGTCATGCTCGGAACCGTGGGCGAAAATTGCTCGCTCGATTATGCTGAAAAACTTGAAGTGCTGCGCGAGACGGTGCGGCATGTGGCGCGCCGTGTGCCCGTGCTGACGGGCGTCGCGGAGTATACCACTGCTCTGGCGTGCCGCTTCTGCAAAGACGCCGAGAAGATCGGCGTGGACGGGTTGATGGTATTGCCCGCGATGGTGTATCCCTCGGATACGCGCGAAACCGTTGTCCATTTCAAGACCGTGGCGCAGTCCACCTCTTTGCCGATCATGATTTACAACAATCCTGTCTCCTACAAGGTGGACATCCGCCCGGAGACTTTTCTCGAGTTCGCCGATGTCCCGAACATTGTCGCCATCAAGGAATCGTCCGAAGATCCCCGTCGAATCACGGACATCCGCCGACTGGCGGGCGATCGATTCACGTTGTTGTGCGGCGTCGACGACCTCGTGATGGAAAGCTACATCCTCGGAGCAGAAGGCTGGATTTCCGGGCTGGTGAATGCCTTTCCGGCCGAAAACCGGCTGTTGTGGGACCTGCTCGAGGCTGGCAAATTCGATCAGGCCCGGCAGGTATACGCCTGGTACACGCCCTTGCTGCATCTCGACACAATGCCCAAGCTCGTGCAGTACATCAAGCTGGCGGCGGCCGAATGCGGCTTCGGAACGGAGCTCACGCGCAGTCCACGGTTGCCCCTGGTCGGCGAAGAGCGGCAGCGGATACTGGCCCTCGTCCGTAAGGCAATCGCGGAGCGGCCGACATTGGCAACCCTCGCAGGGAGATCCGCCCGATGACTACCCGCGTGCTGGAGAACGCCAATGATCTCAAACGATCCGCTCACCCCGTTCTGATTGCGGGCGAATGGCGTGCGTCCGCACAGATCGCGATATTTCAATCTCGCGATCCGCGCGCCGGCCACTTGCTGCCGGACGTTTATCCGGTCAGCGGCTGGGACGACATCGAAGCCGCATTGGCATCCGCCAGCCGGGCGGCCGTTGTGCTGCGCGGCTTGCCTAATGCAGAAAACGTGATCGCCGCTTTTCTCGAGGGATATGCGAAACGAATCGAGGAGGAAGCAGAGAGAATCACCGCCGCCGCTGCGGCTGAGACCGCACTCCCGTTGACGCCCCGGCTCAAGGATGTAGAACTCCCTCGCACCACCGGTCAGCTTCGGCAGGCCGCACATGCCGCGCGCGAGGGGTCGTGGCTTCGGCCGACCATCGACACTCAAACCGGAATTCGCTCCTGTCTCGCGCCGATCGGCCCCGTCTGGGTGCTGGGCCCCAACAATTTTCCTCTGGCCTTCAACGGCATTGCCGGCGGAGATTTCGCGGCCGCTATTGCCGCGGGAAACCCCGTCATCGCCAAGGCCCATCCGCTTCACCCATCAACCAGCCGGCTCCTGGCGGAATTGGCAAATGAGGCTGCGGCTGCCGCAGGCCTTCCACCGGGAACCATCCAGATGGTATACGACATGCGCCCGGAGGACGGCTTCCGCATGATCGCCGATGCGCGTCTCAAGGCGGTCGGGTTCACCGGTTCGCGATCCGCCGGATTGAAACTGAAAAACGCCGCCGATGCCGCCGGAAAAAAGTTCTTCGGCGAGATGTCGAGCATCAACCCGGTCGTCATCCTCCCCGGCGCGCTCGCCGAGAGCCTCGATGCGATTGTGACTCAACTGACTTCCAGCATTCTCGCTGCGACCGGCCAAATGTGCACCAAGCCTGGATTGGTCTGCCTGCTCAAAGGGGAGGACACGGAGCACTTCATCGGCAAGGTGAGCTTGCAATTCAAGACGATGCCGCCCGGCGTTCTCTTCTCCGAAACCGAGCGCCTTTCGCTGCTGCGCGTCGTTGATTTGCTTCACCAGGGCGGTGCGGAATTGCTCACCGGCGGGGGAAATATTCCGGGAGTCGCCATTTCCGCCCAGAACTCGCTGCTCCGCGTGTCGGCTGCGCAGTTCCTGCGCAACACCGCACTCTTCCAGACCGAGGCCTTCGGGAATGCCAGCCTGATCGTGGTCGCCGACTCTCTCGCGGAACTGCGCAATGTGCTCGCCGCTCTGCATGGAAGCCTCACCGGCTCCATCTATTCTTCAAAATCCGACGCCGATGACGCCGCATACGAAGAACTGGCGGCTGACTTGCGACCGCGCGTCGGGCGCTTCCTCAATGACAAAATGCCCACCGGCGTGGCTGTAACTGCGGCCATGAATCACGGCGGTCCCTTTCCCGCTACCAGCGAACCCCACTTCACCTCAGTGGGATTGCCCGCGGCCATTCTTCGCTTCACCCAGCTTGAATGCTTCGACAACGTGCGCGAACAGCGATTGCCTTTGTGCCTGCGACGCGAAAACCCAACCGGAAAAATGTGGCGCCTAATCGACGGATGCTGGACCCAGGCTCGTTTTTGAGCGGCCGCCAATGTTGCGCCGGCGCATTGATGGGTTCGACACGACTCACGGGGACAACCATGGCATCTTGCTACGAACGCATTCAGGTGATCGACAGTCATACCGGCGGAGAGCCCACGCGCGTCGTGATCGCAGGAGGGCCCGAACTGGGAAACGGACCCATGACGCAGCGCCGGGAACTGCTGGCAAACAGCTACGACGCGTTTCGTTCCGCAGTCGTCAATGAACCGCGCGGCTCCGATGTCATGGTCGGCGCCATCCTGACGCCCCCCTCAAACCCTTCCTGCGTCGCCGGGGTCATCTTCTTCAACAACGTCGGTTATCTCGGCATGTGCGGACACGGAACGATCGGCGTCGGCGTCGTGCTCGGTCATCTTGGACGCATCGCCGCCGGAACGCATCGAATCGAAACGCCCGTCGGTATCGTCTCCTTCGACTACGATGGAGAAAACGCCGTCTCCATCACGAATGTCCCATCGTACCGATTGGCGACGGCGGTGGCGGTGGAGGTGGACGGCATCGGTACGGTCACCGGCGATATCGCATGGGGCGGGAACTGGTTCTTTCTCACCGAGACCCGCGAGAAACTCGTCGTGCAGAATGCGGAGCGTTTGACCGACATCGCCTGGAGAATCCGAACCGCCCTCGAGGCGAATGGCATCACAGGCAAAGCCGGCGAGATCATCGACCACATTGAGCTCGTCGGACCTCCGCTGGATCCGCGCAATCACGCCCGCAATTTCATGCTGTGCCCCGGCAAGGCGTACGATCGCTCGCCGTGCGGAACCGGAACTTCGGCGAAGCTGGCGTGTCTGCACGCATCCGGAAAACTCAAACCGGGCGAGACCTGGCGGCAGGAATCAATCATCGGGTCCGTCTTCGAAGGCTCGATTGTTGTGAATGAAAATGCAGTGATTCCGCGAATCAGCGGCACCGCCTACGTGACCGGAGAGGGAACGCTGCTCATTGACCCCGCCGATCCTTTCGGAAGGGGAATCCGTTGATCGGTCGCGCGATCCATGTGGTCGTGGTTGGAGCCGGGATCGTGGGCGCCGCAGTTGCCGAGGCTCTGGCCCTCGAGGGAATGCGGGTCACCGTGATTGATCGCGCAGCCGCCGGCGGGGGGGCCACCGCGGCCGGAATGGGGCACATTGTCGTCATGGACGATTCCGAAGCCCAGGTCGCGCTCACCGCCTACTCCCAGAGACTCTGGGACGAACGTGCACCCACGCTGCCAACCACGGGTGAACGCCAGGTCTGCGGAACCCTCTGGATTGCCGCCGACGATGAGGAGATGGCGGAGGTTCACCGAAAGCATGCCTTTTACCACCAGCGCGGAGTCGCCGCCGAAATTTTGGACGCTCAGCGGCTGACACGCGAGGAACCGATGTTGCGCCCGGGGCTGGCCGGCGGGTTGCTCGTGCCCGGTGATTCCGTCGTCTATCCGCCGCCGATTGTGGACGAAATGCTCGGCACGGTCCGGGCACGCGGTGGCGAAGTGAAACTCAGCACGCCGGTTCTCTCCTTGCGGGGAAACGAGGTCCGGCTGGAAAACGAAACGCTCACGTGCGATTTCGCCGTCAACGCCACCGGCGTTTCCGCCGCGACCCTCGCCGGCGGCTGCGACATTCGACCACGCAAGGGCCATCTCGTCATCACGGATCGCTACCCTGGTTTCGTCCGGCACCAGTTGGTCGAATTGGGTTACCTCAAATCCGCCCACTCCAACACGCAATCTTCCGTCGCCTTCAACGTACAGCCGCGACCCACCGGACAAGTCCTGATCGGTTCCTCCCGTCAGTTTGATGATGCTTCTCCCGATATCGATTACGCGATCCTCACCCAGATGCTTCAGCGGGCCGTCGAGTACATCCCCGCCATTTCCGATCTCACCGCCATTCGCGCGTGGACCGGGTTTCGCGCCGCCACGCCTGACAAGCTCCCGTTGATCGGACCGCATCCGGAAGATCCCCACCTCATCCTCGCCACCGGACACGAGGGGCTCGGAATCACCACATCCCTCGGTACCGCCCGGCTGGTCGCCGATTACATCGCCGGACGAACGCCCGCAATTTCGATCGACCCCTATCTGCCCGGCAGAAACATGAGCGTGGCCGCACATGCACACTGAAAAATCGCAAATCGATTTCACGGTCAATGGCAAGAAGCTCTCCGCAGCAGATGGTGTCACCGTTGCCGCAGCCCTGATGTCCAACGGAATCCTGCAGTTCCGCAAATCCGCGACAGGCGAATCGCGCGGGCCCGTCTGCGGCATGGGCATCTGCTTCGAGTGCACCGTGACGATCAACGGGAGACCGCACCAGCGCGCATGCCAGGTCCTTGTTGCTCGCGGCATGGAGGTCGCCACCAATGGCTGAACGCGGTGATGAATTCGAAGTGGCTGTCATTGGCGCAGGGCCGGGCGGAATCGCCGCGGCTGTCACGGCCGCCGAGGCGGGCAAAAACGTCGCCCTCGTGGACAATGCACCCTTCGCCGGCGGCCAGATTTGGCGCAACCTGGGAACCCCGGCCGGGCTTGGGAACGCGGCGAAACGTTGGCTTCAAAGGCTCAATTCCTGCCCCGGCATCACGCACCTCCGCCAGTCCACTATTGCCGCAGTTCCGGGCACGCGTGAATTGCTGGCAGACACTCCGGCGGGTCCGCAAATCCTCCGGTGGCGTTCCTTGATCCTCGCCACGGGCGCGCGCGAGCTTTACCTCCCGTTTCCCGGATGGACGCTGCCCGCCGTCGTCGGTGCCGGGGGCCTTCAGGCTCTGGTGAAATCCGGATTCAGCGTCCAGGGAAAGCGGGTCATTGTCGCGGGCACAGGCCCGCTTCTGCTCGCCGTCGCCTCCCAACTTCGGGCGAAAGGTGCGATCGTCCCCCTGATTCTCGAACAGACGGAGTTGAAAAAACTTCGCAACTTCGCGATCTCCTTGTGGCGAACGCCGGGCAAATTGCTCGCGGGCGCTGCCCTTCGTACCCAGCTCGCCGGGACACGCTACCTGACCGATGCGTATCCTCTGGAGGTGCAACAATCGCCGACAGGTCTCCGGCTGCGGTATCGCTGCGGACGCGCCGAACGGACCATTGATTGTGATTTCCTCGCATGCGGCTTTCATCTCGTGCCGAACAATGAGCTGCCAATCGCGCTTGGATGCGAGCTTTCCCCGGGCGGCCATGTGCGGGTCGACGCCAGCCTCCGAACCTCCTTGCCCGATGTGTACGCGATCGGTGAACTCACGGCGATAGGGGGGGTGGAAAAAGCAATCGTCGAAGGCCAGATCGCTGCGATGTATGCAGTCGGGAATGAACTCGGCGCCCGGCCATTCGAGCGTACGCAACGATCGATGCTCCAGTTCGCGCGACGGATGGATGAGACGTTCGCGCTCCGGCCCGAGGTGCTGCAGCTCGCGGCCGCCGAGACGACCATCTGCCGCTGTGAAGATGTCCCCCTCGCCAGGATTCAGGCCTGCACCGGCTCGCGCGATTCCAAGTTGAAAACCCGGTGCGGAATGGGGCCGTGCCAGGGACGTGTCTGCGGGGCGATACTCCGGCGGATTCTCTGGAACGAGCCCTCGCACCTGCGGCCGCCGCTGTTCCCAACGTCGATCGCGAATCTCATCGCCGCAGGCGGCAAGAAGACCCCTGAGTAAGTGGGATGGACCAGCCCGCGATCCACCACTGGAACTTCCAAAAAACGTTCCTATTTCTTCTTGGATGATTTGGCCGCTGGTGTCAGCGTCACGTGACTCTTGACCAGTGCCGATACGTCATGGCCTCGACCTTTGTGGACGGTTGCCGAAGTCTGTTGGTTAGGCGTGGCTGCTGGTGTGAGATGTCCAGATTTCGCTGTTGCTTTCGAAACCGCCTTGTTTGTCGCGGGCGCGGAAGGCACATGCGGCTGGGGGGGCACCGGCGCAGGTGTTTCGATTGTTGACGGAGGATTCCCTTGCGACGTGAGCGGTGTCGTTGAGCCGGAATCTGCCACGGGATCCGAATTCGCCGACAAGCCGGACGAGACCGCCACAGTGGAATCTGTGGCAACAGCCGCTCCCGATGTGTCGGGGGTCGATGGCGATGAGCTTGGCTCCGAAACCGCCGCGGATGTCGCGCCAGCCGTGTCGATTGCCGTCGCGGCTGCGGGGAACGACGTTCCGAAGTTGTTCAGCACGAACGACAGATCCGTGAGATCCACGGTGCCCGAGCCATCGAAGTTGCCCGATGTCCATGCCGACGTCGCGGCCCCGAAATTGTTCAGCACTGTGGACAGGTCGGTCAGATCGATCTTCCCGTCCTGGTTGGCGTCGCCGGCGAGCACGGTGAAAGTAACGGAGCTCGTCGTGGTAGTGCCGGCGATGGGGTTCGTGATGGAAACCTGCAGTGTGTAACGGCCGGCCTTCGTGAAGGTCGCGGTCGTGTTTTTACCGGCGTTGGTCCCGTTTTTGGTGAACGTCACAGGGGCGGGCGGGGTGCCGACGGCAGACCACGTGTAGGTCAGCGCGGGTTCCCCCGCGGTGACATCGGTGGCGAGGACCGAGAGCGTGGTGTTGCTGGCGTTGATATTGGAAGAGGGGACGCTTGCTGGCAGGATGATGGCGGGGGCGGCGAGTTCGGCAATCTGCTGCGCGGAAAGAGCGACGTTGTAGATGCGGAAGTCGTCGATCGAGCCGTTGAAGGCGGGGTCGTTGAATTGAGACTTGCCGAGGTAGTTCTGATTTGTGTTGCCGAGGCTCGAGGGGTTGAGCGTCATGTTGGCGTTGGTGGCGACGGGGAGGCCGTTGACGTACATGGTCGCGTTGGTGCCCGCAAGCGTGACCGCGATGTGGGTCCAGGTGTTCGTGGAGAGAGCGGGACCGTTGAGTTGCTGTTCGTTGTTATAGCCGGAGGTGGTGATGGAGAAGCGGAGTTTGTTCGTGCCGCCGGCGTCGGGTGACAGGAACATGTATGTGGTCGTGCCGCTCCCGAAGTCGAAGATGCGGGACCAGTTCGCAAGGGTCGCAATGTTGACCCAGGCGGAGATGGTGAAATTGGAGAGAGATTTGACGATGTTCGCGGGCAGTGAGGCGTAGCCGCCGCTCAACGTGAGGGCGTTTCCGGAAACGCCGGAGGAGAAGGAGGTGCTCCCGGTGAGGTTGGCATTGTTCCCGTTGCCTGACGAGTCGGCGAGGGTCGTGCCATTCGAGGCGTTGGCCTGATACCACGCGGTGGCGGCGGCGACGGTAATGGTGGCGTTACCCGTGTGGCCGCTGCCGTCCGAAGCATGAATCGTGGTCGAGCCGGGTGCCGCGGAGGCGACGAAGGTGCCGTTGGGCATGATCGTCCCTTGGCCGGAGGTGATACTCCAGGTGATCGAGGAAGGAGAGGAAATAACGTTGCCGAACTGATCGACGGAGCCCGCGAGGAGCTGAATTGTGCCGCCCGGAACGATGGTGCCCGTGCCGGGCGTGACGGAGAAGCCGCTGGCGGTCTGATTCACGGTCACAAGAACGGTGCTCGTGGCGGTGGTGCCGACGGAGGGATTCGTGATCGTAACTGTAAAGGAATAATTGCCGGCGGCCGAGAACGTGGCGGTGGCGTTCTTGGAGGCATTGGTGCCGTTGGTGGCGAAGCCGACCGAAGCGGGCCCCGTGGCGGCCCAGGTGTAGGTGAGGTTGGCTTCGCCGATCACGTCGGCGCCGAGGACCGAGAGGTTGCTGGTGGTGCCGGTGACGGGGCTGGGATTGGCGGCAGCGGGCGTGGCGACGGTGGGCGTATCGACGGTGGCGTTGAACTGAAGGATCGTGATGGAGTAGCCCGGGAAAGTGTAGGAGAAGTTGGGGGAAAGGCCGGAGACAGTGGATGTGACAGGGATGATATTCATGGGATTGGTGATGGAGTTCGTGGCGTTTCCTGCGAGGGCGGCAAGGGAAGTGACGGTTGCGGAGTTGGAAACCGAGGTGATGCCGTTGAGGTTGATGGTGGCGGTGTTGGAAGGTCCGCCCGTGTTAATGACGGTAACGTAGTAGGTGCTGCCGGTCTTGGTAACGAGGGTTTGGATGCTCGTGGCGCCTGAGACGCTGTTGGAGACGATGGTGGTGCCGTGGTTCAGATTGAGCATGAGCTGGGCGTAGTAGCTGGGGGAGCCGTAGCTGGAGTTGCCGTCAAAGCCGATCAGGTCCGGGGTCCATTGGTGGCCATTGACGTTGACCCAGATGGGCGCGTAGGAGGACATGGTGACGAGGTCCGAGTTGCGTTCGAGGCCCAGGAGCCAGGCGGCGTCGCCGAGTGCGGAGTTCATGTCGTTGGTCGGGCTGCCTTCATTGGCGGCGTATTCGCCGATGAAGATTTTGTAGGAGCCGCGGGTGGTGCTGTCGTAGTAGTGGGAGTTGGATTCGAACCAGGAGGGGGAGTTGTAGAAATGCTCGTCGAGGATGTCGAAGGGGGAACCGCCGGTGTTGGTGGAGGTGGCGATGATTTGGAGCTGGGGGAATGCGGCGCGGATGGCATTGTAGAAGAGGGGGTAGCGGGTGGAGTAACTGGAGGCGAAGAAGTCTTCATTGCCGACTTCGACGTAGGGGACGTTGTACGGGGCAGGATGGCCATTGGCGGCGCGGAGTGCGCCCCACGAGGTGGTGACTGGATCAAGAACGTAGTGGAGTTCGTTGATCGCATCGGTGACATCGTTGGCGAGAGTGGCGCCGGTATCGGAGGATCCGTTGAGCGTGTAGCCGGCGTAGACGGCGAGGATCGGGGCGGAGCCGACTTCTTCGGCCATCTGGAGGTATTCGTCGAGGCCCATGCCGTCGGTAGACCAGTATCCCCAGGCGGAGTTGAGGTGGCCGGGGCGTTGATCGACGGGGCCGACGGTCGTGGACCAGTTGAAGCGGTCAGCGTAGGTGTTGCCTTCGAGGTAGTTGCCGCCGGGGACGCGGAAGATGGCGGGGTGAAGTGCGGCGAGCTTCTGCATGAGGTCGATACGAAGGTGGTTGGCCTGGTTCTGATAGGCGGGCGGGTAGAGATACGTGGCGCCGAACCAGAGGGTCTGGCCGTTGGCGGAGGCGCTGTTGGTGGAGATGACGAAGAGGTTGGTGGAGGTGGTGGGGGCGTTGGCGGTGGTGGTGAGGGTGGCGGTGTATTCGGCCCAACTGGTGGTCAGCGCGTTGATGCTGGCGGTGGCGAAGACTGTGCCTGTGGTGGATTCGAGGTCGATCGTGAGAGGGCCGGTGAAGCCCGCGGTGGCTTTGGCCCAGAAATCGACGGTGTAGGAGGTGGACGGGGCAATGGCGACGCCGAAGTAACCGGTATTGGAGATACCAACGCGGGAGGCGGCGGAAACGCCGGAGGTGACGATCAGTTTACCGGACTGCGTGAGGGCGGTGGTCGGGCCGGTGGTGGTATCGGAGGAGAGGTTGGCGGTAACGCCGGTGCCGGTGAGGGCGGCCCAGGCATTGAGGGCGTTGGTGGAATCGTTGAAGCCGCTGTTGCGGACTTCATCGTTGTAGATGCCGCCTTCGCCGCCGTAGTTGATGTCCTCCATGAAGGCGCCGAAGAGGTTGGGGGAGACGGTGATACCGGAGGAGCCCATGGCGATGTTTATGGTGGAGTTGCCGCCGGTGCCGAGGAAGGAGGCGACGCTCGCGGTAAGGGGGGAGTCGTAGAAATGGACATCGTCGATGATGGCGTTGGCGAAATTGGCGCGGGCGCCGTTGACCAGGCCGGCGCCGATGACGGTGGCGCCTGTGCCTTGCCAGCCGGTGGTGTAGGCGACCGAGGACTGGAGGGCGCCGTTGACGTAGAGCAGAAGCTGGCCGGTGGCGACGTTGTTGACGCCGACGAGGTTGTACCAGGTGCCGGTGGTGGGGGCGGCGGTTCCGTCGGCGTGGGTGGAAGTGGCGGAATTGGTATCGGAGGCGAAGCGGGTGAAAGCGAACTGACCGGTGTCGCTGCGGTACTGGAGGGCGAAGGAGGAGGTGTGGGCGCCATCGATGGAGACGAAGGTCTGGGTGGAACTGAGCGAGTTGAGATTGACCCACGCGGAAACGGAGAAGGAGTTAGCCGTGTTGAGGACGGGGGAGGCGTTAATGGCGTTGCCAGTGGAACTGCCGTTGAATGCGAGCGCGTTGGAACCGGTGTGGCCGGTGGTCCATGTGACGCCGGAGCCAACGGTGAGGGTATTGCCGTGGCCCGAAACGTCGGCGGCGGTAGTTCCGGAGCCATCATCGAAGGAGTAGGCAGCGGGTTGATCGAGTGCGGCAACCTGAGCGGCGGAGAGAGCGGAGGAGAAGAATTGGACATCGTCGATGGAGCCGTTGACGTAGTCGACCTGGCTGCCGTTGTAAAAGCCGTGGCCGATGAGAGTGTCGCCGGTGGCGGTCCATCCGCTGGTGAAGATAGCGGAGCCCTGGGATTGACCGTCGACGTAGAGCGTGAGCGTGCCGGCGGTGGCATCATCGACGCCGACGATGTGGTACCAGGTGTTGGCCGCTGGGGCGCTGGTGGCAGCGATGACGGTGGCGCTGGTGGTACTGTCGGAGGGAATGCGGGCGAAGGAGAAGGCGCCGGTGTCCTGGCGGAGTCCGAAGAAGAAGCCGGCGACGTTCGTGCCGGCGATCGAAACGACGGTTTCATAGCCGCTGACGGTGGCGAGATTGACCCAGGCGGAGACGGTGAAGCTGCCGCCGGTATCCACGACGGGGCCGGTGGCGGTGGCGACGCCGGTGGCGGTGCCATTGACCTTGAGCGCATTCGTGCCCACGTTGCCTGCGGTCCACGATGCGCCGGCACTGAGCGTCAGGTTGTGGCCATTGCCGGAAGAATCAGCGGCAGTCGTGCCCGTACCTTCGTCGAAGGTCCATGCGGCAGCAGGAGTGGGGACGGTGGGGATGCTCGAAATCGACAGGAGCATGCGGTTTTCGAGCGGTTCGACGAGGTACGCCGCCGCATAATCGAGATACGTGCGCCTGGAACGTCCATCGTTTTTTCGGGATGAAGAAACACGCGGTAAAGACCGGGATAGAATCGCCACAACGCCTCGCAATTCTTTTTGAAATGACGGAGAAGTGCCCGTTTGAGCGACCGGCGCCGGATACGGAGAGAGAGATTCTGACAGCGAATCGGACGACAGCCTCAGCCATTAGTACTATGACGCAGAATTCTGCCCGGTCACGCACAATTTCGCAAAGTTTTTCTTCATAAATTGCGACAGATTCGGGAAATAGGGCCGATAACTCGGCAGGTTTTCTCTTGCACATCAGACGTTTTGGGCTACGCTCCAGTTGGTTTCATCTCTCATTTCTGATTGTTTTCTGTAGCGGTACGAAACTTCGACACCTATTTCGAAGCGGAACTCGCAACGCTCGCGAAAGTCCGCATTTCCAGCGGCGGAGCTCGTATGATCGAAAACGTGCTGATAGTTGGAGCAGGCAGCGCAGGACTTCTTGCGGCGATTGCCTTAAAGCGGAAAATTCCGGCACTCGTCGTGCAGGTCGTGCGGAGTCAGGAAATCGGCGTCATCGGCGTGGGCGAGAGCACGACTCGGCAATTGCCCCGGTTCCTGTTCGAGTACCTCGGGATCAGCAAGAAGCACTTCTATTCGATCGCCAATCCCACATGGAAGATGGGAATTCACTTTATCTGGGGCCCGCGCGATTGTTTTGAGTACTCGTTCGATTTTGCTCTTGATGCCCAATGGTCCGATTTGCCGCTGCCCAATGGGTATTACTGTGCGGAGGATTTCTCTTACGTCAACCTTCAAGGGGCCTTCATGGCGGAGGGAAAGGCGTTCGCGCGGCAGCCCAATGGAGGCGGTCCAGGCATTCCCTCGTGGGCGGCCTTTCATTTGTACAATCCGCAGTTCGTCGCATCGCTGGAAGTCGTTGCCAAAACGCTCGGCGTGGAGTTCATTGATGCCAACCTCACCGGGGCGACGCGGCGGGGCGACGAAATTGAGTCGGTCGTTCTAAAAGACGGCCGAACTCTGCGAGCGGATCTCTTTGTGGACGCTTCCGGATTTCGCTCGGAGCTTCTGGGCAAGGCCTTGGCGGAGCCATTTGTTTCCTATGACAACTCGCTCTTCTGCGATCGGGCCATTGTGGGGAGTTGGGAGAGGGGCGACGATTTCATTTACCCTTATACGGTCGCGGAGACGATGGACGCCGGTTGGTGTTGGCGAATCGATCACGAACACTCCGTGAATCGGGGTTACGTGTATTCCTCCCGCTTCCTGTCCGACGAGGCGGCGCGGGAGGAGTTCATGCGCAAGAATCCAAAGGCTACGCCATGGGACCGCGTGGTGAAGTTCCGCTCCGGCAGGTATCGGCGCGGATGGGTGGGGAACGTGGTGGGGTTGGGTAATGCGTGCGGGTTTGTGGAGCCGCTGGAAGCGACGGCGTTGATGGCGGTATGCGGACAAGTGCAGACGCTGACGGATTTCCTGCTGCATTCGCAGCAATCGCTGGCTCCGACGCTGGTGGAGTTATACAACCGCGTGTTCGCCGAGACATGGGACGACATACGCGATTTCCTGGCGCTGCATTACCGCTTCAACACGCGCTTGAACACGCCCTTCTGGAAATGCTGCAATGAAGAGGTGGATATCTCCGGCACCACCGAACTCTTGAAGTTTTATCGGGAAAATGGCCCGACCGGATTGTGCAGGCATGCGCTTCGGAACACGCCGGGGACGCACAATCAGTTCGGCATCGAAGGGTATCTCGTCATGCTCGTTGGCAACCGCGTGCCCTACCGTGAGCGCCGCCCCCCAACCGAAAAAGAACGCCAAATCTGGAACCGCCACCGCGCCGACAACAAAGCCCTCGCGCGGCAGGGTATGTGCGTTCAAGAAGCCCTCGCCTGCATCAAAGACCCGCGCTGGAAATGGTTCGGCGAGTGACTTCCGCAAAAAGCAGCGAGGGCGTCCATGGCGGACGCCCTCGTAGCGACATTTCGGCATGAATCGACCGCTCACCACCAGAAAAACGCCGTGCCCCCGTTAGAGCCGTTGTGGTATGCGAGCTTGGTATTAAACGAGGCACCGCTTGTGCTCTGGGCGAAGTCCGACCACTCCACGTGACCGTCCAGGTATTCAATGCTCCGCCCGGCGGGCAAAACACTGCCCATATGCGAGCTGGTGTGCGGTGTGGACCAACCGCCCTTGACCGACGTGAAATTCGTGTTGTTGCCCGCGCTGATGGTTGCGCAGGTCACGACAATCGTTCTCGACTGGGGCACATCCAGCTTATACTGGAGACCCAAGGCGTTTGGGAATGGATAAATCATGTTTCCACTGTTGTCCCGCGGAGAATCTTGATACGTTTTATTCGTCTTGGAGATATATGTTACCGCCTGGACAGTAGGGGGCGTGGGGTTGGCATATGGGTAGCCCGAGTCGTCACCAGACACAGTACCATTGGCATTGGTTGCAATCCGGCGCGTCATGACGTAATAACCCAGAACGGCGAACGGAGCATTTCCCGACGCCGCAAAGTTCCATAACCCCGGATCGTTCTGCACCGGATTGCACGTGTCATAGAACAGCTTGCGGTTATGAGCGCTCGCTTCCGTGCTTTGAGTTGGGTTGGTGAGAAGCATGTGCGCGTCATAGGTCATGTTGGCGGACATCATCGTGTCGCGCCACGCCAGCGGCACATCCCACATCCAGCCCCCGCCGCCGTTCCCGCCCCCCTGAAGCGCGCCGAACTGCGGCATCTGGTCCGCATTCTGCGTGGCATACGTCGCCAGCAGGTTGGCGATCCCGTGAAGGTTGGCGGCGTCTGCCGTTCGTTTCGCGCGTTCGCGTGCCCTTCCCAAACTTGGCAGAAGGATCGCGATCAGCACGGCGATGATGGCCACCACCACCAGCAGTTCGATCAGAGTGAAACCCATTGAGACCTGACGATGTCTAGATTCAGCCGGCATGTTGAACTCGCTTTCCGCTGAGAGATGTGGGAACAAGAGACAAGCCAAAATCGGTTCGCGAGTGGATGGCTTACGCCTGATTTGTTTTGCGATCCGATTGCAGACTTCCGCGCGATGCGTTTTCAGTCGTCGTGCACTTTGTAACCAAAGACGTGCTGTTGGGAATACCCAGTGAAGAAGTGCTCCGACACCCATAATTTACGCTGATGTCGCCGTGCGGCCAATCCAATTTCAATACCAAAAAGCACTGAGAATGCGACACTTGCGGCAGATTCGTCTTCCCGCACGAAAAAATGTGAAGAAACTTTATAAATAATCTTTACTAATTCCTCGCACGGTGTATATTGTCAAACCGGAAGACCATTCTATACACTGTCTTCTGCCCAGCCGGGAACTGTTCGCTGGAACGTAGCTCAATTCTTTTTCCAGCGCGGTGGCTAGGTTTCTTCGAGACTCGCATTCACCTAATGCGGGTTTCCAATTCGAGTGAGTTTATCGACTGCCTTGGTGGTCGAATCGTACAAATCTGTCTCATGCGGTAAAGGAAGGGTTCCGGCCAATCTGTCGTCTTTTCAGCACTGAACATTTCCCTTCCTCCTTTGCAGAATATCAGACATCACATCCTGACCTGGCGGCAGGATGCTGGGGCTGATTGGTGGTTGCATTCGTAGGAGTGGCCATGGTGCTGGCGTGCGGAGGTCTGCTTTTTCCTGGGTGGACGGATTCCGAGAATACCGCCGTTCGACACGGCAATCATGGACGAATTGTTCGGATTGGTAGAATGAAAGTGGCGATAGCGGTCGATGGAACAACGGCGTTTGGCCGTAGCGTATTCCGGGGTTTTTTACAATTTGCAAATACCAGGCAGGATTGGTCTGTTCATGAAGATCTGCGCCGCGCTCCCAGAGGTGCGGAAGATTGTCCGGTTTGCGACGGACTCCTCGTGGCCGGCGCGAATGCGGACACAATCGAATCGCTTCGCCGGCGCGCCCGGGTTGTCGTCGGTTGCTCCGAATCCAGTCTTATCGATGCATCTCCACTGGTTTGCGCTGATGACCAGCAGGTGGGCGAAATCGTGGCGGAACATCTGTTGGCATGTGCATTTAGGAACTTTGCATATTACGGCGATCTCAGAATTGGCCGGGCCCGATTACACGGGTTCGAGCGCCGACTGGCCGCAGCGGATTTCCATTGTCATATCGCTCCCCCAGCGCTTTTTGAAAATCGAGACGACCGCCCGCATCCCTGGGCGGAGGAACTGGCGAGATGGATCGACACGCTCCCAAAACCAGTCGGGATCTTCGCCTGGAACGACGTCGAGGCAAGAGAACTGGCGATCGCCTGCAAAGATGCGTCAATCCCCATTCCAGACCAGGTGGCAATCATTGGTGTGAATAACGATGAACTGCTGTGCGAAAGCGCATGGCCGCCGTTATCGAGTCTTTCAATCGACTTCGTCCGGGTTGGCTATGTCGCTGCCCAGTTGCTCGAGCGACTTCTGGCCGGCGAAAATATCCCGGAGGAGGAGCGCAAGATATGCGTACGGCCGGGTGGAGTCATCCGACGGCAGAGTACGGATGTGCTTGCCGTTGACGATCCGGATATCGCGCGAGCAGTAGCCATCATTCGCGAACACGCTTGCGGTCCGTTCACCGTGAAGGACCTGCTGCGGGAAATACCGCTGATTCGCCGGACGCTGGAACGACGCTTTATTGAAAAACTGGGAAGAACTCCGTACGAAGAAATTACGCGGGTTCGGATGGAAATGGCACAAACGCTATTGCGTGAAACGAACGAGACGCTGCCGCGGATTGCACAGCGATGCGGATTCTGCGCGCCGCAGGCGCTGAACTACATGTTTCGCAAGGCGACGGGGCAGACACCAGCAGCATATCGCCGCTTATATCGGTCGGAAAAAAGCTAGGCATTTTTCCCGACCGCCCAATGTCGCAATTGATGTTAAAAGGAATCGTGAATTCATCATTGCCTCGCCCGTTTTCGAGGTCATATTTCACGGTATCACCTGCTCTTAGCAGAGTGAGGAATTCGGCGGATCAAATCGCATCACTTTCTGAGTCGCTACAGGTGTAAGAGACATTTCTTGGTCGCTTAAGTCTTGAACCGAGCAGCGGAGTAGCTGCTCGTGGCATTTCGCATATTCCATGGCCGGAAGGTGGTTTTCGCTCGCCAAGCGGGGCGTGAGCTTCACCCGAAACGAGGAAGGAACGTTTTTATGAAGAGCAATTCGATGAGCCGTCAGGCGATTGCAGTGTTTTCAAAGAATGTACGAAATGACAGTAAGCGTCGACTGCGCGGTTTCTATCTGCCGCTGGCCTTGGCAGTTGCAAGTGCCGCGGTTTCTGCCCGCGCGGCGAATCTGGTCTGGGACCCCACCCAGAATCCTGCTTCCCCTGCTGGCGGAACCGGAACATGGGACCTCTCCACCTTGAACTGGTCCACCGGCAGCGTCGATCAGGCGTGGACGGATGTTTCCACGACAGGCACTGACACTGCAACCTTCGGCGGCACCGGAGGCGTGGTGACGCTCAGCACCACTCTCAGCGCGCTGGGGCTCCAGTTCAACGCCACCGGTTACACGATCTCCGGCTCGAACAGCCTCACCCTTGGCTCGGGCGGCATCAACGCCAGCTCACTCTCCAGCGGGACAGTCACGATCTCCAAGACCATCGTGCTTGCGGCCGATCAGACCTGGTCGGTCGGAGCCGGCGCCACGCTGGCGGAGACCATTGCCGCCATCGGCGGCACGGGTAATCTGACCATCGCGGGGGCCGGCAATGTCTCGCTGACCAACGGCGCAACGATCAGCGGCACGCTCAACGTCACCGGCAATCTCCTGACGGCACAGGATCTGCATGTCGGCGGCTTGACCGGCAACGGCATCATCCAAGATTCGTCCGCGAGTGACAAATGGTTCTTTGTCACCAACACCGCTAACCAGACCTTCTCCGGACAGATCCTTGGCGGCGCGAGCAAACTCGGTTTGAACAAGAGCGGCAACGGAACGCTGACCCTGACGGGGGCAAATCAGATTGATGATGCGGTAACGGTGAACGCCGGCACCGTGATCTTCTCCGGGAACCACAACAACACGACACAGGTGGACGTCGTAGGGACGACGGCGGCTACGAACGCCGTTCTGGTGCTGCCGGCGGGCGTGACGTTCAATGCGAATGACAATACCGGACAGCCGTACAGTTCGAGCATCAATATTTCCACGAACGCGACTTCCGCGGGCAGCATTCAGAACAATGGCGCCACGGTGGTCGTCAATCGCCAGATGGCTGTGGGCGGAACCGGCTATGGCGCTTATACCCAGACGGCAGGAAACACCACGATAGGCGGCTTCCTCGCGCTGGGCGGAAACGCCCAGGGTGGCGTGTTCAACCTGACGGGCGGCACCTACACTCTCGCGACGGGCGATACCGGCGCCATCACTGTTGGTTACGCCAGCAATACGGCCATCAACGGCGGCGTGATGAACGTTGGCGGCACCGGAACGCTGGTTGACAACGCCAATAGCGGGGGCGGGCTGTGGATCGGTGAAGTGAATACCGGCATTTTGAACGTATCGGGGAGTGCAAACATCACGATCAACGCTGCCGGTTCGGGCGGTGGCGTCGTGTTGGGTAAAAATAACACCGCCAATAGCCACGGCGTCGTGAACCTGAATGGCGGCACACTCACGACTCCGTCGGTCACTCAGGGCGGCACCACCGGCACCAGCATCTTCAGTTTCAATGGCGGCACCCTCAAGGCCAACGCGAACAACACGTCCTTCTTTACAGGCGTGACGAGTGCGTACGTCTATGGCAACGGCGGGACCATCGACGATGGCGGCAACAGCATCACGATCGGTGAGAGCCTTACGGCACCCACCGGCAACGGCGTCAGCGCCACCGGCCTCACCGTCAGCGGCTCCGGGTTCATCGACACGCCCCTGGTCTCCGTCACCGGCGGCGGCGGCGCCGGCGCGACCGCGGTGGCAACTATTGACTCCAACGGCAATCTGACGGGAATCACGATTACCAACCCCGGCACAGGTTATACGAGCGCGCCGACATTCGCCTTGGTCGGCGGCGGTCGCGGAAACACCGGCGCCATTGGCGGAGCCGCGACGCTCGTTGCCAATACCAGTGGCGGCATCACCAAAGCCGGCAGCGGCATAGTAACCCTCACCGGCACCAATACCTACGGCGGTACAACCAACATTACCGGCGGCACCCTGGCTGTCGGCAGCGGCGGTTCCATCAGTGGACCTATTAGCGTCACCAGCGGCACCTTGACCGGCGGCGGGACGGTCGGCAACGTCACGGTCAACAGCTCCGCGTCCAATACCATTGCGAACACCAGTGGTGGTGTGCTGACCATCGGCAACCTGACCTTCAACGGCAACGCGGCCATGAACCTCACCGTTTCCTCCACTACTTCGGTGGTGAATACCACAAAACTGACCACCAGCGGCGGCGGCGGGGTCAGCACGGGCAAAATCACCGTCAACGTGGGCAATACCGGGTCCTGGACGAGCGGGGTGTACGACCTGGTGGGGTACAGTTCGTTCGGTGGCGTTGGGTTCTCCGATTTCATCAAGGGGACGATCGCAGGGCTGGGTGTCCGGCAGAGCGCGACACTGACGAACCCGGCGGGGTTCATCGCCCTGACTGTCGCGGGCGACTCGCCGAAATGGACAGGCGCGCTGAGTTCCGAATGGTCGACCGCCACATTAAGCAATCCGAAAAACTGGCAGTTGATTACCGGCGGGACGGCGACGGATTACATCCAGGGGGACACCGTGCTGTTCGATGATTCGGCATCGAACAAGAACGTGAACATCTCGGTTGCGGACGTGTTGCCAACATCCGTGACGTTTGCAAACACTGGCGGCACATATACGGTCAGCGGGGCGTTCGGCATCGCAGGGACTTCGAACGTGACGATCAGCGGCGGGGGAACGGTGGCCCTGAGCGCTCCGAGCACGTACTCGGGCGGGACGAACCTGACGAACGGGGTGCTGGCAATCAACGCGTCGTCGGCGATCGGGTCGGGCGCCTTGAACATTTCGGGCGGCTCGATCGACAACACGAGTGGTTCGTCCGTGACGCTGACCACAAACAACACGCTGAACCTGACGACCGACTTGACCTTCGGCGGGACGAAAGACCTGAACCTGGGGACGGGGGCGCTGGCCCTCACGGCGGCGCGCAACTTCAACGTCAACGGGACTGCGAACCTCACGATCGGCGGTGTGATCAGCGGCAACTTCGGTATCACGGTCCAGGGGTCTGGGTCCGGGGCCCTGGTCCTGACCGGGAACAACACCAACGTGGGGACCACGATCATCCACAGCGCAACCCTGCAGGTGGCGGGCGGCACCTTCGGAACGCTCACGACGGCGGCGTCGAGCGATATTCAAGTTTCTCCTGGCGCGTCCGATTCCGGCACCTTGATGGTCACCGGCGGCGTCGTCAATGCGAACCGCGTCATCATCGGTGGCGACTCGGCGAACACGGCGGGCGGGAACGCCAAAGTGATTCAGTCCGGCGGGACGATCAACTCGCAGCAATGGTTCACGGTCGGCTCGGGTAACCCCGCGGGTAACTCGTTCCCTGCGGGCGAGTATGACTTGAGCGGCGGTACGATGAACCTCATCTCCCAACAAATGGAAGTCGCCAACTTCTTCGGCACCTCCGGCATCGTCAACATGACCGGTGGCAACATCAACCTCGAAAACAATACCTCCATCGCCTTGGGCGCCAACAACAACGCCGGCGATGGCAACTTCACCCAGTCTGCCGGCAACGTCACCTTCTACAGCAACACTACCGCCATCGGCGGCACCGGCATCCTTTACCTCGGCAAGGCCGCCAGCCTCTCCGGCACCTACACCTACAACCTGAACGGCGGCACCCTCACCGTCCCCCAGGTCCAGCAGACAGCCGCCAACGGTGGTACAGGCGTGTTCAACCTCAACGGCGGGACGCTTAAAGCCGCCAAGGCCAACGTCGCCTGGGTTTCCGGTCTCTCCACCATGGCGATTGGGGCCAGCGGCGGGACCATTGATGACGGCGGGTTCGCCGTCACCATCCCGCAAGCCATCTCCGACAATGGCGGCGGTCCCCTGACCAAGCAGGGTGTGGGCACGCTCGCCCTCACCGGCACCAATACATACCTTGGCCAGACCAACGTGATCGCCGGTTCGCTTGTTCTCTCCGGCACTGGCGACATCAACGGTAGCAGCGGCATCAATGTGAACGGCGGAAAGTTCGTCCAGATCAGCTCCACCGCTGTCTCACCGACGGTCACGATCAACAACGGTACCGTCACCGGCAGCAACGCCACCATTAATTCCGTCGTCGTGAGCTCTTCCGCGACGGCCGTCATCGCCAACGGCAACAACGACACCGGCGTTCTCACCATCGGCTCTCTCACCTTCAACGGCAACGCCGTGGCCAACATCACCCTCGCCGGGCCCTCCGCTACCTCCTCCCCGGGCATCGTCACCAACAGCCTCACCACCAGCGGCGGCAGCGGCAGCTCCACCGGCAACATCACCCTCAACGCCTTCAATTCCGCATGGAGCGTCGGCGTCTACGACCTCATTGGTTACTCCTCCATCGGCGGCGTCGGCTTCAATGACTTCAAGCTCGGGACTGTCGGCGGCCTCAGCCCGCGCCAGGGCGCCAGCCTCACCAATGTCAGCGGCGAAATCGCCCTCACCGTTAGTGGCGGAAACATCCCCGTCTGGACCGGCGCACTCAACGGCAATTGGACCACCGCCACTCTCTCCGCTCCCAAGAACTGGAAACTCCAGACCGGCGGCGCCACCACCGACTTCCTTACCGGCGACACCGTCCTGTTCGACGACACCGCCACGGGTACCACCAGCGTCAGCATCTCCGACGCCAGCGTGAGCCCCTCCAGCACCACCTTCAATAACTCCTCCAAAAACTACACCATCTCCAGCGCCGGCGGCTTCGGTATCGCCGCCGGAATCCTCGTCAAGAACGGCACCGGCGCCGTGACCATCAACACCGCTAACACCTATGCCGGCGGTACCAGCCTCAACGCCGGAACCCTCAACGTCAACAATGCTGCCGCTCTTGGCACCGGTCCGATCGTCATCAACGGCGGCGCCTTCGGCAACACCAGCGGCGCCGCGGTCACCCAGACCGGAAACGGGGCTGTCACGATCAGTGGCGACTTCGCCTTCAATGGGACCAACGATCTCGGCCTCAGCACCGGCGCCGTCACACTCAACGGCTCCGGCACCTCCCGCAGCATCAACGTCACCAGCAACGTTTTGGCCATCGGACCCATTCAGTCCGCCGCCGCCTATGGCCTCACCAAGATCGGCTCTGGCACACTCACCATCGCCGCCGCCGCAAACGACAATGCCGCCGCTCACATCAGCACCCTCGGCGGCTCTCTCGACGTTGAGGCAGGGACCTTCCAGACCGGCGGCAACGACTTCAACGCCGGCGGTCTCCTCGGCAACGGTACCATCGAGAACGGCAGCAACGTTACCCGCTGGCTCTTCGTCAACAGCACCGCCAATCAAACCTTCGGCGGCATCCTCCAGGACGGCACCAGCGGCGGTCGCCTCGGCTTCAACAAGAACGGCGCCAACACCACCCTTACCCTCACCGGCAACAACGCGTATTCCGATGTCACGAATGTGAACGCTGGTACCCTCGTCTTCTCCGGAAACACCAACAACACCACCGCCGTTGACAATGTCGCCACCGTCGCCGCCACCAACGCCGTCCTCGTCCTTTCTTCCGGCTCCACTTTCAGCGCCAACGATAACACCGGCCAGCAGTACAACTCGAGCATGAACATTTCGACCAATGCGACGAGCGCCGGAAGTGTGAAGAACAATGGTGCGAACTTTTCCGTCGCACGGCAGCTCGCCATCGGCGGTCCCAGCTACGGCGCCTTCTCCCAGACGGCGGGCAATACCACCGTCGGCGGGTTCGTCGCCGTTGGGGCAAGTGCCTCTGGCGGTGTCATCAACCTGAATGGTGGCTCCTTCAGCATGCCCGGCAACTCCATCACTCTCGGCTACGGCGCCTCTTCACCGGGCATTCTGAACGTCAGCGGCAACGCCTCCATGATCATGGGCAACATCGCCAATGGCTTTGGCAATGGCATCTGGGTCGGTGAAGTCGGAACCGGCGTACTCAACCTGTCGGGCACTGCCAACATCACTATTCCCAACGACAGCCTCGTCATCGCCAATGGCACCACCAACGGCGGCAACCGCGCCGTCTCCGGCATCGCGAACCTGAATGGCGGCACATTGACCACCAACTCCGTCTCGGCCGTTACGGGAACTGGTGCTTCGACCGCCCTCCTGAACTTCAACGGCGGTACTCTCAAGGCCAATATCGACAGCACGAATTTCATCAGTAACAGCACCACCGGAGGTGGCTCCTTCAACGTGTTTGTGTATGGCGGCGGTGCCACCATCGACGACGGCGGCCACAACATCACCATCGCACAGCCCCTGCAGGCCCCGACCGGCAACGGGGTCAGCGCAACCGGCCTCACGTTCAGTGGGGGCGGATACATTGATACGCCGATTGTCACGATCACCGGCGACGGGACCGGCGCAACGGCCGTGGCCAATATCGACTCGAATGGAAACCTGACCGGCATCACCATTACCAACCCGGGCACCGGCTACTCGACCAGCCCGACCTTCTCGCTGGTTGGTGGCGGGGTGTCGGGCTCGGGTTCCATCTCCGGCTCCGCCGCCCTCGTTCCCAATGTCGGAGGCAAGCTGACCAAGGTTGGGGCCGGCAACGTTACCCTCTCGGCCGCCAATACCTACTCGGGCGGCACGAGCGTTTCCAATGGAACGCTCATCGCCGCGAACGTGCAGGCGTTGGGCACCGGTGCCATCGCAATTCACAGCGGCGCCAAACTACAGCTTCAGAACGGCCTGGCCATGGCAGTCGTCACTCCCGCGGTCACCTTCGATGGCTCGACCGGTGCATGGAGCGGCCAGCTCGATATGACCAATGACAAGATGGTCGTTGAAGCCACCGTGAGCAAGGCGACGGCCCTGGCGAATCTGCAGAACCAGGCCCATTCGGTCATCACCAGCTCCACGATGGCCGCCAGTTACGGGATCGCCGTCATCGATAATGACAACGGCAGCGGCGGGACGCGGTTCGCCACCTTCGGCGGCCAGCAGGTCGATTCCAATTCGATCCTGATCAGCCCCGAACTCCTGGGCGACGCCAATGCCGACGGTGTCGTGAACCAAGCCGATTTGAACACCGTCCTGAGCCACTTCGGCTCGGCGACTGCGGCCTGGACCTCCGGCAACTTTGACGGCGCCGCGACGATCGACCTCACGGACCTCTCTGCAGTGCTGAACAACTTTGGTCTCTCGAATCCCAACGCATCCGGTGTACAGGTTGTTTCCGGTGGCGTCATCACCGCGACCGCCGCACCCGAACCGGCTTCGCTGGCAGTGTTGGCGCTCGGGGCAGGCGCAATGCTCTGCCGCCGCCGCAAGTCCACGGTTGTGGCGTAAGGAGGCAAGCGCTCGTCCGCGAATTGGAGCTGATGGGTTGGTTGCTGCCTTGTGAAGTTGTGAGGCTTTTCTCAGACGGGCAGCGTGCATTCCGGAATCTGAAGTGGCGCCGACCGATGCGTTCGGTCGGCGCCTGCTCCGGAATCGTTTGAACGATTTTGGCGGGACCAGGAGAGACTTGGGAGAACGCCGCGGGATTCGGTCTGACAAAACGCGGATTGATCTCAACGGCCGGAGGCTTCTGGATTGTGGAGTTCACGCTCCACGCCTAATGAAACAGTAATGGGAATGGGGGTTGGCACAGTGGGTTTACGGCGAAGACGGTACCCCAGTCGCAGCAGCCACAACGCAAGTCTGACTTCAGCCATGGTGCGAATCCTGAAGACGACACAGCGCAGATCGTCCGGATCAAGATCGGCCATTCGCTCCGCCACGAGGCGGTCGCGAATTTCAAGAGGCACCGGCAGGCAGATTCGCCCATTCCAATCCACGTGACCAAACCTTGCGCCGTCGACCCTGAGAGACAGCCCATTCGGACAGGTCGCGACCTGCGCCCCTGGCCAGGTATCGAGTTCATGCAGAATCTGGAGGAGTTCGTTCACCATGGTTGTCCGGCTCCAGAGATACCCTGTCGCCAAGCCGATCGGTTCGAGTTCGGAACCGATCGTTGGGAGGTGGAGAACGGAATCGTTCATGGTGACTCTCCTATTCACAAGCTCACGGCAATGGGCCTAAGCAAGCTCCGGGCCAGTAAATGGGGTTTCTTTTTCGGCGGGGAAAGCCCGTTGCGGACACGCGTAAAGCGTGTCCGCCTTGAGGCGAGGCTGTTTTCCGATCAACAAGGCTGGATTTTGACCGCCGCAGACGGGGCAACGCGGATCTGAAATCGGAAAGTCCCGCACCTTCACATCATGCACGAAGGCGCGGCGGGGAGCGTAACGATCCCGGAGACGTAAAACACTTCGGACCCGCGCCGCGAGTGAAACCTCAATGCCGCACGCAAGGCTCGAGTTCCGTTTTATTTGACTTCCGTATCATCCTCTTCGACCGTTTTTGCCACCGAAATTCCGAGCTCGCGGAGTCGCAGGCGGAGCGTTTGTCGCGCCAAGCCGAGGATTTTGGCCGCATGATGCTGACTGCCGTTGGTGAACCGCAGGACCGCCGGCAGGATAATCCGGTCAAGTTCGATGAGCGCTTCGGCGTGCAAATTGGAGCTGCCGGCTTCGAGGCGGCTCTGGATGAAATTCTCGAAATCGATTCCTTTTTCGGCTGAAGTTAAAGGGTATGTCGGCGATTGGCTGTTCGGGCTCGATGCCAGATCGGGGAGGAAGCTGGATATCAGCACGGTGCCGATCGTGTGCAGCAGGGCTTGCTTCACGACGCTCTGAAGTTCGCGCACATTGCCCGGCCATGAGTAAACGCGCAGCCGTTCCATCGCATCCGGAGACACCTCGCGCACATCCCGGTTCAGCTCTCGATTGAACCGTTGCAGATAGTAGTGGACCAGCATCGGCAGGTCCTCGCCACGCTCCCGCAGCGATGGCAGCCGAATGGTGAATACACTCAGGCGGTAATAGAGGTCCGGCCGGAACTTGCCTTGCTCCGAAAGTGCTTTGAGGTCGCGGTTCGTGGCGGCGATGACGCGCACGTCGGTCTGTATCGTCTCATTCCCGCCCACCCGCTCGAACTTCTGGTCCTGAAGGAGGCGAAGAATCTTGCCCTGTGTCGCCAGCGGCATGTCGCCGATCTCGTCGAGAAAGATCGTGCCCCCGTTGCACTGTTCGAATTTGCCGATCCTACGCCGATCGGCGCCGGTAAACGCGCCTTTCTCGTGACCGAACAGCTCGCTCTCCAGCAGGCTCTCGGGAATCGCCGCGCAGTTGATGGCAAGGAACGGCTTGTCCGACCGGCGGCTGTGCTGGTAAACCGCGCGGGCGACGAGCTCCTTGCCGGTGCCGCTCTCACCGGTGATCAGAACAATGACGTTCTGATCCGCCACGCGCCCGATCGCTTTATAGACTTCCGCCATGCCCGGGCAGCAGCCCACGATTGCGTCCCCCTGAATCTGTTCCGCGGCCGAGTCGGACGTATCCGCGACGACCGCCGGTGCGCGCATCAACCGGCTCACTTCCAGAGCCTGCGTGACCACATCCTTGAGACGCTGGAGATCCAGTGGTTTGAAAAGGTAATCGAAAGCGCCGTGGCGCATCGCCTCGATGGCGGTTTCGGCCGATGCCGTCGCCGTCACAAAAATAACCGGGATCCGGGCGTCGATCTGCCGAATGCGCTCGTATACCTCCAGTCCACCCAGGTCCGGCAGGCGCACATCCAGCAGGACGATATCCGGCACGGAGCGCGCAACGTGCTTGATCGCCTCCTCGCCGTTGACGGCGATCGACGTGTGTACGCCGTGCGGCGCCAGGACGTGGCTGATCTGAGCTGCGATCAGCTTGGGGTCGTCGTCAACAAGCAACAAATTGGCCATATGCATCTTCTCGGGAACGCTAAGGGTATTGTGGGAAACCCAAGCGAATATGTCCATAGCTGAGGATTCGGGCTGGGGAAGGCGCCCTCGCCCGGAGCGCTTCGTGCCGAGTGTTGCGACCCCGACTTCAACCTGCTCGCAAGAGGCTTTGAACCGTTTTGGCATAAGAGAGTCAACCATGTGCATGCGTAACGGGAATGGCGTGTCGTACTCGCAATACCCTTGCCGTTGATCAAGGGCAATTTCACGGCGATTTGCCCGTAGCGCATCCCGCGACTGGCCAATTTATTGCCGCGGTGGCCACTTTTTAGCCAGCGGTCGCGATGCCACGATCGAAGTTTAGACTAAATCGGGGCTGGCAATGCTTCTTTGGCTGTCTGGCACATCTGATGCGTGAGTAGGACGTGTTAATGAGCGTTTTTGAGAGACTCGGCGGGTTCAGGTGGTGATTTTCGCACATTGCCGTGCAGTGTCGCAGATGCCGGGCTTTTGTTTCCCCAAAAGCGTTCATGTACGCCACCAGCAGCCTGTTCACGTGTCGTAGCGCACGGCTGCTGGATATACTACCGCTCCTGGAAGCTGCTTCACTGAGGGCATGGATGAACAATTCCCGTGCTAGGTCTCTCGCTTACGCTATCGCGATTCTCACGCCGCTTCTCACGCTGATGATCCGATTGATCCTGCAGCCGATCTTCGGCCATGAGGCGGGGTTCGCTACATTTCTGCCGGCGGTGATGTTGGCGGCGTACTACGGGGGGGTCTGGCCCGGCATCATCGCCACGGGCCTCGGTGCAATCCTCGGGCACTACTTCCTGGTTGAGCCGATCTACAGCTTTCGTCTTGTGTCCGGCGAGGGTTTGCCCCTGTTTCGGTACGTGCTCGTCGGCGTGATCATGAGCGCCATCAGCGATGTGCTGCTTCGCGTCCGGCTACGCCTGGCCGAGCAGCAGGTCCGCGCCTTGGCCGATGCGCAGGCGGCGGAGCAGCGATTTCGCGATCTGGTCAACTCCACTGGCGGAATCGTCTGGGAAGCGGATGCCCAAACGTTTCAGTTTTCCTTCGTCAGCCAGCAATCCGAACGAATTCTCGGCTATCCGGTTGCACTCTGGTTGTCCGAACCGACGTTCTGGAAGGACCACGTTCACCCCGATGATCGCGAGTGGGTCGAGCAATACTGCAGGGAGGCAACCACTGCTCGGCGCGATCACGATTTCGAATATCGAATGATCGCCGCAGACGGAAGAACCGTCTGGCTGCGGGACCTCGTTGCTGTTGTCGTCGTGAACGGGGCGCCGACCAAGCTGCGGGGAGTGATGGTCGACGTGACGAAGCGAAAAACGGCGGAGGAGGAGTTGAAGAGGACCGAACAGCGGCTCAGCGCGGTCATCGCCAACGCTCCCATCATCCTCTTTGCGCTGAACCGTGACGGCGCATTCACGCTCTTGGAAGGTGAAGGGCTTAAAACGATCGGCCTTCAACCAGGCCAGTTCGTCGGTCGATCAATATTGGAATTGGCCAGGGACCGGCAGGGTGCGTCCTCCCTCCTCCGCCGCGCCTTGTCCGGAGACGCCTTCACAACTGTCGTCGAGCACCAGGACGCCGTTATGGAAGTTCACTTCCTCCCGTTTCATGATGAGCGCGGCGAGGTCGCCGGCGTCAACGGCGTGGCTCTGAATATCACAGAGCTCATGCGCGCACAGGCCGCCTTGCGCGACAGCGAGGAGCAGTGGCGGGCGGTGTTCGAGAACAACCCGACCATGTACTTCATGGTCGATGCCGCCGGCTCCATCCTCTCCGTCAATGCATACGGGGCCGAGCAACTCGGCTACCGCATCGAGGAACTCATCGGCAGCCCCGTGTTGAATGTGTTCCACGAAGCCGACCGGGATGCTCTCGTGAAACGCATCGCAGGCTGTTTGGATCAGATGGGTCGGCCGATGAGTTGGGAACTCCGCAAGGTCCGCAAGGACGGGACGATCCTGTGTGTGCGGGAAACGGCGAAGGCGATGATGCTGAAGGACCGTCCGGTCCTCCTGATCGTTTGCGAGGACATCACGGAACGCAAACGCGCGGAACAGCTGCTTGTCGAGACGGAGCAACGTCTACGCGCCGTTATTGCAAACGCGCCCATTGTCCTGTTTTCACTGGACCGCTCGGGCGTGTTCACGCTGTCGGAAGGCAGGGCCCTCGATGATCTCGGACTCAAGCCCGGCGAGGTTGTCGGCCATTCCGTTTTCGAGACTTACCGCGATGTGCCGCAGGTTCTGTCCGACGTTCGCCGTGCGCTGGCTGGTGAAACGATGACCGACGTTCTTGAAGTAAACGACCTGCTCTTTGAAGCTCACTACATTCCAGTGCTCGACCAAGCCGGGCAGGTCACTGCCGTCAACGGCGTGGCTCTGAACGTCACCGAACGCCGCGCCAAGGAGCAGGCGGAGGCCTTCCGACTTGCCAATGAACGGATGGAACTGGCGCTCCGCGGCTCCAACGTGGGAGTCTGGGAGCTCGACTGGTCGGGCGATTTCAATCTCCCCAGACGCCACTACGTGAACGTGTGGGAGTCGCTCGGGTACGAGAGTCCCCCGCCCGGAAAGGACAGCGTCCTCGACGAGGCTCACCCGGATGACCGTGCGCGCCTTGAGGAGATTTCCCAGCTCTACATCGCAGGCGAGATCCCGGAGTACGAGACGGAAGTCCGCCTCCGCCACAAGGACGGCTCTTTCCGCACCATTCTCACGCGCGGCGCCGCCGTCCGTGACGCCACTGGCAGGGCGCTCCGGTTCGTTGGCATTAACGTCGACATCACGGGGCTCAAACTTGCCCAGGAGGCCCTTTGGTACGAACGCTACCTCCTCCACGCGCTCATGGACAACATTCCGGACAGCATCTACTTCAAGGACACCGCCAGCCGCTTCCTCCGCATCGGTAAAGCCCAGGCGAGTTCCTTCGGGCTCAGCGACCCCGAGCAGGCAATCGGCATGACGGATTTCGACGTCTTTGCCGAGGAGCACGCCCGACCGGCGTTTGAAGACGAACAGGAGATCATCCGAACTGGCCTGCCGATGATCGGCAAGGAGGAAAAAGTAGTCTATCTCGACGGACGCGTGGAGTGGGTCTCCACCACCAAGATGCCCTTGCGCGACAAGGGCGGCGCGATCATCGGCACGTTCGGCGTCTCCCGCGACATCACCGGCGTCAAAGTTGCCGACGAAGCGCTGCGGGCCAGCGAGCGGCGGTTCCGCGTCCTGGTCGACCATGCCGCCGACGCCTTCTTATTGCTCGACGAAAAGGGGCGCATCCTGGACGTAAATCGCCGCGCTTGTGAGAGCCTCGGGTATTCCCGCGAGGAGTTGATCGGGATGGCCCCGGTTGATTTTGACCCCGACGTCAATCCCAAACGAAGCGAGCAGATCAATCGCAAGCTTGACGCCGGAGAGACCTTCGAGATCGAGTCCCGACACCGGCGCAAGGACGGCACGATCTTCCCGGTCGAGGTCCGCGGCCAAGGCTTCTGGGAAGGCGGGCGACGCTTCGTCGTTACCCTCGCGCGGGATATCACCGAGCGAAAGCGGGCCGAGGAGGCGCTGCGCGAGAGCGAGCAGTGGTTCCGCAGCACTTTTGAGAACGCCGCCGTCGGTATCGCCCACGTAGACTGCTTTGGCCGGTTCTTGCGCGTCAACGAGAAGTACTGCAAAATCGTCGGCTACCCGCACGACGAGCTCATGCAAAAGTCCATTCAGGACATCACGCACCCCGACGATTTGGCCGCCAGCATGCCGCCTCTCTCGGCAATGCTGCAAGGCGAGTCAACCGTTTTCGAGATAGAAAAACGCTACATCCGAAAGGATGGCTCTGTCGTCTGGGCCACCTTGTGTGTCGCAATTCAGCGAGACCCGGCAACTCGTGCTCTCTACACCATCAGCGTCATTCAGGACATCTCCGAACGCAAACACCTGGAAGGGGAGTTGCTCAGGGCTAAGGAGGCTGCGGAGGCCGCCAACCGCTCCAAGGACGAGTTCCTGGCCAATGTCAGCCACGAGATACGCACTCCCATGAACGCGATCCTCGGCATGGCCGAGGTGGCTCTGGACACGCCGATGAGCGATGAACAACGCAACCACCTGAACATCATCAAGGCCTCCGCCGAGGGACTGCTCAGTCTTATTAACGACCTGCTCGACTTTTCGAAGATGCAGGCCGGCCGGCTCGAACTGGACGAAGCCGACTTTTCGCTTCGCATGCTTCTGAACGAGACCTTCCGCGCTCTGGCTTTGCGCGCGCACAAGAAGGGTTTGGAACTGGCATGCCAGGTGGAGCGCGACGTCCCCGACGATCTGGTCGGCGACGTCAATCGGCTGCGGCAGATACTGCTCAACCTGATCGGCAATGCCATCAAGTTTACCGAAGCAGGCGAGGTAATCCTTCGTATACGCGCCCTGCCGAATGAAAATAACGCGACCCTTGTACTTGCCTTTGAAATCGCCGACACCGGTATCGGCATCGCGCCGGAAGTGCAGCAGAAGATCTTCCGCGCCTTCGAGCAGGCGGACAGCTCGACCACCCGCCGTTATGGCGGGACCGGCCTGGGGTTGACGATCTCCTCGCGTCTGGTGGAGATGATGGGCGGGCGCATCACCGTCGATAGCCAGGTCGGCCATGGCAGCACCTTCCGGTTCACGGCGCGCTTCGGCCGATCGACGCTCGCCCCCACAATGTCCGCCCTGCCGCCGGTGCTGGACCTTCGCGGCTTGCGCGTTCTGGTCGTCGATGACAACGCCACCAACCGAATGATCGTGGAGGAGTGGCTGCATGCCTGGGGGACGAAACCAGTCTGCGTCTCCGATGGTCTGGCGGCGATGAGCGCGCTGTGGCGAGCCCTCGCGTCGAACGAGCCGTTTTCGCTGCTGCTGTTGGACGCGCGCATGCCCGGCTCTGACGGTTTTGAGCTGGCCAAGAAGGTCTCGCAGACGCCGGAATTGAGTTCCTGCTGCATTATCCTGATGACATCGGACGATCGGCCCGATGATGCCGCTCGCTTTCGCGCACTGGGCATTGCCGCCGTGGTCATGAAGCCGATCCAGCAGGAGGAACTGCTGGAGAGCATCTATCAGGTGCTGTCGCACAGCAGCGTCGCGGCGCCGGCCATTTCCACCGGCCAGGCGTCAGGGCCATCGGCCGGTCCGATAGCAGCCGCTGGTCCTCCCGAATCCTCCCGTCGACTGCGAGTTCTGCTTGCTGAGGACAATGAATTCAATCAGCAGGTCATGCAGCACCTGCTGGAGCGGCGCGGTCATGCCGTACGAACAGTCCGAAATGGACGCCAGGCGCTCGTGGCGATGGATGAAGGTTCTTATGATCTGCTCCTGCTCGACGTGCACATGCCGGAGATGGACGGCTTTCAGGTGGTCAAGGCACTGCGGGCACGCGAGCGCGAAGAGGGCGGTTCAAATCATCTGCCGGTCATCGCCTTAACGGCTTTGTCCATGAAGGGCGACCGCGAGCGCTGCCTCGAGGCCGGAATGGATGACTATTTATCCAAGCCCGCGCGGGCGACTGAGTTGTATGCGGCCATCGAGCGTGCGATGGCTCGATATTCGTCACCCAAGTCAGCTCCTGCGACAGAGGATGTGCCCTTGCTGGATAAAAGCACCCTCCTTGCAGCCTGCGGCGGTGAAAAGGGTCTCCTGGAGGAAATGATCCAGCTCTTCCAGTCCGAGGCGCCCAGACTCCTTTCGATGGTCGAAGCCGCTGTTGGTGGGAACGATTCGCCCCAGTTGCGGGAAGCAGCGCACAAGCTGCTCGGGCTCGTGTCCGCGTTCTCCACTAGGACGGCCACCGCAGTCCGGGCCCTCGAGCAAATGGGTGCCGATGGTCGTTGCGCCGATGCAGTTGATCAGCTCACGATCGTCGCTCAGGCCGTGCATGACCTGCTTTCCACCTTGCCGAAGGTGACGATCGAGCAGCTTCGGAACTGAATTGGGTGCTGGCCGTCGTCATTGTCGGCGGATGCGCGATCCGCATGGATGCTGCCCCAGGCTGCCCTCGCAGTTCTGCGCAGTTGTCAGATGTTCTCCCCACTGCCATGCCGTATTTGCGGTCGATCTGAAAAGCCGCCAGCCCCGCTCGCGGTTTGAAGTCAGTTTTGTTTCACCGGCCAAATCTCAGCCGCTTAGGTCAGTTCCTGTCCATTTGGCTCTCCGCGTTCCACTCAGATCATGCCCTGAACCCACCTGTGCAGCACCCGCAATCAATTGGCACGCATTTCTCTATCGGTACTGAAGTACGAGTCGAAACCGAAAGGAACGCGTAATGCACGGTCCTGTTTCCGAATATCCGGAATCAGTTCCCTGCAGCCTGGATACGAGCGCGACTGTCGCGACGTTTATACCGAAAGAGGGTCGGCGTTCGTGACGCACATTGCTGATTGCCGGGATCTTCGCAAGCCGGAACAACAATACGGCAAATGACTGAAGTACGAGGAAGAAATGGATAACTTAATGCACGTTGTGGAAGCTCGGCAGGAACTTGAGGCCGAGCGCTCGGCCCGCGTCAGAGCAGAAAAGACAATTCAGATGAAGGATGAGTTGCTCATGTTCGTCTCTCACGAGCTCCGCACGCCGCTCTCCGCCGTAGTCGGCTGGTCACAACTCATGAAACGAGACCGATCCAGCGAGACGCTCGCCGAGGGCTTGGAAGTAATCGAACGCAGCGCCCGCGCGCAGCTCCAGATCGTTGAGCAGTTGCTGGACGCTGGCCAGATGATGACGGGCAAATTACGCCTCGAACTCCGGCCGGTTCAACTGGCATCCGTGATCTATGCGGCGATCAACACGCTGCGGCCCGCGGCGATTGCCAAGGAAGTCCGCCTCGAGGCGATTTTTGGGCCGAGCTTCGAACCCATGCACGCCGACGCCGGCAGGCTCGAGCAGGTATTCCGAAACCTCATCTCGAACGCGATCAAGTTCACGCCTCCCGGTGGACAGATCAGGATTCTCTTGCACGAGACGGCTGATGCCGCGAAGGTCACCGTCATCGACACAGGCCTGGGAATTGCACCAATGTATATCGACCGCATCTTCGACCGCTTCTGGCAGGCCGACGACGGTGCCGCCCGGCGCGATGGCCTGGGGCTGGGTCTCTGGATCGTTAGGCAGATCGTGGAACTCCACGGCGGGACGGTGCGAGCTCACAGCGACGGCATAGGCGCCGGCTCGCAGTTCGTTGTCACTCTGCCAAAACCTCTTTGACTGCGGTAGTACCTGCGCCCGCCGATGACATGCGTAGGGGAATCTTCAACGACAGGCATCATTGATAGAATGCGATGACGCATCGATCCGAGAGTCCACTCAGCGAGCGGCGACATCGGCACTCCCTTTGCTCACGATCTGAAGCACGCAACGGCTATTCCCTGTTTACGGCATCCACAGAACGCAGAAACTGGCGAACAATCGCACTCCTGAAAGTTGCGAATCAACGTACAGGACGACTGCGATCCAACTGCCCGCGTTCGTGAACCGAGCTCGGTCTCCTGGCGCCGCGCCAATCGACGGAGGAACATGACGTGAAGGTCGGACTCTTCATCCCCTGTTACATCGACGCCTTCCTCCCTGAAGTGGGCATTGCCACCTTGCAACTGCTCGAGCGGCTCGGTTGCTCCGTGGAATACTCACTCGAGCAAACCTGCTGCGGACAGCCGATGGCCAATAGCGGCTGCCAGGAAGATGCCGCCGCCACTGAAGCGCACTTCGTCGAGTGCTTCAAGGACTTCGGCACGATCGTCGCCCCGTCCGGTAGTTGCGTCCATCACGTCCGCTTTCACCTCGACGCCATTGACCAGACGCCCGAGGCCCGCAAGGTGCGGGCCGGAACCCGTGAGCTGGTCGAGTTCCTGCACGACGACCTGAAAGTCACGAACTTTCCCTGGGCGCCGGAGTTTCCACACAAGGTGGGGCTGCACGACAGTTGTTCCGCTGTGCGGGCGCTCGGTCACACCCGGCCGTCCGAATTGGTCAACCTGCCCTGCTTCTCGAAGACCCGCGATTTGCTCGGAAAGGTCCGCGGGCTCGAACTGATCGAGATCGACCGGCCTGACGAGTGCTGCGGCTTCGGTGGCAGCTTCTGCGTCACCGATGAAGCCGTCTCGGCCAAGATGGGTTACGACCGCGTCCACGACTTCCACCGCCACGGGGCCGAGTACATCGCCTCGGCCGACATGTCCTGCCTGCTCCACATGAGGGGCGTGATCGACCGCCTCAAACTGCCAATGAAAGTCATCCACATCGCACAGATCCTGAACGGAGGCCCGTTATGACCCGCCCCGTCAATCCTGAGGAACGTGCCGCCCGGTTCATCGCTCTGGAGATGCACGAGTCAACCCACGACCGCATCGTTTGGGGCATGCGCCGCAACCGCGACAAGGCGGTCGCCGGCGTACCGGAGTGGGAGAAGCTGCGCGAGCTGGCCTCCCAGATCAAGGAGCACACGCTCACGCACCTGGACCAGTACCTCGAACAGTTCGAGGCCAACGCCACCAGACTCGGCACCCACGTCCACTGGGCTCGGGACGCCCAGGAGCACAACGCGGTGGTCTACGACATCCTCCAGGCACACCGGGTCCGGTCGCTGATCAAGAGCAAGTCCATGCTCCAGGACGAGTGCGGCATGACGCCCTACCTGCAGAAGCGCGGCATCGAGGTGACCGAGTCGGACCTCGGCGAGCGCATCCAGCAGCTCTCCAACGAGCCCCCCAGCCACATCGTCGTGCCGGCCATCCACAAGCTCCGGACCGACGTGGCGGCCCTCTTCGCGCGGGACCTCGGCACGGACCCGAAGGACTCCGACCCGCATCACCTGGTCGAAGCCATGCGCGAGAATGCCCGGCCACGCTTCCTGAAGGCCGACGCCGGCATGACCGGCGCCAACTTCGCCGTCGCCCAGACAGGCGGGTTCGTCGTCTGCACCAACGAGGGCAACGCCGACATCGGCGCCAGCGTCCCGCCCCTGCACATCGCCAGCATCGGCATCGAGAAACTGGTCCCCCGCGCCCGCGACCTCGGCGTCTTCATCCGCATGTTGTCACGCAGCGCCCTGGGCTCGGCTATCACGCAGTACACCTCTCATTTCCACGGCCCGCGGCGCGGCGGCGAATTGCACGTCGTGCTCGTCGACAACACCCGCAGCGACCGGCTCGGCTCGCCCGATTTCTGGCACGCCCTCAAGTGCATCCGCTGCGGGGCATGCATGAACACCTGCCCGGTCTACCGCCGCGGCGGCGGCTTGAGCTACGGAGCGACCTACTCCGGTCCGATCGGCGTTATCCTCGACCCCGGTTTCAACTTGGAGAAGTATCGCGAGCTTCCCTTCCACTCTTCGCTGTGCGGATCGTGTACCGAGGTCTGCCCGGTCAAAATCGACATCTCCGACCAGATCTACAAGTGGCGCCGCGTCGTCGCCGAGCGCGGATTACTGAGGCTCAGCAAAAAGGTCGGCATGAGCGCTTTGGGGACCACCCTGGCCCACCCGGCGACCTTTCACGCCGCCGAATCCGTCGCGGCGTCCGCTCTGGGGCACTTGCCGCGCTTCCTGCTCTACAACCCGCTCGACCCGTGGGCCAAGCACCGCGAGCTGCCTCCCATCCCAAAGCAGACGTTCCGCCAGTGGTATCTGGAGCATCGGCGAAGCGCTAGTACCGACGACCGCGCGTGATGCGGTAACGCCCCGTGTCCGCTAATGCGCAAGGAGAATGACATGAACGCACGTGATACCATCCTGGCCGCCGTGCGCAGGAACCTGCCCCGGCCCGTCGTGCCCCTCCCCGAGATACCTAAGTGTAAACGCATCGAGATCAAGACCTGCTTGGGCTACAAGGAACAACTCGAACACCTGCCCGAGATTCCAGGTTTTCCCGGCGAGGATGAGCCGATCCTCCCCTACTTCCGGAAGCAGTTGGAGGCGATGGGCGGAACGTTGTTCGAGGTCGCTGACAGTGAGGCCGCCCGCGCGAAAGTGGCGGAGCTCTTCCCCGCCGCCAAGGTCGTCTGCTCCGCCACGCCTGAAGTGCCGGGCACGCGCCGGGTACAGGACGTCCGCGACCCCCACGATTTGAACGATGTCGATGTCGGCGTGGTCCGCAGTCCGCTCGGCGTGGCCGAAGCTGGGGCCGTCTGGCTCACCCAGGAGGAACTGATCGTGAATGCCCTGGGAGTGCTCTCGCAGCACCTGGTCGTGCTGCTCGACCCCGCCGCGATCGTCGATACGATGCACGACGCCTACTGCCAACTCCACCTGGCCGCCAGCCCCTATGGCCTCTTTATGGCAGGGCCCTCGGCCACCGGTGACATCGAGGGGGTCATCATCCACGGCGCACAGGGCGCGCGGAGCATGACCGTCCTCCTCCTCGCGCCAACCCCTGCGGGGTGACCGGACGTGGCCATATAGACTCACAGGATAGAACAAATGGCGACCCAATCGACCAACGATTTCGATCAGCCGGAGCTGACTCTTCTCGACATCTACCGCGTTTCCAGAAAGCTGGTCCTCACTGGTATTCACTGCATACAGTGAATATCGTTGTGCAGGCGGCAGATCATCTCATGCCAGGGAGGAACAGACATGCATCGCGACATCTCAATCAGACGCTTACTTGCTCGTGACAATGTCTGGGACCTGGCGATCGTTGGCGGCGGCGCGACCGGTGTCGGCATTGCCCTGGATGCCGCGTCACGCGGCTACTCCGTTTGTCTGCTCGAGCAGAGCGACTTCGGAAAGGGCACTTCCAGTCGCTCCACCAAACTCGTTCACGGGGGCGTGCGTTACCTCCAGCAGGGCAACATTTCCCTGGTCATGGAGGCGCTCAAAGAACGCGGCATTCTCCGGCAGAATGCACCGCATCTCGTCCATGACCTCGCCTTCGTCGTCCCCAACTACATCTGGTGGGAGGCCCCCTTCTACGGCATCGGCATGAAGGTCTACGACATGCTCGCCGGCCGTTTCGGTTTCGGCAAATCACGCCTGCTTTCCAAGGACGAAGTCCTCACCCACATCCCGACGCTCGAGCAGGACGGCTTGCGCGGCGGCGTGCTCTATTACGACGGCCAGTTCGACGATTCCCGCCTCCTTATCAATCTCGCCCAGACCGCCGAGCAGCAAGGCGCGGTATTGCTGAACTACGCCCGCGTAGTGGGCTTCCGCCATGATGCCGAAGGTTTCCTCGACGGGCTGAGCTTCGAGGATCTGGAGACCGGGAACCGCCATCAGCTCGCCGCTCGCTGTGTGATTAACGCCACCGGCGCTTTCAGCGACGCGGTTCGAAAGATCGACGATCCTGCTGCACCACCGATGATCGCTCCCAGCCAGGGAGTGCATATCATTCTCGACCGCTCTTTTCTCCCCGGCGATTCCGCCATCATGGTGCCCCGTACCAGCGATGGACGCGTGCTGTTCGCGATTCCCTGGCACGACCACACGCTCGTCGGGACGACCGACACCCCCATCGACAACGTGAGCCTCGAGCCGGTTGCATTCGAGGAAGAGATCGACTTTATCCTGGAAACCGCCGCGCAATATCTCGCGAAGCCTCCCGTTCGCTCGGACATTTTGAGCGTCTTTGCCGGCATCAGGCCGCTGGTAAAGGCCTCGGGTGCCGCCAACACCGCCGCCCTGGCGCGCGACCATACGATCCATGTCGCTTCCAGCGGGCTCTTGACCATCGCCGGCGGTAAATGGACGACCTACCGCAAGATGGCGGAGGACTGCGTTGACCATGCAGCTACGCTCGCCAAGCTCGACGAGCGACCCTGCATTACGCGGAACCTGAATATCCACGGCTACCATCGCCACGCCGAGCAGTTCGGCGACCTCCGCTATTACGGATCCGACGCCCTCGCACTTCAGGCGCTGATGGACGCCGACCCCGCCATGGCCCGGCGACTGCACCCGGACTTGCCGATCTTCGCCGCCCAGGTCGTTTGGGCGGCGCGCCAGGAAATGGCCCGTACCGTGGACGATGTGCTCGCACGCCGCACCCGCGCTCTCCTGCTTAACGCGGAGGCGGCCAGCGCTCTGGCTGGCGCGGTGGCCAGCCTTCTCGCCGCAGAACTCGGTCGCGATGAGCAATGGCAACGCGACCAGGTTGCCCATTTCACGGCGCTGGCCCGGAACTATCAGATCTCGCCGGTCCCCAGGGCTGCTGCCGTGCCGGAACGCTAGGCCGCACCGGTGCGACCCCGACGCCGCCGAACGGGACACGGACACGATATCCTTCGAACCGATGGAGAGGCCCATGACTTCGTCATACATCCTGGCCCTCGACCAGGGCACTACCTCTTCGCGTGCGATTCTCTTCGATCACGCCGGCCAGCCCCGAGCGACCGCCCAGAAAGAGTTTCGCCAGATCTTCCTCCCCGGCGGAAGAGTGGAGCACGATGCCGACGATATCTGGAATTCCCAGCTCGCGGTCGTCTCCCAGGTCATGGAGCACGCCAACATCACTGCCCGCAACGTCGCCGCCATCGGCATCACCAACCAGCGCGAAACCGTCGTCATCTGGGATCGTCGCACCGGCCGTCCCATCCACAACGCCATCGTCTGGCAGGATCGCCGGACAGCGGAGTTCTGCGATCAGCTCAAACGCGACGGCCACCTCCAGGCTGTGCAGGCCAAAACAGGATTGGTCATCGACGCCTACTTCTCCGCCAGCAAAATCCACTGGCTGCTCGATCACGTGCCCGGCGCACGCGCCCGGGCTCAAGCCGGCGAACTTGCCGTCGGCACCATCGACGCCTGGCTCCTCTGGAACCTTACCGCGGGCACAATCCACCTCACCGACGCCAGCAACGCCTCCCGCACCATGCTCTTTAACATTCACACCAAACAGTGGGATGAGGATTTGCTGAAATTGCTCGATATTCCCCACTCCATCCTTCCGCAGGTCCGCTCCTCCAGCGAGATTTACGCCGAAACCAACCCCGCCCTCTTCGGATCCCCGATTCCCATCGCCGGTATCGCCGGCGATCAGCAGGCGGCCCTCTTCGGCCAGACCTGCTTCACCCGAGGTTTGGCCAAGAACACCTACGGCACCGGCTGCTTCATGCTCATGAACATCGGAACCGAGCCCGTGGCTTCAAAGCACAACCTCCTCACCACCGTCGCCTGGGATCTCAATGGCGCCTTCGAGTACGCCCTCGAAGGCAGCGTCTTCATTGGCGGCGCAGTCGTTCAGTGGCTCCGTGACGGCCTGGGCATTATCAAATCGGCCTCGGAAATTGAAGCCCTCGCCGCCAGCGTCCCTGACCCCGGCGGTGTTTACCTCGTCCCCGCTTTCGCCGGCCTCGGCGCACCCCACTGGGACCAGTACGCCCGCGGCACCATCACCGGCATCACCCGCGGCACCACTGCCGCCCATATCGCGCGCGCGGCCCTCGAGAGCATCGCTTATCAGGTCGCCGACGTTCTCGATGTCATGCAGCAGGATTCCGGTATCAAGATCATGGAACTCCGCGCCGATGGCGGGGCCGCGGCCAATAACCTGCTGCTCCAGTTCCAGGCGGATCTGCTGCGCGTTCCGGTCGTCCGCCCCAAGGTGACCGAGACCACCGCCCTGGGCGCTGCCTACCTCGCCGGTTTGGCTGTTGGTTACTGGGCCGACCGCCAGGACATTCGGGCCAACTGGGAGGTCCAACGCGTGTTCCTGCCCCACATGACCCAGGACGAAGTCGCCCATCGCCGCCGCCGATGGGCCGAAGCCTTGGCACGCGCCCGGGATTGGGAACAGCACTCCATCGCCGGCCCTTCGAAATTCGACTGAATCCAGTATTCCGGCCGTCCCCACGTCGCGCACTGCGGGTCGCGGCGACGCGGCGCCGGCCAGCAACGAAAGCGGGAAACGTACCTCATGACGCCCTTCATCGCCGAGTTCATCGGCACCACCATTCTCATTCTCCTTGGCGATGGCGTGGTCGCCAACGTTCTTCTCCACCGCACCAAGGGTGCCGCCTCCGGATGGATTGTCATCACCCTCGGTTGGGGCTTGGCCGTTTTCGTCGGCGTTTTTTGTGTCTCACGCTTCAGCGGGGCACACCTCAATCCTGCCGTCACTATCGCGCTCGCGTCGGCAGGCAAGTTCCCCTGGGGCAGCGTCCCGGCCTTTGTGCTCGCCCAACTACTCGGTGGCATGGCAGGGGCATTGCTCGTGTATCTGTTTTACAGACCCCATTTCAACCTTACCGATGATCCCGACTTGAAGCTTGCCGTTTTCTGCACCTCCCCGAATGTTCGCGACTTTTTCACCGCTTTCTTCTGCGAAACACTCGGTACTTTCCTTCTCGTTTTCGCGATCTTTCAGATGCCGGACCCCGGATTGGGACTGGGAGCCTTGGGCGCGCTCCCCGTAGGATTGGTGGTTCTGGCGATTGGCCTGTCCTTGGGCGGAACCACTGGATACGCCATCAACCCCGCCCGCGATCTGGGACCCCGCCTCATCCACGCCTTGCTCCCCATCCCAGGTAAACGCGACAGCGATTGGGGCTACGCCTGGATTCCTGTACTCGCTCCCGTGGCCGGCGGCCTCCTCGCCAGCGCTGCTTGCAAAGCATTCATTTAACCTGCGAGCATGAATGACCTGCTGAATGACAATCGAGATCGCAGCAAGCCGATTGAATGGATCCACCGGACGTCTCTTCCTTGATGCCATTATCCGGAACCCAATTGATTTCCGCGCCAAAAAACGTTTAGCCGTCGATCGAAGATCGACGCGTGGTCGGCCGCCCGGCGCGGATTTCAATTGGAATGCGGATTACTTGTCTCGAGTCATGAAATGGACGCGGATATCTTCGGTTTTCAATCTGCTCTATAAATGACAATGGCCTCCGCAACTGCGGAGGCCATCGTACAAATTCAATCGGGGCGACAGGATTTGAACCTGCGACTTCCTGGTCCCAAACCAGGCGCTCTAGCCAGGCTGAGCTACGCCCCGTGCTAAGGCACGTACTATAGCAAGTCTCCTTCACCGGGGCGAGGGCGACGCGGGAGCACCCGGCGGTGGGGGGGGCATGATGGAGGGCGCGGTGAGCTGTGCCAGTTCCTCCTCCGCCCATTTGCGCTGATGCGCATCATGCATTCGCGGGATTACTGACTGAAAAAGCTCGATCGCTCGCCGCGGGTTCGTCAAATATCGGGCGTATATCAGCGCGAGGATCAGAATGATTTGATCCCGATGATGATCCGTCGTGTACACGCGAAGAAAACCCTCATATGCCGCCGCCGCATTCGCATGCTCTCCCGCAGTCATGAACTGATTCGCCACATCCAACTGGTCCTGCGGCGGAAGCACCTGTCCTGCATCCATCGCCCGGAGTTCCAGGTATTTCGCCGCCGCGCCGGCAAGTTGCTGTTGATGAATGAGGTCCGCAATCTCTCCGCGCAGCGTAATGATCTGCGGATTCTCCGCCGGGGCCGATTCGTTGCCTTTCCGCCGCAGCGACCACTTCGGCCCATACGGGTCATATCCGCCGGATACCAGCGCCTCATACTGTTTACGCCGACGCCACCGCGATAGCATCGCCAGCATGTCGTAATGATCTCGCTGCACCAGGTGCGTCAACAGCAGCAGCAATCCAATCAAAATACCCGCAATATTCCCCGCGATGTGCGCCGCGTGCGCCGTCTGGGTATCCCCAAGGACGATCGGCTCAAAAAAGTCCTTCAGAATGGAAAACACGATGAAGTACAGCGATGGAATTTCCCAGTAGACGAGCATGTACACAAACATCCGAATGTTCGTCCGCGGCAGCAGCACGAGAAATAATCCCGTCACGGCTGAAATCGCCCCGCTCGCCCCTAGCGTGGGCGAGTTTGATGTGAGCACCTGCCCGCACCCCGCCAGCACCCCGCCCGTCAGATAGAACGCAAGGTACCCCAGATGCCCGAGCTTCTCATTCAGGTTGTTCCCGAACACGTACAGAAACAGCATGTTGAACAAGATGTGTGCGACGTTCTCATGCAGGAATTGATAAGTCAGAAACTGATACAGGTGCAGGTGGGAGGGGTCCAGCAGATACGGGCTGCACCACGGAGCCAACTGCGTCAGCGGTGACCGCGGGTGTCCCGGCGACGAATGGCTGAACAGATACAAAACGACATTTGCCGCGATCAACAGGTAATTCGTCCAGGGAATCATGCGCTGCGGGCGGTCGGTACCGATCGGAATCATGCGAAAGCGGCTTCCTGTGGATGAAAGTTCCACAATTATTCGGACTTCTCCACCTGGGTCAAATGTCGCTTGTCAGCGGCCTTACGCCAATCCCCGGCGTCATTGACATTTGGCCCTCTTGCTTGAATTATCGGCGATTTTCATTACACTTTTCCATTCTACCCGTAGCGAATGGACGCATTTCATTTGGTCACCGGCAAAATCGCTGGTCATTTTTGAGAGGGTCGCCGTGGCAACTATCCGCAGCAGTCACTTGTTCACGTCTGAGTCGGTTTCGATGGGGCACCCCGACAAGGTCGCCGACCAGATCTCTGATGCCGTCCTCGACTCCCTCCTTGCCGTCGATCCCTATGCCCGCGTTGCCTGCGAAACGCTCGTCACCACCGGCCTCGTCGTTCTCGCCGGCGAAATTACCGTCCACAACCAGAAAGCCATCGACGCCCTCAACAATGCCGAGGACACTGCCCGACGCACCATTCAGGAAATCGGCTACGACGATCCGACCACCGGCTTCGACTTCCGCTCTTGCGCTGTCATCCGCTCCCTTCACTCCCAGTCCGCCGACATCTCCCGCGGCGTCACCGCCACCAAAGACAAGGACCAGGGCGCAGGCGACCAGGGCATCATGTTCGGTTTCGCCTGCGATGAAACCAAGTCCTACATGCCCCTTCCCATCTACCTCTCCCACCGACTCGTCGAACGCCAGGCCGAACTCCGCCAGAATGGCAAACTCCGCTGGCTCCGCCCCGACGCCAAATCCCAGGTCACCATCGAATACAAGGACAACAAGCCCTTCCGCGTTCACACCGTCGTTCTCTCCACACAGCACACCGAAGAAGTGATCGACAAGAAGTCCGATTCCTTCAGCGAAGCCGCCAAGAAGCAGGTCATCGATCAGATCATCAAGCCGGTCATCATGGCCGAACGCCCCGACCTCTGGAACAAGGACATCGTTTTCCACATCAACCCCACGGGCAAGTTCCTCATCGGCGGGCCCCACGGCGATTCCGGTCTCACCGGACGCAAGATCATCGTCGACACCTACGGCGGCCGCGGCTGCCACGGCGGCGGCGCTTTCTCCGGTAAGGACCCCTCCAAGGTTGACCGCTCCGCAAGCTACATGGCCCGCTATGTCGCCAAAAATATTGTCGCCGCAGGTCTCGCTACCGCTTGCGAAGTTCAGCTCGGTTATGCCATCGGCGTCGCTGAACCCGTTAGCGTCCTCGTCGACTCCGAAGGCACCGGCATCGTCTCCGAAGACCTCCTCTCCGAGATCGTCCGAAAGACCTTCGACCTCCGCCCACGCGGAATCGTCAATACCCTCAAACTCCTCCGCCCGATCTACCGCGAAACCGCCCGCCACGGCCACTTCGGCCGCGAACTCCCACAGTTTACCTGGGAACGGACCGACAAGGCTGCCGCCCTCCGCAAACTCGCCGGCGTCACCGGCAAACGCACCGTCGTGTCAATGGCCGGCTCCCTCCCCGGCGCCCGCTAAATCGTGGCATGGGCGTCCCCGCCCATGACGGCCCGCAGGCCGTGCCGGTCCGATCCGCAAGCAGAACCCCCACTGCGGGAATCCGACAATTCCGGATTCCCGCCTTTTTTTGGCTCACACCAACCAGCCCGCTTGACCCGCAAGCGACGGTTGTGGAAAATGCGTTTTTCCGCTGACACGTGCAGCGACTTGGAGAGATGGCTGAGCGGCTGAAGGCGCCGGTTTCGAAAACCGGTTCGTGCGCAAGTGCGACTAGGGTTCGAATCCCTATCTCTCCGCTTCACTTCAGACGCCCTTGTAAGTGCCTGCTTTGGCGGGTCTTACGAGGGCGTTTTTGTTGGCGCAGTTAATACTACAACGCTACGAATGAGGCCACTTGCAATTGCGCAGGTCTTTCAAAAACACCCCGATCTCCCGCAGTCGACGCAGCGTTCGTTTGTGATGGCTGGCGCGGGCTTTGGCGGCGCGTTGCTGGGTGACAAGCAACTGCCGCTGGATCGACTCGGCCAACGCCCGCGAACAGCGTCCGCCCTGGCGCCAAACCGGCGCCAGTTGCGCCATCACTCTGTGGATCTGGCACAGCGTCAGGTCCGGGTTTTTTTCCCCATGGGTTGCCTGGAACTCGGCCAGGAACAGGTAGCTCACGCCACTCAGGATCAAATGACGTTGGATCGACTGGTACTTGCGGACTTCAAAATGGTCCAGGCCCAGCTCCCCCTTGCCATCCTCGAACATCCGTTCGATCTTCCAGCGGGAGAAGGCGACTAGCAGCAGCGTTTCGACCGGCGTTTCTTCCGGAGCATTGCTCAGGAAGTATTTGACCTCCTCGGGGTTCAGCACGTTGACGGCCACCAGCAGGTGATGCGGCGCTCCCGGCAGGCCATTTTCATCCTTGAGCCATACCCGCAGGCGTTTGACCTTCCAGACCACCGGCCCCCTGGTGCTCTCCTTGACCCGATAGGTCTGCCAGTCCTGGCGACGCAACAGCGGCGAATAGGTCGCGACGTTCCGCACTTCCACCGTCGGGTTGTTCTGCTTTTTCAAGCACGGCAGGCGGCGCGGCCGCCCCGCCTGCCCCTGGCACGCGGCGTGTTCCCGGCGATAGAGCTCATCGCCGACCACACTGAATTGTTCAAACAGTTCAGCGACAACCCGGGCTTCAAGAAATGGCTGTCGGACACGAATTTCGGGGTAACCTATGGGGGCGATGCCGCATAGGTGGCAAAGAAGGCCGAGGTCAATCGTGTACAAGGTCGAAGTTGATTTGTTTGTTAGGTTTGTTCCCCCAATGTCGCAGCATTCCCGGGGAATCATCTTGACTCGCAGTATTCAATTGCCCTTCCCCCCAAGCGGCGACATCGCAATCTTCGGCCGCGACCTAATGGAGGACGGCTCGGAGCCGATGGGAATCATGCTCAAAGACATCATCTGGGACACAGATCGCCAGGTGTTCTTTGCGAAGACTTATTTGGACGACGGGAGTTGTCCCCTCACGATGGTTCCCCAAGAACTGCGCCGGCACCACGAGAAGGGATGGCGGTTTGGCAGCTACGTCGATCTATACGGTAACCCTGAATACAAGGATCCACCTCCTTCCGAGCCATCATCGCCTATACCTAATCCATCGCGCCGTGATTTGCGCGAAAACAACGATTCGGACGAGATGCTCAAGTGGAAGCCAGAAAGAAGGTCGCGATATTTCAATGCCGTCTTCGGTGCGTTCATACGCTGCCTGGCGGAGTCGTTTGAGATTTCTACCGCCGTAGCTATGGAACGGACAGGAGTATACTTCGACGAACACGAGGTTAAAGGTACGCCATGGAAGCGACCTCCCGACGAGGTACTTCATTGGGACGAAATTCGCGAACAGTTTTTTAAGACGTCCTCGCGGGGGCAGATGAGCTGGCGGAAAAAGTTGATCGGAAAATACCATTCCCTTCAGGCGCTCACCAACGCTTTGTAAGCAGGGGATTTCACCGCCGTTCTTGTTAGGGGGGGCATGTTCACTTTCAAAACGATCAGATCGCACATTTTAGCGTCCTTTCCTTCTGCGTTTATGGCGAAGCGCGCTTGGTTTCTGCCGTGTCCGTTCGACGAACCACAACAATGCCCAAGGCATTTGCGGCACCCCCGTCCCAGGATGCCATGCAGCGAACGCGAAGCCGCCATTGCTGTCGTTAACTGCGGTCGTCTCAGTCTCAGTTCCCTAAGAAACTATTCTGAGTACGGGCCTGCATGAGTCTGTTCAGCGACAGCCATTATCATTCCGCAAATGTCGGCGACTTGTTCATCTGCCGATGCACCTGTAGCGGCGTCTGTGATGTTTTTATTCAGCCATTCAGCGTCACGACGGAGCCGGTCCATGTCACCATTGTACGGCTTTTTTGAACGCATGATTGATGCGCAGAAATCAGCCGAAGTTGCGAGGCGATTCGCATCGGTCGCTCTGAGCCAATCACCGGCTGTAGCGCCGTGCAATGTGCCACCTTTGAACCACTGAGCCCCAGAACCGCTCGTATTTCCGTCACACCCGTTAAGGGCTAGTAAAGTTGATAGAATGACAGGATATTTATATCGCAGGTTTCTGACGTGGGTGCTTAACATGGAGAACTCCTGAAATCGCGAGTCTTAGTGCGCCTTCTAGATGCTGCAACTCTCCTTGGTTTTGCCAGTCGCCGCATCCTTCGTTAACGATCAAACGCGAGAATTCTATCTGCCGCTACTTGGATTTTCCATCGACACCAGGAGCCGGTGACTCTTTCTGCATGGTCTTGTCCCTGCGCGCCTTCCATTGCTCCTCTGCCACTGTGTCCCAATTGACCGAATCAGGCCGCGCCAGCGGCACCTTTCCGCGTTCGAGGCGGCGCTCTTCCGCTATCTGACGCTTCAACTCCGTCTCCCGTGCCGATAGCACCGCCTGGTCCTGTTTTAGCCGCGACGCCGCCTTGAACAATCGCTTCTTTGCCACTTTGCGGCGTTGTTTCTGGAGGTTCTTCCTGTATTTCTGCAGGGCCTTCTTTTCTCGGGCGCTCATTTCGCGTCCCCATATAACATATGACGAGAATTATAACACCCACGGCATCTGCGGTACTCCCGTCCCCGGATGCCAAACGGCGAACGCGAACCCGCCATATTGCGGCGCAATACTGCGGTGGTCGTGCGGTGGCAGCATCGAATCCTGTGACAGGGACGGCGCGGCGATGATCCAGAAGATGGCCCCGCCCGGATCGTCGGGGTCATCGTCGGACTTGTATCCCACCAGCTCTATCTGGGCGATCCTGTCGGTGGCGTCGGCGGGGTTCGTTACGTTCAGGATTGAGTTTGGGTCGAAGGCGGAATCAACGCCCTTCGCGCCGGTGTCGAAGGTATAGCCGTATTGGGTTGTGGGATCAGGCAGAACCCGAATCCAGGAATACTGGAGAGTTCCCCAATGATTCCCCGAAGATGTGTCCTGAAAGGGAATGACCTGCTTATGAAAGAAACACGCCTTAAAAGACTCGATCATGGGCGTGAGCGACTCGTCTTTCACCTCGGGTAACACGCCACAACTGGCGAGCGACGGCCAAAGCTCTCGCTGAGTCTTTAGATGCAACTCGGCAAGCAACCGAAGATCGCTATCCGGGGGAAGTCCGTTGGAACCTCTGGCTCGCGATTCCACGACTTTCAACCAGGGGAACGCCTTAACCTCGGTGGCGGTTGGAAATCCCGTTGGTTCAGTCGAGCTAATCGAAGCGGCGTTGATAGCGGCCTGATTCGGCATCCCTTCTCTGCCGTCATTCGAAATTATCTTTTCCGCAGAACTTTTGGGAATGTTTACATCTATGGTCTTACGCATTTGGCGAACTCCGTCGGAAGTCGCCGAGGCACGGTGAATGGCACATTGTGTCAATGTAGTTGCGGGAGCCTGAGAAACCCTGATCAGTGATGACCAGCAATGATCAACCAGAACTTCTTGCTGGGCGGGAGTTTAAAAACATAAGTGTCGGCTTTGCAAGCGGTTCCATACACCGCCGATTGGAATCCCTATCTCTCCGCGTATCTGACCAGAGCCGCGGTTCCTGAATTCCGGAACCGCGGCTCTTTGCATTTCACGAATCCCCAACGCTACATTCGCCCTCTCAGTCCGAATTGTGGGCACGATTCGTCGCGCTAACCGTGGTGACCCAGACAAGTACCAGCGACGCGCCCCTTTTTCCGGGAGCGTCACAAACCTACCCATTGACCGGACCCCCAGACGGAAGGGACTCCCAGACCCGACCATCTCGCAGCCTTCCCTCTCTTCCTCTCTCCAAGATTTCTCCCTCAAATACCCCAACATCAACATTCATCTGAGTTTATCGCCGGCCACTCCCCGTCGTGCCCTCATGTCTTGGTTCCGGATCCACCGCGCTATCCCCATTTGTGTCCATTTGTGTCCATTTGTGGGCAATTTACGTCGCCCGTCGTGGGGAGGGAAGGGGGGGCGGGGGGGGCGTCGTGTTTTGGTTGCCGCTCCGCCGCGCCACATCTCCCCGTGCCTCGTTCCCGTCCCCAACCAATAGCCCAAACTTTCCTCTTGCATCTCAATAAAGTTAGTATAAAATTCGGTACATAGCCCCCCCCCGGGGGGAAGGGGGGGGGGAGGGAAATTCCATGCCATCATCTGCACCGCTTCTCACACCACCATCCGTCGCGCGCCTCCCGCATCCAACCCGCAAAAGCTCACCCCGTCAAAGTACCCCTCTCAACGCGGAGGATCGCCGTCATATTCCGGAGGATCGAAGCGGATCGAAGCGTTTCGCCCCCGCAAAACCCGCCCCAACCTCTCCCAAAAACCTCATTTTCAGCCCCAAAACCCCGTTTCCCACCCTCCCAAAACATTTCCCCCGCAAAAATCCCGCAATTTCGCGCGCAACTCCTTATCTTTCACCCCCCAGAAATTCAGCCCCACCCAGCCCGTGGTCTTTTCTCGGGGTTGCTTTACCTGCTTGGTGGGAAGGTTTACACTTGCGGGTCTTTCGTATGGTCGCGCGGGCGACCGTGAAGCTCAACCCTGTTCGGATGAATGTGAGACGAATCATGGCGGAAATTACAGCAAAGATGGTGAACGACCTTCGGCAGCGGACCAATGCGCCGATGATGGATGCCAAGCGGGCATTGGTGGATGCGGGTGGGGACATGGAAAAGGCTGCCGAACTCCTGCGCGAACGCGGCGCGGCTTCGGCAGACAAGAAACTGTCGAACGAAATGAAGGAAGGTCTCGTCGCGGGACGGATTTCGACCGATGGAAAGCTCGGCGTCCTGATTCGTCTGGGCTGTCAGACCGACTTTGTCGCACGCAACGACGGCTTCACCAAGTTGCTCGGTGATCTGCTGGATCTCGCTTTTGAAAACAGCGTCGCCACGCCGGCGGATCTGATGGCTCTGAGGTATCCGGATGGCTCGGGACGGAACGTTGATGCGGTCATCAAGGAACTCATCGGCGGAACGATCAAGGAGAACATCGGAGTGACCGGACTGGTGCGCTTCTCGACAGCCGACGGTCGCGTCGAGAAGTACGTTCACCATAACCAGAAGGTTGGAGCGTTGATCCAGATCGACGGCTCGGCCGACGATGCGGTGAAAGTGGTCGCCGGCGAGATTGCCATGCATGTCACCGCGGGCATTCCGACCGTCGCCCTGGCCGTTGATCGGAGCGGAATTGATCCGGCGGTCCTGGAAAAGGAAAAGGCGGCCGCTGCCGATGGTACAGAGGGCAAGCCCGCGAACATTGTCGAGAAGATCGTCGCCGGGAAGCTGGAAAAGTACTTCCAGGATGTCGCGCTGGTCGATCAGCCCTTCATCAAGGACGACAAAAAGCGGATTCGCGACTTGCTCAGCGAGGCGGGTAAGGCCACTAAGGCCACGCTGACGATTGCGAAGTTCGCACGGTTCAAGATCGGCGAAGCCTGATTCAGGCGGGGGCGGGAGTAGCGAATCGGGATGCTTAGGTTAAGATAAGAGCCCAGGGACGGAATCCTTGGGCTTTTTTTGCGGGCTGCGATGCTCGAGGTCGGATGGAGTTTTATGGCGACGCCGAAATATAAACGGATTTTGCTGAAGATTTCGGGCGAGGGGCTCTGCCGGGAAGGGGGGTTCGGGCTCGAAGCCGGGGAGCTTACGACGATTTCGGAGCAGATCGCCCAGGTCGCCAAGAGTGGGGTGCAGGTGGCGGTAGTCGTGGGTGGCGGGAATTTTGTCCGTGGCGAGTCCCTCGCAGCAGCCGGGCATATTCAGCGGGCGACGGCCGATTACATGGGAATGCTCGCCACCGTGATGAATGCGATGGCTCTCCAGGACATGCTGGAAACGCTCGGGCAGCCGACGCGGGTGGCTTCGGCGCTGACGGTAAGCCAGGTGTGCGAGCCCTTCATACGAAGAAGAGTGCTGCGACACTTGGAGAAGGGGCGGGTGGTCGTGCTGGCCGCCGGTACCGGAAACCCGTTCTTTACGACAGACACGTGCGCGGCGCTGCGGGCCACGGAACTGAACGTCGACATCCTGATGAAGGCAACCAAGGTCGATGGCGTTTACGATTCGGATCCAAAGAAGAATCCCAACGCCATCATGTTCGACCGGCTCACGTACAAACGTGTGGTCACCGAAAACCTGCGGGTCATGGATATGACTGCCATCAGCCTCGCCATGGAGCGGAAGATTCCAATCCTGGTGTTCAATTTGAAGAAGCCCGGGAATATTGCGCGGGCGGTGGGTGGGGAGACGATCGGGACGATGATCAACATTGAATGACGCAGCTAACGATGAAGGACACGTCGAGCACGAAGAGCTGCGAAAGTAAAACGGGGGAAAAAGATTTTGGAGAACTGTCATGCCGATGGATGAAATATTGTTTGAAGCGGAAGAATCGATGGAGAAGGCCCTCGAGCATTTGAAGCATGAGCTCAGCGGCTTGCGGACGGGGCGGGCGTCGGTGTCGCTGGTGGACCGGGTCAAGGTGGATTACTACGGAACGCCCACGGATTTGCGGGGACTGGCGTCCCTGACGACGCCGGATGCGTCGAGCATTCTGATTAAGCCATTCGATCCGGGTTCTGTGAAGGATGTGGTGCGGGCGCTGGAGGAGGCGAACCTGGGAATCAATCCACAGAGCGATGGGAAACAGATCCGACTGGTGCTGCCGCCGCTGTCTCAGGAACGGCGTCAGCAACTGGCGGGAAAGGTGAAGGAAGCGGCAGAGCATGTGCGGATTTCGCTGCGGAATATCCGGCGGGATGCGAACAAGAAGGTGGATGCAGAAGAGAAGGATTCGCTGCTGACGGAAGACCAGGCAGTGAAGGGCCGCGAGGATGTACAGGAACTCCTGAAAAAGTTTGAGGGAACGGTGGATTCGGCGGTGGCGGCGAAAACAAAGGACATCATGGAAGTTTAACAATCCATGACGAAATCTGAGATACGAGTGACCGGCACCACGTGTTCGGTCACTTTTCTTTTTGCTGGAGGAGCGTGGTGAGTTCGGTTCTTACCTGCTCCACGACGCTCAGCCAGTCTTGGAATTTGGGTTGGCGAAAGAGACGCATGGTGGGATACCACGGTGAATCGTGACGCTGAGTCATCCACATGTGCCCGCGGAAGTACGCAAGAAGCGTCCATACAGGCTTGGCGAGTGCGCCGGCGACATGAATGACGCACGTGTCGATCGAGATGACGAGGTCGAGGGCTTCGATCATGGCGGCGGTGTCGGTGAAATCGTGGATGTGGGGGGCGAGATCCTGGAAGTCCATGCCCGGCGGAGGGGATTTGGATTGCGCGGCCGCATCCCCTTTTTGAAGTGAGAAGAACGTCACAGGAAGGTCGGCAAGCGGAGCGAAGGCGGCGAGGCTCGCGGAGCGCAGGCGGTTTTCCGGTTGGAACGGGCCGCCCTCCCAGGCTATGCCCACCTTGAGCTTGTTGGTTCGGGCCGCGAATTCCCTTTGCCAGTGGGCTTTCCTGGTCGGGTCGGCGGTGATGTACGGGACGGTGTTCGGGATGGTATCAAGCGAGGTCTTAAATACACCGGGCAGCGACATCAGCGGAATGTGGAAGTCGAACGGGGGTGGCGGGGCGATTTCAGGAACCACCTCGCAGGCCCCGCTAATCGTCTTGATAACATCGACGAGCGACGGCTGAACGCGCAGGATGACATGGATGTTCTGCTGCGCAAGCAGTGTCGCATAGCGGCTGAAGCACACGGTATCGCCGAGGCCCTGCTCGCATTGCACAAGCAGGCGTTTGCCGGCGATGGGTTCGCCATTCCAGCGGGGTTTATCGAAGTGCTGGATGAAGGGTTTCAGACGCGGGTGTTGGAACCTCGTTTCGTAGAACGGCCACGCCTCCTCCAGTCGCCCCAGATACAGGAAAATGATGGAGCGATCGAACTGCGGGATAGGATCGGCTGGGTCAAGTTCAATGGCCCGGGCATTTTCGGGAAGGGCCTTCTCGGGCTCGCCTTTGCCTACCAAAGCGGTGGCCATTGCCTGATGGATTTTGCTTGTCTCGCGAATGTTCCGTGCTTGACTGAGGTAACGAATCGCATCGTCAAACTGGCCCAGAGCGCAGTGAGTATTCGCGAGCGTAATGAAGGTCTCGATGTGCGTGGAATCAAGTTGTAGCGCACGATGCGCACACTTGAGGGCTTCGGCGTGATTATGAAGATCGCAGTGCGCTGCGGCCAGGTTCTGAATGATCTCCGCGCGGTGTGGCTGGGCGTTCGCCAGTGTCTGGAAGTGTTCGGCGGCCTCGCGGAACTCTCCCGCCTCGGCAAGCGCCACCGCCAGATTCATCAGGATCGTTCCATTGGTTGGTTCCAACGCAACTGCGCGACGATGAAATGCAATTGATCTGGCGAACTCGCACAGCCGGGCGTAGCACAGTCCAAGATTGCTCGCGATCGCTGCATTATTCGGCGCCAGGTGGGCAGCTCGCTCCAGAAGCGGAAGCGCCTCTTCCGGACGGTTGAGGTCCAGCAGGGTGGCGCCCGCACTCGAGCACCCGTTCGCCGATTGAGGATCGAGCTTCAGAAGGGCCATCGAGGCCGCCAACGCCTCTTCCAGCCGTCCGGTCTGACGGAAGATGGCAGCGAGATTCGCATGTCCGCTCGCAAGGTTGGGATTGATCCTCAAAGCACGTTCGCAGAGAGAAATGGCGGCGCCGAACTGCCCGCGGGACCGTTGGATTTCGGCAAGGTTGCTGCACGCGATCTCGTTATTCGGAGCGAGCGAGAGAGAACGTTCGATGAGATCCACCGCAGCATCGGCGTGCCCCACCTGGTAGGCCAGGAGCCCAAGCATGTGGAGTGCATCGGACTGATTGGGGTTGCGGACCAGAACGCGGCGATAGATCGCCTCGGCATCCGGGAACTTCCCCTGCTGATGCAGGCGCACCGCCTGCTGCACGTCGAGCTCGTCTTGTTGCTGGGTCATCAAAATAGGATCCGCGGTTTAACATTGCTGGAAGTAAGTCGAAGGACATGAGCGCGTGGCAACTCGAGCGGGCGTTACAGTCGGTTCGGATACAGGACTTATACGGCCGGTACCGCATATTTCCAAATGAAATATTCTCGCGCACATGGCGGAACCGTCCACACCTTCATCAAATAGTGTGTCCAGAAATGTGCGACCAGGCGGCTGCCATATCGGCAGCCGGGCTTCCCTTTCGCGGAAATCGTATGTGGAAAGAGCTCAGGAACGCTGGTTTTGAAAGTGGTACGCCATTTGTTCCTGGTGTTTCGTCAAACCTACATACGTTGTGAATGCGGAATTGGAGCCAACCATGAGGATGGACAAACTTACAATAAAAGCTCAGGAAGCGCTTCAGCGGGCGCAGTCAATCGCAGTGGAAATGCAACACGGCGAGCTTACGCCATTGCACGTACTGGCGGCGCTTTTGGACGATCGAGACGGCATTGTGCGGCCGCTGCTGTCGAAACTGGGGGCGGATGCGGACCGTATCGCGTCAGTAACGCAGTCCGAATTGAAACGCTTGCCTTCAATTTCGGGCGCAGCACAGTTGGGCATGTCGCGCGAACTGCAGCAGGTCCTGGAAGGCGCCCAGAAGGAAGCCGACCGATTGAAAGACGAGTATCTCTCGACGGAGCACTTCCTGCTGGCGCTCGCGTCGGTGCCTTCCACGGCCAAGGAAGTGCTCTCCGTCATGAGCGTGAGCCGTGACGCCATTCTCGCAGCCCTGAAGGACGTGCGCGGGAACACGCGCGTCACCGATGAAAATCCCGAGGCGAAGTTCCAGGCGCTTGAAAAGTACGGGCGGGACCTGGTGGAGACGGCTCGCAAAGGAAAACTCGACCCGGTCATCGGGCGCGACGAGGAAATCCGACGCTGCATGCAGGTCCTCAGCCGGCGCACAAAGAACAATCCTGTGCTTATTGGCGAGCCCGGCGTCGGCAAGACTGCGATCGTCGAGGGGTTGGCGCAGCGCATTCTGAAGGGCGATGTGCCGGAAGGATTGAAAAACAAGCGGCTCATCGCCCTGGACATGGGCGCTCTCATCGCCGGCGCAAAGTACCGCGGCGAGTTCGAGGATCGCCTCAAGGCCGTGCTGAAGGAAGTGGAATCGGCCGCCGGCGGCGTCATTCTTTTTATCGACGAAATCCACAATGTCGTTGGGGCCGGCAAGGCGGAAGGGGCCATGGATGCCGGCAACCTGCTCAAGCCGATGCTCGCGCGCGGAGAACTGCGCTGCATCGGCGCAACAACGCTCGATGAATACCGCAAGTACATCGAGAAAGACCCAGCCCTCGAGCGCCGGTTCCAGCAAGTGTATGTCGGCGAGCCCAGCGCTGAGGACACGATCGCCATTCTGCGCGGCCTGAAAGACCGCTACGAAACGCATCACGGCGTGCGAATTCAGGATTCCGCTCTGGTCGCTGCCGCAACCCTGAGCCATCGATACATCACGGACCGGTTCCTCCCCGACAAGGCGATTGACCTCGTTGACGAAGCCGCGAGCCGGTTGCGAATCGAGAATGATTCCATGCCGCAGGAACTCGATGAGATTCGCCGGCGGATCATGCAGCTTGAGATTGAGCGCGAGGCGCTCCGCAAGGAAAAGGACGAAGCGTCCAGGCAGCAGCTCGAAAAAACCGAGAAGCAGTTGGCCGACCTGCAGGAGCAGAACACGCGGCTGACGACACAATGGGAACAGGAGGCCGGCGCGCTTCGGAGCATCAAGCAGATTCGCGAGCAAATCGAGAATGCGCAGCACGCGCTGGAAGAATCGACGCGCCGCGGAAAACTGGAAGAAGCCGCTCGCCTGCGTTACGGAACCATTCGGGAACTCGAGCAGCAGCTTGCCGACAAGCAGAAGGCGCTCGATGCCCAGTTGAAGTCCGGAACGGCGCTGATTCGCGAGGAAGTGACGCCGGAGGAAATCGCGGAAGTCGTGGCGAAATGGACCGGAATCCCAGTCTCCAAGATGCTCGAAGGCGACAAGGAACGGCTTCGCAAGATGGAGCAGTTCCTCCAGCGGCGCGTCGTGGGGCAGGAGGAAGCGGTCAAGGCCGTCTCCGATGCCGTGCGGCGTTCCCGTGCTGGTCTCGGCGATCCGCGCCGGCCAATTGGAAGCTTCATGTTCCTTGGCCCCACAGGCGTGGGAAAAACCGAACTCACAAAGGCGCTCGCGGAGTTCCTGTTCGACACGGAAGATGCCCTGATTCGCATCGACATGTCCGAATTCATGGAACAGCACTCCGTCGCGCGGCTGATCGGCGCTCCCCCGGGATATGTCGGCTACGAAGAAGGCGGCATGTTGACCGAAGCCGTCCGGCGACGGCCCTACTCCGTCGTCCTCTTTGACGAAATCGAAAAGGCACATCGCGACGTGTTCAACGTGCTGCTGCAAGTGCTCGACGACGGCCGCCTCACCGACGGCCAGGGACGGACCGTGGACTTCAAGAACACCGTGATCATCATGACCAGCAACATCGGCTCCCAGGTCATTCAGGAACTTGCCGGAAAGGAAGGCGCCGAATGGGAGATCGAGGCCCAGGTTCGCAATCTCCTTCGCGACCATTTCCGTCCGGAGTTTTTGAACCGCATCGATGAGATTGTCATCTTCCACGCCTTGCGCAAGGACCAGTTGCGGAAGATAGTGGATATCCAGGTGCGAAGCCTCGAGAATCGGCTCAAATCGCGCGGCATGCATTTGGTGTTGACGGATCATGCAAAGGAAGAAATGGGCGAGCGCGGCTATGACCCGGTCTTCGGCGCACGTCCGCTGAAGCGGGTCATTCAGCAGGAAATTGAGAACCCGTTGGCAATGAGCATTCTGGATGGTGAGTTCCGCGACGGGGATACCATCGAAATAGATGCGGATCGACACAAACGGTTCACGTTCAAGAAGGGCTCGCCGGTGCATGAAGGGGAACTGGTCGAGTAAAAGGAGCGCGTTGCCGATCGGGGCGGCCATGCGCGGTGTTTATCCAGCACTCATTGCTGTTTGACGGTGGAGACTCGATTGGCTAGTCTGACATTCGACAATCGGGAGGCGTGGCAGAGCGGTTTATTGCACCGGTCTTGAAAACCGGAGACGGCGCAAGTCGTCCGTGGGTTCGAATCCTACCGCCTCCGTTGGAAAAACGCGTATACCTCAGCTTTTCTGCGAGCCTGAACTGCGTTGAGATTGATCGTCTCGCGAGACGCGAGATTATTCTTGTCATCGCGGAGGATGCCACCGCCAGAAATGGAGGAGCGGCCGGGTCTGCCGCGTTGCCAGCGCTGCAATGTGCGGGGAAGGCACGGCGAGATCGTGCAGCGTCCATCCATCCAACGTCAGGGGGGATGATAACTCACCCAACGGCACTTCGAATGTGTCCAGCCCGCCGGAGATGCCGCGCCCGATCGCTTTCAGCAGGGCTTCCTTACGGGTCCAGCAGCGAAAGAACGCGATTGTGCGCTGGTCCTGAGGATATTCAAGAAGCGCCGCATGTTCGGCGGCCGTGAAATAGCGTTTCGCAAGGTCTTCGTGGGAAAGGTGTTCTCGCGGCGACTCGATGTCCACTCCGAGTTCATGCTCGCCGGAAACCGCAAGGAGAACGCAGCCTGCGGTGTGCGATACGTTGAAATAAACCGGCGCCCCTTCGATGTGCGGCTTTCCGTGTGGATTGACGGCCAGTGCGATCTGGGCCGGAGGAATGTCCAGGAAGCCGGAGAGTCTCTCCCGCAGAAGAGCGCGTGAAACAATCGCCTCGTTGCGCTTCTGAGGCATACGAAAGCGGGCGAATCGCTCGCGCTCTTCTGATGAGAGAAACGAATCGAGGTGGGCGATGGAATCATCGCTGATCTCGGTCGTCGCGAGGAAGAGGTGAATGTGGTTCGGGACGAGCGCAAGATCCGGCGACATCGGAAGCCAGGAAGGTGTCGCCGGAATGAAACTCATCGGCGAATCTCCAATGGTGTTTCACGCAGAGATTTCGCCAGACGCTGCATGCCCTCCTCAATGGTGACCTGTGGCTCGTAACCCAGATCGCGCTTCGCTGCGGAGATGTCAAACCAGTGGGCCGTTGAAAGCTGGCGTGCCACGAAGCGGGTAAGCAGCGGCTCGTGCTTCAAACGAAGCAGCTTGTGCGTGAGTTCCATCGCGGTGCCGGCGGCATAGGCGAGGTGAGAATTCAGCGTCGGAATGACGGGCTCGATTCCGGCCGCACTGAGAATGCGGCGAATCAAATCGGCCATCGGAAGAGGCTCGCCGTTCGAGATAAAGTACGCCTTCCCCGAAATCGGAGATCCTGGCGCCAGACGGTCGGCAGCGAGAAGATGCGCGTTTGCGGCATTGTCAATATAGGTCGAATCGACGAGGTTCTTTCGATTTCCGATCATCGACAGGCGACCGATGCGCGCCCGCTCCAGAATACGCGGCACCAGGTGAGGATCGTTCGGCCCCCAGATCAAATGCGGGCGCAGCGCAATCGTGGCGAGTTCAACCGAATTCGCGGCCAGCACAAGCTGTTCGGCGATCGCTTTCGTCTTCGGATAGTGTGCGAGGTAGCGCCTGGCGTAGGGAGCTGATTCCGTAATGCCGTTCTCGTTATTGCCGCCGAAAACCACGCTGGGAGAACTGGTGAATATCAACCGTGGGATACTATTGCTGCGACAAGCGGAAAGGACATTCTGCGTACCGATGACGTTGGGCGAGTGGAAATCCGCGTAGGTGCCCCACACACCCGGCTTCGCGGCAACGTGGAAGACCGTGTCAACGCCTTTGGCCGCAGCCGCAATCGCTGCGGCATCCGTGATGTCCCCCTGAATCGATTCAACACCAAGCGCATCAAGCTCGGCGTACTTGCCGCGCTGAAAGGTTCGGACCGTGTGCCCGCGCGAACAAAGCTGTTTGACGACGGCGAGGCCGAGAAAGCCGCCTCCGCCGGTAACGAGGCAATTCATGCAAGTTTCCTTTGAGCCCAGAGCGTGAGTTTTTCGCGATTGATCTTGGCGTTGTGCCGGATGTCCACGGGAAAACGCGGATGGAAAAGAAACTCTCGGATAACGCGTGTGTGCTCGTAACGCTGGGCGAGCGAGAAGAGTTCCTGTGCAAACGTGGATGGCGGCGTTGTGTTCTCCTGCGTGGGTTCGATGCAGATGACCGGGCAGACGATGCCGCCTCTTTTGATCCCGACGAGGGCGGAGCGGCCAACGCTCGGATGGGTGTTGAACACCGCTTCGAACGGTGTGGAAAAAAGGTCGCGTTCCGGCAAACGGACACGCTGCGATTTGCGGCCGCAGAACCAGAGACGCCCATCGCTATCGAGATACCCAACGTCCCCCATGCGGTGATAAAAGCAACCATTGGAGGCATCTGCGATCTTGGCAAGACCAGTGGCATCGGGTCGATCGAAATATTCGGAGGTGACAACCGGGCCTTGAACCACGATTTCGCCAATTTCGTTTGGCGGTAATTCAAGATCGTCCGACCACGCGGCAATGGCGACGTCGATGATTTTAATGATGCGTACGCGAATGTTATCCACAGGCCGCCCGATGCACACCCCCTTGCCCGAATCGGTGAGCTTGCGAGTTGACCCCAAAATGTCGTGGCTCCCAATGGACGAAACGGGAAGAGCCTCGGTCGCACCGTAGGGGGTGAAAATCTGTGTCGCCGGAGCAAGCATTTGTGAGAAACGCTCGAGCACACGAGGAGATGCAGGCGCCCCCGCGGAAATGACGCGCTGCAGTGAAGGAAGTGTGATGTTGTGCTCTGCGCCATAGCGGCTGACACAATCGATAAGCGCCGGTGAGCCGAACATGTTCGTGATGCCGAGTTGCTGAATGGGGTCGATGATGTTTTGCGGGTCGACGAAACCGGGGCGCGTGAAGTCCATGTCCGGCAGGACAGTGGTCATGCCCAGGGCCGGGCCGAAAAGGGCAAAGAGGGGAAATGTCGCCAGGTCGATTTCGCCAGGTTGAATGTCGTAGGTGTGTTTGAGTGCGTCGATTTGTGCGAGGAAATTGTCGTGCGTGTAGAGGACGCCCTTGGCGGGGCCGGTCGAGCCGGAAGTGAAAAGGATGGCAGCGGCATTGGCCTGATCGCCGGTGTCGGGCAAGCGACCGCATGCGCCACCGCGCGATTCAATTTCCGAGAGAGAGATTCCGCCGAAGCCGCCCGTGCTGATGTTGATGCGGATTGATTGCTTCGCCCAGCCGAAAAGACGCCGCAGGCCGTGGGCGAGGGGAATGCCGATGAAGGCGGTGGGTGTGGCCTGAGCGAGGCATCTGCCAAAGTTCTTCAGTCCGATGCCGGGATCGATGAGGACGGGAATTGCACCAAGCTTGAAGAGGGCGAAAGTCGTGGCGAAGAAGTCGACGCCGGGACGGAGGCAAAGCGCAGTGCGAGTGCCGGTCGCGATACCCACGGCGGCAAGGCCGCGGGCGAGCCGGTCGGATTTGTCGTTGAGCTGCTGAAAGGTGGTGCGGGTGTAGGAGAGCTTACGCTGGGCGTCTCGGCGGGGATTCGTGAGAAGGGCATCTACGTTCGGCTGACGCTGGGCCATCTCGACCAGCGTAGAGGCAATGTTGGCGGCGGCCGTCATCATGGCGTCACCACCTCCATCGGAAGTCGCGCGCCGAGGAATTGCTGCACCAGCGGAATGATCTGCTCGTGGGCATCCTCCAGCACGTAATGGCCGGCGTTGTCGAAGCGGTGCACACCGGCTTTGGGGAAAAGCTCAATCCAGCGATTCAAGAAATGCTCGTCAAAGACGAAATCTTTCATTCCCCAGCAAATCAGCATCGGCACGTGCCGAAACTGCAGCAGGTTCTCTTCGACGCCTGCCACGATGTCCCAGGCACGATCGCCCGGCTTGAGCGGTATGTCCTGGATAAAGCGATGCACGGCGAGCCGGTTGAACCACGAGTCGTACGGGGCGAGATAGCCGCGGGCCGCCTCCGGGGAGAGTGGGCGCATCACGCAGTCTTTCACCGCACCACGAGAGAATGCATTCAATCCCCGCACAAGCAGCGCGCCGACAACCGGCGTGCGCGCCAGCGTAAGTTGCCATGGCATTGCCTTGGACTTCGGCAGCGTGAAGGCGCCCGTATTCAGCACAATAATTCTCGCCACTCGCTCCGGATGACGCGACGCCCACGCCATACCGATCATGCCGCCCCAGTCGTGCACGACAAGCGTGAGCGGCTGCCGCAGTTCGAGTGAATCGACCAGCGCTTCAAGATCACTGACGCGCCGCGCAAGCGTAAAGTCATAGCGAGACTCGTCGGGCCGCTCAGAAAGGCCCATTCCGATGTGGTCCGGCGCAATCACGCGGTAACGTGAACTTAGTGCAGAGATCAGGCGGCGATAATAGAAGGACCAGGTCGGATTCCCGTGAACCATTAGCACCGGCGCGCCATCGCGCGGCCCTTCGTCGACATAGTGCATCTGCAGGCCGTCGATCCCGATGGAATGGTCCGCGAAGGAATATTCAGGGAAATTAAGCTTGTTACCAGCCATCACCACTCCCATCCAAGCATGAGGCAGTTCAGGCCCGAGCCGATGCCGAGAAATCCAACGCGATCGCCCGGCTTCAGAAAATGACGTTGCTCCGCCAGCGCCGCCGTAAGCGGGAGCGAAACCGTTCCGATGTTGCCGAGGTAGGAGAACGTGGAGAAGTCCTTTTCCGCAGGAATGTCGATCTGCTTGAGAATCGTGCTGCGGTGGCCGGTCCCAACCTGATGGCAAATGATCTTGTCGACCTGCTGCGGCGTCCAGTCAACCGTCCGGAGAAAATCACGCCACGTCCGCGTGCCAAGCTCCACTCCATACTTCAGGACGGAAACCGAGTCCGTCGTCATGAATTGGGAAACGCTGTGCGGCGCGGCAGTCGTCGCGGGGTCCGGGGCGGTTCCCCAGCGGCAAAGCTGATGATGCTCCGGCGCCGCATGAGCGACTCCACCCACAAGACGACGACGCTTCTCGCCGGCAAACGATTTGTGCGTGAGAATGACCGCGACCGCTCCCGACCCGCCAGTAAGCGTGGCCAGCGATTGCGTAAACATCGACATCGTCGGATTGGCAAGCATCTTCCCGATCATGACGTCGTTGATCTCGCGAGCCGATTCACACGAAACAACCATGCCCGCCGAAATCTGTCCAAGCTCAATGCGATTGGCGATATCAATAATCCCATTCAGCACGCCGAGGCACGCATTGGAAATATCGTATACGAACGCATTCGGGGCGATGTTCAGATGCGATGCGACGGCGCACGCGGTTGCCGGCTCGAAATTCTCCCGGCACACACCGGCATAAATCAGCGTCTGAATATCCGCCGCCCCTACGTTCGACTTGGCCAGTGCTTTTCGAGCCGCGGCTGCTGCACCCTCAGATAGCGGATAATTCTCATGCCACCAGCGTCGCTCGGCAATTCCCGTAAGCGCTTCGAGCTGCCCCGGCGCGATGCGTAATCTCTCATAAAGCGGAGCAATTCGAGCCTCGAGTTCAGATGACGTAACCACCACAGGCGCGAGCTCGTACCCCATCGCGTCGATGTGCACATTCTTGTAATTCATCGCACACCTCCGGGAACGCTCCGGTGGGGGGGCTGCATGATGATGGCAAAATCCTTTATCTGGTAAATGACGCGCCCATCCACCGTGAGGAATCCATCGGCTCGAATGTGCCGGCGGGCATCATCGATATGCGTAACCGCCGCGTCTATCGTGACCCGCGAATCGCTCGGAACGATCTGCCCGCGGTAAATCCAGGAATGCTCCTCGTTCACCGCGAGCGTCTGGAATTGCAACTCCTGCGACGTCATGCCGGCGGCCCAGCGCCGATGCGCAGCGAGCTTGAGGAGTTGAATAAACGATTCAAGACCCAGCGAGCCGGGCCACACGGGGTCTTCAAAGAAGTGCGCCTTGAAGAACCACGCCTCCGGATTCACCCGCGTGGTGCCGCGAATGAAACCAAGCTGCTTCGGTCCGCCGATCGGATCGAAATGTGAAATCTGATCAACCATTCGCATCTGTGCGTTCGGAAACGGCGCCGCATCGGGGTACGGGAACGACGTGGCACGCGAAATCTCCACGGCCGTCGGTTCGTAGATCGCAGCATCACGGATGCCCACCTGATTGGCGAGCGCTTCCCTCGAGAAAAACCCGAAGTAGGTCTTCCCCTTGTACACTTCGCCGGCGCTGCAGCGCACGTCCATGTCGAAGTGCTGAATAATCATACCCCCGGACGTGGAGACGTTCGTGATTTTGATCTTCGTCGTCAGCGTGCCGATGTCGGGCGTTACGGGGCGGATCTGCTTCGCGGTCCCGCCAAGGTTCCGGAATTTCAGATCAGTGGACGACGTGAGCGCAGAACCCAGGTACGCAGCCAGCCACCCGCACGGCTGGAGAGCAATTTCAAGCAGCACGGAGAACGGCATCTCGCCAATCGCGTTCTGCTGATTGGCATGGAAATACCACTCTTCGGGCGGAACATCATATTCCGCTTCGATCACGCCGCCCGCCGCGAGCTTCCACTGCTCACAATTCTCAATCGATGTGATGCGATCAAGAAACTGGTAGGGCGGTCCGGGAAGTCGCGCGATCTTCCGCGTCCGGCCCGGATCGAAAATGCTGTATTTGTCGCCGAATGCATAGGAGGGCTTGCCGACCGCGAACGCCGTGATGCGGTCGAGATCGAACAGCGGCTTCCGGCGATTGCCTGTCGTCTGCCGGCGCCGCCACAGCGCCTCCACACCCTCGCGCGTAAGCCCCGTCAGTCGTGAGGACATGTTCAGTATTTGCACGATGGGTTTGCCGTCGGCACACATCAGCGCGTCCGCAATCACATACGGTGTCCCATCCGCCGCGTACCCGATGTCCTTCAACGTCACCTCGTACTGCACCCTTTTCGTCGACGCCGTCACCTGCCCCCGGCACTTGAGCTGGCTCGCAACCTCCGGAATCGGCTCGTACGCCACCTGCCCCGCTTCACCGACCCATCCCATGCGAAGCAGGTACACCCGCAGCGTGTGGAGACAGCACTCATACATCAGCGTCCCTGGCATCACGCGATCGTCGACGAAGTGGCAGGTGAGAAACCAGTCGTCCGGCCGGATGTCGGCTTCGCCCGTGATCTGCCCGATGCCGTACCGCCCCCCGGCTGGATCGAGCTTCAGAATGCGATGCACCAGCGTCATGCGACCCGAAGGCAGCGTGGATGGCGCCGCGAGCGGCAGATTGCGAAAAGCCTCGCCAAAGCAGCCGGCCAGATCGCCGCCTCGCAGCGCACTGAGCTGCGCATCGGAATACGATTCAATCCCCATCGGCACGAGATCCCGCCAGTCCGCTGCCCGCTTGCCTGCCACGGGGCGTTTGTCAATCGAGGTCTGCACGATGCCCTTTCCCGCCGCAAGCTCCCCTTCGGTAAAGAATCCCGCGCACCCCTTCTGCATCGTGAGGAACGGCTTGCCATCCACTGTCGCATCAAAGTGGAAGCGGAAAAGGTGCGTCTCACCCTGGCGGAAGAAATGCTCGATCACAATGTCATAAACAATCGTCTTGCCCGGCGTCGGCAGCGGCCCGTGGAACGTGACAACCGCATCGAGAAGCCGGTAAACGGCCCGGCCCTTGGTGATCGAGTCGATGCCGAGATAGCCGGAAAGAAACAGATCCGCCTGTCCCGCTTCAACGGCAATGCACGTTGGAATCCGGTTCCCGTCGAGATACCACGCGCCAGGATGGACCTCGTGCTCCGTGACCACGCGGCCATGCGTCATGGAATTCGGTTCGCCTTCAATTAAAACGATTCGGTCCACCAGCATCAGAGGCTCGTCAGGCAGGCGAACGCGCGTGGGATAACCATCCGCGTGAGCGAACGCCGGGCCCAGAACCTTGCCGATGGATCCAATCGCGAATTCCATGCACATCGAACGATCGAGCGCGACGCTGCGCTGCGGCTGAACCGGTTCCGCTGGCGGTGCCTCCAACAAAGCGGTTCCCGCCGAAGCAAGTAGCGACATCTGGAACGAGAGGGCGTTCGCCATCGCCCGACTGTTGTTCTCCGAGAGGCGGAGGAACGTCTCCTGCGTTGCCGCATGGGCACGCTGCGAAGCGACCATCTGATCCATGAGCGGAGGAACATCGAGGATGGCGATTCCAGGAGATGCCGTCGCCGGAACGGGCGAGGTTCGCGCATTGCTCCGGGCGGGAGCGGATGTCCTCGGCGGCTCGGGAATCTCGAACGGATCGCCGCCAGTCCGCACCGTGATGTTTCGCACGGCCGCCGGTGCCTCCCCGGCCCCGCTCTGGTAAAGAATCGCCGGATCGACCGCCACACCCTCAGCAATGAGATGTGCCAGCAGACGAAGCAGCACACCCACGCCGGGCTGCCCCGCAATGCACACCGACCGGGCAATGTGCGGCTCCTTCTCCAGAATCTGATCGATCATGCGCGTGCACGAAGCGCCGGGACCCACCTCAATGAAGAGACGCACCCCGTCAGCATATGCCGCGCGAATAACCTTCGTGAAATCGAATGGCGCAACGGCCTGACGAACGATCGAGTCCGCCGCCGATTCCCGCGTCACTTCATAGGCACGACCCAGCGCACCACTGTAAAAAGCAACGTTTTCCGGTGGCGTCGCTTCGAGCAGATGCAGGTCGCGATATGCCCCGGCAATATGCTGCGCGACCTCGCAATGCACTGTCGTCACGCCCTGGATGGGATGAAGAATGCATCGCAGATCACGCACGAGCGCATCCACGCCCGCCCGATCCCCGCCAATCACACATTCGCGCGGCGTGTTGACGATCAGCAGATAAACACGCTGCCGTCCCGCAAGGGCCCTCTGCACTTCTTCCGCCGGGCGATTCACCACGCCGACGATCCAATCAACCGGTTCATCCGGCGACAGATTCCACGCCGCACGTGCCGCCGCGAACTCGCCCGTGAGATCGCGGGTAAAAAGCGTCGACGACTGCATCCGCACAAACATTTCGTCGCGCTGCGTCCAGGTTCTCGTCGAGAAAAGGCCCGTCGATTCGCCAAGGCTGTATCCGATCACAGCATTCGGTGTAAGTGCAAACTGGGCGAGCAGATCGGTGACGAATGCGCCAAGCGACACTTGCGCGAAGATGGTGTCGCGCACCGAAAGCGGCCCGGCGCTTTCGCGCCACAAACGGCCGCCGGCGAATTGAGCCGCAAGCCGCTCGCTTTCCTTCTCCTGCCGATGAAGAACCTGCGGGAAATGCACAGCCAGATCGCGCCCCATTCCGGGGAACTGATTTCCGGAACCGGGGTAGACAAAGGCAATCTTCCCCGGGGACCCCAGCGGCTGAGGCGTGAAAAACACGCGGTCGCCGGAGATCGGCCGGTTGGCGCTCACCGCCTCCCGCGCTTGCGCAATCAGCTCGCGCAGCCGATCGCCGGATTGCGCGACCAATGCGACGACAAGCGAGCCCGCTCCTGCGCGATTCTCATGGAACCAACTGTGAGCCGCCCGAGCGATGGAGTGCGAGTCACGCGAACAGAATACATCGAGCGATTCGAGTCGTTGCAGCAACTGATCGCGATCGTGCCCCCGCACCGTAAAGAGAAATTCCGACGCCTGGTACGCAGCACCGATCGATTCCGATTCCGCCGACGTCAGCAACACATGCATGCTGCTCCCATCAATGCTAAGCGCGCTCACGCCCGCCTGCCGTGGCCCATTCGCTCGATCGTACAGCCAGTACTGCGGCGCCGTCGGCACGACCGTATTCGCCGCCACCTGAAGTCCCCCGCGCGAAGGCGGAATCGTCTCATGATGCAGCGCCAGCGCCGCCTTGATGACCGCCGCAATACCCGCCGCCGCACCCGCATGACCGATGTCCCGCTTACAAGACCCCATCGCAATCACTCCCGGCTGTCGCGCCGCGATCCACCCAACACCCGCGCTTTCCGCCGCATCTTCCCGAGCGTTGCCGCCATCGTGCAGTTCCACATACCCCAACGACTGGCCTTTCCCCGCCGAATCCGCAACCGCCCGCTCCATGGCGAGCCCATAATCAGCATCACCCGCGCTCCCCATCCCATCGATCACTGCATAAACCCGATCCCCATCACGCTCCGCATCTGAATGCCGCTTCAACACCAGCGCCCCCGCCCCCTCGCCAATCAGCGCATCCGCCGCAAACCGCCGCCCCGCATCATGCCCCAGCACCGCCCGAATGTCCCCCGCCAGATCCACCGCTCCGACCAGCGCAACCTTGATCTCACCACGCTGCAGCGCCCGCACGCCGACCTGCAGCGCGCTCAGACTTGACGTTTCCTCGCTCGAAACCGTGAAGCTCGGCCCCCCAATGTGAAACGCCCGCGCCACGCGGCTCGCCACAATCCCGCCCAGCGCCCCCATCGTGTGATTCGCATTCAACGCCGGCCCCGCCGCCGCGCGAAGCTCTCCGATCCACCGCTCCATCTCCTCCGCCGTCAGCTCCAACCCCAGCTCCCGCGCCCAGAGCTTCGCCTTTTCCTGAAGCAACCACCGGAACCGGAAATTCGTCGTGTTGAGATCCAATCCGATGCCGATGAACACCCCCGTATCCAGCCTCTCCCCGGTCACCGCATCAATCCCCGCATCCTCCAGCGCATCTGCCGCCACCTGCAGCATCAGCAATTGCTGCGGCAGCATCTCCGCAAGCTCCGCCGGCGGTGTGCGAAAACGCCCCAGCGGAATGTTCACTTCATCCACAAAAAAGCCGGAGAATCGTTCCGCTTCCGCCGAACCCCACCATCGCCGCGGACGCGAGGGCATCATCGCATCGCCGCCAAAAACACGCTCCCGAAACGCCCCCAGCGACCGCCACGGCCCGAAGTGCGCACCCATTCCAACAATCGCCACCGCCTCCGCACGTTGCGAGCTCCGCGCCGGCAATCTCGAAGCCGCACTCAACCCCTCCCATTCTTCAATCAGCACATGCGCATTGATCCCGCCAAAGCCAAACCCGCTGATCGCCGCCCGCCGCGGACGATCTCCCTCCCGCCGCCATTCCCCCGCCTCGCGCAGCACCTCGAAAGGACTGCCATCCAAACCAATCCGCGCCCCGGCCGCCCTGAAGTTTGCCGTCGGCGGAAGCGTCCGCTCACGCATCGCCAGCAGCACCTTGATCAACCCCGCCGCCCCGGCCGCCGTCAGCAGATGCCCCACGTTGCTCTTCACCGATCCAATCACGCACTTCTTCGCCGGCGAAATCCCACGCCACAACTGCGTCAGACTCTCGAATTCCACCGCATCCCCCACCGGCGTCCCCGTCCCGTGGCACTCGATCAAATCCACATCCTCCGGCGACCACCCCGCCTCCCGATACGCATCGCGCATCGCCCGCAACTGCCCGGACGAATCCGGCTGCATCAGATTCCCCCCGATGTCATTCGACAGCCCAATCCCCGCAATCGTCGCATAAATCCGATCCCCATCCCGCAGCGCATCTTCCACCCGCTTGAGCGCCACGATGCCCGCCCCCTCTCCCACCACCAGCCCGTCCGCACCCGAATCAAACGGCGCACTCCGCCCGCTCGGCGACAGCGCATGCAGTTGTGAAAACCCCATCTGCGTGTACAAACAATCCGGCCGCGAAAGCCCGCCCGTCAGCATCAGATCCGCCCGCCCCGCCCGCAATTCCTCTGCCGCCAGTTTGAGCGCATACAGCGACGACGCACATGCCGCATCCAGTGTAAACGTCCCACCGCCGAGTCCCAGCGCCTTCGCCAGAATCCCCGCCGGAAGCCCCGCCACATACCGGTTCCGCCAGTCCGTCGAAATCCCGCCGGCCGCCACGCGCCGTCCCAGAACCTTCTCCTCAAACAGCGGCCCGAGAATCTCCTCCGTCATCGCCGATGATGCATCCGTCGGCAGCGCAATATTCCCGATGATCACCCCCACCCGCTTCAAATCCACGTCCTTCGTCACCGTGTCGCGCCACGCCGCCCGCCCCGCATGCAGCAACAGGTGGAACATCGGATCCAGCCCCGCGATCTCCTCGCGCGACACGCTCAGCCCGCTTACATCGCACTCAAATTCATCGATGAAACAGCCGCGCGTCGAGTACACCTTGTCCGCCGTCAGTTTCTGCGCATATACGTCTTCCGGCGCCAGCGGCCAGCGTCCGGCCGGAACCTCGCGCGACAGCGACCGCCCCGCCGCCACATGCGCCCAGAACTGCGCAACATTCATCGCACCGGGGAAAATGCCGCCGATCCCGACAATCGCGATGTCGTTCGAACCTTTCAACCTGGGCGTCTCCTGCTTGCTTCAATAGGGGTGGGGGCTCAGTCCGCCAACTGATTCAACGCGAACGATTCCTGCAGCGTTGCATCCATTACGCATTCGTACCCGTCCATCCGCGCGAGGAGGTTGCCGGCGTGATCCGTAAACTCGATCGCCGCCGTCGCCGAATGCTCCGACGCCTGCAGCACGCGGATGCCGATGCGCACCCCGCTCTGCGGAAACGCCCGCACAAACTGCCGGTAATTCCCCACCGCCGTCGGCAGCGACCCCACGCCGCGCGTCTCGAAGCACCACAGTATCATCAACTGAAACGCCGCATCAATCGCCAGCGGATCCGCAATCCACCCCGATCGCAGCGGCTGCTTCATCCAGGCCGCCGGCGAAGCCGCAGCCGCGATCTCCGCAACAATCCCCTCCTCCGACCATCCCGCCACCGACCTGATCGCCTGCAGCCCCTTCCCATGAAAGAGACGGCCATCGCTGTATATCGCATCTTTCCCCGAAGAATACGCCCGATTCGCCGCCGGCATCCCCGACGCCTTCCCGTGCGGCAGTTGCGACGCCAGCACAATCATTGCCCGCGCGTGCACCGTCCCACCGCTGCGCAATTCCGTTGACACAACCTCAAACCCGTCACAATGCACCGCCGGCGCCGTGAGCACTTGTACAGTCACGCTCCGCCCCCGCTCCAGCGTGATCCCCTTGAGCACGCGGAACTCCTCGAATCCATGAAACAGCAGCCCCGGATTCTCATGCATCGCACCGTGTGCCAGCCACTCCACCATCAGCGCCGCCGGCACCACCGCCTTCCCCTTGATCACGTGCGACTTGAGCACCGGATGCGACTCGATCGACACCTCGCGCTCAAATGCCACCGTGCTCAGCGCCGCATGATGTTTCGCGGCGCCGTTTGCTCTGCCGTTCGTCGACGCTCCATTCGAATGCCCCGCGCTCCCCAGCGGCCCCAGAATCAGAATCTCCACCGGACCGCCCGCCGGCGTCGACATCTCGCGCACCAGATAATCCGCCCCCGCCTGCAGCGGAATCAGACCCACCCCTTCGCTCTCAAACACGCGGCGCAATTGCGGCGTCACCATTCCGCCCTCCCACGGTCCCCAGTTCATGCTCAGCACCCGGCACTTCGGACGCTGATGCGCCTCCTGCTGCGCCAGCTTGTTCAGCACCTCGTTCGCCGCCGCATACGCCACCTGCCCCTTGCGCCCAAACCGCCCCGTCGTCGACGAAAACGCCACAATCACCTTCAAATCGTCGTTCTTCACCGCCTGCAGCAGCGAATTGAATCCGCCCACCTTCGTCGAGAAGACCTCATCAAACTGCTCCGGCGTCTTGTGCTCGATCAGCCGATCCTGCAGCACGCCCGCCCCATGAATAATCCCACGGATTGGGCCAACATTCTTCCGCGCATCGTTAATCGCATCGCTCACGGCCGCCGCATCACGCACGTCCAGTGAACGGTAAATCACCTTTGCCCCCGCCGCCTCAATCTGACTGAGCGTCGCGCGCACCTCCCGGTCTGCCATCACACGCCGGTACTGTTCCTCCACCGCCCGCGGCGTCGCCGATCCCTTCAGATGCGACGCAATCGCCTTCTTGATTTCCGCCTCACTGCTCAACCCTGCAAGCCACGCGTCTTCCACGCCCGGTGCCGCACTCCGCCCCAGCAGCAGCAGTTTGCACTGATACTCCTTCGCCAGCGCAATCGACACCGCCGCCGTCACCCCGCGCGCCCCGCCCGTCACCACCACCACATCATCAGCCGTCAGCGATGTCTTCCCCACTTCCCCGTTCAACGATTTCCGCACCAGCCGCGTCTCGCACAGCCCGCTGCTCGAAATCCCGACTTCCGTCGGCCCCTTCAGAAGCAGCTCCTCGGCAATCAGCTCCGCCAGCGCCGCCGCATCGTGATGATCGTGTGAAATGTCCAGCGACTTGCACGCCACCTCCGGCCATTCATGCGACGCCGTCTTCACCAGCCCCGCAAGCCCGCCCGTCAACGGATTACGCGGCGTATGCCCGTTCAATCCAAACGATCCATCCAGCGACGAAGCGCTCGCCAGAAACGCCGCACCGCGCTGCCCCGCCTCCCGCAGCTTCGGCCCCGCCCGCTGAATCATTTCAAACGCATGACGAATAAAATCTGCCGACGGATTCTGCGGCGCCACAATCAGCAAACCCGCGATCGCCGCCGACGTTGGTGCCGCGGTGATCGGAACCACTTTCGCATCAAATTTCCGGACATTCAGCGCGGCACAGATACGCCCCGCCAGTCCAGCGCCGTCATCTGTGATCCACAACTGCGCACTCGCCGCAATCGCAAGCCGTTCACGTTCCAAAGAACCATTCAGCGGCACTACCGTCAGCACCTGCCGATCGAGCACGTCCTTCTTCGCATGCCCGTTCCCATTGTTGTGCCCATTCGAGTGTGTAGCCGCAACGGGTGCCGGCATCGGCGGCGTAGCTGCCTTCGCGGCCGCCGGACTCTCCATCCCGCCCTGCAGAAACGCCACAATCTGCCGCAACGTCTGCAATCGGCCGAGATCCTCCGGCTTCACCACCGGCGCCTCCGGCAACTGCGTCTGCAGCGCCGACAGAATCTCCACCCGCTTGATCGAGTCAATCCCCAGATCCGCATCCAGGCTCATATCCAGCTCAAGCATCTCCACCGGATACCCTGTCTTCTCTGCCACCACCTCCAGCAGCACCTTCTCCACCTCACCCCCGTTTGGCCCCGGCTCTCCAGCCGGGGTGTCCGCCACCGCCGAAGCCCCAAGAAACGCCACAATCTGCCGCAACGTCTGCAATCGCCCCAGATCCTCCGGCTTCACCACCGGCGCCTCCGGCAACTGCGTCTGCAGCGCCGAAAGAATCTCCACACGCTTGATCGAATCAATCCCCAGATCCGCATCCAGGCTCATATCCAGCTCAAGCATCTCCACCGGATACCCCGTCTTCTCCGCCACCACCTCCAGCAACACCTTCTCCACCTCCCCGTTTAGCCCCGGCCCTCGGGCCGGGGAGCCCGCCACATCTGGCGCATCCACTGCAATTGCCCCCAAAGAATGAAAGCCGTTCCCATTTTCACTCTTCGATTCACTCGCATTCCACTGCGGCGCAGGCGCAATTACCGCCGGCTCACTCCCACGCACCACAACCTCTTCGTGGACCTTCGTGCTCTTCGTGACTTCGTGTTTAACCGCCGTCACGGTGGGGGGGGGAAGCACCGGCGCCGAAACCCCGCACGCACTCCCCAGCAGCATCATCTGCTGCTCCATCAACTGATGCAGCGTCCGCTGCGCCGCCTCCTGCCCCTGCAGATACTGCTGATGCACCAGCGCCGTCTGCTCCTGCATCTTCTGCAGCGACAGAATGCTCTGCTGCGTCGCCTGGAGCGCCTGCACCAGCGCCGGCGAACCTGCGGTGGGGGAGGCAATAGGAGTGATAGCCGGCGCCACATGCGCCGACCCATTTGAACCAGTGTTGCTCACAACAAACCCTTGCGAAGTGGTATTTCTCAAACCCAATGGAGCGGATCCTTCCTGCTGATGCTGCGGCACCTCCGCGCGCTCCGCGGAAATCGCACGAGTGGACTCAATTTTCTTCCGCGCTGCCGCCGCCGGCCGCGGTTTCACATAATTCGCGCCGGTCAGACGCACCGTCATCGCCGGCTTCTTCGTCTCCCCGCGCGGCTGCCTCGAAAATTCCTCATCCCACCGAGTCAATTCCACGCGATGCCCCAGCGCCGCCAGATGCCCCACCGCGCACGCCAGGTCAAACAGCCCCGACCTCTTCCCGCCTGACGCGTCAACCGCAATCGCATGATGCTCCCGCCCGCCCAGGATCGCCCGCACCAGCCCCGAAAGCTTACCACCCGGCCCCACCTCCACAAACGTCCTCACCCCGTTCCCATACATTCGTTCCACCTGCGCCACAAACTCCACCGGCCGCGCCAATTGCGACGCCAGCAGCTCCCGCGCCTCACCCTCTTCCGCCGGATACACATCCCCTGTCGCGTTCGCAAACACCGGGATATCCCCCGCCGCAAACGCAATCCCCTTCAACGCCGCCCCAAATGGCCCCTCCGCACCCGCCACCAGCGGACTGTGAAACGCCGCCGACACCGGCAACTTCCGCGCCCGCACCCCGCGCCCCTCCAATATCTTTGCCGCCCGCTCAATCTCCCCGGTCCGCCCCGACAACACCGCCTGCTCCGGCGAATTCTTGTTCGCCACGATCAGCTCCAGCTTCTCGCCCGCCACGAACTTCTTCACATCCTCCAGCGGCATCATCACTGCCAGCATCCCCCCCGCATCCGCCCCGCCCGCCACATCCGCCATCGCCTTCCCGCGCGCACACGCAATCCGGTGCAGCCCTGCCGCATCAATCCGTCCCGCCGCCCACAATGCCACCACTTCCCCAAAACTATGCCCGCCCACCGCCTCCGCCTTTACCCCAAAATGACGCAGAATCTCCCACGTCCCCGCATTCACCGCCCCCAGTGCCGGCTGCGCCACCCGCGTATCCGCCAGCAGCTTCTCATTCGCCGCCCGCGCCGCATCCGTAAACACCGGCACCGGATAAATCCGATCGCTCAACCGCTCCCCATGCTCCGCCTTCCCAAACGCGGCATTCCCCGCCTCCAGAACATCCAGCATCTGCGGGAACGCACACGCCAGATCCCGCATCATCCCCACATACTGCGACCCCTGCCCCGGAAAGAGAACAGCCAATCTCCCCGGTTTTCCCGCGCCAAAGTACACACCGTCGGGAGTGCTCCACGTCGCGAGCTCCGGATGTTGCTTGAGCATCTGCGTGCCGCTCTTCAGCAATTTCGCCAGATCCGAGTGCTGCTTCTGAACGACAACGACCAGCCGGCAGGCCGCATCGGCGCGGAAATCCGCCCGCGTCTGCGCTGCGGTTTCGCGCAACTGCTTCCACGATTGCCCCGCCTCCAATTCCGCCATCTTCCCCGCCAACTCCTCCCGCGTCCCCGCCGACCACGCCAACACCTGCACCGAGTCATCCCAATCCACTCCCAGCTTTTCCGCCCGCGCCTCCTCCAGCACGCAATGGAAATTGCTCCCGCCAAAACCGAACGCGCTCACCCCCGCGCGCCGCGGATGCTCGCTCCGACCCACCCACGGCCGCTTCTCCGTGTTCACATACAACGCCGACGCCCCTTCCAGATTCTCCAATGGCCGATCCACCTTGATCGTCGGCGGCAACACCTTCTGCTCCAGCGCCAGCGCCGCCTTGATCAACCCCGCAATCCCCGCCGCCGCCTTCGTGTGCCCCACCATCGATTTCACCGACCCCAGCGCACACCAGGTACCCTCCTGTTTCGCCGCGCGATACACCTGATCGAGCGCCTTCGCCTCGACCGCATCGCCAACCTTTGTCCCCGTCCCATGCGCTTCCACCAGCTCAATCGTCGCCGGCGAAATCCCCGCCTGTCCATACGCCGACAGCAGGCACTTCACCTGCCCGGCGCTGCTCGGCGCGTACACCGCGTTCCCCTTCCCATCGCTCGAAGATCCAATGCTCCGGATCACCGCGTGAATCCTGTCGCCATCGCGCTGCGCATCGGCGAGCCGCTTCAAAACTACGACGCCGAGTCCTTCGCCGAGGATCGTGCCGTCTCCGCCGGCCGCGAACGGCCGGCTGCTTCCCGTCGGCGAGAGCGCCGGCGTTTTGCTGAAGCACATGTACATGAAGATGTCGTTGAACGTATCGATCCCCCCCGTGATCGCCATGTCCGACCGCCCGGCATACAGCTCCATCGCCGCCATGTGCAGCGCCCCGAGCGAACTCGCGCACGCCGCATCCACCACGCAATTCGTGCCGCCCACATCAAAACGATTCGCGATCCGCCCCGCCGCCACATTCCCGAGCAATCCCGGAAACGAATTCTCCTGCCACGGCACGTACGAATCCGCGATGCGCTTCACCACCTCATCCGCCACACTCTTCTCCACCCCCGACTCCTCGAGCGCCTTGCGCCACTTCGGATGCCCCAGCCGGGCCCCCAGCGGAATCACCATCTCCAGCGCCCCCGTCACGCCGAGAATCACGCTGCACCGGTCCCGATTAAACGCCCGCCCGTCGCCCGAATCCTTCCCCGTGGCATACCCCGCATCGCGCAATGCCTGCTGCGCCACGACCATCCCCAGGAGCTGCGTCGTATCGATCGCCTCCAGGTTGTTCGGCGCGATCCCAAACTCCAGCGGATTAAAATCCACGGGTTCCAGAAACGCCCCGCGCTTGGCATACGTCATGTCCGGCGCGGACGGGTCCCCATCAAAATAATCCTCCGCCTTCCAATGCGACGCCGGCACATCCGTCACCGCATCCACACCCCCCTTGATGTTCGCCCAGAACGCCTCCGTGCAATCCGATTTCGGAAACATGCACCCAATGCCGACAATCGCCAGCGCCGGGGGGGGCACTGGTGAACCGGGAACATCCACACTGCTCAAATCTTTCGCATCCATACTCAACGCAATTGTTCCTCAATATCCGTCGGCAAGACCGGGGCAACCCTGGCCAGTTCCGCATCCATTCGAACACCCTGGCTCCGCAACGCATTCAGCCGCGTCGTCACCGCCGCCCCATGCAGGAGATTCATCGCCACCACCCCGACGCGCCGATTGCCCGGCTCTTCCAGAAACGTCCCCTTCGTCCACTCGTTGAACGCGCCCATCGCAGGCCCGCACCAGACCTGGTAATCCACCACGCGCGACGCATCACCCGCATTGGCCCACCGCGAGGAAAGCCCCAGGTACCAGCGGAACACCAGCGCCATCTTGTGCTTCGGATCGCGCTCCGCCCGTTCGATGTGGGATGGATCAATTTCCCGGAAAAACGCCTTCGTCTTCTCCCAGATGCTCAGGAGCGGCTCGCGGAAAATCGTCTTCTCGACCGCCTCGCGCTCGCTCGGCGGAATCTCCTCAATGCTCCCGTATGCGCGATAGAGCTCATACAGCTTTGCCGCCCGCATCGGAAACATCGTTCCACGCTTGATCACCTGCAGCTTCACGCCCATTTCGAACATGTCCGCCGCCGGCGCCATGATCACGTCGGCCTGCTGCACCTGGGCGAGCATCCCTCGCACCTTGTCGCTCGACCCCGATTCGACGCACGCCTGGTTCACCGACCCCGTCACGATGTAGGCCGCCCCCATCGCAAACGCCGCCGCCGCTGCCGCGGGCGTCCCGATCCCGCCGCCCAAACCCACCCGCAGGGGCAGGTCATATTCAAACTGCTGCTGCAGGCGATCCCGCAGTGCGAGCATGGTCGGCAAGAGCGTCAGCGCCGGCCGATTGTCCGTATGCCCCGCCGAATCCGCCTCTGCGGTCAAATCCTGCGCCATGGGAATCCCCGCCGCCATATCCGCCTGCTCCGCCGTGATCTTGCCCATCGCCACCAGCTCGGTGAGCATCTTTGCCGGCGGGGGACTGAACCACTTTGTCGCCACCTCCACGCGCGAGACCTTTGCGATAATGCGATTCGGCGCCACGACTTCCCCATCCGCGCCGCGATGAATGCCGGTCACGCGATAGAGAACCGCAGGCAAAGTCAAATCGAGGAAGGCCGCCGCCTCCACCAGCCGCACCCGGCGCTGAAGATACAGCTCCACCACCCTCATCTCGTGGGACATCTCGTTCGGCGAATGAATCAGGTTAAAGCAAAAAGGGAGTTCCGGCAGCTCCCTCTGCAATCGATCGATCGCGGCGTCAATCTGCGGCAACCGTAGTCCAGCGGCGCCAAATGATCCGAGGCACCCTGCCCGCGCGGCGGCAATCACCACGTCGGTGGACGCAATGCCGTTGGCCATGGCACCGGTCATGCAGGCAAAGCGAATTCCGTGATCCGCACAGAAGGATGCATCCCCCAACTGCGAGACCCGCATCGCCGGCGCGTATGCAATGACCGGCAACCCATCCGCGGACTCCGGACCGAACGTCGCGGTGCCGCCGGTCCCGATTGCCCAGCCATCGTCCTGCTTGACCACAAACACTGGCAGCGACAAATCATGCAGCGCGCGGCGCATCGGCGCTGGCTCGGTGATCAGAGAATCACCGGTCCACCAACCTGAGACAGAAGTTGTGGGCGAGGCCGCAGCCCACGATGCGAATTGCGCAGAACTGTTCACAGGGACAACTCTTTTTACAATGCCGCATTTTCACGCCCTAGCGCCGCGAAGTCAACGCGGCACGCCGGACGTGCGAGCGTCACATTATGTGCTTTTTACACGAATTAAAACAGCGACTTCTCGAGGTTCGAGAAAGTTTGTGGCAGGTGGAGGGGCAGTTGCTTAAGATGCTGTTAAAGCCGCAATTGCGTGGGGGAGATGCTGGGTGATGTCGGAGGAGAGCAGGCCTGCGGCATTTTGGCCGAAGGCGGCGCGGGCCATATCTCCGGCGAGGCCATGCAGATGGGCGCCGAGGACGGCGGCGTCGAGGGGGGAGTGTTTCTGGCCGATGAGGGAGGCGATGATGCCGGTGAGGACATCGCCGGAGCCGGCGGTCGCCATTGCGGGATTGCCGGTGGTGTTGATTGCAAACCGTGTCCCATCCGTGATTACGGTGCGGTGGCCTTTGAGGACGACGATCGAGCCGGTGCCGCGGGCCAGGAGTTCGGCGAGGGGGGTGCGGTCGGGTTCGGCGGGGGTAGAAGCGGAAGCGGGGGCGCCTTCGTTCTGGGTATTTTCTGCGGTGGGTTCTTCGGGCATGTCCAAAACGATGCCGTCGGCTGTGGAGGGGGCGTCGTCTTCTTCGACGAGGGAGCGGACCTTTTTGGGGGTCGCTGGGCCGCCACCCCCGCCATTTGGCTCGTCTTTTCCGGTCGCGTCGGCCTCGATCCCCGTCGCACCCCCCGCCACCCCCCCCCCACCCCCGGGTACCAGCGCGACATTGGCGCCGCGCTTCATGACAGCCGAGACGAGGCGCATGTACTCACCCATGTGGGGGGTCATGACGATGTTTCCCCAGTTGCGGCGCTTGGGCCATTCGGAGGGTTCGAGGGCGGCGAGGACGTTGAGGGCATCGGCGTCGAAGACCATGGGTCCGGAGTGTCGTTCGACGAGTTCGAGGACGAGGCGTTTGACGGCGGCGGATGTGCCGAGGCCGGGGCCAACGGCGATGGCATCGTGTTCGTCGGCGAATTCGAGGAGGTCTTTGATTTTGGAGGAGGACCAGGGGAAGGCGGTGGCGTAGGGGCAGATGGAGAGGATGGCGGGGATGATCTCTTTGGGTGCGGCGATGCGGACGAGCCCGGAGCCTGCGCGCAGTGCGGCAAGGGCGACGAGGGCGGGCGCGCCGATCATGGTTTCGGAGCCGGCGATGACGAGGACTTTGCCGTAGTCTCCCTTGTGCGAGTCGAGCTTGCGCTGGGGGAGCGTGGGGAGGGACATCGTTTCCATGGGGGTAAAGTAAGGAAGGGGCGGTGCGGCGTCAATGGAGGGGGCGAAGTGTTTCCGCGCCGAGGGCACATTCCGGCGATGCCATCGCCGGCGTTATTTGCGGTCAGTGGGGTTGTTCGCGGTCGGCGTTGCGGAGGTTGGAGAGGAGTTCGGCGATTTTGTCGTGGACTTCTCCGGTGGCGGTGATGGTGAGGAGGCCGTGGAAGGATTGGATGGAGCCGCCGCTGCCGCCGTTGTCGAACCAGGTGGCGGGTTCGATGGTCTGGAGGATGACGAGTCGGAGTTTCTGGGTTTCGGATTCGGTGGCGTCGGCGGTGGGGTTCTCGGGCTGGGTGGTCGGGGTTCCAACGGTGGGTTTGGCGAGGAGGTCGCGGACGTTGTAAACGCGGATGATCTTGTCATCACTGCGTGCGCCAGGGCCCTTTGGGAGGGTGTCCCTGGTGGAGATGGTGAGGACGTTGTCGGAGAAATCGTAGCCGAGAGGTTGGTTGGTCTGGGCGAGGATGATGTCGAGGACTTTGTGGAGGGGGACATTTTTGACGTTGATGGTGACGGGGGTGTTCTTGTCAACGCCGGCGTTTTGCAGGGCCTGCCAGTTGATGACGAAGTTGAGGTTGGTGGTGTCGGCGAGGAAGGTGAGGGCTTTGTCGAGGGATTGGCCGTCGAGGCGGATTTCCTTGATGGGGGTGTTGAGAGCGTGGGCGGCTTCGTCGGAGAGAGGTGGCGACGGTGGGGCGGCGCCGGGATAACCCGGGGGGGGCATGGGTACTCCGAGATTGGCGCCGGGAGCGGCGGATTGCGCGGCGACGGAGACGGCGCTGGTGAGAGTTGCGGCGGCGATGATGAGGAGGAATGCGGTGGCGGGGAGTGAAACCCATGTGGGTGTGCGGCGGAAGGCGGCGATCATTTGGATTCTCCTTTTGAAGAAGGTTTTGTTGCCCTCCCCCGCGATGACGCCGACGGCGGCGGGGCAGGTGAGCCGGGTGGCGCCGTCGAAGAGTTTGAGGAGGGTTTTCCCGTAGGCGGGGGCGTTGCCGGCGGAGAGGAGGACGTGTTCATCGCAGGCGAGTTCGCGGTCTGCGCGGATGCGAGGCCAGAGGATCCAGGCGATGGGGTTGAACCAGTGGACGGCGGAGAGGAGTGCGAGCCAGTAGTTGATGAGGACGTCGTTGCGTTTGAGGTGGGCGCATTCGTGGAGGAAGACGAATTCCCATTCGGCGGGGGTGAGGAGTTCGAGGAGGGTGGCGGGGACGAGGAGGCGGGGGCGGAGCCAGCCGATGAGGGCGGGGGTGGTCGTTTCTTCGGAGGTGAGGAGGGGGATGTCGCGGGTGATGCCGATGGTTCGTTGTGCCCGGACGAGGCGGGCGGCGATTGCGGGGTGTTGCAGAGGCTTGGCGCGGCGGAGGATGGCGTGGACTTTGTGCATTGACACAGCGAGGCGCGTTGCAATTGTCGCCAGGCCGGCGATGTAGAGGGAGATCACCCAGTGCCACCATGCAGGTGCGGGCCGGGGTTCGAGCATCGGGGTGAGCGTCGGATGCGTGACGGTCATTGGGGCATCCACGGGCACCGCTTCCGGGAGATGGATGGTTTGACTGGTCATGGCGACAGGGGAGGCGGGGACCCAGTTGAAGATGCTGAGGCGGCTTTCGGGGAGGGCGAGGCCGCTGAGGCGGAGGAGGACGAGGAACCAGAGTGCGAAGCGCCAGCGGGCGGGGAGTTTTTTTCGGGTGAGGAATTGGAATGCGAGGACGATGAGGGCGAGTAAGGAGGCGTGCCAGGAGGCATCGAGGATGGCGGTGAGCAGTTGCGAGGGGATGTAGAGGTGGGTCATTTCTTCTCCTTCCCGTTGAGGAGTGCGCGGAGTTCCTTGAGTTCGTCGGGGGAGAGGCGGTCTTTGGCTTCGGAGAGGAAGTGGACGACGGCGGGGGCGGCGTTGCCGTCGAAGACGCGGGAGAGGAAGGAGCGGGATTCTTCGCGGACGACGGCATCGCGTGGGACCTTGGCGCGATAGAGGTAGGCGCCGACGGAGGGGGATTCGCGGGTTTCGACGGCGCCTTTTTTGACGAGGCGTGCGAGGAGCGTGCGGGCGGTGCGGTGGTGGATGTTGCGGTCGTTGGAGACGGGTTCGATGATGTCGGCGGCAGGGAGCCAGTCAGCGGGTCGGTCCCAGAGGACTTTCATGACATGCCATTCGGCGTCGGTGATGGCGGGGAGTGTCAGTTTGGGCATGGCGGGCTCCTTTACTACATCTGTAGTCATACATTACTACAGATGTAGTCACAAGGCAAGTAAAATATTTCGGAATTTTTCCGGGATGGTGGCGGCGGGGGGGTGGGGTATGATTGGGGGAAAGTGAGAGAGTAATCGTGGGGCGGCGTTGCGCGGGTTCGAGGAGAAGACCATGAGTGGACGGAAGGCACGTTGTCGCGGGTGGTTCGCCGGGGTGGTGGTGGCCGGTGTATTGGGATTGCAGGGCGTGCGGGCGGATGGGGATTTTGCGGCGTTGGAGCCGGCGAATACGACGACGGGGTACTTGGCGCGGCTGCTGATCAATGAGACGCCGTTCCCGGGGGAGCGGGCGTATGTGAGCGAGGAGGAGACCAAGACGGCGATGCTGCAGATTCTCTGGGTGCTCCATGGGCGAATTCATCTGATCCCGGCGGGGTACACGCAGCAGCAGGTTGCGGGGGTGCGGACGGACGACATTATCGTGGTGATCACGGGAGGCGGCGGGCGGCGGCAGTGCGAGGGGTTCTATGAGGATGCGGCGGGGCGGCCGCGGACGGAGCCGCGGGTGGAGGAGCGGATCAGATATTTGCTGGGGATTGCGAACAAGGGGAGCGGTCCGGGGCGATTCGCGCGGCTGCTGAATTATGGGCAGGGGTTGGCGCGAGCGTATGTGAAGGAAGGGATTCAGGGGGCGGACGCGTACGCGGATTTGATGTTCGTGGGGTCGATGCGGGTAACGGGGCATGCGTATTCGTGGATGACGAATGTGAACAATTATCATCCGGGGGGGAACTATGTGTTCATTCCGGATGAGGAGGATGGGGCATTTGGGGGAAATCGGTTCTTTACGTTGCGGAGGGATCCGAAATGAGTGTGCGGATGCGGTTGCGATTGGCATTGCTGGTGGGGATGGTGGGATTGGTCGGGTGCGAGGCGTCGCGGCCGGCGGCGCCGGTGGTGAAGGGGCCGGCGGCACCGGCGGAGTTGGTGGATCGGAAGTATTTGTTTGAGGTGGTGCGGTATCTGTATCGGTGGCACATGGATGAGGCGGAGGCGGAGAAGGCGCTGGAGGCGAAGGAGTTTGTGTTTTGGGTGAAGCGGGTGAATGTGAAGCTGGATGAGGGGGATCGAAGCGAGCTGGGGGAGATTTTTCTGCCGGACTTGGGGATGATCGTGCGGGTGAAGAAGGCGGATTATGAAGTGGCGGAGCTGGGGATCACGATCAGGAACGATCGGTTCAAGATCACGGAGGTGGAGCGGGTGGCGATGCCGGGGAAGGCGCCGGGGGATTGTGAGGTGGTGTCGGTGGATAAGCAGGGGATGATGGATTATTTATTTCAGACGCGGAACAAGCACGATTATGCGGATGCGGCGTTGGTGGAGCGGATGCGCCTGGCGGTGCGCAAGGTGGCGGCGGAGGAGGGGTTGTTGAAGACGGTTAAGCCGGGGGAGACGGTGGTGCATCTGGCGCCGTTGTCGCCGGTGTCGAATGAATGCTGGATTTTCTGGGAGGCGGGGCACAAGCTGTTCTATTTTTCGTCGGACATAGATTTGGTGAATCCGGCGGTGTGGGAACATGAGCAGTTGACGGCGCGGATTTATGATGTGAACGAGCAGGTGATTGTGGCGCCGAGCGAAGCGCCGGGGAGCAATCGGTTTCTGACGCGGAATGAGGTGGGGCGCGCATTGTATAATTGCATCGTTCTGGGGCAGCGGGTGATGGTGGTGGCGCAGGGGGAGGCGGGGGAGAAAAATGTGGGTGATGGGAGTGAGGATGGTCGAAAATAGGATGTAACTTAGAGGCGGTGACGAGCACTGAGGATTGAGGAGGGTTTGTCTGTTTTTGGAGCGGTGTGCAATGCGGTTTGCTCGTGTGATGGCGTTGATCGGGTTGATGGTGGCGGCGCGCGGGGCGGTGGGGGCGGCGTATGTGCCGGTGAATGGGCCGCGGGAGGTGGTGAGTCTGTTGGAGACGTGGCAGGACGAGAAGCGTGGGCGGGAGGTGCCGGTGCTGATTTGTTATCCGAAGGATCTGGGGGTGAATGGGGAGAAGACGCCGGTGATTGTGTTTTCGCATGGGCTGGGTGGATCGCGGGAGACGTATCGGACATATGGGGAGGTGTGGGGTCGGGCGGGATATGTGGTGATTTTTCCGCAGCATCACGGGTCGGATACGGCGGTGATCGGGCATGGGATGATCGAGATGATGGCGGGGAAGGGGGATTTGCAGCCGTTTTTGGAGCGGGTGGGAGATGTGCATTTTGTGATCGATCAGGTGGCGCGGATGAATGAGGGGAAGATGGAGGGGAAGGAGTACGGGGTGTTTGCGGGGCATTTGGATTTGGGCAGGATCGGGATGTCGGGGCATTCGTTCGGGGCGATCACGACGCAGGCGATTGTGGGGCAGCGTTACGGGCCTGCGGAGGGGATGGGTCTAGCGGATTCACGGGTGAAGGCGGGGATTGTGATGAGCGGGAGCGGGTCGAAGGAGTTGGACCAGGACAAGGCGTTTGAGTCGGTGAAGGTGCCGATGTTTTATTTGACGGGGACGGAGGACAAGCTGGGGATGATCGGCGGGGGGACGCGGCGGAGTCCGTTCGATCATTCGAAGGGAGGGGATGCGTATTTGCTGAATCTGACGGGGGGGAATCACATGACGTTTGCGCCGTTCGGGCGGGCGGCGGGGGATGCGAGCCGGCAGAAGTTTCAGCCGTTGATACAGGAGTTGACGACGGCGTTCTGGGATGCGTATCTGCGGGGGGATGCGAAGGCGAAGGGGTGGTTTGAAGAGGAGGCGGTGAAGGAGGTGGGG
>DATKPA010000082.1:0-14038 GCA_035524355.1 Phycisphaerae bacterium | reverse complement strand
CCCCCGCCAAATAGCAGACCGCCAGGGTGTGTGTGTCAATGGCGGTCTCCCCCCATCTCCGATAGGAATTGTAAGGATTTGGGGGCGAGGGGAAGTGATATCAGTGTATTAGTGGTAGCAGTATATCATGAGGGGTAGTGGCGGCGTTTGAGGAGGAGGGGGGTGGTGAGTTCGGGGGGTGAAACAGGGTACGTGTTTCCCCCCCCCTCCCGCCCCCCGGACACCGTAAATTGCCCACAAATGGACACAAATGAACACAAATGGGGAACCGAACGAAACGGGTACGCAGCTAGTATTTCGTCGCTCATTCCACCGCCTGCGCTTTGGGTCGGCCTTCGGGTCTTACCGTGTGCCGCATTCCCGGTTGCGCCACGGTTTTCTCGTCCCTGTTCCGATCCCCACGATTGGATCGCCTCGGAACGGGAGTATCGAGTGTCAACTCTCTATCGGCGTCTGGAGCAATTCCATCTTCCTCGGAGCGCCAGTAGTCCATGGGCGGGGAGCAATAACGCACAGGATGCAGGTTCGGGAACGTCCAGATCACTGGTGACGACGACATGGAATGGGAATTGAATGGCGGTGCCCGGAACGGCAGGGGTAATCAAGCCGATGAAGATATACCCGGACACGTCCTGCTGTTGGCCTGACTCGGGGATGTCGATCAGCCCGGTCGGGAAGTTGGCTGGATCGGAAGTCAGGGTGAGTGTCCACTGTATATTGACGCCATTTTGGGCGGCGCTGAGTGTGACCATGTCGCTCACGACGGTTGGCTGATCAGGCTCTCCGAGATAGGCGACGCCCGTGACGTTGGGATTAACCACATCATTGGGAGGCAGGGCGATGCCGGAGGTGATGAAGACGATGGTGTCGGTTTCCGAGGCGCCTTCCGTGAGGACCTTGTCCTGAATGATCTGGCCGGTGATAAAGTCGGGGAGATTGGGGACGAGAGAACCGGGATTGGCGTTGGACCGGACGCCGAACACGTCGCTTTCGACCTGCGCGTGGGCCGATGGGAGAGAGGTGAAAAAGGGCAGGAGCGCAATGGGGAAGACGATCGCCCAGCAGGAACGACGGGAGGGGTGAAAAGAGGCACGTGGGCTCGCGGGAGGCGTGTCCAAAGGATTGGCTGCCACCATGGTGGTCTCCTTCTGCAAGATGGATCTCGATTCTCAGACTGACACGAACGTGCATGACTGCCAGGAACTGGCGGGCGGCGGAGATGACGGGCCAGGGCGGGTATTCTGCCGCCGTGGGGCAGGGGTCAGCATAACATCAACATGTGGCCATACAAGAAAAAAGAGCTGCGAGGGCATGAATATTATGGCAATCGCATATGGCCCCTCGCCGGAGGTGGCCTCACGCCACCGATACAATGCGCTGAATTTTCAAAGAGAACCGCTATCAATAGGTCATATGCAATCGCCCGCCCCGGTAGGGGCGTCAGCCCTCCTCTTCCTGAAGCATTTTTCCGGCACAAACCCCACCCCCGCAAACACCCAACCTCCGGTACCGCGCCCGTCAGGAAGCGCTCACAGGACGCCCCCAAAGAAACAATCCTCCCCCCAAAACAAAACCTCCCCCAAACTCAAGAGCCCAGGGATTGCAATCCCTGCGGCCTCCCCAACCGCCACCCCAAATCCCAACCGCTCCGCCCCTCCCCGGGCACGCCCGGGGGCCACACATTTTTTGAGTATTCCTTACGAAAGAATCCGCAACGGCACGCGTTCATGGGCCTCGACCCTGACCCGCTCAAACGCAGCAAAGCCCGCCTCCGTCCGAAACATGGCGATCCGCCCTGCCGGTCTGTTCAGGACGTGGTGAATACATCCCTTGGGATTGATTCGGGCATGTCGTGGCATCCCGGAATGCATAATGCTGGTGGAGCGACGGATCAACTAACCGCGCCCGCGTTTTAGTCGGCGCAGCGACCATGGAATTCGTTGATGTTGCAGACGAAATGCCTCCCAGACCGTTTAACTGAAAATTTTCTTGCATAGACATAATTTGCTGTGTATATAACAAAGTTAACAATCTCCTAATTTTTTTGTTCGATCAATTCTTTGTCGTCGTTTGCGAGGCAGTTGCAGCCACGTTCAGGAGAAAGTTGCAGAACCTCAGCCTGTCAATGGTGATTCGGTTATGGTTGGACGAATAAACTAGCTGCGTCCCCGTTGTATGGTACAGAATTGCCGGCGGGAGCGGCGTTTGAGGAGGAGCGGGGTGGCGAGGGTGAGGAGGGTGAGGGTGGTGGGTTCGGGACTGCCGATGTTGCCCGAGAAACCGGTGGGGCTGAGGAGGAAGGGTTCATCCAAGCCGCCGAAGGTTCCATAGCCGATGATGTCACCGGCATCGTTGATACCAGTGGAACTGGTCAAGGTCCAGCCGGAATCGGCGGGAATCAGATCGTTGAGATCGTAGATCTGTCCGCCCACCCAGTACACTGCGTGATAGGCGGACGTGCCCACGACGGTGCCGGAATCGTTCATGCCGGTAACGTAGGTCAAAAGCATGGCGTCTTGGGAGAGAGCCAATGTTGTTTCAACGCCATTGTCCCAAATGAAAAAGCCGTTCAGCCATTCGGCGCCACCGTAATTGACCAGCACTTGACCTGCGTTGTTGACTGCGAGAGCGGTGCCGGAGATGGCATTGGCCGGCATCGGAATGGAGGTCATGGTGCCATCGCGCCACAGAACGGGAATGCTGGTGTTTCCAGACGCCGCCCCAATGCCGCCCACGACCCATCCTTGGTCATTGATGCCATTTGCTGCGCCTCCCGCGCCAAGAAATGTAGGCTGCTGATTGTTCCAAACAATAGGTCGTTGGAGACCGTCGCTTTCCTGCTCATAGCCGACCACTTGCCCAAGATTGTTGATTCCAGTTGCACGGTAGTCGTTCATCGGATTGTCATCGGGCGATGGCAACTGGACATACTGGCCGTTTTGGTAGAGGGCAGCGGAATAAGACGGGGGAGCGGTGCTTTCTATGGAGGGAGTAAAAAAACCGGCGACAACACCGGAGGCATTCATCGCTTGGGCACTAAATGCGGTGTTTACAGGCGGCGGAGTAAACGGGGCAGGTGGGCCAGCACCAAGATAAAAAGGAGCCGGGTCTGCGGGTGTGTCTCCAAATACCCACCCAATAATGGTCTGCGAATTATTGATGGCGGATGGAACCGTATTGGTGCTATCTGATTGGGATCCCAGTGGGGAAATCGCGAATTGGCTGGCGGCGGAGACCATAGATGAAGTTGCGAAGGAGCAGAATGATGCGAGGATGAATGGCGCTAAGAAGGAACTTTGGTGGCGTGCATGCCGGTGCATGAGGTGGCTCCGTGTTGGGGTGAGTTGTCTGGTGGGATTATCGGACGGTGGTGGGGGCGGGGGTAAGGGAAAGTGGGGGTGATTCAGTGCCGCCCCTACGCGATGTGAATTGTCCGTGGATTAGGGGGAGCGGGATGAAGATGAAGATGAGGATTAGGATAAAGATTAGGAGGGGGAATGTGCGGGCGGGACGCCCGCGTTACTGGGCGACGGAGACTTGGGTGTTGACGAGTTCGAGGGTGGCCATGCGGTAGGGGGCGACGGCCTGCTGGCCGACGAAGACGGGGGAGAGGTTGGATTGGAGGGGTTCGAGGTTGGAGGACGGGGCGGTGGCGACGGTGGTGCGGAGGAGGTTGACCTTCCATTCGGTGCCGGCGACGGGGGCGGCCTGGAGCGGGAGGGGGAGTTTGCGGACGGGGATGGCGATGACGGCGGTCCAGACCGGGCGGCCGTGCTGGGTGCCTGCGCCGATGTGGGTGAAGAGGTCGGGGACCATGGATTCGACGGGAATTTTGCTCAGGGGGTGGAAGGCGTCGGGGGTGCCGTCGTCGCGCGGGCGGGAGGGGGGTTCGGCGTCGCGGATCCAGGTGCAGGAGGCGCGGCCGGCGGAGTTGACGGCGACGTGGATGATTTCGGAGCCGTTGCAGAGGCGGGAGGAGTCGAGAAAGACGGAGACGAGGTCTTGTGCGACGGCGGATTCGGGCTTGTGGCTGATAATGGCGACGTAGAGGGTATTGGCGTCGAAGAGGAAGGCGCCGGAGGCGGCGTCGGTGGTGCGGTCGGTGCCGATGGGGGAGACGAGGGGAAGCCAGTGTGCGGCGGTCCAGACGGGGTTGGTGAGGGGGTCAGCGTAGCGGGGGTCGGCGCGGGTTTCGTAGGCCTGCACGTGAGGTGGCGGGGAGACGGTTTTTTCGACCATGGCGGCGGCGCTGGTGTTGCCCTTGCAGCCGGAGAGAAGCGCAAGGGAGGCCGCCGCGCAAAGCGTCACACAAAGGAGGAGAAAATGGCGGAGGTCCATGCGGTTCATAAGGTCGTTAGCCTAGCGGGTTTGATCGGCATTTTGAAGCGCTAAAAAGCACCTTTTTTACGAATTCGAATCAAAGCAGAGCTACAGCGCCCCTGCCTCAACCTGATCAAGACACGTGAGCAAGGGGAAGGTTCGTCGCTTTGCGAACTTTTTCTGTGCGGGAGACCACTCTTTGTCAAAGCGCCGGGGGAGGGGAGACTCCGCAAAGGAATCTTTGAGAGGCGAGAACGAAGAATCAAGAAGCAAGTAGCCAGAAGGTTCTTATTCCCGCACTTCTGGATTTTGGTTTTGTGATTCTTGATTGTTGAGCGTGGCCATGGACTGGGGCTGGGGGGTCATTTCGGAGGAATGGCCGGGGAAGGGGCGGGCGGAGGGGTCGATGCGGGTCTTGGCGTAGTTGACGGCGGTGAGGGCTTCGGCGAAGCCGGTGGCGATGAGCTTGAGCTTGGCGGGGTAGGAGCAGATGTCGCCGGCGGCGAAGATGCCGGGGAGGCTGGTTTCCATTTCGGGGTTGACGGGGATGGAGTTGCGGTCGATTTGGAGGGGCCAGTTTTTGAGGGGGCCGAGGGAGGAGTTGAAGCCGATCTGGACGAGGATGGCATCGACGGGGAGGGTGCGGGTTTCGTGGGTCTGGTTGTTGCGGATGATGGCGGCGGTGAGGGAGTGGTCATTTGTGGAGGAGGGGAGCAGGGCGTCGAGTTCGAAGAAGGGGAGGATTTGGGTGGGGGTGGCCTGGATCTGGCGGAGGGAGTCCTCGTGGGCGCGAAACTGGTTCCGGCGATGGATGAGGGTGATTTTGCGGGCGGTGGATTGGAGGTTGAGGGCCCAATCGATGGCGGAGTCGCCGCCGCCGATGATGAGGAGATTTTTGCCGGCGAAGAGGGATTTTTGCGGGACGGAGTAGAAGAGGGCGTGGTTTTCGAAGCGAGCGGCGTCGGGGAGGGGGAGCTTCTTGGGGGAGAAGGCGCCGGCGCCGGCGGCGATGAGGAGGGTGCGGGTGTAGTGGATGGAATTGGCGGAGGTGAGTTTGTAGAGCGGGGGGGGAATCTGCTCGGCGTGGTCGGGGATTTCGGTGATGGGTTCAAGGGTGGTGATGAGTTCGTTGAGGCAGATGGTGGGGTTGGCTTGCGTGGCTTGCTCGACGAGGTTTCTGGCGAGGTCGCGGGCGAGGATTCTGGGGAAGCCGGGGATATCGAAGATGAATTTTTCGGGGTAGAGGGCGGTGAGTTGGCCGCCGAGGGAGTCAAGGGAGTCGATGATCTTGGTGGACATGCGGCGGAGGCCGGCGTAGTAGGCGGCGAAGAGGCCGGTGGGGCCGGCGCCGAGGATGGTGAGGTCGTGGAGATCGGGGGCGGACATAGGGCACCGGCGCGGAATAACGAATGACGAAGCACGAATGACGAATCAAATCTTAATGATCAATGATCGAATGACGAAACGGGGCGGCTTATCTATCAGCGTCACGCGTTCATGTTATTGCGGCAACGGAAAGATTTCGAAGGGAGCGGGCGTGGGGCCGGGGTCGTAGAGGAAGGAGCGGTTGTTGGCGGCGACGGCGGATTGGAGGGCGGGGAGGTTTTGGGCCCAGGTTTTGGTTTTGAGGGAGTCGAGGAGGGAGAGGTCGGATTGGGCGCTTTGTTGGTTGCCGAGGGCGAGGTTGGCGGCGGCGCGGAGGGGGAGGTAGGAGTTTTCTTCGATGGTGTGGGCGAGGCTGGCTTTTTGCCAGGCGTTGGTGAGTTGGAGGACGAGGGTGAATTGTTTTTGCTGGAGGGCGTAGCGGGTCATGTCCCAGAGGTAGAAGGCGAGAATGTTGGGATCGTCGGGATTGAGTTCGACGGGGAGCGTGGCGGCCTCGGTGATGGTGGTGAGGGCGCGATCGGTGTCGTGGGTCTGGCGGTAGAGGAGGGCGAGGTAGTAGTCGTGGGTGAGGGAGGGGTGATCCGTCGTCCAATGAGCGAAGTGGGCGATGGCGTCGGGGGTGGGGTCGAGGGCGACGGTGGCGAGTTTGGGCCAGACGTTGTCGGGGAAATCGGTGGCGGCTTGCTCGATGGTTTGGCGCGCTTCGGGGAGGCGGTTGAGGGATTTGAGGAGGGCGGCTTTGTCGCGGCGGTGCTCGATCAGCGTCGGTTCGCGCTGGATGCGGCGGTCGAGTTCGGCGAGTTCGTTGATGATGCGCTCGGAGTCGGAGGGGAGTGCGGGGTGCGTGGCAGGGGAGTTGATGTCGGAGCGGAGGGTGCGCGGGGTGTCGCTGCCGAAGAGGCGCCACTCGGGAGAGGTTGTGTCGAAGGAGTAGCCGAGGTGGGTGTGGGTGTTGTCGACGTCGATGGCGAGGGATGGGCCGTCGCGGGTGATTGTGTAGAACCATTTCATGGCGGGGGCGGCGGGGAGCTCGCGGGGGACGAGGTCGTCGAGGTATTCGGGCCAGAGGTTGGTGGCGGCGCGGTAGCGGTAGATGGCGGTGACGATGGGGTCGCCGTTGTGCAGGAGGGTGGTGTAATCGGGGGCGGGTCCGAAGATGCGGGCCCACGGGGTGGTGGCGGCGAGGTAGACGCCGAGGGCGAGGAAGACGAAGACGAAGAGGCTGAGGCGGAAGAGTCGCCAGAATCGGAGCACGCGGGAATCTCGCAATGGTGAGAGAACTGGCGGAATTGTAGGGCCTCTGTGGCAGGGTGAGCCAGAGGTCAGCTCTGTCGGCTGCGATACCTCTGCCAGGCGGCGAATTGAGGCTGTTCCACACCAAATCGCGAAAAACCGGCTGAAACACGTACTTCCGGTTAAGCACGGAGCCATGTTTTGCTAAGGTTGCGCAAAGGTTCTAAACGCTCAGCAGGGAACAGTTGACACGAACAGCCCCCGACCGCCATGTTAAGACGACCAGGAATGAGACCGATTCGAGGATCGGGGCTCATCGAGATGTCGTTCCTACTCCAACATCGCACGCGGAGGTTCTCATGGCCCGGCGGAAAAAAGTGCTCGTCGTCGATGATGAACGCGATCTGGTAGAGCTCATCGGGATGAATTTGCAGCGCAACGGCTACGAGGTGGTCGCCGCGCACGATGGGGGGACGGGGCTGGAGCTGGCGCGCAAGCAGAAGCCGGACATCATGATTCTGGACGTGATGATGCCGGGGATGTCGGGGCGGGATGTGACGATGGCGCTGAAGCAGGATCCGGACACCGCATCGATTCCGATTCTGATGCTGACGGCGAAGACGGAGGAGACGGATATCATCGTGGGGCTCTCGATGGGGGCGGATGATTATGTCACGAAGCCGTTCTCGATGAAGGTGCTGATGGCGCGCGTCGGGGCGGTGCTGCGGCGGAAGGCGTCGATGGAGCCGGCGCAGGCGCTGCTGACGGCGGGTCCGGTGGTGATCGATCAGAGCAAGCACGAGGTGACGGTGCAGGGTCGGGGGATCAATCTGACGCCGACGGAGTTCAAGCTGCTGACGGCGATTTTCTCGGCGCGCGGGCGGGTGCTGAGCCGCGATCAGTTGATGGACCGGGCGATGGGGACGGACGTGTTTGTGACGGATCGGGCCATTGACGTGCATATCACGGCGGTGCGGAAGAAGCTGGGGGATTTTGCGTGGATGATTCATACCGTGCGCGGCGTCGGCTACCGCCTGCTCGAACGCAAGGAAGAAGGCGACTAACGAAATGACGAATGACGAATGATAAATGACGAATCAAATTCCAATGACCAATGACGGAAGGACCAAAACGGGGCGCGGGGCATGGCACTGGTGGTTTTTAACATTTGATCATTGAACATTGAGACATTGATTCGTCATTTGTCATTTGTCATTCGTCATTCCACGGGGATTCCCGTTAGACTAAGGCCATGATCGAAGTCACTCTCATCATCGTGTGCGTTGCGCTGCTGTTGCTGCTGGCGTGGGCTTTTTTTGCGTATCGGACACAGAGTGCGGCCATGACAGGGGTGCTGCATCTGGTGTCGAATATGGCGCAGGGGCAGTATGCGCGGCGGACGGATCCGCTTTTGCCGGGGCTGGGCGGGGAGCTGGCGCGGGCGAGCAACATGCTGGCGGAGGAGATGGAGAAGCGGTCGAGCGGGGCGCAGCAGGACAAGGATCACCTGCTCTCGCTGCTGGCGGTGATGGACCAGAGCAATGAGATTGCGATCGCGACGGACAACATGGACATGATCCGGCTGGCGAATCCGGCGGCGTCGCGCGTGCTGGATCGGCCGGTGGGGTCGCTGCTGGGGAAGCACATCGAGACGGTGATTCATCATCCGGATCTGATGGCGCTGTATCGGAACGCATTTTCGTCGAACAAGCCGGTGTCGGCGCAGATCGCGATGCAGGCGCCGGGGCGGACGATCCATTGCTCAGCGACGGCGGCGACGATTTACAACGGGGCGCACTACAAGGGAACGCTGCTCCTGATGCGCGACGTGACGGAGGTCGCGCGGACGCTGCAGATGAAGGCGGATTTTGTGGCCAATGCGAGCCATGAATTGCGCACCCCGCTGGCATCCATTCGCGCGGCGGTGGAGACGATCAAGGAGGGGGACGGCGATGAGGAAACGACGCGGCGGTGCGTGGACATCATCAACAACCACGCGCTGCGGCTGCAGTTGATGGTGCAGGACCTGCTCGATCTGTCGCGCACGGAGGACGGGCGGGCGGTGGTGCAGATGGACCGGCTCGATCTGCATCAGATCTGCGACATGATCACGGGGATGTATGCGGGGAATGCGAAGGAAAAGCAGGTGCAGTTGCATGTCGATTTTCCCCCGGAGGCGCAGACCTTCCGCGGCGATGAGCGCCTGGTCACGCTGACGCTGAAGAACCTGGTGGACAACGCGATCAAGGCGACTTTCCAGGGAAGCGTGACGATCCGTTCGCGGCTGCAGGCGGCGAGCAGCGTCGTGCGGCACGACTTCACCGCGCACCATGCGGTCAACGGATCGCACGGGAACGGTTCGCAGGGGAGAGACGTGGATCTTGCGACCGAGGCCGAAGCGAACGAATTCGTGCTGGAGGTGCAGGACTCGGGCTGCGGCATTCCGAAGGAAGACCAGGAGCGCGTGTTTGAGCGGTTTTACACGGTGAATCGCTCGCGCGGCGGCGCCGACCGGGGCACGGGGCTGGGGCTTGCCATCGTTAAGCATGCGGTGGGGGCGATGGGGGGACGTGTGGAGCTGACGTCGGAAGTGGGCAAGGGGACGACGATCCGCTGCGTGTTCCCGATTCGCAGTTGATCATTTTTGGGTGGTGGGCGGAAGGGGCGTTCGGCCGAGGGCTTCTTCCACGGACATCTTCGGAATCTTGGACCAGTCGATGGCGAAGAGCGCGATGCCGGGGCAGCCGGGCACGCGCGTGAGGCCGGGCTTGCGTTTGAGGTAATACGGGGCGAGGGCGGGGCGCATGTCATCGACGAGCAGGTGGGTGACGCCGTAGTAGCGGGCGATGGCGAATATCTGATTGGCGCTGCGGTTCACCTCCTCCTGCGGGTAGGGGAGTCCGACGGATTTGTTCTGCGGGCCCATGTAGAACTGCAGTTCCCAGGGGTTGCGGCACATGACGATGGCGGAGGGGAAGTTCTTCCCGATCCACGCGCCGGCGGAGACGAAGCGGTTATCGACCTGGCCGGGATAATCGCGGCGCTGGCCGCGCTGGCCGAGGAGGTCTTCCTGCCAGGCATGCACGGGTGTGATGCGGCAGAGGATAATCGCGGCGGCGACGAGGGTCGTGACTGCGGGCCAGTTGGCGAGCACTGTCTGTGTGCGGCGGAACCATTGGGGGCGAGCGTCGCGCATGCGCCAGAATTGGTGCAGCGCGAGATCGATTGCCCACCAGAGCGCGCGCAGCGGCCATTCCATGGCGCATACGGCGGCGGCCGTCCCGAGCGCCAGCACCAGCGGCAGCACCGGAAAGAGGAAACGCGGCGTCACCAGCCAGAGGTAGGCGATGAACACCAGGTGCGCTGTTGCCACGAGCATCACCGAAAGCACCGGCCCGAGCATCCAGCCGTTCGTGATCTTCTTCGCGTCGACCGGCTGCTGTGCTGGGACCGGCGGCGCATGCCGTTTGCGTACGCGCCGCCAGAGCGCCATCCCCAGCAAAATTGGGAAACCCGCCACGAGTGCCAGCAGCAGTCCGACGCTTCCCGCGCCCGCCAGCTCCCAGATCGGCGAAACCCACTGGGCAACCGGCTTCATCTGTGGGGGAGGTCGGGAAGCATTCGCGGGGTTGGCGCCAAAGATCGGCCAGCGCGTTCTGTTGCCGAGGACGGCATCGCGGGCCCGCAATCCCCACACGCCGAAGTCGGTCCAGACATTGCCGTTGTTGTCCATGGCGCCCGAGAGCGTCAACTGAATGCCTTCCGCCAATTGTCCGCGCGCCATCTGCCGGTAATTGTTGCCGTACTTGGTCCAGCGGTCGGAGACGTCGGGAAGATCCTTGCCCCAGTAGGGGAAGTACATTTTGGTGTCCCATTCTTCGAAGCCGAAGAAGCCGGCGACGTAGTTCTGTGTGGAGTGGAGCGGGTTTCCGTAGTCGCGCCAGTTGCCGTACCAGAAGGGGGCGAGGAGGAGCAGGGCGGTGGCGATTCCGCAGTAGAGCCAGGGGCGGGCGAAGGTGCGCGGGCCGCAGCAGAAGAGGGCCATGAGGGGGTAGAGCGTCAGGAGCAGGAGCTCGGACCCCTTGGAATAATAGGCCATCGCGGCGGCGGCGCCGGCGTGGAGGTGGAGCCAGGGATGGCGGCGGGCGAGGAGGACGCTGCCGCAGAAGAGCGCCACGAGCATGGCGGCGGAGATGTCGGAGAGGACGCGCAGGCTCTGGTCGTAGATGGCGAGGTTGGCCATCATCAGCAGGCCCGCGGCGATGGCGGCGTATCCGCGGCGGGTGAGGGCGTACGTGAGAAATGCCGTCGCCAGCGGCAAGCCGATGGATCCGTAAAAAATCGCCGGCAGCCGGGCATTGAGCGCACTCTTTCCCGCGAAATAAAAGACCGGGGCGATCGACATCCCCATGAACGGCGGCCAGTGGTCCTCGCGGTGATAGATCGTCTGCGGATACGGAATGTAAAACGTGCTGACGTACGGCACGGAAATCCCGCGCCCCTCGGAAATACTTTGTCCCATGAGAGCATACGAGGCATCATCCGCGTGCCCGACGTATTTGACGGGCCGAACCGTTTCCAGCTTGTCCGGGATTTGCCGCCACCCCACCAGGACGATCACGAGGACCGCTGAGAGAAATGCAACGGTATTCAACAGACCGGGTGCCCGTCGCAGCATCCGCGCCGGCACGCTCCCGCCCCCCACCTTTTGCGCCGACTTTCCCGTCTCCACGCCGCTTCTCCCAGGCCTGAATGCTGCGTCCCTCGATTCCACGAAATGATGAACTATGGATAATTGTCCACTCTACCCCCGAAGCGGACGGCCGCGAGCTTTTTTTTGAGAAATCTCCCCACCCCTCCGCCACACCCGCTCCTGGGTCACTCCAGAGCAGGCTCGATCGTGGCGCGGATCGAGCTGTGCGACACCTTGGGCATCCGCCAGTCGGCGCCGACCCCGAGGACCTGGTCGCGTCTCAATTCCGCCAGCTCCATGTGGCAGGTGAACGCGATCCCTTTCCCGGCATGATGCACCTCGTCGGTGATCTGGAACGCCCTCTCGAACGGGTGGCCGAAGATGACCATCAACAGCTCGATGACGTAATCGTACGTGTGCTCCTCATCGTTCCAGATGATTACGTGATAGTTCGGCTGCTTCTGCGGCTTGTTCTTTTCCTTGGTGTCCGTTTTACCCCGGGGCTTCTTCTGTTCGGACTTGCGAACGGGCGGGGCCTCTTCCACGGCAATGACGGCCGAATTGCTCTCTTCGAGTTCGTCGAACGGCATCTTGAAATCCTCTCTCTCTTCTCGCGCCGCGCGTTCCTGCCTGACGTCGGCCCTTTATTCCGAGGAGCCAGTATAACAGGATCACCCCCGCGCCAGCCAGAAAAAAGTACCGACGGTGATGCTGCTAATTCTTGCAATTGCGATATTTAGAAGATTTGTACAATTACTTTCAGCGGACGCTCAGCGTCGAGCGGATCGACTGCTTCACCGCCGAAGACCGCACAAACCGAAGTTCCTCGAGCGTCAACGCCGGCCGCCCCTCCGGCAATGCCACCGTCCACGTCCGCCCCATCAGTGCGAAGATGCCCAGCACGCAGCCGACGCCCAGCACGGCAGGTCCGGCCCAGAGCGCATCGACGCGATGGCCCCACAGGTTCATCACCACCTGTTTGCCGTGGATCACATCCAGCGCGAAGAGGACATAGGCGAGCAAACCGAGGCCGCCGAGGAAGAGACCCGTGGCGAGAACCAGGCAGCGTCGCGCCCGGTCCATCTTCACCCCTTCGCGCCGCCAGTGGTCGAGGAGCGTCGCGAGGTCCTTCGTTCCGGTGCGCGGGCCGGCCATTTCGAGTTTGGTCAGCGCCCGGTGCAGGGTCATGGCGTCGGCGTGCTGCCGCAGCAGTCGCTTCACGCTCGCCCGGCCCAGCGCCCCGGCACTGCGATCGAGCCCCATGTTCCCCAGCGGAATCACGCAATCGCTCAGGAAGCGCAGGATGTCGCTCGGGTCCTTCGTTTCGTTCAGCCGGCGGGCGATCTGGCCGAGAATCGAGCGATGCGTGTTGGAAAGTTTCGCGTAATGCGACGCATCGAGCCCGGCAAAAAGCGCCGATGCCGGAATCTCGCCGGGACGCGTTTCGACCAGCTTGCTCCGCCGCTTCGAGCGCCGCTCCCTGCGCCCTTCCACCCGTTCGCGCGTCAGCCGGCGGGTCAGCATCTCGTCGAGCTGATCCTCCGGTGCGTCGGCGGGATAACAGGCGGCAATGCGGCCAATATGTTCCAGCAGCACCGGCACCGGCAGGGCGTCGATGATCGTTATCCACCGTTCCACCGCTTCCGGCCCGCACCCGAGCGCCGCCAGCGCATGCAGAAGCCCCGCCTCAATCGCCAGTGGATGCGTCCGCCGATCGAAGAGGGCCAGGCCTTTCCGAGCGGTATTCAGCGCGTGATCAAACTGCTGATCCGCCGCCAGGCTCAATGCCAGAAGCAGATGCGCCTCCGGATTCGCCGGCAGCAGCCCCACCGCCCCATCCGCCTGTTCCACGGCATCGCGCGCGAACCCCTTCGACAGCAGCGTCGCCGCATTCTGTAATTTCTCCAGCCCCCGCGTCGCTTCCGGCGAACGCAGCACCTGCTGAATCTCATCCAGATTCGACTTTACCGACTCGAGCACCGCAATCGTCTGCTTCTGCAGCTGCTGCAGGTCCTTGATCCCGCGCAGCACGCCATTGTCCTTCCGCGATGCTTTCTTCTCCGCAGCCGGGGTGGGAGGTTGGACATAACGCAGCGACGAGTTCGCCAGCCCCGCACTCTCCTGCGCGGCCAACTGCTGAGCATTCAAAATAATCGGAAGATTTGCGGGTACATGGGAGGGCACGCGGCGTATCGCCCCGCCCCCCGTCTTATCGGGCTCAGGCAGGTCCTGCAAAGGTCGAGCGGTTTCAGCCACGGTCGCATCCTCCATGACGCGGAGAGCAAGACGTTCTCGTCACGCCCCACGTTCACGAACGTTGCTCCAGTGTACCACAAGAAAGTCCGCATGGGCGAACATGTTCCGTTGGAGTTCCGCCTTTAGGCGGCCGTCCCCCCCCCCCTCCCC